>NZ_FMWS01000015.1 GCF_900103255.1 Gilliamella bombi | reverse complement strand
AAAGATCAACAGCCCCTAGTAATTTGAGAAAATACTGTAATCAATAGACATAAAAACAAAATTAACACCTTATCAACAACAAGCAATATTGCGCATATATCATAGAAAATAACCATCACTGATTTGACTAGATATTTTATAGTTAGCCATCAAACCATATATAATACTAAATGATCTCGGTCTCTTGAGTCTAAATAGCATGACTACCATTGTATATAAAACATGAAACAAACAGCATAATTTTTTGTGAATTGAGTACTCAATATGAGCATTTACCTAATTTAGATTATATTTTTGTAAAAAATATTCAGGATTCTATACCGTTTGGTAATTAAGACTTCTTCAAACGCGTGCGCACACCATAATATGAATTAAAATTTCACTAAACCTGCAGTCAGATTTAGTTCATCAAATTTATAAATTATCATTCATCCATAATATTTACCCAACTTGGTATAATAGGTGTTCGACAGTAATAATTAGCTGAAGGCTGTATATCTTTATTTCTAATTTTTTGAAATTCCGGCGTTTGAGGATCATTAAATAGCTCAGGATCCCGACGACGATTCATTTTGAAAAACAAGAATTCTTCATACCAACTGTTGTGTAACCATGGTTTTGGATAACCTAAAGTGGCATAAATGCGGTTACAAATAAAAGTTAACCTCCCACCAAAAACGAAGAAAAAAAAGAACACAAAAGCAACAAAGCCAATACAGCTTGTTTTGGTAATTTCTATCACTTCTAAAGAATCCCACTCATGATTGAATAATACGCTAATGAAAATAAAACCATCGGTACATAATATTATCGATCCAACACCAATCATACAATATTTCAGCAATTGCAATGTCGAAAGACCAACTCCTTTAGGGAAAAATAAAGCATGATATTTAGGAAATCGGACGGCATAAGCTTGATATTTGTTCTTATCAATTTGTTTGACGACCATTTCGACGTAATCACCATTTTTAAAAGCGACATTTTCTAGCCTACCTTTGACTTTGACATTACCGATATAACAAACAAATGGTGTGCCTTTTAATAGCTTGGTTTGTAGTAACCCAAAAGTAAATAAACTAAGCATGAATTCATAAACAAACTTACATATAGCTGCGGTTATTAGAATAAATCCACCAATCATCTCGATAATAAATAGCCCCAAAATTGACTCAATAAAACCACAGTCTTCGGTTTTTTTATTGTGATCCTTTTCTTGATCTACTTTCAATATTTTTAAACGCCTTACTTTACCTCTTAATAAACTATACTTTCCCATTACCTTTTTACTCCGTTTAAGTAGGCTTTGCTTTTTTTAAGCTAAAACCCAAACCCTCCATAGTTAAATAACGTAATAAATATCGGCATAATCAATGTAAATAAAAAACCTTGAGCAATAGCCGCAGGCACTATGGCTATCCCACCACCTTTTTGCAGCATGGGGAGTGTAAAATCCATTGATGTTGCACCACACAGACCTAATGTGGTTAATTGGTAGCGTTTAATTAGTGTTGGGATTAAGATAATTGCGCATAATTCACGCAGAATATCATTTAAAAACGTAGCACTACCAATAACTGGACCATGGGCTTCTGTCATTAAAATACCCGATAACGAATACCAACCAAAACCCGATGACATAGCAAGACCAACTCGTGCGGGCAAATCTAAAACAAATGACGCAACAATGCCCCCCAAAAATGCACTTATCGTAACTACTAGCGTTGTAATTATGCCTATTTTATTGAGCAGAATGTGCTTAATTGAAATATTATTACTGCGCAATTGAATACCGACTAAAAACAATAAAAAAACCAATACAACTTGCGTGGTACTTTCTGAATATTGCCAAATAAATAATGGAAATAATCCGCAAATAAACCCAACAATTAATGCAATACAAACACGCAATGACTCAAAAATCATTTTAAAACGTGATTCGTAAGTTTGATCTGTTTTATATGCCTTGGTAGAAAGAAAATAATCAAAAATAATTAAAACAACAAAATTACCCCCAAATGTACAAATAAAAAGAACACCGGTATAACATAAAATCATTTGTAAATTTGTAGTTAAGTTATCTAAATGTGCAAGTTCAGATCCCATAATGAATAAAATAAGGTAAACCATCCAACTCAATGTTTGGTTAATCTTGGTCATCAAATTATCATTTTTAATCTTAATTAAATAACCAATAAACAATGGCACTAACGCAATAAGAATACCAAAATACATATTTTATTCCTTAACTATTCCTGATTTTTATTTTTAAATAATTGGATCAAACCTATGTTTTAAACATGTTACTACTAATCATTAAGTCAATGATGCTAATTTTTGCTCAATATTAAGTTGAAGCTGATCCAATAAAGCATAACGATTTCGATATTCTGAACGTTTTTTACTGGCGATTTCTTCAATGGATTTTCGATTAATTTGGTTTGGTAATATAAATAAACCATTGGCATCTTGTTTGCTATCAAGAGTTAACCAAAAATCGTCATAATCAGATAAAATGCGCTCTTGGCGGCTATTATAGCGCCAATTGTTATATATATGTGTTTTATTGCCCACAGCAACAATTTGAGTTAACTGATAATAACGAGCAACAGTTAATACAGCTTCAACTACAACACGTTTAGGGAATAGCCCATAGCAGGCTTTAGTCGCTTTTTGTACACGAGTACGCGCATCATCATGTCCTGTGCCTTGTAATCCTGCAATAAATAGCGTTGGCTTACCTTGATATTCTACGATTGAAAATGTCAAAGTGGCTAAGTCGATGCCATCACTATCATAAAAATAAAGGCTGATTTCGCCTTCTCTTGCAAATTTATTACGGGCTTGCACTGCTATTTGAATGTTTTGTTCATTTTTAACTGTTACATCCGCCAATACAAAAGGCAATTGCGGATTATAAAAGGCCTTGCTTACGCTTTCAGGTTGTTTAGCTAAAAAATCATAGTGATACGCCAAAGCGTCATAACGGGCTTTTTGACTCAAGCAAGAAGCTAAATAAGGACGCTGTAATTTGCATGGCAAATTTGTTTGGCACGAAAAATAATCGCCGAGTAATGGGTACTGCCTTAGTTTATCAAGCCATTTTAAGGTGATTGGACTTAAAAACAAGGTTCTAAAAAAAAACTTATAACGATAAGTCGGATTAAGCCATAATTCGTTTAATGGTAATTTACCAGTATAAAGCCAGTTAAAAAGTTGCCATTTACTTTTTGGCTGAGACATATTCGTAATATTATTCATAAGTAGAACTTTAAATTGAGTTAGTTATTTTATCTATTATAGGAACACTAAATTAATCAATACATATTTGATTATTAATAAGCCTTAAAAAAATCAAATGTTAAGAGTACAACACAACCTTAATCGGTGCAACTATTCCTACATTAAGTAGGTTTAAATTATTTGAAAATAAAAAACGGTGAACTAGTCACCGTTTTTTAAGCAATAACGTCTTTTATCAAAAAGAATTATTGACCTTTAACTTCTTTTAAACCGTTGAATGGTGCTTTTGAACCTAAAGCTTCTTCAATACGGATTAATTGGTTGTATTTAGCAACACGGTCCGAACGGCTCATTGAACCAGTTTTAATTTGACCAGCCGCTAAACCTACTGCTAAATCAGCAATTGTTGAATCTTCAGTTTCACCACTACGGTGAGAAATAACTGCAGTATAACCCGCATCTTTTGCCATTTTAACCGCAGCGATAGACTCAGTTAATGTACCGATTTGGTTTACTTTAACTAAGATAGAGTTAGCGATACCTTTTTCAATACCTTGTTTAAAGATTTTAGTATTAGTTACAAATAGATCATCACCCACCAATTGGATTTTGTGACCTAATGCTTTAGTTTGGTAAGCCCAACCTTCCCAATCGCTTTCATCTAAACCGTCTTCAATTGATACGATTGGATATTCATTAGTTAAACCTTCTAAGTAATGAGTAAATTCTTGAGCCGTGAATTCTTTGTTACCTTCACCTTTCAATACATACTTACCAGTTTCTTTGTTATAGAATTCAGAAGCCGCACAGTCCATCGCTAACGTGATGTCTTTACCTAAAACATAACCTGCTTTTTCTACCGCTTCTTTAATACATGCTAATGCTTCAGCATTTGAACCTAAATTAGGAGCAAAACCACCTTCATCACCAACTGCAGTATTCATACCTTTAGCGTGTAATACTTTTGCTAAGTTGTGGAATACTTCAGAACCCATGCGGATTGCTTCACGAACTGTTTTAGCACCAACAGGTTGGATCATGAATTCTTGTAAATCAATGTTGTTATCAGCGTGCTCACCACCGTTGATGATGTTCATCATTGGTAATGGCATTGAATATTGACCTGGAGTGCCGTTAAGATCAGCTATGTGCTGATAAAGAGGAACACCTTTAGCTGCTGCAGCTGCTTTAGCCGTTGCTAAAGATACAGCAAGAATTGAGTTAGCACCTAAATTAGATTTAAAATCAGTTCCATCTAAGTCAAGCATAGCTTGGTCGACAGCGGCTTGATCTAACGCATCTTTACCCACTACAGCTTTAGCAATTGGGCCGTTAACGTTTTCAACCGCTTTTAATACGCCTTTACCTAAAAAGCGAGATTTGTCACCATCACGAAGTTCTAACGCTTCACGTGAGCCAGTTGACGCACCAGATGGCACGATTGCAAGACCAACAAAACCACCTTCTAAATGAACTTCGGCTTCAACTGTTGGATTACCACGAGAGTCGATCACTTCACGACCATGTACTTTAACGATTTTTGCCATGTTATTTTCCTCTATATGACAGATATATTACAAATGTTAATTTAAAACTATTTTTATTGCTGCTCTTGATAAGCTTTGGCAGCTTTTATAAAACTACTAAATAGTGGATGTCCATCTCGTGGTGTTGATGTGAATTCTGGATGGAACTGACACGCAACAAACCATGGATGATCTGGGATTTCGATAATCTCAACCAACTTTCTATCCGTTGAAAGACCGGTGACCTTTAACCCAGCTTTAACCACTTCAGGTAATAAATTATTATTTACTTCATAACGATGTCGATGACGCTCGGTAATAGATTCGTTTTTATACATATCGTATACTAATGAATTTGGCTCTAAATGGCAAATTTGTGAACCTAAACGCATTGTGCCGCCTAAATCACTGTTTTCGTTACGCTGTACTACATTGCCCGATTCATCGCTCCATTCTGTGATTAAAGCAATGATTGGGTTTGCACAATCTTTAACAAATTCGGTTGAGTTAGCATCTTTAATACCCGCAACATTACGCGCATATTCGATCATAGCCACTTGTAAACCAAGGCAAATACCTAAGTACGGGATCTTGTTTTCACGTGCATAGCGAGCGGCCATAATTTTGCCTTCAACACCACGATAACCAAATCCACCAGGAATTAAGATAGCATCTAAACCTTCTAGTAAATCAGTACCACGTGACTCAAGATCTTCTGAATCAATATAACGGATATTCACCGTTAAACGATTTTTTAATCCACCGTGTTTTAATGCTTCATTCACTGATTTATAGGCATCGGGTAAAGCAATATATTTACCCACCATACCAATAGTCACTTCACCAACTGGGTTCGCTTCTTCATAAATGACTTGTTCCCATTGAGAAAGATCGGCCTCTTTACAATCAAGATTGAAACGTTTACAAACAAAAGTATCTAAGTTTTGTGATTTTAATAATGCCGGAATTTTATAAATAGAATCGACATCTTTAAGTGAAATCACTGCACGCTCAGGCACGTTACAAAATAGTGCAATTTTAGCTCGTTCATGAGCAGGAATAATGCGATCGGAACGGCAAATTAACACATCGGGTTGAATACCAATTGACAGCAACTCTTTTACTGAATGTTGCGTAGGTTTGGTTTTGACTTCACCTGCAGAGGCCAAATAAGGTACTAAGGTTAAGTGCATAAATAATGTGTGTTCACGACCAACATCAACCGCTAATTGACGAATCGCTTCTAAAAACGGAAGTGATTCAATATCACCAACAGTACCACCAATTTCAACAATTGCGACATCAAACCCCTTTGCGCCATCAATTACACGTGATTTAATTGCATTAGTAATATGAGGAATAACTTGAACCGTAGCCCCTAAATAATCACCACGTCGCTCTTTTCGTAATACATCAGAATAAATGCGCCCTGTAGTGAAGTTATTTTTTCGCGTCATTTTAGTGCGAATAAAACGTTCATAATGACCTAAATCAAGATCGGTTTCTGCACCATCTTCAGTCACAAACACTTCACCATGTTGAATAGGACTCATTGTGCCCGGATCGACATTAATATAGGGATCAAGTTTGAGCATGGTGACATTTAAATTGCGGGCTTCTAAGATTGCAGCAAGTGATGCTGCGGCAATGCCTTTACCAAGGGAAGAAACGACACCGCCTGTAACAAAAATATAATTCGTGACCATTAATACCAGACCATTATTAATTTATAAGAACAATGTTGTATCGATTTTTAAAGCATAAAAACCAATATAACAAATAAGAATCAGACGGGAATGCAGTATAACAGAATCTGCCTTGTCCCACAATTGAATAATTAATTTTAACTGATAAGTTGCAGGAAAATACCGAGTTGTTTACAACTCATGATTAAAATAACCTGATTGTAAATCTACAGTAGCAAATTCTAAATATTTAAGATGAGTATAATGATCCTCGTCAACAAATAAGATAAAACATTATTTAGGTATAGCAATCGTAACAATAAGTTGTCGAGAATTTATATTAGTATGGTCACATTGGCAGTTGTATGATGTAGCTAAAAATGTATAAATAAGCTTATAATTAATACAAAAGATCAATAGCCGTAGCTAAACCAAAATAAAAACCTCATTTTTTAAAGAGGCTTTTATTTTATATTTTAATTAAGATTCAGGAGTATCATCATCAGATTTTGTATCAATTGGATCTGATATACCTTGTTTATTCATTTCTTCTAATGATTTAGAACCTGCTAGCTCTGAAGTTTTGATATCCTTTACAATACCCATTTCATCAAAATAGACAACATAGGTTCTTTGACTAACAGCGCCATGCTGCGGTTGTTGACGGAAAACATAATACCAAACACGATCACCAAAGACAGAAGTTAACATTGGTGACCCCATAATAAATACAACCTGTTCTTTATTTTGACCAACTTGTAATAGGTCTATAGCATCTGGTGTTACATAATTACCTTGGTTAATATCAGGTCGATATACCCAACGATCAACAACCGAACAACCAGTTAATAAAACACTCGCTACAATTGTAAAAGAGGTAAACTTACGAAACAGCATCTAACTTTATCCATAAAAAAATAATGATATATATTATCGCTGATATTTTTCATAAGTGCTAGCCAAATTAATAAATTCTTCTACAGTTAGATAATGATTCTGATATCAGTAGGTCCTAACATAAATTATCACTTGACTTTTATTCTTGTATCAACCAACTTAATACTGTCATAATAGACACTATTTTTAAACATCAAAGGTACAAAATGAAACTAGAAACTATAGATCAAAAAGCAAGTTATGCTATCGGTTTGCAAATAGGACAACAACTAAAAGAATCTGGCTTAAATAATTTAGAACTCAACGCATTAAAACTAGCAATGGAAGATGTATTATCGGGTAATCAACCTGCTCTACCTTTACAAGAATTACATGAAGCATTACGCCATGTGCATGAACAAGCAACCAAAGAGAAGGCCAAACAAGCAGAAAAAATTGCTCAAGCAGGTAAAGATTTTCTAGCAGAAAACATTACAAAAGATGGCATTAAATCGACTGAATCAGGTTTACAATACGAAATCATCAAACAAGGCGATGGCGCATTACCTAAAGCAACCGATCGCGTGCAAGTTCATTATACAGGGAAACTAATTGATGGCACAGTATTTGATAGTTCTGTTGAACGTGGACAACCTGCTGAGTTTCCAGTCAATGGTGTGATTAAAGGCTGGGTTGAAGCGTTACAACTTATGCCTGAAGGTTCAAAATGGCGTTTATATATTCCTCAAGAATTAGCTTATGGTGCTCAAGGTGCTGGCGCATCAATTCCACCATACAGTGCATTAATTTTTGATGTTGAATTACTAAAAGTTTTATAAGCAAGAGTGGACGCTACTTGGCGTCCATTTGTTTTGAACGATTATCGTTTAGGAAGATGATAAGCACTAAAAGCCGCCAGTAACAATAAAATACTCGCCGTACCAAACGCAACTAAATGAGTGTGTAAATGATCATAAGCCCATCCACCTAACCATGAACCAATCATCGCACCAATTTGATGTCCCAAATAGGTTAATCCTGAAAGTAGTCCCACAATTTTTACACCATAAATATCAGCGGTAATGGCTCCAGACATCGACAAAGCACCAGCCCAAACCAAACCACCCACTGCTGCAATAGTAAAAAGCTGCCATTTAGTTGATGCTAAAACAAGAGCAATAAAACCTAAACCTCGTATTAAATAGACCATCATTAAAATGTTTTTTCGTTGCACTATATCAGATAAATAACCCAAAACTAAGGTACTAAAAATAGCGACTAAACCAATCAAACCAATACCATTAGAACTAATGATAGGGTCAAATCCATGATCGGTAAGCATTGGGACTCCATGTGTTCCTAATAAATTCATACTGAAGCCACAGGTAAAAAGTCCAAAACTCAGTTGCCAAAATGGACGTGTTTTTAACACATCTATAAGTTTGATACTAGACTCTATTTTTTGATTGATAACAGGCTCTATACTATAGACTTCGATTTCAGATTGATTATCTTTCATAATAAACAAAGCAATAGGCAAAGCGATAATCATAAAAATCACAGCAAATGAAATTAGCGTTGTTTGCCATCCATAAATAGGAATGAAGAAAGCAAAAACAGGTAACATCACTGCAATACCTGCCATACTTCCTGTTGATAAAATAAATAAAGCCAATCCTCTACGCTTGATAAACCAACGTGCCACAATGGGCGTAAAACTGACAGAACCAACAAAGGAAGTACCAAAAGATAACGCAACACCAAAAGATAGAAAAAAGTTCCAATAATCATTTGAGTTAGCTGACCAAACAGTAGAAATAATAATAATGATGGAACCTAATATTAGGACAAAACGAGTACCATATTTACCGACTAAATATCCCGATATTGGCATAGCAATTCCAGAGAAAAGCATACCTATAGCAATGATTCCAGAAAGTACGCTACGACTAAAATTCAGATCATTTGCAATGGGCAGAAAAAAAACCCCCATACTCATTCTTAATCCACTAGAAAGTAAAGTTAGAAAGGAGGCCGCAATAACAATATTCCAACCAAAATACCACGGAGATCGCATAATAAACTCCTGATTATTTTTTATAGAAAACGGTTCAAAAATTCTAGCATTTAAGTTTAGTCGATGTGTATAAGTTATTTATTTTCCGCTATAATATTTATTTATCTATATTCACAAAAAGTTAAGGAAAGTTATATGTCAACAAACATGATTCGTATTGCGATCACTGGTGCTGGTGGCAAAATGGGACGGCAACTTATCCAAGCTGTTTCGCAAATCAAAGGGGTTACCTTAGGAGCAGCATTTGAACGAGCAGGTTCCTCACTAATTGGTAGTGATGCAGGTGAGCTTGCAGGGATCGGTATTTGTGGCATTAAAGTCACCGATAATCTAGAACAAGCTAAAGATCAATTTGACGTATTGATCGATTTTACGCGACCTGAAGGTACACTCGCCCACTTAGCTTTTTGTGTTGAAAATAAAAAAATGATAATCATTGGCACAACTGGTTTTGATGATGCAGGTAAACAAGCTATTGCTGATGCAGCTAAAAACATTGCCATTGTCTTTGCCGCAAACTTCAGTGTCGGTGTTAACTTAGTGCTAAAATTGTTGGAAAAAGCCACCAAAATTATGGGCGGTTATACTGATATCGAAATTATTGAAGCTCATCACCGTCACAAGGTTGATGCGCCGTCTGGTACAGCATTAGCTATGGGTGAAGCAATTGCAGATGCACTTGATTGCAACTTAAAAGATCGTGCAGTTTACTGTCGTGAAGGTCATACAGGGGAAAGACCACAAGGCGCTATTGGCTTTGCAACTATCCGAGCAGGTGACATAGTAGGAGAACATACCGCTATCTTTGCCGATATTGGCGAGCGCATTGAAATTAGTCATAAAGCATCTAGCCGCATGACATTTGCTAATGGTGCTGTTCGAGCCTCGCTCTGGCTTGCCAAACAGCCAGTTGGTTTATACGACATGCGTGATGTTCTAAATCTCAATAATTTGTAATTTGAAAATGTCAGATGAAATTTGGATGCAACATGCACTAGTGCTTGCTAAACGCGCCGAATTGCTTGGAGAAATCCCAGTCGGCGCGGTGATTGTTGATGAAAATAATCAAATTATTGGTGAAGGTTTTAATCAACCCATTAGTAAGCATAATCCCACTGCGCATGCTGAAATGATGGCTATTGAACAAGCAGGTAAATATTTGAATAACTATCGATTGATTAATACAACTCTGTATACCACTCTTGAGCCTTGCATTATGTGTGCTGGAGCCATTATACATAGTCGTATTAAACGCGTAGTATATGGTGCACGTGATTACAAAACTGGCGCAGCAGGTTCTTTTATCGATATTCTTGCTCAGCAAGGCATCAACCATTATGCAGAAGTAACAGGTGGAGTGTTAACTAACGAATGTAGTACTATTTTGAGTGATTTTTTTAAAAAACGGCGTTTACAAAAAAAAGTGACTAAAAATTGTTGTCAAAAAGTTTCAGGTAACTAGGTGTTTGAGTATAAAAAACAAAAATCTATTCCCATGTTAGTTTAATAAAAAATGGGTTCGCTTATTCTTTTTACCAAGGAAAATTGCTAGAATCTCATTTAATTTTTTAAAAATTTAATTTGAGCATTATTAATGAAAAAACACACATTAGAAATGATGATATCTACTGATGATATCCAAAAACGTGTAATTGAGCTAGGCCAACAAATAAGTCAAGATTATCAACATAGCCAAAATGAACTTATTTTAGTTGGACTTTTACGTGGCTCTTTTATTTTTATGGCCGATTTGAGTCGAGCAATTACTGTCGGGCACGAGGTTGATTTTATGACAGCATCAAGCTATGGTAATGCTGTGATTAGTAACCGTGACGTTAAAATCTTAAAGGACTTAGATGAGGATATCCGTGATAAAGATGTATTAATTATCGAAGATATTATAGATACAGGTAATACTCTTAGCAAAGTCATGGCTATTTTAGAATTGCGCCATCCACGCAGTATTGAAATTTGTACGCTATTAGACAAACCCTCTCGCCGTGAAGTAAACGTTCCAGTTAAATATATCGGATTTTCAATTCCTGATGAATTTGTTGTGGGTTATGGTATTGACTATGCTCAGCACTACCGTCACTTACCTTTTATCGGTCATGTAACTTTACTTGAATCTTAATATTATACGAGGTATATGTGTCTCGATTCTCCTGTTCATTAGGTTTACTTTTAGTTATGACAGCTACGACAAGTTATGCTGACATGAAGTTATCCATTAAGGGATTAAAAGGCGATCTTGCAGATAATGTTGAGGCACGAACTTCATTAATTACACCTGACAAAGTTAGTGATACTCCAAATTTTAAGCGTTATTTTGAAAGCGAAACAAAAAAAGCATTACGTGCATTGGGTTACTACTCTCCTAGCTTTGAATATAACGCACAAAACCCAAAAGTTCTTGTTGTTAACGTTTCACCTGGCGAACCCGTATTAGTTGAGCAGCTTAATATTAATATTACTGGTGAGGGGAAACAAGATCCTGATTTTCAATATTTACTTAAAAACAACTTACCAAAAATTGGCGATGTGTTAAATCATGGTATTTATGAATCATTTAAGAAAAGCCTGCAAAATTTATCACTAAAAAAAGGTTACTTTGATGCCAATATGCCTAAACATCAATTAGCTGTATCTATGTCTGATCATCAAGCCTTTTGGAATATTGATTATACAACAGGTAGGCGATATCGATTTGGTAAAGTTACTTTTCATAATGCCAAAATTCGTGATGACTATTTAGCTAATATTGTGCCATTTAAAGACGGTGAGGAATATACAGCTGAACAATTATCATTATTAAATAGACGCCTTACTTCTACAAACTGGTTTAATTCAGTGGTTGTTGTCCCAGATTTTCCTCATCTAACCGAAGATAGAGTTCTTCCCATTGATGTAGAAACCTCACCCCGAAAAAAAAATAATATGGACTTAGGGTTGGGCTTTTCAACAGATAACGGCGTGCATGGTAAGATTGGTTGGAATAAACCTTGGATCAATAGTCGAGGGCAAAGTTTTCAAAGTAACTTATCACTATCTTCGCCAGAACAATTGGTGACCATGAGTTACAAAATCCCTTTAAAAAAATCACCTTTAGAGCAATATTACACTATCCAAGGTGGTTATAAAAAGATAGATAATAATGATACCTACTCACGTTCTTATACGTTCGGGGCTTTACGTAATTGGGATAATTTTTATGGATGGCAAACTTCATTAGGGTTAAATGTGTTAAATGATGACTTTACCCAAGGTGATTCAAGTTTTAAAACATTCTTGTATTACCCATCGCTTAGCATATCAAGAATCCGTTCTGATGGTAATTTATTAGCAATGTGGGGCGATTCACAACGTTATTCTGTTGAATCAGCTGGAGAAGTATTAGGTTCAGATATTAATCTAGTGCGATTTCAAGCACAACAAACTTGGATTCGCTCCTTAAAAAAATCGCATCGATTTATAGCTCGTGGCAATTTTGGCATTATACAAGCGAGCAATTTTGACCGTGTTCCACCATCATTTAGATTTTTTGCTGGTGGTGAACGCAGTATTCGAGGTTACAGTTATCAGTCTATTTCGCCTAAGGATAAAAAAGGTAAATTAAAAGGAGCTTCTAAACTCATCACTGGTTCACTTGAATATCAATATAATTTATCTGGATCATGGTGGGGAGCTGCATTTGTAGATACAGGTGAAGCTATAGATAAAGTTGATAAAACTAAATTTTATACAGGAACTGGTTTTGGCATTCGTTGGGCTTCTCCGGTTGGGCCAATAAAGGTCGATTTAGCAACACCACTTAACAAAGATACAGGTTCAATTCACCTATACATTGGCCTAGGAAGCGAATTATAATATGACTAAATATTCAGCTAGAATTAAAAAAGTAAAAAAATTAAAGCGGATACGTAAATGGAAAAAGCGAAGCATCGCCATTTTATCTGTTATCGCCTTTCTAATTGTTTTTGTTATTTTGTTTATATACACCAGTCTTGGTGTAAAACTAACCACCTATGTTTTAAATAAATTTCTACCTGAGTTAAAAATAACTCAAGTTGAAGGCACCTTTCATGATTTGCATATACAAGGACTTTCGCTTGAATTACCGGGTATTAATGTTCAAGTTAATGATGCTTCATTTTCACTCACAGGACTTTGTTTATTAAAGACTGAAGTCTGCATCAATCAATTCAATGCCAATGGTGTAAATGTTTCAATTAACACTAAAGAAATCGAAAGTTCACCAAGTGAAACTACTATTGATACTACCACCGCAGAGCAACATTTTGTTCTCAAAACTCCATTACCTATAGAGCTTAACAGCACACACCTTACTAATGTAAAAGTCACTGTTGATGATATGCAATTTGGAATGTCTGACTTCACGGGTAAAGCCACATGGGTTAATAATCAGATTCATGTTTATCCTGCTGTTGCTACAGGGTTGAATGCTATTTTTACAGATAATAAAGCAGCAAATGTACCAGTAAAAACGTCCGATACAGATATCGCACTTAATGAAAAAATCGCCCAACTTTTTAATCAACCACTGATTGAATCATTGCCTCAAGTTAATATTCCATTAGATATTAATGTAACTAGTTTAAGAGGGACAAACTGGCTATTACATATGGGGGGGCATGATTACCTATTTGATAACGTTACAATTCAAACCAATATTGTTAATAGCCGTATTATTATAAAACAATTAGATACAGATGCTATAACTCCCTATGCTAGCGGACATGTTTCACTTTCAGGCGAAATCACATTACACGATAACTGGCCTATATTAGCTTTAATAAAAGCAAATACCGAACAAAATCGACTTGATGCACAGTTTTCAGGAAAATTACTTGGTGAGTTGTTAGCTAACATAAACCTTGATGGTTCGAATCAAATGGTGATGAGTGGACACATCAATTTTATTGAAAAATACTTACCTGTAATCACTCAAATTGAAGGTAAGCATATTCAATGGCCAATTGAAGGGCAAGCACAATATCAATTAAATAATTTTTCCACATCAATAAATGGTAATGTAAAGCAGTTTCAAATGTCGGCCAAAGGTATTATTGAAGGGAAAGAATTAATTAATACTTCGTTTGATATTGCTGGCAAAGGAACTAATCAAGAGGCAAGCATTGATCATGGAATCATTAAATTACCTCAAGGTGAAATTAATATAGATGGAAATATAAGTTGGCCACAAGCATTACAATGGGATATCAACATAAAACTAAATAATGTTGATATGTACAAAGAACTACCTAACTATCCGATTCGATTAAATGGTCAATTTAAAACTACAGGCGTACTAGACAAAGATAAATGGACGTTTGATTTTTCCAATCTACAACTAAAAGGTAATATTAACCATGCTAATTTTTTAGCATCTGGTAACGTATATGTTGATTCTGAAAACTTAGCCACTGCAAATAATTTTGTAATCAATTGGGGTAAAAATCAGATCGATTTAAATGGTTCAGCTGAAAAAGGCAACTTACTGGCTAAGCTAAATCTCGAATCATTATCGTTAATAGTTGATGATATGCAAGGTTCAATTGTGGGTAATATAAAACTTAATCGCACACATGATAATGCAATTATAGATACTAATTTAGCCATTAATTCACTGTCTTTTAATACTATCAAAGTAGCTAAAGCTAATCTTACCGGTAAAGTTGAGTATAAAGAACAGGCCAGTGGCAACATTAAACTCACTGGGCAATCAATAGAACTTTCAAGCCAAACTATAAAAAAATTAAATGTAGATTTAACTGGAAGTGAAAGCCAACATATATTAACCGTTAATATTGATGGTGAACCTGCATCACTAAAAACATCGTTAACAGGAAAACTTGATAAAGAACGCACAAAGTGGAACGGAACCATTTCAGGTGCGCTACTCAATTTAAACAAAAATAACAGTTGGCAATTAGCTAAATCTGTTGACTTATCTTATGATGTTAATAATCAAATCCCAACAATTAATGCTCATTGCTGGATTAATGGAAAGTCAAGCATTTGCCTTGATAAGCAATTTTTGTTAGCTAAAAATACCGATACAAGTATCACCTTAAAAAACATTAATCTATCTAGGCTACCAATACCAAATGACGGTGAAACCAAACTTACTGGTAATGTAAATGGAAAAATAACTATTCAATTTAATAATGACAATACAATACCATTAATAAAAGCAAATTTAACAAGTTATGATGTTTATATTCAACAAATGGTTACCTCCCAATCGTTACTATTGCCTTTTGATTTTTTCAAAATAGATGCTGAATTTAATGAACAACAGGCTAAATTGGATTGGAAATTTGGTCTGAATAAATTAGGAAAAATAAACGGTAATCTTGTTATTACTGATCCAATTGAACAAAAAAAATTAAGTGGTCAATTAAGTATTGATCACTTAGCTTTAGCAATTATTAACCCATTATTAGATAGCAAAGACTATGCTAAAGGGGCTATTAATGGTAACGTTAAATTTTCTGGCTCATTAAATGAGCCATTGCTAACAGGAAATATTAACTTACAAAATAGCGAAATCAAATCTAGCCAATTACCAATTGATATTAAATCAGCTAAATTTGACCTCAATTTCAATGGTAAATCATCCACATTAAAAGGTGTTTTAACAACTCAAGCTGGCAATGTTAATATTAATGGTAATGCCAGCTGGAATACTATAGATAAATGGCAAGCCTCGTTAGCTGTTAATGGCGCTGCCATGGAAGTTACTGTGCCACCAATGATTGTTATGTCAATTGTTCCAGATATTAAAATCAATGTAACACAAGATGAATTAACGTTATTAGGTAAAGTTAGCATTCCAAAAGGAAAAATAACAGTTGAATCACTACCAGCATCAAGTGTTGATGTCTCACCAGATGAAGTAATGCTCGATATAAATCGGAAACCTATTAGGCCTCAGGAATTTGGCATTAAGATCAATAGTCATCTTGAAATTGATATTGGTGATAACGTTATTGTCGATGCTTTTGGACTAAAGGCTTCGCTTAAAGGTAGTTTAATTGCGGCACAAACCAATAAAGGACTTGATTTGCATGGTGAAGTTTTGATTCCAACAGGTCGATTCCATGCTTATGGGCAAGATTTAATTATTCATAAAGGCATCATTACTTTTTCAGGATCGGCTGATCAAGCTACACTCGATATAGAAGCAATTCGTAATCCAGAAGCAATGGAAAATAGTAATATTATGGCTGGAATCCGTGTTACAGGATCTTCTGAATCGCCAAAAATTGAAGTATTTTCAGATCCCGCCATGTCACAGCAAGAAGCACTCTCCTACTTAATCCGAGGACAAGGACTCGATAGTACAGAACAAAGCGATAGCGATATGATGACAGCTTTGCTGGTTGGTATTGGCACAGCGAAAACAGGTAAATATATTGGCGATATTGGTAATGTATTTGGTATTAAAAATCTAACACTTGATACGCAAGGTGCCGGTAATAACTCTAAAGTTGTGGTTAGTGGCTACATATTACCTAATTTACAACTTAAATATGGTGTAGGTATATTTGATTCATTGGCCACTTTTACTTTACGTTATCGCCTAATGCCTAGTCTCTATTTAGATGCAACATCAAGTTTAGCTCAAACATTGGATCTGATTTATCAATTCGATTTTTAACATTACCCCAAAGGACTCTATGCCCATTATCTTATGCAGAATCTCAATAGGGTAAAAGGCTAACACCATCCTAGCCTAAAACGTGCTAACTGACGCTTTAACTAAGCTGCATATAAGGTTAGCCATTTCAACGGTAAAAAAGTGCTATCAACATTCGTTTTTGTTTGATATTACATAATTTGTTCCTGTCTGACATGGAGCTACTATTAGGTTATTCTTCAATTTTTTTATCAAACCAAGAATATCCCATTCCCCTTTTCGTGTAAGCATCCTTTACCTGACTACAAGGGTATCCTTCTTTTATTGCTTTTTGTAATTTACTTTCTTTGTTCCAGTCTAATTTTTGAGATTTAACTGCTTCTAATTTATCTATGCATGAGTTATATGTAGTAATAAATTCCGCATTATTTTCTGTATAGAATTTAATGTACTTATCATTTTCTCTTTTCCATGCTTTTTCCCAACTAATACTACAAACTGGTAAAAAAACTAGATCATCTGCACAGTATAGTGATTTTTTTGATTCAATGGTTTGAATATCAGCATTAGCTAATTCATCAGTCGCCTTTTCCTCTAACGCTTTTGCGGCAACACTACAATTAGAACCAGTTCTTTTGTCTAATTTACATAAAGACTGCATTTTTGCTTTAATTTCATTAAAAGATAGTTGTTTTAACTCTTTTTTACCTTCATCTACTTTTTCTTTATAAATCGTTTCCCAAGCTTCACATTTCGGGCTTTTATTAAATGAAAAACTACTTTTACATTCATCTACCTTTAAATATTCGTTAACTGATTCGCCCCACGACATACCATAAATTTGTTTTTTAATAGCACTCATTTCAGAATCTACTGCTTGTTTTCTTTCGTCTTCTTTCCGTTTGTTTTCTAATTCATATTTTATCTTTTTGTCTTTTTTAATTGCAGACATTGCAGCACGACATTCAGGATCTTTTTCTACCTTTTCGATACCGCCTTTATCACTTGCCATAAATGCCTTTTTTAGATCCTGATTACATTGCTCTACTTTTTTATTTGCTGAGTCTATATTGTTTAAATAATATTCTTCGTTTTTTTCTTCACAACCAGTTAAAACCATAGCGGTGGTTAATATAAGTAAAACGTTTTTTAAGGCTTTCATCTATTCTCCTATTTAACTTACTTTTATTTTCATAAATATAGTATAAATAATAAATTATTATTGTTTAATATTTTATATGAATTACCTTATCATTTCTAGAAAATTACTTAATAGTGGAAATTACTCATGTTGTTTATCTAATTTGCAAAAAGACTGTAACAAATATACATACTCACTTATAGCCAACTAACATTTCACGTTTTGAACCAAAGCCTTTTCGTTTTTGAACGATAAATCCTGCATTAATTAAATGACGACGAACAAATCCTGCTGCAGTAAAAGTAGCAAAACTACCACCAGATGCTGTCAGGCTAAAACAATTTTTAAATAAACGTTCTGACCACATATCTGGATTCTTAGCTGGTGAAAACCCATCAAAAAACCAAGCATCAATCAAAACATTTTGCTTTGTTAAAAAATCTGAAAAATTGCTAATATCATCATTACATATCTTTAAACTAACATCGTCAAACTGGAAAGTAGAATCAATTAAAAAAGCCTGAAGTCGTTTTGATAATGAAAGTAATGTTTTATTTTTAAAAAGCACACTATTATGAATCTTTATTAATTCATTTAACGATAACGGGTACTTTTCAACACTAAAAAATGCAAGATGTTTAAGTCTATGATTCGGGTATTGACTTCTAAAATGTAAAAATGTTTCCCATAAAATCAAAAAATTTAGCCCTGAACCAAAGCCTGATTCGCCAACTATAAATGTATCTTGCTTGTGATTCAAAAAACGCTGACGTAAATCATTACCTTCAACAAATACATATCTGGTTTCCTCAATTGCGCCTTCAGTATTAAAATAAACATCATCGAAATAGGTAGAGACAGGAGTTTGATTTTCGTCCCAAGTTATAGTTGGTTTATACATAATCACCCTTTAGAAGAAGCCGTTAACGAACTGTATATTAGCTTAGATTAAGTATATAATACGTAAATTAACTTATGAGGTAAATTATGCTATTTCTTTTTCGCTTAATTAGTGGTGTTATAATTGGTATTATCGTTTGTGTTTTAGGCGTCATTTTTTGCCTATTTAACCCAAGAAATCCCAAAAATGTAGCAAGATTTGCTCATTTATTTAGCTTTCTATTCAAACCTATATTGGGAGTAAAAGTTGATACTCGTACGCCTCCTAATATCAATATAATAGGTAGCTGTATCTATATTGCGAATCATCAAGATAACTATGATATAGTTGTAGCTGGTGATGTTGTGCAACCTAAAACGGTAACAGTAGGTAAAAAAAGTCTGGCTTGGATTCCTTTTTTTGGGCAACTTTATTATCTTACAGGTAACATTCTTATTGACCGTAATAATAAATCAAAAGCTCACGACACAATCGGACAAGTTGTTAATGAAATTAAAAAGCGTGGCATATCTATTTGGATGTTTCCTGAAGGTACTCGTAGCCGTGGACGGGGATTATTACCGTTTAAAACAGGTGCATTTAAAGCTGCCATTGCTGCTGGAGTACCAATTGTGCCAATCTGTGTATCGCAAACCAATAATATTAAATTAAACCGCCTAAATAATGGACATATCATTGTTGAAATGTTAGAACCTATCGAAACCAAAAATCTAGGCAAAGAGGATGCTAGAGCCTTAATGGAAGAGTGCTATAGCCAAATGGCAACTAAAATAGAGCAAATAAATGCTGAAGCAGAACAACTAAACAATCAAAAATAAGTCATGAATAAACAAGATCGTAATTTTGATGATATCAGCAATAAATTTGCACAAAATATTTATGGCACAACCAAAGGTCAAATTCGCGAAGCGGTAGTATGGCAAGAACTAGAAAAAGTTTTAGCTACCTATCCACACAATAAATCATTAAATATTCTAGATGCAGGTGGAGGGCAAGGTCAGATCGCCTGTCGGCTAGCCAAACTTGGGCATCAAGTAACGCTTTGCGATATCTCTGAACAAATGCTAGAACTGGCAAAACAAAAAGCTCAATCCGAAAAGATAAATATAGATTGTCTTTGTTGCTCTATTCAGCAGCTTGATAACTTAATAAACAAACAGTTTGATTTAGTCATTTGTCATGCTGTATTAGAGTGGGTTGCTGAACCAATTGAATTAATAAAATCATTAAAACAACACCTTAAATTTGATGGTTTTTTATCGTTAATGTTTTATAACTATCATGCGCTTTTGTTTAAAACGGTCACATTAGGCAATTTTGGTTACACAAAATCAGGGTTAGCTAAGCGTAAGAAAAAGACACTTTCTCCCGATTATCCAAGAGTTCCAACAGACGTATATCACTGGCTTACACAACTTGATTTTGATATTTTGCAAAAAACAGGGATTCGTATTTTTCATGACTATCTAATCAATAAATCCAAAGCAGAAACTCATTTTGAACAACTATTAGAACTGGAACAAAAATACTGCCAAACTGAACCTTATCTTAATTTAGCAAGATATATTTTAGTTACTGCAAAAAATAAAGTGAATTCATAAAAAACTCGTCTTGCCCATGCTTTTTTAAATGAGCACTCGAAAAATTTATCATAAATCGCTATTATAAGCAGATTAGTTTTATTGATTAAGGAAAATGATCATGATTGTTGTAACAGGCGGCGCAGGGTTTATTGGTAGTAATATTGTTAAAGGTTTGAATGACCTGGGGCACAAAGATATTTTGGTGGTTGATGATCTAACTGACGGCACCAAGTTTTCTAATCTAGCTGATCTAGATATTGCCGATTATATGGACAAAGATGAGTTTATCGCAGCTATTATTAGTCATGACGATCTTAATATTGATGTTGTTTTTCATCAAGGTGCCTGTTCGTCAACCACAGAATGGGATGGCAAGTTTATGATGGAAAATAACTATGACTATTCTAAAGACTTGTTGCATTACTGTCTCGATTTCAATATTCCATTTTTATATGCTTCATCAGCCGCTACTTATGGTGGGCGCAGTGATAACTTTATTGAAGATCGCACTTACGAAAAACCATTAAACGTATATGGATATTCTAAATTCTTATTTGACCAATATGTGAGACAATTACTACCTCAAGCTAATTCGCCAATTTGTGGATTCCGTTATTTTAATGTATATGGACCACGTGAATCACATAAAGGTAGCATGGCAAGTGTCGCATTTCACTTAAATGAACAAATTAATAAAGGTGAAAAACCAAAACTCTTTGCAGGTAGTGAAAACTTTAAACGTGACTTTATTTATGTTGGTGATGTCGTTGCGGTCAATTTATGGTTCTGGAAAAATAAAATATCAGGAATTTATAACTGTGGAACGGGTCGAGCAGAGTCGTTCCAGGCTGTCGCTGATGCGGTTCTTACTTACCATAAAAAAGATGAAATTGATTATATCCCCTTTCCTGAACATCTAAAAGGACGGTATCAAAGCTATACCCAAGCAGATCTGACTAAATTTAGAAAAACTAAATGCCCAATTGAATTTAAGAATGTTGCAGAAGGAACTGCTGAATATATGAAATGGCTCAATGAACAATAAGATGGAATTGATTAAATGAAAACACTCATTATTGGTCCTTCATGGGTTGGCGATATGATGATGTCGCAAAGCCTGTATCGTACATTAAAACAACTTGATTCTAATAACGAAATTGATGTTTTAGCACCGGCTTGGTGTCGAGCGCTATTAAATAAAATGCCAGAAGTGAATCAAGCAATTGCAATGCCATTAGGCCATGGTGAGTTTGCGTTAAAAAAACGTCATAAAATAGGTAAATCACTGCGTGATAACCATTATGATCATGCTTTTGTATTACCTAATTCATTCAAATCAGCACTGATTCCATTTTTTGCCAAAATTCCTAAACGTACAGGTTGGAAAGGCGAGATGCGTTATGGTTTATTAAACGATCTTCGTAAACTTGATAAGCAAGCATTTCCGTTGATGATTGAACGCTATATTGCTCTTGCTTATCCTAATAGACAGATTCATTCGGCTTCCGATTTACCACAACCACTACTATGGCCAAAACTCAATGTCGAACAAGATGAAATAACCCAAGCTCTTTCAACTTTTACTATAACACAAGATGAACCATTAATTGGCTTTTGTCCTGGTGCTGAATTTGGCCCTGCAAAACGCTGGCCCGATTATCATTACGCGGCACTTGCTGATATGCTAGTTAAACAGCACGCTAAAATTATTATTTTTGGGTCCCAAAATGATCGTGAAGTAGGAGAAAAAATTATTGCTAAAATGATACATCGCGATAAATGTATCAATCTAGCAGGTCAAACACAATTAGAACAAGCTGTTAACCTAATTGCTGCTTGTAAAGCCATTGTGACTAATGACTCTGGACTAATGCATGTTGCAGCAGCTTTAGACAGACCACTGGTTGCTCTTTATGGGCCAAGTAGTCCAGATTTTACCCCTCCACTATCAGATAAAGCCGAAGTTATCCGTTTAATTACCGGTTATCACCGCGTCCGTAAAGGCGATGCAGAACAAGGTTACCATCAAAGTCTGATCGATATTAAACCCGATATTGTTTTCGAAACTTTGATGAAACTCATCATGCGCTGTAAAAAGAGTAAAGAATAATGAGAGTATTAGTGGTTAAAACATCATCCATGGGGGATGTACTTCATTCTTTACCGGCATTAACTGATGCGGCTAACAATTTACCAAATATATCCTTTGATTGGGTAGTAGAAGAAAATTTTGCCCAAATACCTAGTTGGCACTTTGCTGTAAACCAAGTGATACCGGTTGCAATAAGACGATGGCGAAAAAATTGGTTCACTAAAGCAATTCGTCAAGAGCGCCATGATTTTATTAATACCTTAAGACGACAACGTTATGATGTGATTATTGATGCACAAGGACTCATTAAAAGTGCGTTTATTATTACTCGTAAAGCACGGGGCATTAAACACGGTTTGGATCGCAAAAGTATCAAAGAACCAATTGCTAGTTGGTTTTATGATGTAAAACACAATGTACCTAAACAAATGCATGCTATTGAGCGCATTAGATTGCTGTTTGCAAAAAGCCTACAATATACATTACCTGATTCAATGGGTGATTATGCTATTGCGCGTCACTTTTTATCTTCATTACCTAACGATAATCAGCAATATCTAATTTTTTTACACGCAACAACACGAGATGAAAAGCACTGGAGCGAAGATGCCTGGCGGAAATTAATTAAATTAGTTGAGCCTACTGGGTTAAAAATAAAATTACCTTGGGGAGCACCACATGAGCAAGCACGAGCAATTCGTCTAGCACAAGGATTCCAACACGTAGAGGTACTTTCCAAGCTTTCACTTTCCGATATAGCAACCGTTATTGCGGGAGCAAAAGCCGTTGTTTCGGTAGATACAGGTTTAAGTCATCTAACTGCTGCATTGGATCGTCCAAATATTACTTTATTTGGCAAAACCGATCCAAAATTGATTGGTGGCTATGGAAAAAATCAATTTAGTATTATCTCAGATGAAAAATGCATGCAAACCATTCAAGCTGAACAAGTTTATAAACAATTAGTTAGCTTTTTATAAGTGGAATAAAAAGAAATGAATTTAATGAATAAATATAGCGATCTTATTTATGAAAAATACGCACAAATTGGCAGTAATGATCTCGGTTATATTGATGATGCCTTAGGCGCTGTTATGCAAGTGTTAGACGAAGTTGTTCGTAACGAAAATGTCCCACAAGAACTAAAAGATAAAGCCGCTTATGCAGCGGCTAATTTACTGATCAGCGACTTTGATGTTAAATAGTGGTTGGTAAATTAATAATAAAACGGGTTGATTGCTCATCAGACTCAGCGTAAATTGAACCTTTATGTGCTTCAATAATGGATTTGACGATAGCAAGCCCTATTCCTGTACCTGAATTATCATTACGATGACGTGATTCGTCAACTCGATAAAACCGATCAAAAAGGTGTGGCAAATGTTTACTATCAACTTTCTTGCCTGGATTCGAAATGATGATTCGAACTCGCTTTTCACTTACTTGACTTAAAATTATAGTGATAGTCTGATTTTCAGGTGTATAACGAATTGCATTGGATAAAATATTACTGATTGCCCTTCTTAACATCATCTTATCACCTTGAATATGGGAACAATTTCCTTCAAGATTAAAGGCAATATTCTTCTCGTCGGTAAGTGGCTCAAAATATTCACACATCATTGTGATCAAGCTATGTAAATCAATATCGATTAAATTAGGCACCAATTGACGATTATCTGCTTGTGCTAAAAATAACATATCAGAAATCATCTGTGACATTTTTTCGTATTCTTCTAAATTTGAATATAATATCTCGCGATATTCATTAGTTGTTCTGGCATTACTCAGTACTATTTGCGTTTGAGTTGTTAAATTGGTAATAGGTGTTCGCATCTCATGAGCGATATCTGCTGTAAAATTACGTTGCCGCTGAAACACATCCTCTATCCGATTAAGCATCTCATTGAATGCTTTCACTAAACTAACATATTTAATTGGTACTAAAGAAGCAGGAATACGGTAATTTAGACTTTTAAAATTAACTTTTTCGATCTTTTTAATCAACCGATTAATTGGTTTTTGGGTAAAATAGACACTGACAAAAGAACCAATTAAGGCCAAAATACAAGCAATAGCAATAAGCAAGCCTAAACCATCGTGTAATCGCCGAATGAATTCGAGATGTAAATCACGACCAACAGCAACTATAGTGGTATATTGTCTACCATTTTCAATCGAAACTCGTGAAGCGGCAATTCGATATGATGCTTTATCTTGATTCCAAATAGCGGTACTGTGATTTGCAATAATGGTATCAAAATCAATATGATTTTTAGCAACGGTTAGATTAGGACCACGTGTTCGATAAACAATTTTACCTTTCTCATCAATAACATAAACAAATAGGCGATGATGTCCTGTCAAAATTAATAATAAATTTTGAATAAATTCGTCACGATTCTCATCTGGAGAATAATAAACTAATTCACGTTCTATAGAATCAATAACCGAATTAAGTTCAGACACATTTTGTTGGATTGAAATTTTTTCAAAAGAACGTTCAATAAAAAAACTAAAACAATAAAGTAAACCGCAGGTTAATAAACAAACAATAAGAGGCAAGCGAAATGATATTAACTTATTCTGTTTCATCCAAGACATCTAACTTATACCCCATTCCACGGACTGTATGAATCAATTTTGGCTCGAAATCAGCATCAATTTTATTACGCAATCTCCGAATTGCAACATCAATCACATTAGTATCACTATCAAAATTCATATCCCAAACTTGAGATGCAATTAATGATCGTGGTAATACTTCCCCCGGATAACGTAAAAAATATTCTAATAACAAAAATTCTTTATTGGTTAAATCAATGCGTTTATCTCCACGTGTTACCATACGTTTAGGAAGATCCATGACCAGATCTGCAATACTCAATTGGGAATTATTGACTTGAGGGACATTACGTCGGAGCATAGATTTCAAACGAGCTAATAACTCAGCAAACGAAAAAGGTTTTACTAGATAATCATCAGCACCTAAGTTTAGGCCTTTAACTTTATCATCCACACTTCCCATAGCGGTAAGTAACATGATAGGTGTCTCTTTGCCTGCTTCACGCAGTGACTGAACAATTTTCCAACCAACTATATCGGGCAACATCACATCTAAAATAATTAGATCATAATCTTCTGTCATGGCTCTATGATAACCATCAAGACCATTATTTGTTAAATCAACAACAAACCCAGATTCAACTAAACCTTGACGAAGATACTCACCTGTTTTTTGCTCATCTTCAACTACTAACAATTTCATACTTGAATATTTCCTTTGTTATTTGTCTGGTTGTCGTAATTGCATAACACAGCTATAGAATAAATGATAAACACCAAACCAATCATGATGGTTTAATGACTATTTTGTAATCATAATGTCATTAATTAGTTGGTTTATCTTTGTTATAGTAGCTACACAATGATTCATGAGGCTAGACATTATTGTTTCATTGTTTTATTTCCTTTCATCCATTCCTTGCAATTTAATGCAGCCCTAGTTTATCTAGGGTTTTTTTTTGTTATAGATCGATGCAAGTTTACATACACCCGAAACAACAATTAGTTAGGTACGAATTGAGTATATTTTAACAAAAATACTCTACATTGAATATTACTTCCTTTTACTTTTTATACAACACAATACCCGTCTCGACATGATCTGTATAAGGAAATTGATCAAACATAGCAAAATGTTGAATTGAATGTGTTTTAGTCAATAACTGTAAATTGTCACGCAATGTATTAGGATTACACGAAATATAAATAATTTTTTTATAGGTTTTTAATATATTAATGGTATTTAAATCCACTCCCCCACGTGGTGGATCAACAAGTACCGTATCACATTGATATTCATCCAAATTGATTCCTTTTAAACGATTAAACTCTCGTTCTTTTTTAATTGCACTAGTAAATTCTTCGGCTGACAACCGTACAATATCAAGATTATCAATTTGATTAACTAAAATATTATGCTGAGCTGAATAAACAGACGCTTTAGCTATTTCAGTAGCCAATACTTTGCGAAAGTTTTGTGCTAGAGCAATTGAAAAGTTACCATTACCACAATAAAATTCGAGTAAATCACCAGTTGAATTTTTGGTAACCGATATGGCCCACTGTAGCATTTTAATATTTACGGCAACATTTGGTTGAGTAAAACTATTTTCAATTTGTCGATAAATAAACGTTTTATCCATTACTGGCAACACTTCATCAACATAATCCACATCAATGGCTATTTTTTGATTACTTGCTCGCCCTACAATATTAGCAACTACTCCATGTTCAGCTAATTGAGTTTTTAATTTTTTTGCTTCTATAATCCATCCATCACTTAACTTTTTATGATATAAAAGCGTAATTAATAGCTGACCACTTAAAGTCGAAAAATAATCAATTTGAAACAGCATATGGCGAAGTAACAAATTATGTTGTAACAAAGGTAAAATGGTTTGCATTGCTTGATTAATTAGTTTTGTTGCAATAGGAAATTCATCAACCCGTATTCGTTTTTTTGTTTTTTTATCATACATAATATGATAAAGATCTTCACCATCATGCCAGATCCTAAACTCAGCACGCATACGATAATGACTAATAGGTGAACAATATACCGATAATTCGGGCAGTGAAAAATCTGATAATAATGCTTTTAAATTATCTACTTTTTTTTTCAACTGTTGATTATAATTATCATTCGAGAAACATTCAGTCATATTCATTATCTGATAGTTATTAAAGAAGTATTATTTAATATGGAAATTTGAGCCAATCCGTGTTAAGCCACAAAATAATTAAACATTAATTATTTAAACCAATTTAGCCTCGGTAGCATAAATAATCATTATGCATGTTATCGCAAACGGATGCGTATCTTATCACAAACAGCTAACAATGATAAGTTTTGCTTAAATAAAACATCTAATTTTAGACATAAAACTATATTTTACACTGCAATAACTACCTTACAATTAATCGCACCATAAAAATAAAATAATATTCCATCACATTTTTATTGATTGTAGTTACAACGATTAACGTTATAATGTGCCTTATAATTTTAGATGAAAAGAACACTATGACTACACACACTTTTTCTGGTTTAGAATTAGATGATATTTTAATTCACAATCTCCAAACACAAAATATAAATACTCCAACCGTAATCCAAACACAAACAATCCCTGTTGCTTTAGATGGCAAAGATATTTTAGGTTCTGCACCAACAGGCACAGGTAAAACGCTAGCTTTTTTAATTCCGGCCGTACAACATCTACTCGATTTTCCACGCCGTAAACCAGGTCCACCACGAATTTTGATTTTAACGCCAACGCGTGAACTAGCCATGCAAATTGCTGAACAAGCCAGATTATTAACCGAATCAACAAATTTAAGCATTGCAACTATAACTGGCGGTGTTGCTTATATGAATCACGCTGAAGTGTTTAGTAAAAACCAAGATATTGTTATTGCTACAACAGGCCGATTATTACAGTATATAAAAGAAGAGAACTTTGATTGCCGAGCGGTTGAAATACTTATTTTAGACGAAGCTGATCGGATGTTAGACATGGGTTTTTCACAAGATGTCGAAATGATATCTGCCGAAACCCGTTGGCGTAAACAAACTTTATTATTTTCTGCCACCCTGGAAGGTGAAGGACTGCATAACTTTGCTAGCCGCATTTTGACTGATCCAATCGAAATCAATGCCGAGCCTTCACGTAAAGAGCGTAAAAAAATCCTGCAATTTTATTATCGTGCCGATGATTTAACTCATAAAGTGGCACTTCTTATTCACTTATTAAAACAAGAACAATTAAAAAAAACGATTGTATTTGTTCGTAAACGCGAACGTGTGCATGAATTAGTTAGCTTACTACACCAAGCTGGTATCCATAGCTGCTATTTAGAAGGTGAAATGGTACAAGCAAAACGCAACGAAGCAATAAAAAGGATCAGCAATAATACTGTCAATGTACTTGTAGCAACCGATGTTGCTGCACGAGGTATTGATATTGACAATATTACTCATGTTATTAATTTTGATGCACCCAAAACTGCCGATGTATATTTACACAGAATTGGACGCACCGCTCGAGCAGGAAAAAAAGGCACAGCTATTATGCTAGTCGAAGCGCATGATAATGAATTACTGCAAAAAATTGAGCGCTATATTAAAGAACCAATCAAATTAAGAACGATTGATGAATTACGCCCTAAAACTAAAGCACCAAAACCAGTAACTAAGAAAAAACATTCACAAAAAGCAAAACAAAAAAGTGCGAACAAAAAGCAAGAACAAGTAAAAAAGAAAAAGATAAAACAACGCTATCGAGACACAAAAAATAAAGGCAAACCGAAAATCAATAACTAATACCGAATAATAATCACAACTTAATAGCTTAAACTTATGATACCAATCGTTTATAACAACTTTGACAATAGATTTTAATTGCTATAATGCTACGCTACATGAGTTGCAGTTAATTATAAAGGAGAAATACTATGACACTAGTCACTCGCAAAGCACCAGATTTTACATCAGCAGCAGTTTTAGGTACTGGTGAAATTGTTAATAATTTCAATTTATTACAACATATCAAAGGTAAATATGCCGTTGTGTTCTTTTGGCCAATGGACTTCACATTTGTTTGCCCATCTGAAATCATTGCATTTGATCACCGTCTAGAAGAATTCAAAAAACGTGGTGTTGAAGTAATTGGTGTTTCAATGGACTCTGAATATGTACATAATGCATGGCGCAATACTCCACAAGATAAAGGTGGTATTGGTGAAGTTAAATTCCCAATTGTTGCAGATATCAAACACTCAATTATGCAATCTTATGGTATTGAACATCCTGAAGCTGGAGTTGCACTGCGAGCTTCGTTCTTTATTGACAAATCAGGAATTGTACGCCATGAAACAATTAACGATTTACCAATTGGACGTAACATTGACGAAATGATTCGTATTGTTGATGCTTTCCAATTCCATGAAGAACATGGCGAAGTTTGCCCTGCTCAATGGACAAAAGGTAAAAAAGGCATGCAAGCAAATCCAAATGGCGTTGCAAGTTTCTTAAAACAGCATGCTGACGAAATTTAATTCAGTACAATTTTTTATTCATCCATATCTTATTTTACGCTTTGCGTTACCGGAGTTAATCTCCGGTTTTTTTATATATATAAACGCAATTAATTATAGAGTGGCATGTAATCCTACAACACCAACGATAATAATGGTGAGACCAAATATACGAGGAAAATTCTTAGGCTCATTAAATAACAGCATATTGGCTAACACCGCACCCGAAGTCCCAAGACCAACCCAAACAGGATACACAACACTCAATTCAAGATAATGGAGCGAAAAATAGAAAAGCACAAAAGAGACAAAAAAACCTCCCCAATATAAAACCAATCTAAATAGACCTTTTTGCTCAGCATATAATTTAAGGCCTATAGCACCAATTACTTCAAAAACTGATGCAATTAATATTAACAGCCATCCCATGATTAAATTATCCTTATTAAAATATTAACTGTCGGCACGTTTTAGTTGTACAACACCAATAATAATTATCGCCACAAAAAAAAGTTGAATTAGCTTAATCTCTTTATTAAAAAGTAAGATATCAATTAGCGTTGCACCGACAGCACCAACACCTGAAAATATGGCATAAACCGTACCTGTAGGTATTGTCTTGCAAGCATTGGTTAAAAAAGTAAAATCAATAATAATGAGCGATACAATAATAACCCATTGCCAAAGCTCGGTTGCGATGCTAAATCCTAAAATCCAACATATTTCAAAAAAGCAGGTTAGTACCACAAATGCCCACTCTTTATTCATGCTAAACATATAGCTACCTCGTTTATGCTACTTTATTTTATGTCGTAATCAATTTTCTGCTGCAATGTGTTTAAGTATAATGCTTGATTATGCCCTATTGCTAAAAGCAACGACAAAACAAAAGATGGTTCGCAAATAGAATTTGCCGCCAAAAGATATCAATTGTTATATGGTCCTATCCATTAAACCAAAACGCCTAACGTTCACGAAACATCATCACAATTTTTATTATTATTTTTCAAATAAGTAAGTAAGTAATTCTATAATGAAGATATATAAATGGCAAGGGCAAAATTACACAATTCAATGTTAGAGAGCTTATACAAGCTAACCAATTCACCTCTATATAATACTTAATTATGCAAGATATAATAAAGATTTGTAATTTATTAGAAAAAAATAAAAAATGTTATATCTTTTTCAATTTAACCTAAAATAGTTATAGAATGCTAAAAACCACTTTTGAGGCATTTTTTAACTAAATTGTATAATAAACATTTTATACTTATTAAATATTGTTAATTGTAATAATACTTAATATTTTTTAAACATTCGGAAAAAGGAAGGCAGCATGTCAAAAAAGACAGATAATGAATTTAAAGTTGGTATAAAAGCCTATATATCACTAATAGTAGCCATTTTATTTTTTTCAGGCTTATTTTTTAATGTAGAAGGTAAAGAATGGCTAGGAGCGTTTGATTTTACCAGCTTAAGCGGCAAATTTGGCACTATGCTACATCCTGAAAAAAATACTTTTGTGGGTGAAGGAGGTAACAGTGCAAGAGCTGGTTTTATTTTCGCCTTATCACTTATACCTACGGTTATGTTAGCGCTAGGCGTGTTAGAAATATTTACCCATTACGGCACCATTCGTGCTGCACATAAATTATTAACACCATTATTAAAACCAATTTTAGGTGTACCAGGTAAAACTGGACTTGCATTAATTACCGACCTACAAAGCACTGATGCTGGTGCTGTATTAACTAAAGAGTTATATGACGAAAAGCAAATTACTAAAAAAGACCTTATCATTATTAGTGCTTGGCAATATTCTGGTGCGGGTTTAATTAATAACTACTTCTCGATTGGTTCGGCATTATTTGCCCCAATGACTGTAGCTATTTTTATTCCTCTTGTCATCATGTTAGTGCTTAAATTTGTAGGCTCAGTAATGGTTCGCTTAGTATTAAATACAATTTATAAAAAGGATTTTATCAATGAGTAATTCGCAAAAACAAACTAATAACCCTTTAGATATTTTTGTAATCGGTGCTCGCAAAGGATTCAACATTGCTATTAATAATTTAATGCCCAATATTTTAATGGCATTTGTAATCACCGAAATACTAAAACGTTTAGGTATAATGCAATTAATAGGAACTTATTGTGCTCCAGTAATGGAGATTTTTGGCCTACCTGGCGAAGCAATTACCGTATTACTAACTGCATGGTTATCAGCATCAGCAGGTACAGGCGTTGCAGTTAACTTATTTACCGCAGGAACAATCAATCCAACAGCAATAACCATATTAGCCCCAGCTATTTTCTTAATGGGCTCACAATTACAGTATATGGGACGATTATTAGGCGTTGCCGATGTACCCAAAAAATACTGGCCATTACTCATGTTAACCAGTATTTTTAATGCATTAGTTTCAATGATTATTATGCGATTTTTTGTTTAATAAAGGAGATAAACATGTCTAACGTATTAGAACATTATCAGTATTTACACCAAATTCCAGAGTTGGGATTTGAAGAACACAAAACATCGGCATATATCGCACAGCAACTTGAACAAGCAGGCTATAAAGTAACTCGCAACATCAATAACACAACAGGAATTGTTGCGCAATACGATAGCGGCAAAACTGGCCCTGTACTCGCTTTACGGGCAGATATGGATGCTCTAGGACATATTATTAACGGCGAACCTTGCGCAAGACATACCTGCGGTCATGATGGCCATTCATCAATATTATTAAGCTCGGCACAAGAGTTAATAAAAGAAGGTAACATCAAAAAAGGTCGATTGAAACTCATCTTCCAACCTGCAGAAGAACTTGGAACAGGTGCTTTAGCTATGATTGAAGGAGGAGCTATTGATGATGTTGATATGATTATCGGTTTACATTTACGTCCAAAAGATGAATGTCCAAAAGGCTTTGCTGCAGCGGCAATGTACTATTCAGCATCCACTACAGTTGAAGTAAATATTCATGGTATCCCAGCACATGGTGCTCGACCTCATTTAGGCGTTAATGCCCTTGATGCAGCAACACTGGCCATTCAAGCAGTTAACACCATTCACCTTGCACCTAACTTAAACTATAGTGTTAAAGCCACACGTTGCATTTGCGATGCTGGAGTCACCAATGCTATTCCATCCGAAGCATATGTATGCTGGGATCTAAGAGCGCCAACTAACCCAGCCATGGATGAACTAAAAGCCAAAACGTTAAATGCGATAAAATTCAGTGTTGAATCTATCGGTGCGAAAGTGGATATCAATGTCACTAAAGAAATTCCAGCCGCGGAAATTGATAATGATGTCACAAAAATTATTGCCGAAGCCATTGTCGATGTACTTGGCAAAGAGGGGCTAAAAGAGCCTATTTTCACCCCAGGTGGAGAAGACTTTTTCAATTATCCTTGTGAACGTAATGTCAAAGCTGGTTTTTGGGGATTAGGAGCTGATCTAACACCAGGATTACATCATCCTGAAATGAAGTTTGACACTTTAGCATTAGAAAATGGAGTCAAAATAACCAAAGCTTGTGCATTAAAAGTACTTGGCTAATTTCCACCCTATTCCGCCGATACCTTACTTCGGCGGAAGATGATTTAAATCACAAACAAAGGATCTTTCCCTAACTTGTATAATACTGTTGATAAGCACTTAACATTTTTAAGTTAGGATTTTCACTTCAATGCCAAATAGTTACGATATTCAACAATATCTTCGATCGTCACAACTGGCATATGATACTGATTAGCAAATTTAACAACCTCTGGCGCTCTTGCCATAGTGCCATCGTCGTTGGTTAACTCACACAATACTGCGGCAGGCTTTAAACCCGCTAATGTCACTAAATCAATAGATGCTTCAGTATGACCTCGGCGAATTAATACACCACCTTCTTTAGCAACTAAAGGAAACACATGCCCTGGATGATTAAGATCACTTGGTTTGGCGTTATCATTCACAGCAGCCTTAATAGTCGTAACGCGATCAGCGGCTGATACACCTGTTGTAACTCCATTAGCCGCTTCAATTGAGATGGTAAACGCTGTATTATTTTTACTAGTATTATTTTCTACCATCATAGGCAAATTTAACTCATCACAGCGTTTTTTAGGCAAACATAAACAAACAATACCACTGCCGTAACGAATAGTTAGAGCCATTTGTTCACTGGTAATAGACTCGGCAGCCCAAATAATATCACCTTCATTTTCGCGATCTTCATCATCTAAAACTAGTACACCTTGACCGGCTTTAATAGAAGCAATTGCTTTTTTAACACGTTCAATGGGCGTTCCAAATTCATTTAAATTAAACTGATTCATGGTAAATACCTATATTTTTATTAACTCATTTATTTCATTATTTATCTAATTAAAATCAAATGGCTATTTGCTATCTAATTAATTAAGTATAAATAAAATACCAGAATCAGGGCAGTGCTTGACCAGCATGACTTTGCCTTTCAGCAAATATTGGAAAGATAAGCAACTCTCTTTTATCCAGACTTTTACTGTCGGCTTTGGAATTTCACCAAATCTGCTTGTCCTTAATCTATCAAAATCTAACTGAGCAATAAAACAACTACCACAGTTAACAAAATAAATTAAGCGCTCGTGGGCTATACCACCGGTGGGGACTTACACCCCGCCCTGAGAATTTTGCCAAAAAATTGACGAATCACACTATAATACAAAATGATAAAAAAGACACGGAGTTTTAAAATGAAATATTGCCGCAAACAGCGGCAATAATAGAAAGAGCAGAGTTTAATTAATGCCTACGAGTTTCACTTATGCGACGCCGTTCGGCTTTACGCATCCATAGCCACGAAATAAAGCCAATAATACCAACAATTAGCAATATAATTGTTGCTAAAGCATTAACCTGAGGATCAACCCCTAAACGTACTTTTGAAAATATCAATTTAGGTAACGTCATAGCACCTGGTCCAGTCACAAAGTTAGCAATAACCACATCATCAAGTGACAATGTAAATGCTAAAAGCCAACCTGACACTAACGCTGGTGCGATCATTGGTAGTGTAATAATAAAAAATACCTTTAAAGGATTTGCACCAAGATCTAATGCAGCTTCTTCAATTGACTTATCTAATTCACGCAACCTAGCACTAATTACCACAGTCACATAAGCTGTACAAAATGTAGCATGAGCCATCCAAATAGTTATAGCGCCACGGTCTTTTGGCCAACCAAGTACCTGTCCCATTCCCACAAATAACAACAGCAAAGCCAAACCAGTAATAACATCTGGCATAACCAGCGGTGCTGTAGTCATAAACGAAAATAAATTAGAGCCTCGGAATCCTCTAAAACGAATGATAGCATAAGCCGCTAATGTACCAAGCACAACAGCAAAAGTTGCAGCACCTGCAGCAATAGACAAACTTAGCCCAACAGCTTTAAGTAATGTTTCGTTATTAATTAACTCAAAATACCATTTGACCGAAAAATCCGCCCAAACTGTCACCAAACGCGAGCTATTAAACGAATAAACAATCAAAATAACCATTGGGATATATAAAAACGAAAATACCACCAAAAAGATAAGTCCTTTCAAACACCGGAATAGCAATGCAATGGTAACTAAAACGGTAATAATGAAACTAAAAACAAAACAGCTATAGTAAAAGCTCCATTCACCCAAAAGCGATAATCCCGATGATGAAATTAAAATACTCAATAAAATCGCACCAAGCAATGACGAGATAAAAACAATCAAAGCCGATCGCATAATAACGGGCAAATTGTTCATCTATTTACCTCCCATTTGTCGATTTTGGAATTTATTGAAATAATAAATAGGCACAATCAATATCATCAACATCACACTAGCTACAGCCGAGGCAGCTGGCCAGTCATGATTATTAAAGAACTCAGTCCAAAGCTGTGTACCAATCATAATCCCTTCTGAAGGGCCTAATAATTCAGGGATCACATACTCACCTACAGCAGGAATAAACACCAACATCCCTCCAGCAATCACCCCATTTTTGGTTAAAGGTACAATGATCTTAAAAAATGTTTTTATCGGTTTACAACCTAAGTCTAATGCTGCTTCGATTAACGTTGAATCGACCTTACTTAACGACGTATAAATTGGCAATACCACAAATGGTAAATAAGAATAGACAATACCAATATATACAGCAAAGTAGGTTTTCATAATAATCAAAGGCTGATCAATAACCCCTAACCACATTAAAAAATGATTTAATAAACCATTAGGATTCAAAATGCCAATCCACGCATAAACACGAATTAAAAACGATGTCCATGAAGGTAAAATGATTAACAACAATAAAATATTACGGGTTGACTGTTTGCATTGAGAAATAGCCCAAGCCAATGGATAACCAATTAAAATACAAAGCACGGTTGAAATCGCAGCAATCTTAAGTGATTGCAAATACGAATCAATATAAATCGTATCGCTAATTAGATTTAAATAATTGCCAAAATTTAACGTAATATTAAGCAAACCATCGTCATAACTTAACAAATCAGTATAAGGTGGTACAGCTAAAGCAATTTCAGAAAAACTGATCCTAAATACGATTAAAAATGGTAGCAAAAACAGTAATAGCATCCATAAATAAGGGATCACAATTACGGTTAACCGTCCATAAAGAGTCATTAAATCCGAATCATCTCGTTGTTGACGCAATTTTTTATATGTATAAAAAATTACAACTAACCCTGCTGGAATAAATAAAATACTGCCAGCAATAATAAGCCGATAAGCAAATTTAGACGACCTATAATGCGCTAAAAAACAACCAAAGCATGACAATAAAAAGCTCAATGTCATTGCGGTAAATAGCGCATCTAAAAATAAATTGTCAAATGCACCTGTTGTTACAAAACGCCAATAAACATTGAGCAACACAAATGCATTTAACAACAATCCCAATACAATGGATCGCATTATGATATCCTCTTTTGTTTATTCAGTAAGCACAACACAACTGTCAACTTCCCAACTTAAGTTAACTATATCACCCCAAGTTGGCATTCCTTTACGATAACGATGCTCATTTTGCAATTGTGCAATAATAACTTGCCCACTTGGCAATTTGACATGATAAATCGATAAATCCCCAAGATAAGCGATTTCAACAACTTCACCTGTAGCGCAGTTATAACCATCTTCAGGTAATTGCTCACATAATTGGATTTTTTCTGGGCGCAGAGCAACTTTAATCGGCACACCTTCCACAGCTGGAGAATCATAATCTACTTTAAATGGATGTTTAATAGTAGGACAACTCAAAATCAAACCATCTTCTAACGTATCTTGCAAGATACCATCAAAGATATTAACCGAACCGATAAACTCAGCACTATAACGGCTATTTGGATGTTCATAAATTTCTTCTGGCTCACCAATTTGCACAAATTGACCTTTATTCATAATGGCAATACGACCAGCCATAGTCATAGCTTCTTCTTGATCATGGGTAACCATAACGCAAGTTGCCCCCACTTGTTCTAAAATGCTCACCACTTCAAGTTGCATTCGATCACGAAGTTGTTTATCAAGTGCACCCATTGGCTCATCAAGTAACAATAATTTTGGTCGTTTGGCTAAGCTTCTTGCTAAAGCCACGCGTTGGCGCTGACCACCTGATAATTGGTGTGGTTTACGTTTGCCAAATTGCTCCATATGTACAAGCGCTAACATCTCTTCAACTCGATGTTTAATTTCGCTATTGCTTAATTTATCTTGCTTTAAGCCAAAGGCTATATTTTGTTCAACCGTCATGTGAGGAAATAAAGCATACGATTGGAACATCATATTAATAGGACGATTATAAGGCGGAACCTGTGATAAATCTTTTCCATCTAAAATGATTTGCCCCGAAGTCGGTTGCTCAAAACCAGCTAGCATACGCAATAGTGTTGATTTACCGCTTCCAGATGCTCCTAATAATGCAAAAATTTCACCTTTATATATAGTCAAATTTACATCATCAACGGCATAATAATCATCATTAAAAACTTTTGTTAAATTTTTGATCTCCAATAAAGGAGTTATCATCTTTTTTTTAGGCTGTACCTGATTTGTTGTTTTATCGTTCACTCTTTTTTCCTCATAACAACAAGCCAAAAAAAACGAGACGGAAAGACTCACAGCCTCTCCGTCTTGGATTATTAGTTAAGATTCGATATACAAAATATCGATTATTTACCAGTTTTGAGCTTAGTCCACGTGCGGGTAATTATACGCTCAAGTTTTGGATCTTTAACTTTTAAAGTGAATAGTTTTTCCATCACTTCTGGTTTTGGATAAACTGCTGGATCATTTTTCACTTCTGGTTTTACAAAATTTTCATTAGCAACCTGATTAGCGCTAGCAAAGTTAACATCGTTAGTAACTTGTGCTGCAATTTCTGGTTTCATAACAAAATTTAAAAACTCATGAGCTTCATCTGGGTTTGCTGAATCTTTTGGAATAGCAAAGGTATCAAAAAAGACTAAAGCACCTTCTTTTGGTATTTGATAACCAACATGCACACCGTTATTTGCTTCGTTAGCTCTATCTCGTGATTGTAAAATATCGCCAGACCAACCCAAAATCACACAAATATCGCCATTAGCTAGATCGGTAATATATTGTGAAGAGTGGAAGTAACGAATATTTGGACGAACTTTTTCTAACAGCTCATAGGCAGCACCAGTATAATCCTTGGCATCTGTACTATTTGGATTTTTACCTAAATATTGAAGAGCACTAGCAAAAATTTCGGTAGGTGCATCTAAAAATGCCACACCACAATCTTTTAGTTTTTCCATATTCTCTGGTTTAAACACTAAATCCCAGCTATCAACTGGTGCATTATCACCTAGACGCTCTTTAACTTTATCAATGTTATAGCCAATCCCTGTTGTCATCCACACATAAGGGATAGCATATTTATTATCAGGATCATGTGTTGCCATTAATTTCATTAGATTAGGATCTAAGTTTTTCCAATTAGACAATTTACTTTTATCTAACGGAAGATAGATATCAGATTTAATTTGTCTAGCTAAAAAGCTATCTGAAGGCGAAACCACATCAAAGCCAGAATGACCTGCCATTAATTTACCTTCAAGAGCTTCGTTAGAATCATAAACATCATAAACTAGTTTAATACCAGTCGATTTTTCAAAATCCGAAATCGTATTAGAACCAATTTGCCCTGCCCAATTGTAAAAATGTACGACACGATCTTTAGCTATAGCAGATTGAGATAACGCTAGTGAAACACCAGCCACGATTGAAAGAATTGTTTTACGTTGAGTAAACATGCTCACCACTTCTCCTCTAGTTGTAGGGATATTACATGTTAGACACAAGCCCATTGCAAAGACACAACGGACCCCCAAATTTTACTATCGACATTGTTAACAATAATAAAAATTATCAAAGTAACAACCATCTAGCGAAACCGAGGTAATCAGGCAATCACAAGTCATTAATAACATAAATGAACTAGTAGAGCTAACCTTGCATTACGAGGGATAAAATACCTTTTTTTTTAAAGATGTCCACTTAAAAAATCAAATATTGAAAGTTTAAGGATTGAGTGGTTGTATTTTAACCACCCAAGGAGTAAGGAACAACCAATTAACAATTAGATAACAAAATTATTCAGCACTTGCTTGCATAATTTTAGCATTTGGTTGCCACACACGATATTTAACTTGCAAATCGTTCGGAACATAAAAGACTAACGGTAATTGGCTGTTATAGCTAAACAAACCTAAATTATGGTTGATTGTCACAAATTGATTTTTATTAGTACCTTCAGGGCAAGCCATTAATGTTGAAATGTTACCAACAGTCTTTTCAACTACGTAATAAGAGTATCCCCAACCTTTAAGCTCTTCTTGCTTAACTACACCACCTAAATTTTGCAAATTACAATCAACATTCATTTCTTTACCAATGATCACCTCAACTTTCGCATTGTTTTCATTAGCAATAGTTGGTAAATGAATAGCATAACGAGTATAGCCAACTTGAGCTGCAGGGAATGGCGCTATATCATTGACACTTTGTGCAACAGGTTGCGTTTTTTGTGAATTTGCGCATGCTGTTAATGCTACACCTAATAATGTTAATAACAATAATTTTTTCATTTTTATCTCCTTTAACTAATTAATCATAAACACCATCGTATTAATTTTCAGTGATAATGCGTATAATAACACCATCTAGATTAATAAAATTGGTGTAAAAATGCCAGCAGAAAAAAATACTACCGATTTACTTAAATTGATTTTAAACCTGTTAATAATTGGTTTACTAATCATTATTACCTATCGTGTTGTTGAAGTTTTTTTATTCGGTTTCTTCTGGGCGGTGATGGTCGTAATTGCCACTTGGCCCTTAATGATAAAAATACAACGAAAATTATTTAACAAACGCTGGCTATCACTACTAGTAATGGCTCTGATATTAGCCTTTGTTTGTATTATACCTTTCATATTAATTATTAGCTCGGTAGCACAAAACGGTCACCATCTTATTGAATGGGCAAAAACGCTATCTCACCAAAAACTACCAACACTTGACTGGCTTGAAAGCGTACCTGCCTTCGGCTCTGAACTACACCAAAAATGGTTAAACTTAATACAAACTGATGGCTCTGATTTAGTTTCAAGCATACAACCTTATATTGGCACCATGATAGGTTGGCTACTTGAGCAAGCCACCAATATTGGACTATTTATCTTTCATGCTGGTGTAATGATTATTTTTAGTCTATTACTATTTTTAAAAGGCGAAAGTATCACCAAATACGTTTACCTACTAGCCAACCGATTATCAAAACAATATGGCGAAATCACTGTCACATTAGCAGGACAATCCATTCGAGCTGTAGCTCTTGGTGTTGTGGTTACTGCCATTACCTTAGCCTTAATTGGTGGATTAAGTTTTATATTAACCGACATGCCGTTACCAGGTATACTCACTCTAATTTTATTTATTTGTTGTGTCGCACAAATTGGTCCCGTGATTGTAATGCTTGGGTGCATTTTTTGGCAATTTTGGGCGGGCAACACCATAGCTGGTATCGTATTAATTGTTGTGGCAATTATCTTAACCACCTTAGATAGCGTAATGCGAGCTTACTTAATAAAAAAAGGTGCCAATTTACCGTTTTTACTTATATTATTTGGTGTGATTGGTGGCTTACTTGGCTTTGGCATAATGGGATTATTTATTGGTCCTGTCGTACTAGCTTTAACTTACAAAATAATTCAAACTTGGGTTGATGAACAATCTTAAACAATTTATTATCACCCAGTAAGAAGCATAAGCGCATAAACAAGTTGCTAAATACGCTACATAACTTAAAGCAACTGAGCTAAAATGCATACAAATTAAAAGGAGTGTTATTTTTACTGGCTTAGCTTATATTAGAAAACAAGTTTCTAAAGTAACTTGACAGTTATAATGACAAAAAATCATGCGAATACCATTTATAAAATACAATCACCAAAAGCATCTTGACGAATTAGGTAAAATTCAGCAAGATGCCAAGCAATATCATATCTGCTATACCCCAAAAGCATATCGACTGGCTTTAATTGAAAGTATAAAAAGAGCTCAGCACCGAATTTATATAGTTGCGCTCTATCTAGAGCAAGATGAGGCAGGTCAAGAAATTCTTAATGAACTGTACCAAATCAAACGGCAACGCCCTAATTTAGATATCAAAATATTTGTTGACTGGCACCGTGCACAGCGCGGAAGAATTGGCGAAGACAAAGCCCATACCAACGCAAATTATTATTACCAACTAAAACAGCAATATCCAGATATTGACATTCCTATTTATGGTGTACCTGTCAATCGTCGTGAAGTACTAGGCGTACTGCATTTAAAAGGTTTTATTATTGATAATACTGTCATTTACAGTGGAGCTAGCATTAATAACGTATACCTACACAAGCGTGAAAAATACCGTTACGACCGTTATCACTTTATTACTAACCCACTATTAGCAAACAGCATGGTGCAGTTTATTCACGACCACTTTTTACCATATCAAGCGTTGCAACTACTTAATACTGGCACCCATAAAACCCGCAAACAAATTAAGTCTGAAATTAAAGAGCTACGCCAACACTTAATGAATACCAGCTACCAATATAACAGCAATACCGACAACAACACCTTATCGGTTGCACCAATAATGGGGCTTGGTCGCAATAACTCGCTCAACAAAATCATCCATCATTTAATCAACGTAACCGAACAAAAAATCATATTTTGCACGCCGTACTTTAATTTGCCTAACATCCTAGTTCGCGATATCATTCGTTTGCTTCGTAAAGGTCGCCAAGTTGAACTGATTATTGGTGATAAAGAAGCAAATGATTTTTATATTCCACCAGACCAACCTTTTAACATATCAGGTGGATTACCCTACTTATACGAAATCAATTTAAGAAGCTTTATTGAGCGCCTACAATCTTTTATTGACAAAGAGCAACTTATCATACGTCTGTGGAAGGATGGAGAGCAAACCTATCATCTTAAAGGTATCTGGGTGGACAATACTTGGGTACTTATAACAGGCAACAACCTAAATCCACGCGCTTGGCGACTTGATCTGGAAAATGGCATATTAATACATGATCCAAAGCAAGAATTAAGCCATAAATTTAACCAAGAACTTGACACTATTCGTCAAAAAACCACATTGATCACACATTTTCAACAAATCCAAGCGAGTCAATTTTATCCAAGTCAAGTTCATAAGTTGATAAAGCGACTGAGCCGCATTAAAGTGGATAGGATTATTAAGCGGTTGTTGTAAAGGTAAGATGTTTTGAAAGAAAAGGTTTCTTAAAAAACATAATAAAAACAATATTTTTTCAACTAATTTTGAGAAAAAAGCGCTTTTGCTGTTTAACAACAAAAGCGCAAATTTGATCTAGACTTCATATTAAAGGTCTACAGATAGGTGCGTTCTAATCATTGCAGTAAGGCAATATCGCCTTTAACAAGAAAAGCACATATAGAATTAAGGGGTAACACAAGCCATAAAGTGACTATTAGCTGTACTCTGCAGAAAAATTCCCCCATCGGCTGAATAAACACCATATAGACTGCCATTATATGAATTAGCCCAATATCCTGTATCATTAGCCCAGTTGTTACCAATACTGAGATTCCAATCACTACCTTCATAGAAATTATTCATAGTATTGGCAGTAAAACCCCACTCGTTAAATAGTCCGCCAACCCATTTACCGCTAATATCTTTATAACTGACTTTTCGTTGACAGTTATTAATACTTCTTCCAGGTAAACCTTCTGTCCAACCAGCTCCATTCCCATTGGTATAGTCATTTATATCGGGAATTCGATAACCATTACCTAAATTACGACAAAAGTTTTGAGCATCCGCATATCCATATCTTACTGTGATTCCTGGTTGAGAGATATACCAACGTTCTATCTTAAAGCTATACAGTAATTTTGTATGATTTACATCAGAGTAAAGCTTAAATAACGAAGGGGAAAAAGCCTTATTACTTGAATTTATGGAAGGGCCTTTTAATATAATCTTTAGTGCTTGTTCGCCACCAGGATAAAGGTTACCATCTCTAATACAAGTTCTACATATCCTATCAATGTCAATAGCCCAATGTTGTGTATTCTCTTTGCTTAACGATAATGATACACCACTACCGCTAACCGCACTCACCGTTGTACCATTTGCAGCTATAACTTGTTCAGGAGAGATTCCTCCCAATAATAAATAGAAATATAACCTATCAGATCCTGTCGTCGGAAAGTTTTCTGCTATATTGCTATTATTTGTGACTTTAAACCCTTTTAACGAAACCCAATTTGGACCATCCATATCCCAAATGGTAGTACCAAAAGCATGGTCATCGTAAGCTAAATTTGGTTGCGCATAGCAAGCAACTGGCCTATTCATATTGGCATTAATATAGTAACTATGCTCATTACCCGTAAAATTGCTACTATTGGGAACACCATACTGCGTCGATAAGGTGCTTGCAGTTGCTGTTAAGGTGAGTTTATAAGGCCCATCACAAAGATTTAGCCGTCTATTCGGATTTGCTTTAACTTCTCCTGTAATATCTGTACCATTTTTATCTTGCCATTTTATGGTTAAATTTCCTGTTGCATTTATATTATCATCGCCATCATCGTCTCGACCATAATTATAAGGTGAATCCATTAATTCGCTTAATTGAATTCTTGGGTAATTTACCAATGGTACTATTGCTTGTATATCAGCAAATGTATCTGTTATATTTGGCATTTCAATTGGTGCATCTACGTTAGATTGATCTATTACTGCATTGGGATAAAGTGCACTATTTGCTCCCTGAGGAATATAACTAATATTTGGTAGTCTTATACCCAATAAATCTTCCATACTAGCAACTTTAGTTACACCATCAATACTTAAATATGGTGCAGAGCCGTGAATGACCTGTGATGTCTTTGCCGATAACGCCTGCGAGCTCAGCGAATAAGGCAATAAAAGCAATGGAGCAAAAATCAGCGGTGACTTGGATAGCAATCTAGAAATCAAAGATATCCTTGCCAACAACTTTATCGATTTCGATAGATTTGGTGATAAAAATAAGAATCGAATCTGTTTTTGACTACTGTGAAATTGAAAAAGATTTAAGGCGTAGGGTTGCCAGTGCCTGGTGCCTATTATGATAGCGCATAACATTCTACCTGTCAAGTAATTTGTTGTTTTATTTGTGTTTTTATGATTATTTGCTTATTTAATAAGCTGTATTATACTAAATAATGCGTCGAAATTATAGCTGGTTAAACACTAAAGAGCTAGTATTTTGTTAATTTATTGTAATGTCTTGAATACGATTGAAACATTACAAAAAACTTAGCATAAATATTTTGTAACTATCCCCTGAAATAGTACAACCCAAAAGTAGAAAATTCTCTATGATAAAAATAAAGGGGATTTAATTATGAAAAAAATGACTGAACATCAAATCGTCGCTATTTTAAAAGAAGATGAAGCGGGTATTCCCGTTAAAGATCTGTGCCATAAATATGGCATGGGTAATTCAACTTTCTATAAATGACCGGAAAAATACGGTGGTATGGAAAGCTCAGATATTAAACGTCTAAAAGAACTAGAGGCGGAAAGTGCTACAAGCGACTCGTGCCATCCGTTTTCAGTCCAGTTTGTTTTTGTATTGCTATAAACTTCTTTTCTGACACTTCCACAATACATTCAGCTACTTTTGTATCCTCTTTTACATGGACGATAGATACTCTTAAGTAATTACCAAAATTGGTTTTTAATAAACTCTCATAATAAATACCGACGCACTGATTATAAGGCCACTTGTTATCATTTTCACATCGTTCAGCAATACTTTCTCTTAGTTCTGATGCATCAAAATCAGGGTCTTCTACCAAATTTGCTTGACCTGTTTTTGAACAGGTACAAATTAAACAGTCTTGCTGATCATTCGTTTGATTTTCACCAAATACTTCTAATGGAATCAGTAAAGATGGAGCGGGGGCTGGTTGATAAAGTTTTTTATAATTGACGGTAAAAGATTTTTGATTACATTTCATGATTAACCTATCATTACCAAATAAGCTAACATTTTCTATTGCTTGACATTGATTTGAGGCAAGTAAATAGTAAGCCAATTTAATTACTTTATCATAGGGGAATTGGGATGTATGTTGTTTTTGAAATTTAATAATACTATCACTAATATGGGATTTTAGTTCACTATTGTTCCTATCTAGAATAGGTATAACATATAGTTGATCATAATATTTACCATATCTGGTTCCATCAACAGGATCAGTATAGATAATGCTATAATCATTATCATTGAGTAAATTAACATAAGGATATTCTGGAACAAAATATTCTTCATAGTCATCTAACCCTCCGCCAAACCAAGGATTAATAAATGAAGAATTACCTTTTTTGGTAGCCAGCGCATAACTTAGTATGCTGTTATCTGGATTTTGGCAGGTTAAAATAATGTACATTTGGTCGTTGGTAACAAAAGAGTGTTTAAATTTATGACAAATTGGTTTGCCATAGTTGGGGTTGTAATAATAAAATTTTTTATCGGTTGTTGCATAGCCTTCAGCGAAATTCTCTCTTAACTTTTGAATCCGTTTTTCATCTGATGTCCCAGTATCTTGATAGAATGGTTTTAAAGTATCGCCAAGTAGTTTCTCTTTAAGGTTTTTTTTTGCCACTAAATAATTTTGCGTTTTATTTTCTATGATTGAGTTATTTATTGGGATAAAAAAGATAATCGCAAATAACATTGTAATTGTTATATATTCACCTTCCTTTTTGTTGGATTTGATTAGTAAGTAAGATACACCGACAAGAGCATTAAAAATAAATAAAACAATAATTATAAACGTTGTTATTTTTTGATCACTAAGTATAAGATTACTATCTTGACCAAGTCGAGAAAAAATAATAAGGCATTCAATTGTAAGTAAAATTGTAACAAAAATTCGCATATTCTAATTTTTTCAACTATTACATAGTTCCACATATTATAATGAAAATAATGATATTCACAAAATAGAATGAAGTAACCGTAAAATTGTGGTTAAACAAGGCATATTTTCTAAACTAAAAGAAATAAATATTGCAGCAAATTCTGCGGCAACAAAAGTATTTCCTAATATGTCGATTAAAACATTAAAAATGTATGAAAACAAATACACGTTTTCAAGTTGAAGGATGGCAAATGACTGCCCAACTTGAACAAAGCAAAAGAATAGAGATTTTTAATGAAAATATTGTTCATTTTGAAAAAGTAAATGTAACTATCCTCTAAAATAGTACAGCAAAAAGTAGTAAATTCGCTTTGCTAAAAATAACTGAGTACCAAATCGTCTTTATATTAAAAAATAATTTAGGCAAGAATTTTCTGAACCTAATTTAGAATCACAACTTCTGCTGTACTATTTGCTTGTTTTTTGCGGTTAGCTTTAAACTAAGCAAGACTACTTGATGAATGTTGCTATTAAACGCTTTGGCAATAATTTGTTATTTTGCATTATACCAGCGCCAATAAATTGCTTGCCTTGATAAATTCGCACTAAGGTTTCAACTTGCGTGGAGCTTTCAAGTTCAATGGTTCGTCCTAATAATATATCTTTACCTTGCGTATCGCTAAGGGTAACTTTTGGGCGATCTTGCAATGGGCTGTCAACGGGCATTAGTAGATCATCTTTAAGTTCGATATTTTGTAGCTGTTCTAAGGTGACCATGTTTTCAATCGGGTAATTGGAAACTTGTAAACGCCTTAAATAAATAACATGTGCTCCGCAACCCAATAATTCCCCTAAATCATCAATAATGGTTCGGATGTAGGTGCCTTTTGAGCAGTGTATTTCTAACGTTAATTCGTTTTTTATTGCATCAAATTGGATAAATTGATTTTCGTAAACGGTAATTGGTCTAGCTTCACGTTCAACCACAATACCTTGGCGAGCATATTGGTAAAGCGGTTTTCCTTGATATTTTAATGCCGAAAACATAGTTGGCACTTGTAAAATATTACCGCGAAAATGAGTTAAAGCTTGGTTGATTTGTGATCCAGTCACTTTAACAGGTTTGGTACATATAATTTGACCATCAGCATCAGATGTGTCGGTTCGTTCTCCTAGTTTGGCGATCACACGATAACGCTTATCTGAATCCAATAAATATTGTGAAAATTTGGTTGCTTCACCAAAACAGATAGGAAGCATCCCTGTCGCTAGTGGATCAAGAGCTCCCGTATGCCCTGCCTTTTTAGCATTAAATAACCATTTTACTTTTTGCAACGCATCATTTGATGTCATGCCTTGCGTTTTGTCTAGCAACAAAACGCCGTGAAGATCACGGCGAGTTTTTTTTATATTCATCATTTTTTATACTGAAACACATAGTTACCGGAAACTTTTTTACATAGTTCAGGACTATTTTTTAATATTAATCTTTATGACGCTCATTATCTTGTTTGATAACATCCGCCACCAAACTCGACATTTGCATACCTTTAACGAGCGACTCATCGTAAAAGAATTTTATCTCTGGAATGATTCGCAAACGCATCGCTTTGCCAATTAAGGTTCGAATGTAACCTTTAGCATCATTAAGTACCGTTAATCCTTGTTCAATAACTTGTGGATCATCGTCATTCAAAAAAGTCACAAAAACTTTGGCATACGAAAGATCACGCGAGATATCAACGCCTGAAACGGTTACCATACCAAGACGAGGGTCTTTGATTTCTCGTTGTAAGATAATTGCAATTTCTTTTTGTAATTCATGCCCAACTCGAGATGAACGATTAAATGCTTTTGCCATATCTATTTTCCTTATAAATGAATAAGCAAGGACTATACCTTGCTTATAACATCAAATACGTTGTAATTAGATCGTACGTTTGATTTCGATAGTTTCAAAAACTTCAATCGTGTCGCCAACACGAACATCGTTGTAGTTACGCACACCAATACCACATTCGGTTCCATTACGTACTTCGTTAACATCATCTTTAAAGCGACGTAATGATTCAAGTTCGCCTTCATAGATAACGACGTTATCACGCAATACACGAATTGGGTTGTGACGTTTAACAACACCTTCGGTTACCATACAACCTGCAATTGCACCAAATTTAGGTGATTTAAACACATCACGCACTTGAGCAAGACCAATAATTTCTTGTTTGTATTCTGGTGCAAGCATACCGCTCATGGCTTGTTTAACTTCGTCAATTAGATCATAAATAACAGAGTAATAACGTAAATCTAAATTTTCTGATTCAATTACTTTACGTGCTGAAGCATCGGCACGAACGTTAAAGCCTAAAATGATCGCATTTGATGCAGCAGCCAGTGATGCGTCAGTTTCGGTTATACCACCCACACCTGATCCAATAATTTTAACTTTAACTTCATCTGTTGATAGTTTAAGTAATGAATCAGAAATCGCCTCAGCAGAACCTTGAACATCTGCTTTTAGAACAATATTGAGTTCAGAAACATCGCCTTCTGTCATGTTGGTAAACATGTTTTCAAGCTTCGCCTTTTGTTGACGAGCAAGTTTTACATCACGGAATTTACCTTGTCGATAAAGCGCAACTTCACGAGCTTTCTTTTCATCGCGTACAACAGTAGCTTCGTCACCAGCTGATGGTACTCCAGACAAGCCAAGAATTTCAACTGGTATTGATGGACCAGCTTCAGTCACTTCTTTACCTAGTTCATTACGCATCGCTCGGATACGACCGTATTCAAATCCACAAAGTACGATATCACCTTTATGCAATGTACCTGATTGAACAAGTACTGTTGCAACTGAACCACGACCCTTATCAAGGAATGATTCAATCACAACGCCGCTTGCCATACCTGTTTCGTACGCGGTTAATTCAAGCACTTCAGCTTGTAGTAAGATGGCTTCAAGTAGTTGATCAATACCAGTACCTGCTTTAGCAGACACATGAACAAACTGAGTATCACCACCCCAATCTTCTGACATCACGCCATATTGTGCAAGTTCGCCTTTTACACGCTCTGGATCAGCTTCAGGTTTATCAATTTTGTTAACAGCAACAACAATTGGTACATTTGCCGCTTTAGCATGTTGGATTGCTTCTATAGTTTGAGGCATTACACCATCATCAGCAGCAACAACAAGTACTACAATATCCGTTGCTTTAGCACCACGCGCACGCATAGAGGTAAACGCCGCATGACCTGGAGTATCTAAGAAAGTTATTTCTCCATTTGGAGTTTTAACATGATAAGCACCGATATGTTGTGTAATTCCACCAGCTTCGCCTGAAGCCACTTTTGCTTTACGAATATAGTCAAGTAAAGAGGTTTTACCATGGTCAACGTGTCCCATAATGGTAACTACAGGTGCACGAGAAACTTTTTCTGCACCTGTATCACGATCGCTCATAAGAGATTCTTCGAGCTCATTTTCACGACGAAGTACTACTTTATGTCCCATTTCTTCAGCCACTAATTGTGCTGTTTCTTGATCGATAACTTGATTAATAGTTGCCATTGCCCCCATTTTCATCATAGTTTTGATCACTTCGGAACCTTTTACTGCCATTTTATTCGCTAATTCAGCAACGGTAATGGTTTCACCAATAACAACATCACGATTAACCGCTTGGACAGGTTTAGTAAAACTTTGTTGCAACGTGCTTTTACCTTTCTTTTTATTATGGCCGCCACGAGTCACAGCTCGAGCTTCTTCACGTTCCGCTTTGCCTTCTGATAGCTTGTTGCCTTTTTTCTGTTTAGTTTGTTTAGTATTTCGACCACGTCCACGAGCGCTTTCAACTTCACGATCAGTTTCATCTTCTGCTGCTCTAGCGTATTTAGAGGTTGTCACATGATAATCTTCATCTTCTGTATGATCACTATCATCAACTTCATTATATTGTTCTGCTAGCTTACGAGCTTCTTCAGCCATACGCTTGGCATCTTCCTCTAATTTTCGACGATTTTCTTCTTCCGCTTTACGTTTAATTTCATTCGCTTCAGCTTCCAATCGTGCTTTTTCTTCTTGCGCTTTTTTTACTTTTGGATCAACTGCTCGTTCTTGTGCCGCTTTCGCTTTTTCCTCTTGAGCACGCTTTTTCGCTTCTTCTTCAGCTTTCTTTTCTTTTTCTTCCGCTTCTTTACGCGCTTTTAATTCTGCTTCTTGGCGAGCTTTTAGTTCTGCTTCTTGGCGAGCTTTTTCTTGCTCCGCCGCAATTTCAGCTGGATCGCGTTTAACAAAAGTTCGTTTTTTACGAACTTCTACTTTTATTTCTTTGCTTTTGCCACCACCGCTCGACACATTTAAGGTTGAGTGCGTCTTACGTTGCAATGTTAACTTTGTTGGACCTTGCTGAGGTTTTAAATGAGCAAGCAAAGCTTCTTTCTCCTTTTGTGTGACAGTGTCTGTTGCAGATTTCTTCATACCTGCATCAGCAAACTGTTGCAAAAGTGTTTGCACTGGTGTATTGATTTCTTGAGCCAGTGTTTCTATTGATACTTTGGTCATGTATTACTTTTCCTCAATTATTCATCTGCAAACCAACAAATATTACGAGCAGCCATAATAAAATCGCCAGCTTGTTCGTTTGTTATACCTTCAATTTCAGCTAAATCATCAGTACCTTGTTCTGCTAAATCTTCCAAAGTAATGATGTCATGTTGTACTAATTGATAAGCTAACTCTTGTGTCATACCAGGTAGATTTAGCAAATCTTGAGCTGGTTGTTTTTCGCCACTATTTGCTAGTGCAAGTGTTGTTAATGCATCTTTTGCTCGCGTTCTTAATGCTTCAACAAGATCTTCATCAAGTTCTTCAATTTCAAGCAATTCGTCAACTGGCACATAGGCAAGTTCCTCAAGTGAGGTAAAGCCTTCTTCAACTAATAGCTGTGCAAGCCCTTCATCAATATCAAGATGTTTCATCAAATTATTGATTGCAGCAAAAGATTCTGCATGATGTTTTTCTTGTAAATCTTCGTTACTCATCACATTTAGTGTCCAGCCAGTAAGCTGTGAAGCTAAACGGATATTCTGACCATTTCGACCAATGGCTTGTGGTAAAGTTTCAGCATTGACGGCTACATCCATGGTGTGTTTGTCTTCATCAACAACAATTGAAACAACATCTGCCGGCGCCATAGCATTAATTACGTATTGTGCAGGATTATCGTCCCATAAAACAATGTCAATACGTTCTCCACCAAATTCATTAGATACTGCTTGTACGCGCGCACCACGCATACCAACACAAGCACCAACAGGGTCAATACGACGATCATTACTACTAACTGCGATTTTAGCACGTGAGCCAGGATCACGAGCCACGCCTTTGATGTCAATCATCTCTTCACCAATTTCAGGGACTTCAATACGGAATAACTCTTCCATCATTTCAGGGTTTGAACGGCTAATGCATAATTGTGCAGGTTTATTATTTTGTTCTACAAGATATAAAATACCACGGACACGATCGCCTATGCGGAAGTTTTCACGCGGTAACATATCATGGCGTGACATCATTGCGTCTGCATTGTTACCTAAATCAAGAATCACGCTATCGCGATTGGTTTTTTTGACAATTCCAGTCACAATATCACCAATACGATTTCTAAACATGTCAATGATCATTGCACGCTCAGCTTCGCGTACCTTTTGTACAATAACTTGTTTTGCTGTTTGTGTGGTTATACGGTCAAAAGCAACGGATTCAATTTGCTCTTCAACGTAATCGCCAAGTTTAACAGATGGGTCTTCGTATTGTGCAGCGTCTAATGTCATTTCTTTAGTTGGTTGCGTAACTTCATCAACAACAAGCCAACGGCGGAAAGTGTCGTAATCACCTGTTTTATGATCTATTTTAACAACAACGTCAATATCAACATTATGCTTCTTTTTTGTGGCCGTTGCTAATGCGGTTTCTAAAGCTTCGAAAATTTTATCACGCGTAAGTGCTTTTTCGTTTGATACAGCTTCAACAACAGCTAAAATTTCTTTATTCATCCTTTACATCCGTACTCTGTTTAAGGTTAAAATTAGGTACAATATTCGCTTTTTGAATATTACTAAAAGCAAATACTTCATCTTTATCATCTACAGTTAATGTAATCATTTGGCTATCGATAGACTTAATTCGTCCTTTCCATTTGCGGCGATTAGCAACAGGTATACGTAGACTGACTGTAACTTCTTCACCAATAAACCGCTGATAATGCTCAAGCGTAAACAAAGGTCTGTCCATTCCTGGTGATGAAACTTCAAGATTGTAAGCATCTTTGATCGGGTCTTCTACATCAAGCACCGCACTGATTTGACGGCTTGCATCAGCACAATCATCAACCGTAATACCATTTTCACTATCAATATAGACTCGTAGTATAGGATAACGACCACGAATATATTCAACTCCGACTAATTCAAAACCAAGTGCATTAACTGGCTCTTGGATAATATCGGTTAATTGTTGTTCTATATTAGCCAAACAAACCTCCACAGCAGAAAATAAAAAAGGGCATAAAGCCCAACATTCTTTTTAAACTTACGCTTAAATCACTACACGAAAAAAAGCCTCGACATGCGAGGCTTACATTCAAAAACTAACTATAATGAAGCCACTTTATTCGAACTTTCAGACAATAACAGGATAGATTGGTTTATGAATGAAAATTTAAGTGGTTGCGGGGGCTGGATTTGAACCAACGACCTTCGGGTTATGAGCCCGACGAGCTACCAAGCTGCTCCACCCCGCGATAGATGAATGAGAATTATACGGCATTTTAAATAAAATGCAACTGCAAATCACACTGATTTTATCAGTAAACTTAAAATTATTAAAAATATGTTACACGTCAATTTTAATATATATACCACTTAACTTAAGCATAATTGTTTAACTTATATTGGCACAATAATTCCATTTTCAAGCCTATTATTGTGCCCACTATTTAGTACTATAAAGTAATATAAATTACTTGCTAGTTGCCTGTTTCATTGATTGAACAAATTTGGTTAATTGGCTAAGCATTTGTTCGGGATTGTCGAGGTTTTTCTCAATAATTTTTACTGTTGCCGATCCGCTAATTGCCCCAACTGCACCGGATTTAATCGCTTCGCTAACTTGAGTTGGTTCTGAAATACCAAACCCTTGTAACGCAGGTGGAGCGCCAAACTCAACTAATTTTTTGATCAGATGGGTAAGCGGTTTGTTAGCTCGATTTTCAGTACCAGTAACACCTGCTCGTGATACCAAATAGGTATAACCTTTGCCTTGCTTAGCAATACTTTGAATGACTTTATCATCAGCATTTGGTGGACAAATAAAAATCGGTGCTATATTGTATTTTTCGGCGGCCACTGTAAATTCTTGTGCATATTGAGCTGGCAAATCAGCAATCAATACTGAATCAACTCCCGCTTTGGCACACTTGGCATAAAAGTCGTCGATACCATTTTTGAAAACTAAATTAGCATAAATAAGTAATCCTATTGGAATATTGGTGTATTGCGCTCTGACATTGGTTAAAATTTCAAAACACTTTTCAACTGTTATTCCTGCTTTAAATGCCCGAATATTGGCATTTTGAATAGTTGGACCATCGGCCATAGGATCTGAAAATGGGATCCCTAGCTCTAGTGCATCAGCGCCAGATTCAATTAAAGTGTGAATGATTTTAAATGACAGTTCTGGCGTTGGATCACCAACTGGAACAAAAGGAACAAAAGCACCTCGTTTTTCGGCTGTTAATGTTGCAAACAGTTTTTGATAACGGCTCATTCTATTTCTCCTTTTGCTTTTAAAATATCATAAACGGTAAAGATATCTTTATCGCCACGCCCTGACAGGTTAACTATTAGTAGCTGTTCTTTAGTTGGATTTTCTTTTATCATTTTCATAGCATAAGCTAATGCGTGTGATGATTCTAACGCAGGAATAATACCTTCATGCCGTGATAACGCTTTAAATGCATCAAGCGCTTCATCATCAGTAATTGAAACATAATCAGCACGACCAATACTATCTAAATACGCATGCTGTGGACCAACTGATGGAAAATCTAACCCTGCCGATATTGAATAGGATTCTTCAATTTGTCCTTCTTCCGTTTGCATCATCGGTGATTTCATACCGAAATAGATGCCAAGCTTACCATGCTTTAACGAAGCGCCATGTTCGCCACTTTCAATCCCATGACCTCCTGGCTCTACACCAATTAATTTGACGGATTTATCATCAATAAAATTAGCAAACATACCAATTGCGTTTGAACCACCACCAACACAGGCAATGACTGCATCAGGCAAACGTCCTTCTTTTTCAAGGATTTGTTGTTTAGCTTCACGGCTGATCATCTGTTGAAACTCACGTACAATAGTTGGAAAAGGATGCGGACCTGCTGCCGTACCTAACATATAATGCGCTTTTTCATAACTGCCAGACCAATCACGTAATGCCTCGTTACACGCATCTTTTAAAGTCGCTGAACCAGTTTCAACTGGGATGACTGTTGCGCCCATCAACCGCATTCTAAATACGTTAGGTGCTTGGCGTTTAACATCTTTTGCACCCATATAAATTCGGCATTTTAAGCCAAGTAGTGCGCAGGCTAAAGCTGATGCAACACCATGTTGCCCTGCACCTGTTTCGGCAATGATTTCGGTTTTTCCCATTCTTTTTGCAAGTAAGGCTTGCCCTAATACTTGGTTGGTTTTGTGCGCACCACCATGCACTAAATCTTCTCGTTTTAAATAAAGCTTAGTTTTTGTTCCTGCAGTTAAATTTTTACATAATGTCAGTGCGGTTGGTCTACCTGCATAATTAACTAATAGGTCATTAAACTCTTTCTGAAAGTTTGGATCGTTGATTGCAGAGATGAAGGCATCCTCAAGTTGCTCAAGTACTGGCATTAATATTTGCGGGACATATTGCCCACCAAATTCGCCAAAGTAAGGATTTAATTTAGACATAACCATTCCTTTTTTAAATTAAAAAATTAAATTTGTTCAAATACTGCTTGGATTTTCTGTTTATCTTTAACTCCTGGTGAAACTTCAACCCCTGAATTAAGATCAACACCAATCACATTCGTCGCTAAAGCTGATTTAATATTTTCTGGATTAATGCCTCCAGCTAAAATGACATTATTTAGATCTTGATTATCAAGTAGCGACCAATCAAAGCTTTTTCCTGTACCGCCTGCACCATGATCAAAGATATAACGAGACACTAATGGATTGGCATGTTCAGGTACAGCACCATCAATACTTAATGCTTGCCAAATTTGACAAGTTTTGGGTAATTCTTGGCGCAATGTTTTGATATAGTTTGCATCTTCATCTCCATGCAGTTGCACTGCATATAAAGATAACTGTTTTGCTATTTGGCATACGGTTTCAATATCTTCATTTCGAAATACACCAACCCAATTAAGTGGCGCTGCTGCAATAACTGTTCGAGCTTTAATTGGCTGTATATAACGTGCTGAATTTGTGACAAAAATCAAACCACCATAAACTGCACCAGCTTGATAAGCACTAACAGCATCTTCGGGACGTGTTAAACCGCATACTTTATTTTCGCCTAACATCACCTTACGAATTGCCAAAGTTAAGTTTGGTTCAGACATTAACGCACTGCCAATTAAGAATCCATCTGCAAAACGACTCAGTTCTTTAACCTGATTGTGAGTATAAATACCCGATTCACTAATAATAATGCGATCGTTAGGAATTGATTTGGATAAGGCCTTTACCCGATTTAGATCAACCGTCAAATCCCTTAAGTTACGATTATTAATACCGATTACTTTCGCACCCAGTTGGATGGCTCTTTCAACTTCGTTTTCAGTACTAGCTTCTGTCAATATCCCCATATTGAGCTTATGAGCAATGTTACTTAGATGACGATATTCATCATCCGTCAATACAGATAGCATTAATAGTACTGCGTCAGCTTGATAATAACGCGCTAAATAGATCTGATATTCATCAATAATAAAGTCCTTACAAAGCACGGGTTGTGTGATTTCATTACGAACTATGGGTAAAAATTCAAAGCTACCTTGAAAATATTTTTCATCAGTTAATACTGAAACTACTGATGCATAATCTTTATAAACTTTAGCAATAGCGGCTGGATCAAAATCATCCCGAATCAATCCTTTTGATGGCGACGCTTTTTTACACTCTAAAATAAAAACCGTTTTAGGTTGATTTAACGCTTGATAAAAATTGCGATCACTAGGGAATATCGCTGATTTAAAGGTATTAATTGGCTTTACTGCTAACTGCTCAGTTAACCATGTTTGTTTATCTTCAATGATTTTTTTCAATACTGTTGCCATTTCAACATTTTTTACTAATGCTGCAATTGCCATGTTATTCTCCACTTATTATCTTGCTGCTAGTTGTTGTAATAATGCATAAGGTTTACCACTTTGCATCATTTCAATTGCCCGTTGTGCATTTTGTTTTAAATTTGACTCGCCAAATAAGCTCATTAACATCGCAACATTAGCGGCAATTGCTGATTGGTGTGCTGGTTTTCCGTGACCTTGTAAAATGGCAATTAACATATCACGATTCTGCTCAGGTGTACCCCCTTCAATATCTTTTAAGGTAAATGTTGGCAAGCCAAAATCGTCAGGTTTAAGCGTAAAATAACGAATTTCACCATCTTTAACTTCAGCAACGTCAGTTTTACCATGAATAGCAACTTCGTCCATTCCTGCACCATGCACCACATAAGCATGTTTATAATTAAGCATTTTTAATGTTTCAGCAATCGGTTGGATTAAATCTGGATGATACACGCCTAATAAAATACGTTTAGGACGAGATGGATTAATCAATGGTCCTAACACATTAAAAATGGTCCGAGTTTTTAATTGTTGGCGTATTGGTGCTGCATGGCGAAAACCTGAATGATATTGCTGGGCAAATAAAAAGCACACGCCAAGTTCATCTAATGCCTGACGAGATGTTTGTGCTGACATATTTAATTTAATGCCTAAGGCAGAAAGCACATCGGAAGAGCCTGATTTACTTGATACACCACGATTACCATGTTTAGCCACTTTATAACCTAATGCTGCAGCCACAAAAGCACTAGCTGTTGAGATGTTAATGCTATTGGTGCCATCACCCCCAGTACCAACAATATCAGTAAAATCATAATCTGGAGAATCAAAAAGATCGGCATTCTCAAGCAATGCTAAAGCTGCCCCTGCTATTTCATCCGGTTTTTCACCACGAACTTTCATACTAATTATTGCGGTAGCCAATACAGTTGGTTCAATCTTACCTTGAATAATTAAATTAAATAGTATTTTACTTTCCTCTTGTGTAAGGGTTTGCCCTAAATATAATTTATTAACAATAGGTTGAATATTATACTCTTGCTTATCAACAATAGCTTCCTGTTTTGGCTTCTCTTGTTTTTGTGGAGGATTTAGTGCCCATTTAATAGTTTGTTCTAATAATTCTACACCTTGAATGGTTAATATCGATTCTGGATGAAATTGAAAACCACAAACCCGATCCTCATCATTACGAACTGCCATTACAATATTATTGCAAAGCGCATTGATGGTTAGTGTTTTTGGAATATTTTCACCTTTTAAAGAGTGATAACGAGCCACCGGTAGCGGATTTGGTAATCCTTTAAACATCGCTTGCTCATCATGCTCAATTAAAGATGCCTTACCATGCAAAATATCGCCAGCTGGCACAATCGCTCCACCATAGGATTCCACAATAGCTTGATAACCAAGGCAGATACCAATAATAGGCAATTTACCTTTTAAACGTTTTAACAGTTCTGGCATGCATCCAGCGTCACTTGGTGCTCCTGGACCTGGTGATAACATTAAAATAGGGTTTTGCATTTGTGACAATTTTTCAATAATTACATTTGCAGGGATAGTATTTCGATAAATCGTCACACAATGCTTACTATTACGTAATTGATCGACCAAGTTATAAGTAAAAGAATCAATATTATCAATAAATAAGATATTAGCCATTAGAATACACCTTCTACATTATGCGCTGCCATGATAGCTCGAATAACTGCACGTGCTTTATTACGTGATTCATCAGATTCTGATTGTGGCTTTGAATCTAGCACCACACCACTGCCTGCTTGTACTGTCGCTATGCCATCTTCGACATAGGCACTTCGAATCACAATACAGGTATCAAGATCGCCATTCGCGGTAAAATAGCCAACAGCACCACCATAGCTACCACGTTTAACTTTTTCTGATTCAGCAATTAATTGCATCGCACGAACTTTGGGTGCTCCTGTTAATGTTCCCATATTCATAGTGGCTTGATAAGCATGAAGCGCATCTAAATCACTGCGTAACTGACCAACCACACGCGAAACTAAATGCATCACAAAAGAGTAACGATCCACTTTTAACAAATCTTTGGTATAACGGGTACCGGGTTTACAGATACGCGCTAAATCGTTGCGTGCTAAATCAACTAACATCAAGTGTTCGGCTAGTTCTTTTTTATCGGTACGCATTTCGAGTTCTAATCGACTATCTAAATCATAATCAATATCGCCATTAGCAGTTAAACCTCGTGGACGAGTACCGGCAATTGGGTAAATTTCAACTTGATTAGTTGCTTTAGTATACTTAAGTGCACTTTCAGGTGAGGCCCCAAATAACACAAAATCACTATCTTGCATATAAAACATGTAAGGGCTTGGATTATTGTTTTTTAATATCTGATAAGCCGATAATGGCTCAGGGCAAGGTAATTTAAAACGCCGTGAAGGTACTGCTTGAAAAATTTCCCCCTGCTCAATTGCATCTTGCATTTTTTTGATAACTGTATTGAAATCATCATCACTTTTATTACATGTCACATCGATATTAGTAAGGGACTGAGTATGAATGGCTTTCATTGTGCTATTTAATGTTGCTTGTAAATTAGTTAACCGTTGCGTTAAGCGCTCAGTTTCTTTTGAATCAGAAGTGAAAACCGTCGTTTTTAAAATGGATTTATGATCTTTATGATTTATTTCTAATATTGTTTCAGCTAAATAAAAACAGAAATCTTGACAACGCTGCTCTGTAGGTAAATTAGGTAAGTTTTCAAATCCAGCGACAAGGTCGTAACAAAATAGCCCACCAACAAAAATCGCATCTTGACCACATTGTTCAGGGATATTCACAATAGTCAATAATGTGCGTAATGCATCAAAGACTGATAGCGACTTTAATCTTGAATCTTCATCTTGCATACTATCAATAGTGGGAAATACCAATTTAAGTGTTTGTTCATCCACTTGTACATTATCTAACTTGTCTGTAAAAGCCTGTTGTAATAAAGGTAATAGCTTTTCACCATTTGTGGTCAATGCCTTAAAAGTCACTTCATTATTTATTGCCGAAATACGTAATGCACTATCGACAATCATGACACTTTTAATTCCTTGCTTATTATCAATTTCGGCTGATTCTAGTAACAACGTTGCCGGTTTACTATCGCACAATTGATAAAACACTTGAGTTGGATCTTGATAATAACCGATGGTTTGGGTTATTTGTGTTAATGTCGGCTTATTCATTGTTGGCTCTCTACATTTAAATTTTTATTTAGCTGATTCGTTTAACATCCAAAAACTAAAAAACCCGCATAAAGCGGGTTGTGTAAAAAAGACAATACATCATTACATCACCCGCAAAAGGTAACGCACCACCAACCAAAGCGGGTGAATTGACGAGTAATAAGATGTAAATATTGTGCTTTCATAATTTTTATCGATTAAAAATAAATTTTGTACTATTAAACTAGTTTACTAGCGCACTGTCAAGAGATTATTTATTTTTAAAAACAAACTTCTCATTTATAACTAGGCAAAAAATTTAATAATCTATAAAATGGTTGACTCATTTTTATTATAAAAAATTATAAGGATTTTTGAACTATGCCAGTATTTTATATCGTCATTGGTGTTATTGTTTTGCTTGCGTTAATTACTGTCTTAAAGGCAATTACAATTGTTCCCCAAGGTTATCAATATACTATTGAACGTTTTGGTAAATATACCCATACACTTGAACCCGGTTTAAATATCATTATTCCGTTTATGGATGGTGTTGGTCGTAAAATTAATATGATGGAGCAAGTACTCGATATTCCATCACAAGAAGTCATTTCAAAAGATAATGCTAATGTGCAAATTGATGCTGTTTGCTTTATCCAAGTACAAGAAGCAGCAAGGGCTGCATATCAAGTAAATCAATTAGAGCGTGCTGTCATTAATTTAATGATGACTAATATTCGTACTGTTTTAGGTAGCATGGAATTGGATGAAATGTTATCACAACGTGATCATATTAACTCTAAGTTACTAAGTATTGTCGATGAGGCAACAAGTCCATGGGGAATCAAAATTACCCGTATCGAAATTCGAGATGTTCGCCCACCAGCAGAATTGATTGCTGCGATGAATGCGCAAATGAAAGCAGAACGTAATAAACGTGCCGAAATTCTTGAAGCAGAAGGTGTTCGTCAAGCAGCGATTTTACGCTCTGAAGGTGAAAAACAATCTGAAATATTAAAAGCAGAAGGTGAAAAACAATCTGAAATATTAAAAGCAGAAGCGCGTGAACGTGCTGCCGAGGCAGAAGCAAGAGCAACTCAAATGGTATCCGATGCTATTGCTGCAGGTAATATTAATGCTATTAACTACTTTGTTGCCCAAAAATATACTGAAGCATTACAACAAATTGGTTCATCGGATAATAGTAAAGTGATTATGATGCCACTTGATGCGTCAAGTTTAATGGGTAGTATTGGTGGTATTGCTGAATTGATTAAAAACACGAAATAAAAAATCAATTTTTATACTTAAACATAGTGTTTCCTGAAACTTTTCAACAAAATCTATAAACGCTATGTTTAAGATTTTTACTGAATGTATTATAAAGGTAATCAACAATGACTGATTTTTTTATGGTTTTCTATAGTTCGCCCCATTGGGTATTTATTGCTTTAGGCGGTATTTTGCTGATTATAGAATTACTTGGTACTGGTGGATACGGGCTTTGGAGTGGGATAGCTGCTATTATTGTTGGTTTAATTGCTTGGATTTTACCTCTTTCTTGGCCAATTTTATGGATTTTATTTGCAATTCTAACGCTTGTATCTGCTTATCTTTGGTGGCTTTGGCTCAAAAAGCAAGGTAAAGATAAATCAAGTAAAGGCGAAATCAATCAACCACAACAAGATTTAATTGGTATTAAAACAGTTGTCACAGATGCTATTGTTAATGGCTCAGGTCGAGTAAAAATCAAAGATGGAACATGGTCGGCAAGATGCGTTGAAGATCTTAATGTTGGGCAGCGTGTTGAAATTATTGCTGTGGATGGTTTAATTTTAGATGTGCTACCTATAAATCAATAGTTTTTTGCTAGTTATAAAAATAAATAGGGCGCATTAACAATGCGTCTTTTTTATTATAAGAGCGAAAAATGAATTACAAAAAAATGATTTTCATTGGGGTATATGTCAGAAATTACTTTTTTCAAATCACTCAAACTCATATTCTCTTGTTGGGCATGGTTTTCGGTAAGTTGATCAAATGTAATTTGTGTAATGTTAACTATTTTAATTGTACAAAAATACTCATCAGTTTCAAAAGTTCCAACACGAAGCTTATCACCAACTTTAAAATGTGATTCACTCTTATCTCGAATGGTAATGACTTTTAAACCAGCTAAAATATCAGACTTAAAACGTTGATAAAAAGTAATATCATTTTGCACAGCATTATCCTATGTGAAAATTACCCAAATTACTTAACAAGTATTAATCAAGCAAAGTAAATGTTTGCTTGTCCTGAGTTGTCGAATCACTACCGATATACACATTAAATTTTCCTGGTTCGGCAACATATTGCATTTTATTGTTCCAGAATTTCAGCATATCATATTTAATCACAAATTTTACTTGCCCCTTAGTGTGCGGTTTTAAAGTAATATTATCAAAACCAATTAACTCTTTCACTGGGCGGCTAACCGACGCTGTCACATCTTGCAAATAAAGCTGGACGGTCTGCATACCTTCTCTATTCCCTGTATTTTCAACATTAACGGTGACAATAATTTCACCATCTCGATTCATTTTAGTACTTGATAACGAAAAGTCCATCGCAAAATTGGTATAACTCAAACCAAATCCGAAGGGGAATAACGGCTCATTAGGACTATCAAAATACGAGGTTGTATATTTGCCCATATTTTCCGTACCACGAGGACGGCCTGTATTCAAATGGCTATAATAGACTGGGATCTGCCCAACATTATAAGGAAAAGACATGGGTAATTTACCCGAAGGGTTATAGTCACCAAATAGTACATCGGCAATGGCATTACCTCCTTCAGTTCCTAAAAACCAAGTTTCAAGCATAGCATCAGCTTGAGCATACTCTTCAGATAATGTTAAAGGACGACCATTCATTAAGACAATGACCAAAGGTTTACCTGTTTTTTTCATTGCTTTAATTAATTGTTTTTGAGTTGCTTGCAAAGATAGATCTGTTCGACTTGATGACTCATGAGCCATACCTTCTGCCTCACCAACAAAGGCAATAACAATATCAGCTTTTTTAGCTATTTTCACCGCTTCTGCAATCATTTTATCGGCTGGTCGATTATCAAATTTAGTTGTTTCTCCGTATAAATTTAAAAACCGATATAAATTTTCATCATCAGAAAGATTGGCACCAAATGCATAGCTAATTGATTCAGGATTTTTAACTGCATTTTTAATACCTTCTAATGGAGTTACCGCTAAATTAGCACGCCCAGCTCCCGACCAACTCCCCAAAATATCACGTTTTGAATCAGCTAATGGACCAATCACCGCAATTTTCTTATTTTTAGCTAGCGGTAATATCTCATTCTCATTTTTTAATAACACAATACTGCGGCGTGCCACATCACGAGCTTCTTCACGATGTAATCGATTATCAGCAAACATTGTATCGATATCTAATTTTGGATCTAAATTACGATTAGGATCACTAAATAACCCCATATCATATTTAAGTTCAAGTACATGACGACAAGCTTGATTTATTTCATCTTCTGTAATGGCACCTTCTTCGACTAATTCAGGTAAAAATTGTAAGAAATATTCATCATTCATACTTATATCAATGCCAGCTTTAATCGCAACACGTACAGCATCTTTCGGATCACTAGCTACGCCATGATTAATAAGTTCACGAATAGCCCCATGATCACTGACAACAACACCATCAAAATGCCACTGATTCCGTAGCACTTCGGTTAACAACCAATGATTCCCCGTTGCTGGAATACCATTAACGCTCACTAACGAAACCATAACTGCCCTGCTACCTGCATCAATTGCTGCTTTATAAGGCACAAGATATTCTTGGAACATTTTGCGTTCGCTCATATCCGTACTGTTATACTCACGCCCTGCTTCAACTGCGCCATAAAGTGCAAAATGTTTTACTGATGTCACCAATGATTTTTTATCGGCAAGCGATTGCTTTTGCATCTTTTCAACAAAAATCCGCCCAGCTTCTGAGGTTAAATAAGGATCTTCTCCAAACCCTTCAGACACACGCCCCCATCTAGGATCACGTGTAATATCAACCATTGGCGCCCAAGTTATATTTAATCCATCCGAGGTAGCTTCGTCAGCTGATACTTCAGCAGCTTTTGCAATTGCACTACGATCCCAAGTGGATGCAATACCTAAATTAATTGGGAAGATAGTTCTATGTCCATGAATTATATCAAAACCAAAAAATAGAGGAATTTTATTGCGAGATTTTAGAGCACGCTCCTGCATTTGAGAAAGGTCAGGTTCGACAACAGTATTAAAAATGCCACCAATTTCACCTGCTTCAATTTTATCAAGTACTTTATCTAACGTTAGATCACCACCAACACTAATTAGGCGCAATTGTCCCGCTTTTTCTTGAAGCGTCATTTTTGATAATAGATTATCAATAAAAACTTTCCTTATTTCCTTTACTTCGCTATTAGGTTCTTGTGCAAACAAATGCCCAGAAAAGATAAGAAAAAATAAATATATAGCTACTTTTTTCATCATAATAAATATTGTTATAATTAAGAGGATAGACAAGCAGACAACATAACGTATTTACAAAAAATTTCGTTTTTTATCTACTTACATTCAGGTTTAAAACATCATAATAGTTATTGCATCCCCTTATTCAAACACTGTCTTTTCTGAAATTTTTTACAAAGTTTAAGGGATAATATTGCCGACAATTGTTGGCAATATCAACTCAATAACACATTAATCTCTAAAATTGGTAAATTGAAACGGTTGACCAAATTCGCTATTTTTAACTAATGCCATAGTAGCTTGTAAATCATCGCGTGATTTACCTGTAACACGGACTTGTTCACCTTGTACTTGAGCTTGTACTTTAATTTTGCTGTCTTTGATCGCTTTTACAATCTTTTTAGATAGCTCTTTATCAATACCCTGCTTAAGCTTAACCGTAATGCTATAAAGTTTACCGCTGTGCTCCATTTCTTCAGGAATTTCAAGTGCACCACCGTCAATACCACGTTTAGCTAGCTTATCACGCAGAATATCGAGCAGTTGCTGTACTTGGAAATCAGATTGGCTTGTTGCTTTAATCGTTTCATTTTTTTCATTTAATTCAAACGATGCTTCAACATTTTTAAAGTCCCAACGAGTAGCTAACTCACGAGTGGCATTTTCAACACCATTTTTAACTTCTGGCATTTGAATTTCTGAAACGATATCAAAAGAAGGCATAAATTCTCCTCTTCTAATGGTTATAAAACTAAAATTATCTAGTTAATAAATAGAATAATCGTCGCCTAACAATAATTTAGACGACTTTAAAATATAAGCGTGAATTAATCGATAGTACGAAGCAATTCATTGATACCTACTTTACCTAAAGTTTTAGCATCAACTTTTTTCACAATAACTGCACAATAAAGACTATATTTGCCATCTTTTGTTGGTAAGTTGCCAGAAACAACTACTGAACCAGCTGGTACACGTCCATAGTGAATTTCACCAGTTGCACGATCATATATTTTAGTACTTTGACCAATAAATACACCCATTGAAATTACGCTACCTTCTTCAACAATAACGCCTTCAACAATTTCGCTACGTGCACCAATAAAACAGTTATCTTCAATGATAGTTGGGTTAGCTTGTAACGGCTCTAAAACACCACCAATACCAACACCCCCTGATAAATGAACATTTTTACCAATTTGCGCACAAGAACCAACTGTCACCCATGTATCAACCATTGTCCCTTCATCAACATAAGCACCAATATTAACATAAGAAGGCATTAATACAGTATTTCGAGCAACATAGGCACCTTTGCGAGCAATAGCAGATGGAACAACACGGAAACCTTCTTGTTGGAATCTTGCTTGATCATATTCAGCAAATTTTAATGGCACTTTGTCATAATAGTTAGTTGGACCGCCATCAATCAGTTGGTTTTCGTTAATACGGAAAGAGAGCAAAACCGCTTTTTTTAACCATTGATGAGTTACCCAATCACCATTGATTTTTTCTGCGACACGCATTTTACCACTGTCTAATAAAGCAATGCATTGGTTAATCGCATCACGTGTAACTGTATCAACATTTGACGGTGTAATCTCAGTACGACGTTCAAATGCTGCTTCAATAATAGTTTGTAATTGTTGCATCTCAAGTTTCCTTTAATTTATAGTCCGTTAGCAAATAATAATTAGATGGACAGTATAATATAATCTTTCTTGCTTTTTAAGTGGTTTAATCAAAACACCACAATCAATATCCAAGCAATCAAAAACAATCGAAATCTTAGTAAAGTCATAGGAAATCACAAAAAAACAGAAAAATAAAAGCTTTAATAAAAATCAATACCTTTTCTAATCACTTTTGGGATGTAATTGCACTGCTTTTTAACACAAAACAACTCACAAAAACCACCTAAGGCTATGTTATTTGTCTTATTCTGGCGTCAGACAAATTTGTCTGGAACAAATTTGAACATCTGAGCACAGCGAAGATGGCCTCGAAAAGGCGAGTATCAGGATGATACGAGTAGTGCCGTAGGCCACATTCTGTAACCAAAGCGTGGGATTGCAAAGGGAATTCGCTTTAATTCCCTTTGCTCGGACGTGGTCACTGTGGCTATTTTGTTCACCTAAGGTCAAAACGTCCGAAACCTTGCCGAACTAAAATAGACCACAGCTTTAAACCGCCACAGCGTAATACTGGACTACCTGCCACGCTTTCAGCGTCGGCGGCGGGGGGGCGGCGCGATTGCGGCTTCGCCGCAACAGCGCAACCCTAAGGGAAAACGCCCCAACTGACGCGAGGGCGTTATTCTTTGTTAGATTGTCCTCTCAGGCACCATAACCGCCCCCGCGGCCCAGGATTAAGAAACAAAAGCTAAGGTGCGGTGCAAATACCATAGCCGCTGCGCCTTATGTTTATCATGTTGCTATCGTCTTTACCGATGATGCCGGTCCCCGAGTCGACAGTTGAGTAACCGTCCGCAAAGTAGAATGAGCCGACGAAGCCCGCATCAGAGTAACCGTTCATGTAGCCCCACTCCGTGAAAAGCCCTGCTCCTATGTAGCGCTTGTACCGGCTGACACCACGTACCGAATTGCTTAAATCCCTTGCCTTTGGCATGCTATACCCCAACCGCTTACACCATGTTTTATGAGTTGAAGATTTTTTGAATTCACTACCCCGATTGACAAACCACTGCCTCAACACAAATCCATAGCTCACCTTATTACCACGACTATCCCTTCCCACCAATTCAAATGTCTGCGGCAAAGATGGCTTTATAAGCGGACTAGGATCAGCTGACTGCATTTGAGCGCTATCCGCACTAGGACCTCTTAATGTTATCCGTGTTACATAACTGGATTTATCTATAATCCATTCATCAGCTTGTATGGTCTTTCCTCTTGGGGATGTGAATGTACCAGAACGTGGCCTTGTCCAACTCACTGTTGCCGTTATATCACCACTCGTGATAACTGACCAACTCAACTGACTTGCATCAACTCCATCTATGAGCAAATCAAAATACAACCCATCAGCGCCCGTTGTAGGAAAATTTCGGTCGTAAGATGATGAACTCGTTGACTGAACTAAAAAGCCCTTAGTAGGATTCCATATATTAGATGGACCTGCGTAGTCGTCTGTACCAAATTTTAGATTCAGCCTTACTGAACAAATAACTGGCTGCGGTGAGTTCGGATTAATATAATAATCTACCGTAGCTCCACTAAAACTGGTTCTATTAGGAACACCATAACGTGTCTGTAAATATCCCCCTGTACTACTTAATGTTACCCTATAAGGAGCATTACATATACTTAATGCATCGTTACGATTAACTCTATTGTCATTTTTATCCCTAAACAATACCGATATACTCCCCGATGCGGTAACTCCATTTGTACCCTGACCATCTCCATCATCATCTCCCCAATAATTATACCTAGTGACTAAATCACTTAAACTCACTGAATTCACTGATGATGGAATTACCATATCTATATCTCCCAAAGTACTTCCTGCATAAGGTAAAACTATTGGATTTGTTGAGCTTGATGGATTAGTTGATGGTGTGAACCTTGTGCCATCCCGCAACTTAATAAACAAGAAACTATCCGTTGAAGTTGTCCTTGTTTGACCACCGTCTAACGTTAAATATGGTGCACTACCCTCAATATACCTTGATGTAGACGTCGTTAATGCCATAGAGCACTGTGTATATGGCAACAAAAACAATGGCACGAAGAACAACAATAATTTAGTTAATCTAAATAATCTAAGTAAGTTTGATAATTTAGATAGAAAAGGTAAGTGCCTCGGACTTGACAATAACTCTGCCGATAAACTCGGCGACTTCACTAAGCTCGATAACTTCGGTGATAAAAATAAGAATTGAGTCTGATTTCGACTACAGTGAAATTGAAAAAGATTTAGAGCATAGGTTTGGCCGGCCAGTTGCCAGTTGCCAAATAATGGTAGCGCATTTCAGTTATCATGTCAACTAATCCATTGTTTTATTTGTATTTTTTATAATTAACCGCTCAACTAATGAGCTTTTCCTTGTTTTGAAAGCACTCAAATTATAACCGATTGATTAATAATGCGCTAGTTTTTTGTTAAATATTTGTAAAGTTTTGCTAAGTTGATAAGGTTGAGCTTTTGGTGGCGTGTTTTGAGAAATGGTTTTGGTGGTGTTTTTGAATAAAAACCACCAAATGAAAACTTTAATAAAATCAATACCCTCCCTGATTGATTTTTGGCGTAATTTTTAAATAAACCTTTCATCAAAACAAAAAGCAAAGTATTAACGAAAAAAGCACAATTTATTTGAGCAATGTATCACAAATCTAGAATGTCAAATAACCAATTGTTTAATTAAAATGTACTCTGCAACTATCGTGATAGTTACCAAGACAATATTATGCAAAATTGGGGATTTTCATTACTAGAATTGTTAATAACTATTTGTATTAGTGCTATTTTAGTCACAATAGGCGTTGAGCATTGGAAAGAGCAACAGCTGCGTAATGAATTAGCTTATACAACCAAACAGTTAGCTTATTTTTTGTATGAAGTTCAAATAAAAGCGTCGATTAAAAATGAGAATTACATTATTCACCAATTTACTTCACCTTGGTGCATTGCAATCACTAACGATGAAAAACCTACATCATGCAGTGAAGGAGTACTTTATTTTATCAAACCTGATAATTCTGTTGAAATTAGTGAATTATTAAACAATAAAAATGCTTTGATCTTAGGTCGTCGCAACTTAGCACAAACAATGTCTTTCCAATTAAAAAATAAGATAGGTACTAGCAGGATTTTTATTTCTTTATTTGGACGCATTCGATTCTGTGCAGAAAATAGCTATATAACAGGGTTACCTCGATGTTAAAAGCATCTGGATATTCCTTATTTGAAATGCTTATTAGCTTAATATTATCAAGTCTAATTTTCATGGGTATAACCTCGTTTTACATTCAATTACAAACAAGTATTATGCAATATTATCAAAAAATACGTTTACAACAGGCAATTGAACTTGGATTAGCTGGTATGAAAAAAGACATAAGACGAGCTGGTTTTATTGCTAATGACCCCAAAAAAATAACAGCTAAAGCTATTAAAATCGATAAACAAGGAAAATGTATTGTTCTTCGATACGATAGCGAAATTCGCAATTCTTGGGTTTGGGACAAATTTACCCCTATAAAGTCAGATGTTTTTACCTATCGCTATAAAGAAAACAATATAGCCTATAAAACAGGAGCAATAGATTGTTTTGGAACTAAATGGGAAAACTTATTTGATTCAAACGAAATCAAAGTAACCGATTTTACAATAAAACAGCTACCCGATGCCATTAGTCTATCTGTTACTGCTGAATTAAGAAAAAACAAGCAGATTAATTATCACATAACTGAAATAATCAAAAATGAAAACCTATTTTAAACAAATGTATACTTCATCTGGGTTTAGCACTATTTTAATGGTAATTATTTTGATGATTGTGGGATTGGTGCTATTAATTGGTTTTAATATACTTATTACCTCGTGGCAAAAAACTATCTTAATGGAAAGTCAATACTATCAACAATTTAATCAAGCTAGTTCATCTTTAACTTGGGCAATAACCCAAAATTGGCAAACTCCTAAAACAAATTGGTATTGTATGACTGAACCCACTTATCAATTAAAAGCATGTATAAAAAAGTCTTTATTAAAAATTGATAAGTATGTGTTAGTAAGGGGCGAAGCTAAAGACTTCTATTTATATACACTCGCACATTTTGATAATAATCGATTGATTGTTGAAAAAGGTCATTGGCTCGATTATTGCCCAGAAAAAAGGGCTATTTATTGTGAATAACAAAAAGAAAAAAATAGCTGGCTTTAGTTTAATTGAAGTTATGATAGCAACGCTATTATTTTCAATTATTATGTTAGGATTTGTTAATTACCAACAAGCATTGTTTTATAAACATCACTACTTTACAAACTACTTACGTGCCAACAAAATTGCTTTTCAGCTACTTGATAGCTACCCTTATACCACAAACCAAATTATTCCTTCTGGTTGGCATTATAAGCTCACCAGTAAAACTTATAATGCTCAGTGTAAAATGGTTGTTATAACGGTTAATGCACCTAACAAACAAGTTGCCAAGCAGCAACGATTATTTTGTAATTCACTCTAAATGTTTGCAAGTTAAATACCATTCATCCCTCTATCCAGTTATGTAGAAGTTGCAAAACTTGTGACGTTTTTTCAGCGTGAACATTATGCCCAGCACCTTCAACTACTTCAATTTTTGCATTAGGAAATTGTTCGAAAATCGCTGGATAAGCTTCATTTGTAATATAAGTAGAGTTACCTCCCCGAATAAATAACGTGGGTTTTAAGCAAGGAGAGGTATTTTGCCAATCGCATATATGAGCATATTGTGAATTAATTGCTTCAATATTAAACAACCATTTATCATTCTTAAACGATTTTAGTAAAAAAAGAATGGTTGGCATGTTAATACCTACTTGTTCCATTAAATTGATGATCTGCTTTTTATCGGTAATTTTGTTACTAAGGCAATACATTAACACTCTTAAAATAGTGGCATTGGCCGAACGGTGATATTTTATAGGCGCAATATCTATAGCAACAATTTTTTGGATAGAATCTGAAAGCATTTGCGATAATTGCAAAGCAACTTTCCCACCCATTGAGTGGCCAACTAATATTATATCTTTTAATTGTAAATTATAACAAAGTTCAGCCACATCTTCAGCCATAGTTTGATAAGTTATCTTATCAGACCAAGGGGAATGCCCATGATTACGCAGATCAACTTGCACGGTTTGATAATACTGCACAAAATCCTTCGCTAACATATTTAAATTATCTAAACTCCCAAATACCCCATGTAAAAACACTATCGGCTGTCCATCACCCTGTAATTTATAGTTTAATTTCATACTTTAATTCGACCAATTATTTTAAGTGGCATTATTATACGTCTATTTTCAATACCATCACCGATTAATTCAATAACCACAATTTGCATAAATATGATAGAATTTAATACCAACTTTTTAACTAGTGTTAGGCCATATGTTTCAAAATAACCCTCTACTCGCACAATTAAAACAAGAACTCCATGAGCAAACACCACGCGTTGAAGGCACTATTAGAGCTCATGAAAAAGGATTTGGTTTTTTAGATGTTGATAATAAAAAAAGTTATTTCATCCCTATTGCTAAAATGAAAAGAGTTTGCAATGGTGATAAGGTATCAGGGACTGTAATAAGTAATAACGATAAAGAGTCTTTTGAACCTGAATCATTAATTGAAAGTGCATTGCAAAAATTTATTGGCAAAATAGGCTTTCAAGATCGTGCAATGGTTATTTATCCTGAAAATATGTCAACTAATCTAGCCATTCGTTGCAAAATAAACAAGCAAGTTAGCGAAAAACTAAAAGAAGGCGATTGGGTTGTGGCAACGCTTGTTTCTCACCCTTTGCAAGAAGAACGGAATCAATTTCTTGCCGAAATTGTTCGTTTTGTTGCTGAAAGCAATTCACCTTATCAACTTTGGCTAAAAACGTTAGCGCGCTACGATTTAGAAACTCATGCCCCACAGTTCGATTCATTATCAATTAACGATACTGAACTTGATAACCGTCAAGATTTAACCGATGTTAACTTTTTCACCATCGATAGCGAAGATACAGAAGATATGGATGATGCTATTGCGATATCAAAAGGTGAACAAGGAGATTATCAATTGATGGTTGCCATTGCCGATCCTACCGCTTATGTATTACAAGATAGCGAACTTGATCGTATTGCCAAAATCAGAAATTTTACCACTTATTTGCCTGATTTTAATATCCCTATGCTACCCAAAGAGCTTGCCAATGATTTATGTTCATTAAAAGCAAATCAAAAACGTCCAGCAATGATATGCAAAATGAGTATTGACGAAACGGGCAATATTAATAGCGATGAGATCACTTTTATACCAGCTTGGATTGAATCAAAAGCTAAATTAACTTATAACAATGTTTCTAATTTTTTAGAAAATAATGAAGATTTAGAAACTAACAATCCAATTATTAAACAGCAACTTAAACATTTAGCTGGCTTAGCAAAAATTCGTATGACATGGCGGCAAAATCATGCTTTAGTTTTTAAAGATAATGGAGATTATCGTTTTGAACTTGATGAAAATCGCCAAGTTAAATCAATAATTAAAGAGTCTCGTCGGATTGCAAATCAAATAGTAGAAGAAGTCATGGTTTTAGCAAACCAAGCTTTAACATTGCAATTAAAAAATAAAATTGGTTTTGGAATTTTTAATATTCATTCAGGTTTTGATAATAAATATATTGAACAAGTAGTGACTTTTTTAAATGACAACGGAATCACTGAATTTGATAAAGAATCATTATTATCTTTCGATGGTTACGTAAAGTTGCGTCGTATAATCGACAACACTCCATTTTTGTCCACAAAACTTCGTAAGTTCCAAAGCCCTGCTGATTTTTCAACTGAACCTAAACCACATTTTGGTTTGGGATTTGATGCCTATGCAACATGGACTTCACCAATACGTAAATATGGTGATATGGTCAACCATCGATTAATCAAAGCATTTATCCGATCACAAGAATTAGTCGCACCCGATAAAGATCAATTAAAAAACATGAATGAAAGACGCAAAACATTACGCTATGCAGAACGTGATATGGCTGAAAACCTTTATGCTCAATACTTATCAAATAAAGTAGGTGAAAGTTTTTCTGCTGAAATTATCGATATCAATCGTGGTGGTGCTCGAGTTCGTTTATGTGATATAGGCGCTTTTGCATTTATGCCACTTTCAATGATTCACTCAGTCAAGGAAGAAATTATCTCGTTACCTGAGGAAGGAATCATCAAAATTAAAGATGAAGTTTGCTACAAACTTGCTGATACTATATCTGTTGTTATTCACCAGGTTAAAAGCGAAAATCAATCAATCATTACAAAATTAGCCAACAATTAAAAAATAAAAGAAAGATTATTCTTGCTTGAATTTACAGCTTTTTTGCTGTTATTTCTTCCCCCGATGTAAATCAGGGGGAATAATTAAAACTTTATTATATTTTTAATATCAAACCTCTTTTTCTTATTAAAAATATCTGTTATCTTTCGGGACTAAAAATAATGAATTAATCATTAAAATGAACAATAATTCAGGGAGGCTATAATGTCAATTCATGGACACGAAGTATTGCATATGATGAATGGAAACAATTATACCGAATCTTCTTTACTTGATGCTATCAAAAGTAAGTTTGGAGAAGATGCCATATTTCATACTTGTTCAAAATCCAACATGAATGCCGAGCAACTAATCGCTTTTTTAAAAGCAAAGGGGAAATTTAAACCCTCAGTTGATCATGAAACTAAATTTACGGTCGATAATAAAAAAATATGCAAACATTAGAGAGAAATGACCGTATATAAAGTACAATTTTTATAAATTTAATTTAATCTGCTAGTGTTTTTTAAATTAATAAGAGTATATAATTTCGCGCTATAACAATAATCGTTATAAGTGGCTGTTGTTACTAATAACGTGACTAAATTAGTGGCAAAGTTGCTCGCTTTAAAATTAACCTAAAGAATATGCTCATGGAATTTGATAAATGAAAGTAAGTAATATCCTTATATGCACCTTTGTCGCTATTCTTGTCACAAGTTGTGCAAAAAAAAATTTACCTTTAAAAAATAATGAACCAATTTCCGAAACAGAGCAACTATCTCTATTAAAACAACAAACTGAAAATAACGACCCTTATGTTGTTGATGCTAAAAATCAACTAATTCGGTTTGTTGGTGATAAAAACTTCGATAACTACATTATTAAACAAGGTATTCTAAATTGTAAAGGCAATAACAATCTCTCCTCTTGTGTATTGAATTTTTATTTAAATGAACTATATAAATTAAAGTATCATGTGCAACTCAAAAAAGTAGTTGAGGAAAACCAAGCCGAACATAATATGGAACTAAGTAAAATAAAAGCAACTGAAAACAATATAAAAAGTTATTGCCAATATTCAGCTGATTTCGTTGCAGCAATTTATACAAAAGATAATGCAAAAATAACACAATATTTTCGACCACAATTTAGAATGTCAGAACAAGATATCTCATCCTTAAAAGCAAAGATTACTAAAGATGACTATTCTTACTTCCTAATAAACGAAAACCCAAGCATTCTTCAAGAAATGAAAGTGGATTACGTTGAGAAATGCTTAGATGATCCAAAAAACAATATTATCAATTATTTCAATATTTTTAGATAATACTAACGCGAGTCTTTTATGTGCAATTTATTTCCAATTCATAAGTTTAATAAAACTTTAATTTGCAAGGTGCTTTGCTTAGCTTCAGCTACTTGTATTAGTTTTTCTGCATGGGCTTTTTCGCTTGATGATGTAGTTGAAAAAGCTGAAAAACTATCTAAAAAGGCTTATGTTCAACCATCTAAAAATATTCCTAATGAATTAGCATCTTTACAATTTGCTGATTACCAAAAAATTCTATTTAATCATAAAAAAGCTTACTGGGGTGATCAAAAAAGCCGTTTTAAACTTGAGTTTTATCACGAAGGAATGTACTTTGATGTTCCAATAAAAATTAATGAAATTGTTAATAACCAAATAACTCCAATACAATATGATCCTAGCTATTTTGATTTAAGCCAGATTAATCTTGATAAACTAGATACTAAAAATTTGGGTTTTGCTGGTTTTAAAGTCCATTACCCAATTAATAATCCAACAAAAACCGACGATGAAATATTTTCAGCTCTTGGTGGCAGTTATTTTCGTGCGGTAGGTAAAGATCAACGCTATGGTCTTTCGGCAAGAGGGCTTGCCATTAACACTGGAGAAATGTCTGGTGAAGAATTTCCACGTTTCAAAGAGTACTGGATTGAAAGACCAGAACCAAATCAAAAACATTTAGTTATCTATGCATTACTTGACTCACCAAGCGTAACTGGTGCTTATAAAATTACATTGATTCCAAGTATTGATACTACTGTTACAGTTCAAGCTAAGGTCTTTTTCCGCGATTCTGTAAAAAAACTTGGCATTGCCCCACTAACCAGTATGTTTTTATTTGGGCCTAATCAACCATCACCATTGTTAAATTATCGACCTGCAATGCATGATTCTAATGGACTATCAATATTAGCAAATAATAACGAATGGATATGGCGTCCATTAAATAACCCTAAACGTCTATCGTTTTCATCGTATAGCTTAGAAAACCCAAAAGCTTTTGGCTTAATTCAGCGTGATAAAGGTTTTGATGATTATCAAGATCTCGATGATCACTATGAAAAACGACCAAGCGTTTGGACTGAAATTTTAGGCGATTGGCAAAAAGGACGAGTCGAATTAGTTGAAATCCCTACTGCTGACGAAACTAACGACAATATTGTTGCGTTTTGGGTACCTCAAAAACAATACAAAGCAGGCGATGTGCTTGATATTAAATACCGCTTACATTATTCATTAAATGAAAATAAGCGTTACCCGAATGATGTCGCAAGGGCAGTTAGTACGCGTTTATCTCTAGGCGATATAAAACAAGCTAATTTAATTCGTAAACTTGATGGTTCTAATGCCTATGTAATTGACTTTGCTGGGCCTGAGTTATCAGAAAAATCACCAGTTAAAGTCATTTCAAGTATTAATAATGGCTCTATATTAAGTTCTGAAGTGCAATACAATCCAGAAATTAAAGGCTGGCGAGTCATTGTTCGCTTCAACGTTGAAGACAATAAAAAAGCAACCGATATTCGTGTACAACTCGCTTCACAAGCAACCAATGAAGTGATTTCTGAAACTTGGAGCGGGCAATACCCAGCACAATAGTAATGTAATAGTCATTATTATTATAAGATAAAAATATGAAAAAAGATTACTTTACAAATCTACCTGATGCTGAAGCTTGGCGTCAAAAATATGAAAATAATACAACATCACCTGATGATGTTGAGTTCTTAAAATATCGCTTGAATCAGATTGGCGATACTAGTTCTTTTATTGATGACCGAAAACAACAACCAAGTTATCCTCAAGTTGAACGCGTTTCAATTCAACCTCAAATCTGGAACCAGCGCTATATTGCCAAGTCAAAACATAACTTTAATATTTTAGCTATAATTCGACGCTTTATTATGTTTGCGCTGATTGTAGTACAAACATATTATGGAACCACTTATCTATCTTCTTTATTACCATACCAAAGTTGGCAAAAAATCAATTTTATGACTAATTGGGATATCAATCCTGAATTAGCCATCTACAGCATAATACCTTATATCATACAAGGGGCGATTATTATCCTGTTTGCTATTTTGTTTTGTTGGATCTCCATTGGATTTTGGACCAGCATTATGGGCCTAATTTTAGCCGTCATGGGTAAAGACCGTTACACAATCCCTATACCCAATGAACCAGCGTCGCATATCAATACAAACCATCGAACCGCTCTTGTTATGCCAATTTGTAATGAAGATGTTGCTCGAGTATTTGCTGGGTTACAAGCAACTTATCAATCTTTAGCTGAAACAGGCCACGCAGCTTGTTGTGATTTTTATATATTAAGTGATACTAACGATCCCGATCTATATGTGAACGAACTTAAAGCTTGGGCTGAATTTAATGCAGCAAAACAAAACAATGGTTGCAACGTTTTTTATCGCCATCGCAAACGCCGAGTAAAACGTAAAAGTGGTAATATTGATGATTTTTGCCGTCGTTGGGGGCACCAATATGAATACATGATGATCCTTGATGCCGATAGTATCATGACAGGTGATTGTATTTTAAAAATGATCGCCATGATGGAAATGACACCTAAAGCAGGTATTTTACAATCACCGCCAAAATCAGTCAGAATGACCACACTTTATGGACGTATTCAACAATTTGCCAATCAGATTTATAGTGATATATTTTGCTCTGGCACACACTTTTGGCAACTAAGCGAAGCACAATATTGGGGTCACAATGCAATGATTCGCTTAAAACCTTTTATTGAGCATTGCATATTATCTCCATTGCAAAAACGTAAGGGTCCAATTCATATCTTATCGCATGATCTAGTTGAGGCGACGCTTATGCGTCGTGCTGGTTATGGCGTCTGGATTGCTTATAATATGAATGGAAGTTATGAAGAGCTTCCTGGTAATATGATTGAAGATTTAAAACGTGATAATCGCTGGTGTATGGGTAACTTAATTAATTTAAGGCTAATCTTCAAAAGCGGTATTAAATTGACCCATCGTTTAATGTTTGCAACTAGTGGCATGGCTTATATTTCTTCATTATTGTGGCTAGTGTTTTTAATATTTTCGACACTATTATTATTGGTGTTTAATATTTCTGAGCCTCAATATTTCTTCCAACCTAACCAATTTTATCCGACTTGGCCAAGGTGGGATGAACAATTAGCCATTCAACTATTATCAACCACAATGGTTTTACTGTTTGCACCTAAATTCTTCAGCTACGGTATTATTATAGCCAGAACTGGGGCAAAAGATGTTGGCGGTATATTTAAATTAACTTTATCAATACTGATTGAAATGATTTGGTCAATGATTTTAGCGCCAATACGCATGATCTTTCATAGTAAATTTGTACTTAAAGCATGGATGGGCAGTAAAATTCAATGGAAGTCACCATCCCGAAGTGACGACGCTCTAACATGGGGGGAGTCATTTTATTTTTGTTGGCCACTGTCATTATTAGGTATTATCTGGTTAGGAGTAATTATCTGGTTAAATCCACAATTTACTTATTGGTATATAGCCATATTAATACCTTTAACCATTTCACCTTTAGTAATTAGAGTATCTGGGCTTTCAAGTATCGGCATGAAGGCAAAAAAAGCAGGACTATTTTTAACCCCTGAAGAAACGCATCCTACAAGAGCTGTTACTCTTACAGGCGAATATTTAATTAAAACTGAAACTGCATTTGTTGAGCATGGCTTTGTTATGGCGTTGGTCGATCCTATATATAATGCGCTAACTTGCGCTTTATCGACTTCAAGACATAGAGTTAATAATAAAAACCAACAAAAACGCAATGAGCTTATTGAACAATATCAACACATAGACTTAGAAAAAATGAGTAAAGAAAAGCAGTTAGCGATTTTAGAAGACCCAATTATTCTTTCCGCATTACATCGTCATATTTGGCAACAACAAGAAAAATACGACAATTTGTTCTCAATATGGCAAAATGAACGCCAGCAATAAGAAATAGGGCTTTTGCCCTATTTCACTTCTTTTTAGTAACTAATCAAAATCCATGGATATTTTTATGACTTGGCAACCTTCTGCACCTATAAATAATTTACTTAAGCGCGCGAAAATTGTTTCTCAAATTCGTCAATTTTTTGCTGATCGCTGTATTTTAGAGGTCGAAACACCTACCTTAAGCCAATATGCAGTAACAGACGTACATTTAAGCTCTTTTCACACTAAGTTTTTAAAGCCTGGTGAAATCGATGATCAACAAGGGCGAAACATGTCATTAATTACTAGCCCTGAATATCATATGAAACGCTTACTAGCTGCTGGTAGTGGACCAATTTATCAAATGTGTAAATGTTTTCGTAATCATGAAGAAGTCAGCCGTTATCATAACCCTGAATTTACCATGTTAGAATGGTATCGCATCCAATTTGATATGATGCAAATGATTAATGAAGTCGATGATCTATTACAAACCATTTTAGATTGTGAACCTGCTGAACGTATTTCTTATCAAAAAGCGTTTCAAAGGCATCTTAATATTGATCCTTTGGAAGCCGATCACGCAACCTTAGCTAATGCAGCAAATCAGCTTGATATCGGACTTAACACAGATAATTATGATAAAGATGGATTGTTACAATGCTTATTCACTTTCGGTGTTGAACCACATATTGGTCAAGACAAGCCTATTGCTGTATTTAACTTTCCAGCATCACAAGCTGCATTAGCCGCTATTAGCCCAGAAGATCATCGTGTAGCTAGCCGTTTTGAGTTCTATTACAAAGGTGTTGAACTTGCTAATGGCTTTAAAGAATTGACTAATGCACAAGAACAACGAATGCGTTTTGAACAAAATAATTTAGATCGTGCTAACCAAAATCTACCTACACAAAATATTGATATTGAGTTACTAGCCGCAATGGAAGCAGGACTTCCAGACTGTGCTGGCGTTGCTGTAGGATTAGATCGTTTAATTATGCTCGCCCTAGAGAGCAACAACTTAGATGATGTCATTTCATTTACTTTTGAAAGGGCTTAATTATGTTCAATGCTTTAGGATTAACCGAATGGATTGCCATTATTATTGGGATTGTTGCCTTAATGTTATTTATATTTGCTATAAAATCTCAATCAACAATTAATAATTTACAGCAACTATTCGATCTACAACTAATTCAAAAAAAGGAAGAAAACCAAACTTTAGTAATTCAAGTAAAACAACTTGAGCATGAATTAGAGCAGTATCGACAACAAAATCTAGCGCAGAATGTTAAAATTAGTGAACTCAAAACGCGTTTAGAAGAAACGTTAAGTGCAACACATGAACGACAAACCATACTAGAACAAAGCGAACAACGGCTTACGACTCAGTTTGAAAACCTAGCCAATCGTATTTTTGAACAGAGTGGTAAAAAGATTGAACAACAAAATAAACAGAGCCTTGATTTTTTACTTTCACCACTTAAAGAACAGTTAGAAGGCTTCAAAAAGCAAGTTCAAGATAGTTTTGGGCAAGAGGCTAAAGAGCGCCACACACTGACGCATGAAATCCGTAACTTGCAACTACTTAATGAACAAATGAGTAAAGAAGCAACCAATCTAACTAATGCGTTAAAAGGTAATAACAAAACCCAAGGAAACTGGGGAGAATTTATCTTAAGTCAAATTTTAGATAATTCAGGATTACGTTCAGGTTATGAGTACGAAACACAAGTTAATCTAACCAACGAAAACAATCAACGATTACAACCCGATGTCATTGTTCACTTACCGCAAGGGGGTGATGTAGTTATTGATTCAAAAGTAACCTTGGTTGCCTACGAACGCCATTTTAATAGTGATGACGAAAACGTTAAAGCAAAAGCAATGGCCGAACATTTAACGGCTGTGCGTAACCATTTAAAACAACTTAGTCAAAAAGATTATCATAAACTTATTGGCATTAATTCATTAGATTATATTTTGATGTTTATTCCTGTCGAGCCAGCATTTTTAAGTGCAATAGATAATGACCCAACATTAATTAACGATGCGCTGAAAAGTAATATTATGATAGTAAGCCCCACTACTTTATTAGTTGCATTACGAACTATCCATAATTTATGGCGATTTGAATATCAAAATCGTAATGCTGAACTTATTGCCGATAGAGCAAGCAAATTATATGACAAAATGCGTGGCTTTGTTGAAGATATGGAAAATCTGGGCAATTGTTTAGACAAAGCTCAACAAACCTATCAAAATTCCATGAACAAATTATGTAAAGGTCGTGGCAATGTAATTGGACAAATTGAACGATTTCGTGAAATGGGTATCGAAGTTAAAAAACCGATTAATCCAGATATTACCTTATTATCAATCGATGAATTGAATAACGAAAATGAGAGTAAATAAACAAAACCTAGATTCACGATTATGGGAAATAAGTGTATACTCATCGCACGCAAAGAGGAATTGAATATGGCAAAAAAGCAAGACAAAGAAGTAAGTTTCGAAGAGACACTTAAACAGCTCGAAACCATTGTAGCTCAATTAGAAAACGGCGATCTACCATTAGACGAAGCACTAAATGAGTTTGAAAAAGGGATCAAATTAGCAAAAGCAGGACAAAAACAGTTACAGCAAGCTGAGCAACGTATTCAGATTTTATTATCTGAAAATAGTGACGCCGAACTGTCAGAATTCTCAAATGATGATAATGAATAGTTTAAAGCCATTACAAGAACGAATTGATTCGTTTTTAACCACCTATATTTCACAAATTGAACCATCTCAACTTCAACAAGCAATGGAGTACAGCTTGCTAGCTGGTGGAAAACGAATTCGACCTATTTTAGTCTATTTAACAGGACAAATGTTTAATTGCCCCCTTTCTAAGTTAGATGAAGCCGCTGCTGCGATTGAAGCAATTCATACTTATTCATTAATTCATGATGACTTACCTGCAATGGATAATGATGACTTACGCCGAGGAAAACCAACCTGCCATATCCAATTTGGTGAAGCTCAAGCAATACTTGCTGGTGACGCCTTACAAAGTTTAGCCTTTTCAATGCTAGCAAAAAGTAAATTAATCGATGCTGAAACTAAAATTAATATGATAACTGAACTTGCCCATGCCAGTGGCGTTAATGGCATGTGCCTTGGTCAATCACTTGATTTACAGGCCACACATCAATCAATTAGTCTTGAACATTTGCAAAAAATACATTGTTATAAAACAGGAGCATTGATCAAAACGGCAATCCGTTTGGGTGCTTTTGCATGCGGTGAAATAGCTAAACCTTATCAGCTAATGCTCGATCGCTATGCTGAAGCAATTGGGCTAGCATTTCAAATTCAAGACGATATTTTAGATATAATTGGCGAGCAATCTATTATGGGTAAACCACAAGGTTCAGACCTTACTCATGAAAAAAGTACATACCCTGCATTAATTGGGCTAGATAGCGCAGTAAAACTAACCCAGCAACTCTATCAGCAAGCTATCGATAGTCTAAAACAAATACCTTATAATAATCAGCCATTACAGGAACTTGCTGGTTATATTATTAATCGCAATAGTTAATAACTAGCTAAAATACAGCATTACATAATGAATTTAGATAATTACCCTTTGTTAAAACAAATAAACTCGCCTGAGGATCTAAGACGTTTTCCTCAGTCACAGTTATCGTCTATTTGTCACGAGCTTAGACAATATTTACTCGCATGCGTAAGTCAATCAAGTGGTCATTTAGCATCGGGACTAGGTGTTGTTGAATTAACAACAGCCTTGCATTATGTTTATCACACACCTTTTGATAAAATTATTTGGGATGTTGGTCATCAGGCTTACCCTCACAAAATTTTGACTGGTCGACGAGACCAAATGCTCACTATTCGTCAAAAAGGGGGACTTCATCCATTTCCTCATCGTAATGAGAGTGAATATGATGTGCTAACCACAGGTCATTCTTCAACTTCAATTAGTGCAGCACTTGGTATTGCAATTAGCGAACAAAAAAAACAATCAGGTAAAAAAGTAGCTGCCATTATTGGTGATGGAGCATTAACTGCTGGTATGGCATTTGAAGCAATGAATCACGCTGGTCATGTTAAGCCAGATATGCTAGTGATTGTCAACGATAATGATATGTCAATTTCTGCAAATACTGGAGCACTTAACCAACATCTAACTCAAATCTTATCAAGTAAAGCCTATACATCTTTTAGGGAAAATAGCAAACGAATATTAGCTAATATTCCACCATTAAAAGAACTTGTTAAAAAAACTGAAGAACACTTAAAAGGATTAGTCACACCAGCTATCTTATTTGAAGAACTTGGATTTAATTATATAGGTCCTATTGATGGACATGATATTAATGGATTGGTCGCAACTTTACAAAAAGTTCGCCAATTAAAGGGGCCACAACTGCTTCATGTAATAACACAAAAAGGCAAAGGCTACGCACCAGCTGAAAAAGATCCGACTTTATGGCATGGCGTACCAAAATTTAATCCAAATGATGGTATATTACCTACTACTCAAAAAGTTGCGCCAACATATTCGCAAGTATTCGGCGATTGGTTATGCGAAATGGCGCAAAATGATAAACGTTTAATGGCAATAACCCCAGCAATGGGAGAAGGTTCAGGTATGACAAAATTTGCAAATAGTTATCCTGACCAATTTTTTGATGTTGCAATAGCCGAACAACATGCGGTAACCCTTGCTGCTGGGTTTGCAATTAGTGAATTAAAACCTGTTGTAGCTATTTACTCAACTTTTTTGCAACGCGCTTACGATCAAGTAATTCATGATATTGCTATTCAAAACTTACCTGTATTGTTTGCTATCGATCGTGCAGGAATTGTCGGCGCCGACGGTGAAACTCACCAAGGTGCATTTGACTTAAGTTATCTACGCTGCATACCCAATATGGTCATTATGACACCGAGTGACGAAAACGAATGTCGACAAATGCTCTACACAGGCTATTTACATAATGGTCCTGCAGCAGTACGTTACCCCCGTGGTGAAGGCACTGGAACGCCATTAATCCCATTAACAGCAATTCCTTTGGGACAATCTAAATTGTGCCGGCAAGGTGAAAATATTGCTTTACTAAATTTTGGCGCTTTACTTACCGAAGCTTTACAAGCTGCAGAACAAATCAATGCTACAGTTATCGATATGCGTTTTGTTAAACCATTAGATGAAAAAGTCCTTTTGCACATTAGCCAAACTCATAATATACTTGTCACCATCGAAGAAAACAGTATCAAAGGCGGAGCAGGTAGCGCCGTCTGTGAATATTTATTATCGAAAAAAATAAAATGTGATATTTTAAATATTGGACTCCCTGACAAGTTTATTTCTCAAGGCTCTCAAAGCGAAATAAGGCAAGAAATAGGACTAGATAAAAAACACATTATCGATAAAATTAATCGTTTTATGAATCAATAGGTTAAATATGGAAACTCAAGCTGTCACTATTCAAATTTTTGGACGAACATTAAAATTTAATTGTCCTGTTGATGAAGTCGACGCACTTAACAATGCCGCAAAAGATTTAGATGCGCGCTTAACAAATTTACGAGAAAAGTCTCCACATGTTGGCAGTGATCAACTTATTATGACTGCCGCTCTAAACATTTCTTACGAACTCTCAAAAGAAAAAGAAAAAAGCAGTGAATTTGGCGATCGGTTAAAAATGTTACAACAATTACTCGATTCTGCCCTAAATCCTAATAATTAACTACTTGAATTGTAAATTTAATACAAATAGTATTGTATGATCCGTCAAATTTTGTATTATAGCATACGACTCTGAGATGATCGCCATATGGGTTAGTCCCCTGAGCCGATATTCTAAACTTAAGAACGGAGTGACTTTTAATTGGTGTGTATGCCTTACTTGTAAGGAAACCTAAAAATTAAAACACAATGTTCACCTTGAACCTTGGGTTCAAGGGTTACGACCCTAACGACATCTTGGAGCGCTCTTTTACTTTTAAACAACAGTGACAACTGATGAATATAAGGCAAATCATTCGTCAAAAACGGCGACAATTATCTCCCAATGAACGTGAGATTGCACAACACGCTATATATCAAAAAATTGCCTGTCACCAAGCGATTAATACTGCAAGAAATATCGCCATATTTTTATCATTTGATGGCGAAGTCGAAACCCAACCTATAATTAACTATTTATGGCAACAAAATAAATCCGTCTATTTACCTGTTATCCACCCTTTTGCAACCAAAAACTTACTCTTTTTAAAATATACCAGTCAAACTCAACTCGTAAAAAATAACTTTGGTATATTAGAACCAAAGTTAAATGTATTAAATGTACTTCCTTACCATCAACTCGACATTGTTTTTACGCCACTAGTTGCTTTTGATCAACGAGGTTATCGTATGGGAATGGGAGGAGGATTTTATGACCGATTACTAGCAAATTATCAAACTCAACAAATTTTACCAATTGGGCTTGCTTTTGCTTGCCAAAAAGTCCAACATATTGAGAACAAACCTTGGGATATTCGATTGCCCGAAATTATTTACGCTTGAATTTATTGATAACAATTTAAAAAATTGTCAAAATTTTCATAATTATCAAAAAATAAATGATTTAGTGTATTATTCCATTGAGAACCTTAAATTTAGAAATACACAAATTTATAGATATAAATTAGATGTTGTGAGTTTAAATATATTTTAACGTATTGAAAACCCCCAATATCCAGCTTTTTACTATGCACTACCGTCCCATATATATGTTTTAGTAATTTTAAATTCAAAAATTAATTAATTGATTATTTTAATTTACAAAAGCGCTTTAATATACTAGAAAGGAGTGTTGCAATGTCAGAAAAAAAAGAACTAACCACCAATAACGGTGCCCCAATAGCCGATAATCAAAACTCTCGAACTGCTGGCCCTCGTGGTCCAGTATTGCTTGATGATTATCAACTCATTGAAAAACTAGCCCATTTTAACCGTGAAAATATTCCTGAAAGACGTGTACACGCCAAAGGCTCTGGCGCACACGGTACATTTACGGTAACAAATGATATCACTCAATATACTCACGCCAGTATATTTGCTAAGATAGGTAAACAAACCCCTCTTTTTGCAAGGTTTTCAACAGTTGGTGGAGAACGTGGCTCATCAGACACCGCCCGCGACCCTCGTGGATTTTCGGTAAAATTTTACACTGACGAAGGCAACTGGGATATAGTAGGCAATAATACACCTGTATTTTTTATACGTGATGCATTAAAGTTTCCTGACTTTATTCACACTCAAAAACGTGATCCCAAAACCAACTTAAAAGATCCACAAATGATGTGGGATTTTTGGTCTTTATCACCAGAATCACTTCATCAAGTCACTATTTTATTTTCTGATCGCGGAATCCCTGATGGTTACCGCCATATGCACGGCTATGGTAGCCATACTTATAGCTTAATCAATAAAGATGGCGTTCGCACTTGGGTTAAATGGCATTTCAGAACTGAGCAAGGAATAAAAAACATTCATCCTAAAAAAGCAGCAGAAATGGATGGAACTAATCCAGATTCAGCACAAGAAGATTTGTTCAAAGCCATTGAGCGAGGAGATTATCCAAAATGGCGACTTTACATACAAGTAATGACAGAAGAACAAGCTAACAACCATCCTGAAAACCCATTTGATGTTACTAAAGTTTGGTCACAAAAACAGTTCCCATTAATCGAAGTCGGCGTAATGGAACTGAATCGTAATCCAGAAAACTATTTTGCTGAAGTTGAACAAGCAGCATTTGAACCAAGTAATGTAGTACCAGGAACGGGTTTATCAACAGATAAAATGCTTCAAGGTCGAATTTTTGCTTATGCCGATGCGCACCGCTATCGTATTGGTACTAATTATCAACAATTGCCGATCAATGCTCCAAAATGCCCTGTTCATAATTATCAACGCGATGGCGCAATGCGCTTTTATAGTCCAGATAATGCGCCTAACTATGAGCCTAATAGCGTCGATAGCGCACCAAAACAACAACCACAATATGCCGAACCGCCAATGCATGTACCAGCTGGCACAATGGACAGGCACGATCATCGTGTTGATGACGACTATTACTCACAACCACGCGCATTATTTAATTTAATGCAGCCTGAGCAAAAACAGCTGCTTATTGATAATATCGTTGGCTCTATGAAAAACGTAAATCGAGACATTCAAATCAGACAGCTCAAACACTTCTATAAAGTGCACCCTGACTATGGAACTGGAATTGCCAAAGGATTAGGCATTGATATTGACCTAATAAAAAGTTAGTACTTAAAATAAAATGCCGACAATTTTAGTCGGCATTTTTAATTATTGGCTGTAACTAAATACACAAATATAAATTGATCACATTATAAAATTTATAAAAACACTTCATTAATTTAGCAAAGTCACATATTATTAGCATAGATTACAGTAAAATCATATAACTTATTGAAGTTAAAAGGATTATCCGATGAAAATCATTAATCTAATTGTTATATTGTTGTTTAATTGCGTCGGAGGATTGCTAAGTTATCAATGGTGTTATCGTTTTATCAAAAGACAATACCATACACCTGAATATTATTATTTAATGTATTATGGATTGTGTTATTTCTGTTTTATTCTTATTTCAATCTTCATTTTAAACAAAATAAAAAAACCGTCAGGTTTAGTCTTTTGTGGTTTACTTATTGGCATTTTAATTAGCCTTATTTTTATGATTATCCCTCGGTTAATTCGATATCCTTATTTATATCAGCGTTATTTAATCAATTCGATTGGTATTGATTTGCTGGTATCAGCATGGATCACGCTTAATTTTATAATATACCCAGCTATTTTATTGTGCTGTCACTACTCAATTTTTTGGATTGAAAAAATATATAAGAAATGTATTTTCAAGCAATAATAGATGTTTCCCCATAGATAAAATATTAGGCAGTACGCACGAGTATAAATAAAAATAAGATCGCAACTTGTTAAAAAGCATTTAACGATCTAAAAACCAATATTTTTTTACTGAAACGTAGGGTTACCTGAAACTTTTTGACAAGATTATACTCACTTGTTTACTTAATTTTTTAAAGACAAATGAAAAATTCATGCTAATAAAAAAGATGCTTGCTAATATATTTTTACGATTGTTTTAATTAACCGTATTGAAGTTCAACTAATCTATTGATTTCGTATGAAACTTAAATAGTTAGGTAGCCAATACGGTTATAACCATCTAAATTAGGTTCTGATAGCTGATTTTTGCCGAACAATTTCAAATAAACAAACACCAGTTGCAACCGATACATTTAGTGATGACACAATTCCTGCCATTGGAATGCTCACCAATTCATCACAGTGTTCTTTGGTTAAACGACGCATACCTTCACCTTCAGCACCCATTACCAATGCAAGTGCGGTCTGTGTTGATGTTTTATAGAAGTCTGTTTGATAAAGCGTTCTATCAGCTTCTCCAGCGGTGCCCACAATCCAAACTTGGTACTCATCTTGCAGCATTCGCATTGTACGAGCCAAATTGGTCACCCTAACCACAGGCACGCTTTCAGCTGCACCACAAGCAACTTTTTGTGCCGTTGAATTGAGCGGTGCGGAACGATCCTTTGGTACAATAATAAAATCGACACCAGCAGCATCAGCAGTTCTTATACATGCACCTAAATTATGCGGATCAGTTACACCATCTAAAATTAAAATAACTGGATTTGGCTGTTGTTCCATGAGCAAAGGTATATCATTTTCTTGATAACCTCGATTCGGCGTAACCATGGCTAAAATACCTTGATGTACACCATTTTTAGATTTTTCATCTAACCATTGGCGATTAGCAACTTTAACAGGCAAACCAAGTTGCTCTAATTGACGCACAACGGCAAGAAGGCGTTTATCTTCACGCCCTTTAATAATAAATACTTCAATAATTCTTTCTGGCGAACGTGCTAATAATGCTTCAATGGCGTGCAGGCCATAAACTGTTTCACTCATTTATTTGTTACTCTTTTATTTTATTAACTATTTAGTTTTATTCGTTGATTTAGATTTACTACGTTTTTTACTTTTGGCTTTCACTTCAACTTTAGCACTTGCTTTCATGCTTGATTTAGCGTTCGATTTTGCCTTTTTTGGGGTACTTGATTTAGTACTTGGTTTAGTATTTTGCTTAGTATTTGGCTTCGCGCTACTTTTTTTACTGGTTGATTTTTTGCCTTTTCGTTTTATTGGTAAATCGGCAATTTGATCGTTTTTGACTTGTTTGGACTTATCTTTTGCCGTTTTACCCTGACGTTTTGGCTTATTATTACTGCCAACCAATGAAAAATCAATTTTACGTTCTTCTGGATTAACATTATCGACTTTCACTTGCACTTTATCGCCTAAACGATAAGTAAAACGTGTATTTTCACCAACTAGGCGATTGTGCGAGGCATCAAAAAAATAGTAATCATTTTCAAGCGATGACACATGCACTAAACCATCGATAAATAGATCGTCCAACCGCACAAAGAAACCAAAATTAACCACGCTTGAAATAGAGCCGTTAAATACTTCACCTACATGATCTTGCATGTAATCACACTTAAGCCAATCCACCACATCACGTACGGCCTCATCAGCTCGTCGTTCGGTCATTGAACAGTGTTCACCAAAGTAAAGCATTTCATTTGTATCATAACGATACCCCCCTGTTTTACTGGTTTTATGTTTTTCATCAGCTAAAATCCATTTGATAGCACGATGCAAAAGCAAATCAGGATAACGGCGAATTGGCGAAGTAAAATGTGCATACTCCTCAAGTGCCAAACCAAAATGTCCTCGATTTTCTGGAGCATAAATAGCTTGTTTCATAGAGCGTAAAATCACGGTTTGCAACATATCATGATCAGGGCGTGTTTCAACCACTTTCATTAATTCAGCAATATCTTTAGGTTTAGGACTTGCACCACCACCAAGTGATAAACCAAGTTCACTTAATACACTGCGCAAGTTACTCATTCGATCTTCATCGGGTCTGTCATGTACACGGAATAGTGATGGCACTTGGGCACCAATCACTAATTTTGCCGCTGAAACATTGGCTAAAATCATACACTCTTCAATAATTTTATGTGCCACATTTCGCTGTGCCAGTTCAATACTTTCAATACGTTTATCGGCATTAAAAACAAATTTCGGCTCTTCTGATTCAAATCCTATTGCACCACGGGTAACCCGTGCTTTATCAAGCACATTATAAAGTCCATAAAGATTTTCAAGATGAGGGACTAATTCATGATAGTGTTCACGAAGTTCTTCATCACCATCTAAAATCTTAGCCACTTTAGTATACGTTAACCGAGCATGCGAGTTCATTACCGCTTCATAAAACTCAAACCCCGTCAACCGCCCACGATTAGACACCGTCATTTCGCAAACTAAACATAAGCGATCAACTTGCGGATTTAACGAACAAAGCCCATTAGATAATGCTTCTGGAAGCATTGGTACAACTCGTGAAGGAAAGTAAACCGATGTACCTCGTAAACAAGCTTCTTTATCTAACGCCTTACCTGGTCTAACATAATAACTCACATCTGCAATAGCCACCCATAACCGATAGCCACCACCACGATTTTTTTGGCAATAAACCGCATCATCAAAATCACGGGCATCTTCACCATCAATTGTTACCAAAGGTAATTGTCGCAAATCTCTTCGCCCTTTTTTGGCGCTTTCTGGCACTTGTTCGGTGAATTTGCTTACCTCTTTTTCAACAGCCTTTGGCAATTCATAAGGGATTTCGTGATTCCGCAGAGCAATATCAATCGCCAAATTAGTCCCCATTATTTCACCGAGCACTTCTTTTATAATGCCAACAGCTTTTTGACGGCGTTCAGGGCGTTGTTGTAACTCAACCACCACCACCGTTCCCATACGAACCGTGCGGCTAGGTTTACCCGCAATTAAAATATCAAAGTTTAAACGGCTATCATCAGGGACAACAAAACCAACACCTTGCTCAATAAAATACCGCCCAACAATTTGATTATTGCGTGGCTCTAAAATTCGCACAACACGAGCTTCCATTTTTCCGCGATATTTAGTTCCCATTGGCTGAGCTAAGATTACATCGCCTTGTAAAACTTTTTTCATTTGCTCCGGTGATAAAAAATAGTCTTCAGGACTTCCTTCAACGCGTAAAAAACCGAATCCATCACGATGCGCAATCACACTGCCTTTAACCATATCAAATTTTTCAGGCAAGGCATAACATTTACGGCGTGTAAAAACTACTTGTCCATCACGCTCCATTGCGCGCAAACGACGATGCAATGCCACTTTTTGCTCTTCATTTTTAATATCAACAGCTTGAGCAATTTTTTCTAAACTAGCAGGCTTTGCTTCTTGTTTAAGGTAATCTAAAATAAGCTCTCGACTGGCAATTGGGGAATCATACTTCTCGGCTTCGCGGTCAAAAAATGGATCTTTTATCATAAAAGGAATACCCTGTGACTAATATTAACTGTAGCATAACACAGAGTCGTATAACTTAAAATGAAGATTCAATTTATAACCAAGAATCAAAATCTATAAAATAAATTATAAAAACATAAAAAAATATCTAAATCCGCATCAAAATAACGTATTGAGCCTTAATGTCACTGCTAAAGAGTCATAATTCAATAGATAATTGTTTTACAATACTACATAAATCGTATTATGTTGATTTATATTAATGATAATTTTTAAATCAATATTATGAAAATAGTTATAGAGATGTTTGGTTTAGGGCATTTTGTTTTTGCCAAATAAAACGTCCTAAACCTCACTAGGTTAGAATAAGTCATAACTCTCAGTTATTTACACCATAAGCTCCCTTTCGTCTCAAGATCTAAAGATTAAGAACTAAACGCTAAAAGCTAAGGTGCGGTGCAAAGGCCCCAGTAGGAGACGCTGGCAATGAAGCTGCCGACGACGCCGTTGAACGAGTAGACATGGAACTGGTCGTTGCTACCTGTAGCGTCGCTCGTCCAGTAGCAGTTGCTGACGAAGCCCGCATCAGTGTAGTAGCCCATGTTGCCCCACTCCGTGAAAAATCCAGCGCCTATGTGACGCTGGTAATGATTACCTGATGAACTAGGTGCTGCACCTAAATTATTATAGTTTGAATTGGTTAAATCTCTTACCCGTGGCATTCGATAACCCAAACTATTACA
>NZ_FMWS01000120.1 GCF_900103255.1 Gilliamella bombi | reverse complement strand
CAAAGATCAACAGCCCCTAATCAATTACAATTAATTTTTTTATTATTTATAACTATCCTTTACCTAAATTCACTCCTAATTTGAAATACCTATAAGCTTAAATAAAAGACATTAATTCAATGTATTCCACTAATTTGATAATAAAAATCCATTTAAATGAAAATTTTTTGAATCTTTTTTTGATTTTGTCGACTCTTTATTAGAGTAGTTCATTATTAAATCTAATTTTAAAGAGGAAAAAATATGAGTTTAAAAAAAAATATTCCAAGTTTTGAGCGTTTATGTCGAATTATTATTGGTGCCTGTATTGCTTATTTAGGCTTTCTTTTTGCTCCAACAGCCCTAGTAATGTGGATTGCTATCGCAACAGGAATAATTCTGGTTTGTACTGGAACTATAGGATTTTGCCCTATGCGTTCAATTATGAAAAGAAAAATAAACTAACTAAAAAATTCACTCGCTACTTCCTTGATGTAATGATGAATAACAGTTTACTTTGAGGAAGTACATATTACAAGATATCTCTCATTGATATCACCATTAAGAGAAAAATGTAAATGAAATTTAAATTAAATAATTTTAAGAGGTAATGTCATGTTTAGAAGTAGTTCTGTATTAAGGCATTTACTACGAGGATGTATTGGATTTGGTTTGCTCGGTTTAACAATATATCTGTTCATTCAAGGTGCTGTCTGGAGCGTTTTATTGGGACTTGTATCGGCTGTTTTAGGGTTTGTTGTATTAAGAGGATGCCCTGCCTGTTGGGTAATTGGTCTCATAATGACTATAACCAATCCAGGTAAAACATGTATTCCCTGTACAAAAAAAGATGAATCAATTTCAACAGACTTAAAGTGAAAATAGCTCAATGTGTGAATTTGTTATGTTGCATGGTTACTGCCCCTAGCTTGCTAGGGGATGAGTATCTAATCAAGTTAAATCATATTTTCTTTAATGCCATTTGTATTCATTACCATAAATAGTTCCTTTATAATTGTGAATATTAATATATAAAGTATTCATAATTACTATTTCAGTGTGAATGACCACTAATCTCTAATTTTTTTCGTATAATATTTCTAGCTCTGTGAAGTCTACTTTTCACTGCTTCTGGGCTAATTTCAAGCATATTAGACACTTCATAAGTTGATAATTCTCTGATATCTCTAAGAATTATTACACTTCGATAAGTATAGGGAAGAGAAATTATTGCTTTAGTTAAGTCAATTTTTAATATTGATTCATCAGCTATAGAGTTACTAGTTCCAAATAGCTCTTCCATATCATCAGGATCCATTGCGAATGTTTTGTTATTTGAACGAAATATTCTGTAGCATTCTCGCTCAATAATGCGAAACAACCACGCTGACAGCGCGGAAATAGTTCGCAAGACACCTATTTTTTTATATAAAACCCAGAGTGCCACTTGTACTGCATCTTCTGCGTCTTCAGCAGTGGAACAAACTTTTCTTGAAAAGCGATTTAAATCTGGTTGGCATTTTTCGAGTAATTTAGCCATAGCAACTTCATTACCTGAACTGGCTTGTAAAATGAGATTATCATCAATTTTTTTCATTATTTTTTCCCCCACTATATAAAAGAGGTTTGAAGGTATGAAAAGGATTCAAATAATTTTAAATATTTTCAATTTTTTTTAACTGTAACTATCCCCTAAAATAGTACAGCAAAAAAGTAGAAAATTCTCTATGATAAAAGTAAAAGGGAATTTAATTATGAAAAAAATGGCTGAACATCAAATCGTGGCTATTTTAAAAGATGATCCTCGCCAAAAAAGTG
>NZ_FMWS01000037.1:106670-106852 GCF_900103255.1 Gilliamella bombi | reverse complement strand
TTTTGCTCTTCGTGATGAATCGATTGCCATTGTTGTTACCTTCTCTTATTTTTAGTTTATCATAACAATGACCTTATAAAACTGGTACTAATTAGTGTAGCCGATCCATACCTATCGTACTGAAGTACTCGATTTATATCTTTTTAACAACTTAGCACAAGCAAGGAGAATAACCGAAGAAT
>NZ_FMWS01000037.1:0-106611 GCF_900103255.1 Gilliamella bombi | reverse complement strand
CTAAGTTTGGGGTATTTACACTGGGAAAACGTGGAACGGAGCAAAAGAAATATGTTCACTTGAACGCTGATCATATGTTGGAGTTCGCAAACAATGTCACATTTACGGCATAAAGCCATTTTGATGACACAAAGTTTAGTGTAAATAGTCGAAGAAAAGATATTTAAACTATTGATTTTATTGGTGCCAGTGGTCGGACTCGAACCGACACGCTTTTAAGGGCGGCGGATTTTGAATCCGCTGCGTCTACCAATTTCGCCACACTGGCATTAAACGTGTAAATAAGTAAACGTTAGCATTATACTAAGCTTTACAATATCTGCAACAGGTATTATCGTAAAGCGTTTTGGTTGCCTAAAAAATCAACTACCACCTGCGTTTCCAAGCAGGTAATTTTTTAAGGATTATATAAGCAGTTTGTTTAGCTACTGCATTATCAACATTGTGATTTTGAGCATATTGTAATGTAACTTCATGCCATTTTTCATCAAATGTTTTCATTGTGCCATCTTTATGAGCACAATGTTTACAATAGTTTTTAGACATATCGAGCAATGGATAATCAGCAATAGCAGTCATTGGCATTCCACATGCAATACACATTTTCATATTTTAAATTCCAATAATATTAAAAAAGGTGACTAAATAATTGCCATCTTTATATGTATAAAAATCCTACTCTGAGTTAAACAAGATTACAATATATATTAAAAATAGATAAATAGATTTAGAAATTGAGATCGAATTGAGGTGTTATTGGATTTAAGTCTTGTTGTTGTCGTTGCTGTTTTGATAATAGATAACGGCGTTTTAATGCCCGTTGTTTACATTTTGCTTTTGGCTATCACTCAAGGTTAACCAACTAAATCTTTCTTCTCTTGAGCGATAACAAGCAATACAATAGCCTTGTTTATCAGTTACACAAACCCGTTTACACGGGCTTGGAATATCAAAAAATTCAATCTGATCCAATTTATTCCTCGTTTCCTAAGCAAAACGACATATTGACTAATGTTCTTTCAATCCTAACCCTTTACTTAATACTTTAAAACAGTCATCACAATCATGTGTAGCTGCATGAAGTAATGTTTGAGTCGGTGCGTGGATTAATTTATTGGTTAAGCGATGCGAAAACTCAGCAAAAACATCGTCAATGTTAGCGCCCTGCCTGATGGCATTTAAGGCTTTTATTTGTAACTCACGTTTGATACTTTCTGCATTACTACGATACTGCTTAACATAAGCAACTGCATGTCTAGTCTTAAGCCAATCAATGAAAAGTTCAGCTTGTTCTTGAATAAGATATTGCGCTTCTTTAGCGGCAATAGCTCTTTGTTCTAAATTACTTTCAACCGTTTTTTGTAAGTCATCAATAGTATAAAGATGCACATTATTGAGTTGACTAACCTCTTCCTCGACATCGCGAGGAACAGCTAAATCAATAAACAGCATTTTACGATGATTTCTAGCTCGTAAAGTGCGCTCAACCATGCCTTTACCTATAATAGGTAAAGGACTCGCTGTTGAGCTGATCACAATATCAACATCTTTAAGTCGATTAGCGATATCAGGTAATGAAATGATTTCTGCATCAATATCAACCGCAAGTTTTAATGCCTTTTCACGGGTTCGATTGGCAATAATAACTTGATTAAATCCATGCGGTTTTAAGTAACGTGAAATAAGCTCTATTGTTTCACCCGCGCCAACAAGCATAATATTTAAATTAGAGGTATCACTAAAAAGATGGCGAGCAACTAAACAAGCAGCATAAGCGACAGATGCTGTATTAGTGCCAATATTGGTTTCACTACGGACAATTTTCGCTACATGAAATACTTTTTGAAAAAGTTTTTTTAATTGAACAGATAAGCAATTTTGTTCTTGAGCAAAACTATATGCTTGCTTAACTTGCCCTAGAATTTGTGGCTCACCAATGATCATAGAATCTAAACCACTTGCTACCGACATCAAATGTTCAACAGCTTGTTGACCGTCATACCAATAAAATGAATCTTGGTATAGATCAACATCAAGATGATGAAATTGTCCTAACCAACTTTCTACAGATTGTTTTAATCTTAGATAGTCGGTTTGATGCTCATAACTAAGATAAATTTCTGTTCTATTGCAGGTAGACAAAATAACACACCCATCAACTAAAGGATGTTGGTATAAGCTGTATAGTGCTTTATCGACAATCTCATTAGGAAAAGCAAGCCTTTCCCTTAAAGCAACTGGCGCTGTTTTATGATTAACACCAAAAATTGTAATAGACATTGCATCGCTTCTTTTTTGAAGGTTATTAAATATATTATTTTATTAACAGTTCTTAAACGTCCATATTATACATAAAAAACAGTAAAGGTTCTTTTTCTTATTCAGTAAATTATCAGTTATAATACTGCACTTATTGACACAAACACTAACAACTAAGAGTTATTTTATGTCTAAAATCAAATATATATTTGTTTTCATATTACCTTTACTTATCACCGCTTGCCAAATAACAAAATCTCAAAACAACACTTCGATTGAACAGCAGTGGCAAATCCGCCAACAAAATCTAAAACAAATAAACACATTCCAAGTTAAAGGTAGTATAGCTTACATAAGTGATAAATCTCGTAATTATGGACGATTTTTAATAGCTCAACAATCAACTGATTACTACCAAGTTAAATTAACCTCCCCCATTGGTAGCAATATTTTAACATTAAACGCCGAACCTAATTATGCTCAACTGGTTGATAAAGACGGTAGAAATTACCAAGATACCAATATTGAAAATCTTATGAAAAAGATATCCAATGTAAATATTCCACTTAATTCTTTGCATAATTGGTTAAAAGGATTTTCAGACAACATCAATATTGATAAGTTAGATAGTTCAGGAAGATTACTTTCAACTGTCTTTATACAAAATAACAATAAATGGACATTAAAAATTCCAAGTTACTCTACTTATACTTATCAAAACAAAAAGATAGATTTACCTGCAACTATAGAGCTTACGCATGATGACGAAGTTGTTCGCTTAAAAATTAGTGACTGGATTTTACGATAAAGGATAATTAGTTATGAAACAGTGGTTATCACCTGCTAAATTAAATTTATTCCTTTATATCACTGGACGCCGTTCTGACAATTATCATAATTTGCAAACGTTATTTCAATTTATTGATTATTGCGACATCCTAATCTTTAATGTTCGTCAAGATAATAAAATTAACTTATTAACCGATTTTACAAATGTACCCGTTAATAAAAACTTAATTGTTGTTGCTGCTGAACAATTGAAATCCTATACCAACCGTAATGATTTAGGTGTAGATATTACAATTGATAAAAAAATTCCTATGGGTGGTGGATTAGGAGGAGCCTCATCTAATGCTGCAACAGTATTAGTAGCACTTAATCAGCTATGGCAACTTAATTTATCAACCGAAATACTAATGGATATAGGACGAAAAATTGGTGCCGATGTCCCTATTTTTATTTATGGTCATGCGGCTTTTGCCGAAGGAATTGGCGATCAATTTCACCCTGTAGATATTCCTGAATATTGGTATTTAGTCACTTGCCCTAATATTGAAATATCAACAGTCGAAATATTTAATGATCCTGAGCTAACTCGCAATACGCCAGCTCAAAGCATTACGGATTTACTTTCATTGAAGTTTAACGAATTAAAAAATGATTGTGAGGAAGTAGTTAGGAAACGTTATCCAACAATAGATAATATAATTACTTACCTTTCCCAATATGGTACAACTCGATTAACAGGAACTGGTGCATGTGTTTTTACCCAATGTGAATCAAAGCAACAAGCATTAGCCATTCAAGGCAAACTTAATGCAGCACTATCAGTTAATAGTTTTGTCGCAAAATCGTTAAACACATCTCCTTTATTCACAAATTAAACAAAAACCTTAATCAACAATCATTAAATGGTTAAGGTTTTATTACGTCAATCTTTATATATTAAATACAACCACATTTTGACAAAGATAGAATGTGGTAATCACCAATTATATTTATAAACCATAAAAACAGTAAAATAAAAATAGTTGTCGGTTTTTCGGTTGCGATGCTTACTGTTTATTTAATATGCTAACCAGATTACAAAACTCAGTTATCAATTAACTAAAATTAAGATTTTAAAAATTATGCTTATTACCAATTTAGACAAAAGAAAACAATATTATCAGGCTTTACTTGCAAAAGACCAAGGCTATATTGGGATATTCTATGCTGGAGTTAAAACAACTTCGGTATTTTGTATTGCAACTTGTCGGGCAAAGAAACCAAAATATGAAAATGTAGAATTTTTTAGCACTTTCAAAGAAGCTCTTGATGCTGGATATCGTCCTTGTAAAATTTGCAAACCAACTGAAAATTCTAACGCAGCACCATCAGAAGTCATTAAAGCTATCGCATTAATTACCCAAAATCCTAAAACAAAAATATCCGATATGATATTAAAAGAGCATCAAATAAGCCCCGAAACGATCAGACGCTGGTTCAAAAAAAATTATGGTATTACCTTCCAAGCCTATCAAAGGATGTATCGAATAAATAATGCCTTTCAAGAGCTTAAAATTGGTAAAAATGTCATTAATACCGCTTATGATACAGGATATGAGTCATTAAGTGGTTTTGGATACACTTACAAAAAAATAATGAAAAATGCCCCATCTCAAAATACTAATAACGAAATTATTTTGGTTAATCGCCTAACTACACCATTGGGACCAATGTTTATTTGCGCCACTAATCAAGGTATTTGCCTATTAGAATTCGTGGATCGTCGAATGTTAGAAACAGAATTTAAACAATTACAAACACAACTTAATACAAAAATTATTTTTGGAGAAAATAGCCATATTGTTCAAGCTAAAAATGAAATTGATCAATATTTTCAAGGAATAAGAAAATATTTTGCAGTTAAATTACATACTCCTGGAACAGATTTTCAGCGAACTGTTTGGGACAGTTTAAAACAAATCCCTTATGGAAAACTAACTACCTATAAAGAGCAAGCAGAAAACATCAATAATCCACATGCTATCCGCTCAGTTGCAAGCGCAAATGGATTTAATCGAATTGCAATTATCATACCTTGCCACCGAGTCATTGGCTCAAATGGTGAATTAATGGGATATGGCGGAGGGTTAGAAAGGAAACGATGGTTAATTGAACATGAAAAAAGACATTCTTAATTGTTCCATTATAATTGCTGTGCTAAATACAGTAATGGCAGTTTTATTACTTAAATTATAAGTATTGCTAGGTTTCAGCATGATATTACGGTTTCTTTGTTGCAACTAAAAAGTTTGCAGGTATATAATGTAAGATTAGCAACTCTTATAGAAGAACTTAGAGAGCATTTAGATGAATCAGTTACAAGAAAAACTTGCATTAATTAAAGACAGCATTCTTACTATTCCCAACTATCCAAAAGAAGGGGTTTTGTTTCGTGACATCACAAGTTTACTTGCTGATCCTGCTGCATTTAAAACCACTGTTGAATTATTAATTGATCATTATCGTGATAAAAAAATTGATAAAGTAGTAGGCACAGAAGCTCGAGGCTTTATTTTTGCTGCACCAATTGCGTTAGCGTTAGGTGTCGGTTTTATTCCTGTTCGAAAACCTAATAAATTGCCTCGCCACGTATTTAAAGAAGAATATCAGCTTGAGTACGGTACAGATACGTTAGAAATTCACACTGATGCCATTAAACCAGGTGAACGAGTATTAATTATTGATGATTTACTTGCTACAGGTGGAACAATTGCTGCAACAGCGAATTTAATTCGTAAAGCTGGTGGCATTGCCGAAAACGCCGCATTTGTAATCAACTTACCAGATTTAGGTGGCAAAACAAAGTTAACGGATATGGGAATTGATTGCTTTACTTTAGTTAATTTTGACGGCGAATAATTACTATTAAGGGCACAATTAGTGCCTTTTTTTATTTTGAATACTTTTATTTCCTTTCTAAAATAAAATAAGTTAGTCATTTTCATTGCATAAAAAATAGATTTATACCACCACTCTATCTAAATTCAGCTAAATAAATCAAGATAAAAAACCAACAAAACCTCCAAAAACGAATAAAAATACACTTTACATCTTGATAAAGCTATAAATGTGAATTATTATTCACAAATAAAGCATAATTATTTAAAACAAAAGGAAATAGATAGAATGAAAAAATTTAACCATATTATTGCAAGAACACCCGCCAAATCTTTAATTAACGGATTAACGTCAGCTAACTTGGGTAAACCTGATTATCAAAAGGCCTTAGATCAGCATAACTATTACATTCGAGCACTACAGCAGTGCGATGTTGATATCACTATTTTACCACCCGACGAACGTTTTCCTGATTCAGTCTTTGTTGAAGACGCTGTGCTTTGTACCCCATATTGTGCAATTATTACAAGGCCTGGAGCTGAAAGTCGCCGAGCAGAAACCGAAATTATATCAGACACCATTGAACGATTTTATCCCAATAAAGTTGAGCGAATCACCGCACCAGGCACCGTTGAAGCTGGCGATATAATGATGGTTGAAAACCACTACTATATTGGCTTATCTGCTCGAACCAACCAAGCTGGTGCTAACCAAATGATAGCTATTTTAGAGAAGTACGGATTAACTGGTTCGGTAGTTAAGCTTGAAAAAGTATTACATCTAAAAACAGGTTTAGCTTATTTAGAAAACAATAACCTATTAGCAGCAGGCGAATTTATAACTAAACCAGAGTTTCAACGCTTTAATATTATCGAAATTCCCGAACAAGAAAGTTATGCTGCCAACTGTATTTGGGTTAATGATCACGTAATAATGCCAATGGGCTATCCAACAACAAAAGCAAAAATAGAAAAACTTGGTTATCAAGTTATTGAAGTTGATACATCGGAATATCAAAAGATTGATGGTGGCGTAAGTTGCATGTCACTAAGATTTTAATCGATCTATATTAAATATTAACCGTACTAAACCACATAATAAGACAACAATATGAATACATCGGTAAGAAAAAAGCTAGGCATCCTGCCACTCACACTGTTAGTGGTTGGCAGTATTGTAGGCAGCGGTATTTTCAGCCTACCACAAAACATGGCCGAAAGTTCGGGCTCTGGCGCTATTTTAATTGCATGGATAATAACTCTATTTGGCATGTTAATGCTAACACGGATATTTCAGTATTTATCGATTCGATTTTACAAAATCAATGATGGATTATATGGTTATGTGCGTGAAGGTTTTGGCGATTATATCGGCTTTAATGCCGCGTGGGGCTACTGGATATCAGCATGGATGTCGTGCACCAGCTACCTAGTGATTTTATTTAGTGCATTAGGATCTTTTGATTGCTTGAGCTTCTTTGGTCATGGTACCACATTACCTGCCGTTATTACGGCTATCATATTTTTATGGATAGTGCACTATTTTGTATTAAAAGGAATATATCGTGCTTTTTTATTAAATTGCCTAGTAACATTAGCGAAAATCGTGCCTATTGGTTTATTTATTGTTTGTGTTAGCCTTGCCTTTAAAATATCGACATTTAAGATAGATTTTTGGGGAACACCGCAATTAGGCTCAATTATCGAGCAAGTAAAAAACACCATGCTCTATACCGTTTGGGTCTACTTAGGGATTGAAAGCGCAACTGTGTATGCTGCTAGAGCCAAAAACATCATCAGCATTAGCCGAGCCACCTTTTTTGGCTTTGCTATTACCAGCTTATTACTTGTTTGCGTATCAGTGTTATCGCTTGGTATTGTGCCACAACAAGAACTTGCTCAAATGAAAAACCCTTCAATGGCACTTGTTATTGAACATGTAGTAGGCAGCTGGGGAGCAACATTAATTAATATTGGTTTAATTGTGTCAGTCAGTGGTGGATTACTATCATGGTTAATGCTAGCGGCCGAAATGCTATTTTTAGCTGGCCAAGGCACACAACACACAGTACCAAGTTGTTTTGGAAAACTCAACAAAGCAGGCACGCCATCCAACGCATTATGGTTAACAACATGTTTAATAACCGTATTAATTATCCTTGCCCACTACTATCAATCTGGCTACAACACCTTAATCCAATTATCAACCTCAATGGTGCTTATTCCCTATTTACTGGCGGCTCTCTTTGTTTTTAAATTAGCCGTTCAACAAGGTAAAGCCTACTTAATTATGATTGGCGCTTTAGGATCGCTTTATGGCATATGGTTGATTTATGCTGGTGGCACAGTTTATTTATTACTGTCGATGATACTCTATAGTATGGGACTCTGTTTTTACCTTTATGCCAGAAAGGAACGATCTTTGCCAGCATTTAGTTACTTGCATGACAAAGTGTACGCTATTGCAATCATCCTATTAGCTATCATCGCTATTTTACACTTCTACATAACACCAAATTAATTAGTTAGGCGTTATTTTCGAAATAAATAAAAGTCAGCTAATAGCTTTCTGAAGTCTTGAGAATAACGCCCATCACCATCTCGCATACACAATTGCTGCTCATCAATTTTATTAGCCTGGATAAATGAAAAAGCCAATAATGATAACGAAAAGTCTTTATCTGCACTATATCTAACATTCATCAGTTGGAATAAATATAACTGATTAGATTCACATAATAACCTAAACTGATTGGATAAATGATAAGGTAAAACTAAACAAAATTGCCCTTTCGGTTTTAGTAAGCGCTTAACTGTGTCAATAAGCTGTTGAAAGTTCAAGCATTCGGTATAACGTGCCAACTGTCTTTGGGAATTGCGACAATCAACGGCAGATTCAAAATAAGGGGGATTAGTCACAATCAAATCATAGCCCACCGCATAACTTAGCTGAAATTGATTAATATCAGCATTAATCGCATTAATCGAAGTAAAACCAGCTTGTTGGCTATTTTGCTGACATTGTGCTACCGCCTGCATATCAATATCGATGGCATCAATTTGGCTGCTATCATGTTCTAACCGCTGAGCTAACATTAACGCAATTACACCACAACCACAGCCAATATCGAGTACCTTTTGCGGAGACGAATCAATCGGAACCCAAGCCCCTAACAAACAACTATCGGTTGTTACCTTCATTGGACTTTTATCGTGCGCCACAAAAAAACGCTTAAAAGTAAAGCCACCTTTTTTTAACGGTAATGAATTATTCTGCATAAATAAACTTCTTAAACAAAGGCTTGTTAGATGCTATCGCATCAGCCCAGCGAGTCGGTTCTGGCAAACGATAGCCCCGCAAGCATAAATTAACCCATTTTAAAGCACTATCTTGACTTACTCGGTGACCTGTTGAAATAAATAAAGGATTGCAATTATTTTTACTACATAAAACCCAACCAATCTGTTCTTGCTTGTCTTGTAAAGGTGTTACATTACCTGCTTGCTTAGGTAATATTTCGTATTGACCGCAAAGCCTTTTTTTAGCAACACCAATTGTTGGCATATCTAACAACAAACCTAAATGGCTTGCAATACCTAAACGCCGAGGATGAGCAACACCTTGCCCATCAACGAACAACAAATCTGGCTTCTGTGTTACCTGTTGCCAAGCGGCAAGTAGCGCAGGGTATTCCCGAAAAGACAAATAACCAGGAATATAAGGAAACCCTGTCTCAACCCGAGCAATATGATACTCAACAACCTCGAAAGTTGGATAGCGCAAAATGACGATTGCTGCTCGAGTAATCTTGCCATTATCTTCAAAACCAACATCAGTACCACCAACGTAATTTATTGACGCATTAAAGTCATCATCGCATTTAACCTGCTTGGCTAACGCCTGCTGTGTTTGCATTAATTGTTCTAAATTGATAGACATTTTTATTCTGTTCAGTATCATTATTCCAATAGATTGATTTTATCAGAATTAGCATGCCATATACATTAGCAAATCCTACCGAGTTAACAGAAGAAATCAAAAAAAGTCGTTTTATTGTCAATGCAGCGCCAGTCACATCAGCTGAACAAGCCACCGACTTTATTAATCAAATAAGCGATCCCAACGCCACCCACAACTGCTGGGCATGGAAGATTGGACAACAATACCGATTTAATGACGATGGTGAGCCCACTAGTACAGCAGGTCGCCCTATTCTTTCAGCCATTGAAGGACAAGATTGTGACCAAGTGGTTGTAGTAGTAACTCGTTACTTTGGTGGCATAAAATTGGGTACTGGAGGATTAATTCGAGCCTATGGCGGTTCGGCTAGCCACTGCTTACAACAAGCTGAGCTAATTGAACTCATTGCCCGCATGACGCTACAATTTCACTGCTATTATAACGAATGGCCAATTATCGAAAATCGTCTAAAGGAACTTGATTCCATTATTGAAAATCAAGAGTTTGATGCTGAAGGTGTAAAAGTAAACGTTGCTATCACAAAAGACAAATCGCAACTCCTACAAAAAAATATTAGCGACATCACTCGTGGACGAGTTATTATTGAACTATAAGAATCACTCAGATAGAATATTGATTTTATTTTATAAAAGATTAATTTTTTTATTGATTATCTTTTGTTGTATCAAGTTTAATTTTTAATAAAAGTGCTTTTGGACTTTAAGTCATTAAAATGCAAAGCTCTCAGGCTTTGCTATTTTGGCTGTCCTCCTCGCACTGGAATTTTATTCTTTTATTGATTATTCTTTATTAATATCAGAATATCATCAGCGCCATAAAAATTAATAACTAAGTCATAAAAACTAAGGGGTGGTGCAAAGCCCGTAATTGTTGGGTGCGCAGAACAAATAAATATCACCATTATCTGCGCCTACATCAAACTGGCAGTCCCTCTTCGTCGTGTCACTTGTCCAGTAATTTTGGTCAATAAAATCCGCACCAGTGTTATGATACATAAAGCCCCACTCCGAAAATAATCCAACACCTATTCTACGCTGATAATGATTACCTGTTGATGACGGTATCGCACTGGTAGAGCCTTGGCAATGTGGACCTTCACCAAGACCCGAACAAACAGCGTTAGTCAGATCCTTAACCTGTGGCACACGATAACCCAAACCACTACACCAAGTTACCATATCAGGGTAGTGATATAATTCAGCCCCCCTAACCACGAACCATTTCTGCAGGACAAATCCATATTTAATTACCTCGTTCCCCTCTCTATCTCTCCCCACTAACTCAAAGGTCAGCGGTAACCTTGGCCTAGCAATTCGACTAGAATAAGGATTGAACCATCGATTTCTTGCCTCTGGACCTGTTAGTGTAACGCGAAATTCAACATCGCATTGGGCATTACATTTTGTTTTTCTTGTTACTGTAGCGGTAATTCCATCATGCGTAATTGGCGTTCCCCATGTTAATTCATCGGCATCTCCCCTTATGATTAAATCAAAATATAACCCATTTGTGCCCGTTGTCGGAAAATTTAGGTTATATGATCCCTGATCGGTTGATTGAACTAAGAACCCATAATCTGGGTGCCATATATCAGCAGGGCCAGCAAAATGGAGTCCACCCAGCTCAAGATTGGGCTTTACAAATTTAAGCTCACAAATTTTAGACAAGCCCGAACCCAAGGAAAAAAGCTATTGCGCTGATGCTCTCTGGGCTAAGTGGGAAAAGGCAACTGATAAGCAAAAAGATAAGGCTAAAGTTAAAGTCGCGGTTGTCCTTGCTGTTAAAGCTATTGTTGATGCTGGCACTAGCCCAGTTACGGCATTTGATGTTGTTGCGCAGAGTCATGGGTGTAACCCTTCAGCGGCTCGACGATGGTATTACACTGCAATTAAAGTTGAGCAATCCGAATATCTTCCTGCTCTGCTTGACGGTAGTGCTTTTCGTAATTATTCATCTCGTCAATACAAAATGACACCTGAAGCGTGGGACTTTTTTGTTGCCAACTATTTTCGACCCGAGCAACCGGCGTTTAATGCATGCTACCAGATGTTGTGTGATGTCGCTAAAGAATGGAGCTGGGATATTCCGCACAAATCAAGCTTGCGCCGAAAGATTGAACGTGAAATCACACCACAACAGCAAGTATTGTGGCGTAAGGGCGAGCATGCACTAATGCAGTTGTATCCTGCACAGCAACGTAGCGTTATTGAGCTTGATGCGCTCGAATGGATTAACGATGACGGTTACCTACATAACGTGTTTGTTAAGTGGTATAACGGCGAAGTTTTACGGCCTAAAACATGGATCTGGCAAGATGTTCGTACTCGCAAAATCTTAGCTTACTACTGTGATGTTTCAGAGAATAGCGATTCAATTCGTCTATCGCTAGCTGATGTGATTGAGAATTACGGTATACCGAAGCATGTCACTATCGATAACACGAGAGCAGCAGCAAACAAATGGTTGACTGGTGGCGTACCAAATCGTTACCGCTTTAAAGTTAAACCAGATGAGCCAATGGGGATTATTCCAATGCTAGGCATTCAACTTCATTGGTCAAGTGTAATGTTCGGTAAGGGGCATGGTCAAGCAAAGCCGATTGAGCGTGCATTTTCTCACGGCGAGCTTGGGGAGCTTGTTGATAAGCACCCTTTGTTAGCTAGGGCGTATACAGGGGCAAATGTGCTTGAAAAACCCGATAACTATAACAGCAAGAATGCTGTTGATGTTGATGTGTTCTTAAAAGCGCTTGAGCAAGGTATTGCTATGTTTAACAGTAAACCGAACCGCAATACCGAGGTCTGTGGTGGTGTGATGTCGTTTGATGATGCATTTAACTCTAGTTATCAATCAAGTGTAATTAAAAAAGCTACAGCAGAGCAACGCCGATTATTGTTACTACCGTCTGAGGCTGTCACTGTTCGCTTTGATGGTACGTTTACGATTGATGCTGGCGGCTCGATTCGTGGCGCTAAAAACCGTTACTACAATGAAAAATTAATCGGCATTCGACCAAACAAGGTTGTTATCCGCTTCGACCCAAGAAATTTACACGATAGCGTGCTTGTTTATACGTTGGATGGTCGATTTATCTGTGATGCTCAGTGTTTAGATCGTGTTGCGTTCGGTGATACGCAAGCCGCTCGTGAACATAAACGTCAACGTACGCAGTTCGTTAAACGCCATAAGGGCGCAGCCGAAAATCAAAAACGCATGTCGATTTTAGAAGTTCAATCGCTCATGCCCGATATTGAAGTATCAGAAAAACCAGATTCGAAAGTCATTGAGATTTTAAAAGCTGAGCAAGCAAAAAACGGAACTGCGGCAGATGTCGGTACTGACAAGCCAAAGGCTGATGTGCTTGATTTTGATTCAGCATTTGAAATTGGTTTAAAAAAATTAGCAGCTAAAAAAAACGAGGAGTAAATCATGTTTACTGGTATTAGAAATGAAATAAAAGCTGCAGTTGAAAATGGTGAAAAATATAGTGCCATTGCGAAACAAAGCGACGTTTCACCTGCAGCGCTTAGTCAGTTTATGAATGATTTGTATGGCGGCGACAACCAGAAAATTGCTGATAAGTTAACGGTGTGGCTTGATAACAAAAATAAAGCAAACAACTTGAAAACCGCACCAAGCTTTGTTGAAACACCAACAAGTAAAAAGATATTTAATGCGCTTGATTATGCCAAAAATCGCTGGCTGTTTTGTTGTTGTATATGGCAATAGTGGTGTTGGTAAAACTAACGCAATCACTGAATATGCCAAGCAACCCAACGTGTGGCTTATCACTGTTCGCCCCTCATCATCAAAATTAATTGAGTGCTTATATGACATTGCTTGTGCACTCGATATTGATTATGCACCCAAAAGACTTGGTACATTAAGTAGCGCTATATGCAAAAAAATGCGAGAGACCAAGGGGTTGCTGATAATTGATGAGGCTGACCACTTACCCTACGATGCGCTCGAAGAAATTCGTTTGATTCAAGAGATGACGGGGGTCGGTGTTGTACTGTGCGGTAACCATCAAATCTATTCTAAATTATCAGGCAATGGCTCTCGTAAAACTGACTTTGCCCGCCTCTTCTCCCGTATTGCTAAAAAAGTGGCGATTTTAAATACAACCGCAGGCGATATTGATGCTATCGCAGATGCTTGGGGCATTGACGGCGCTCGTGAAAGAAAGCTAGTGCACGAACTTGGCAAGAAATCTGGCGCACTTCGTATTATAAAAATGACGTTATCACTGGCTGCAATTCTTGCAAACAGTAATAACACATCAATCAATGAAACGCATATCAATGCGGCAATTAGAGATTTAGAAGGGATTTAATTATGAGTCCAGAATTACAAAAATTAATTTTTAAATTAACTGGTCTTGAGGACTTATTAACATTGTGGTGCTATAAGTGTGTTTTTTGCTCTAAAAATCGCTCAGGTAGACCATTGATTTTATTGAGGTTTTTTGTTTTTATTGGAAATAAACAACTTTTTTGCACTCTTTCCCTATTTGATGCAATATAGTATTCTAGTAGCTATTATTTGAACATACACCAAACCCAATACACCGTGCACACATTTATTTTGTCTTTACGTAAAGTCTTTTACAGCAGTAATCTTCTTTTTAGTCTTCGGATGTTAATTAGTTTAACTGGTTCGACTTTAGTTCCGTGGTATTTGGGGTATACCTCGCTAGTTATTCCTCTTACGCTTGGTGTTGTGGCAGCTGGTTTGACCGAGATCGATACTCGTTTATTAAGTCGTTGTATTAATTTAATTCTTACGTTGTTCTGTTTTGCTATTGCCACTTTTTCAGTCGAGTTGTTATTTGATTATCCTGCATTTTTTATTATTGGTTTGGTCTCTTCAACGTTTATTTTTACCATGCTTGGTTCGCTTGGGCAACGTTACGGTGTGATTGCGTTTGGATCACTTTTAATTGCTGCCTATACCATGCTTGGGCATAATTTGTTTACTGATAATTACACTTTGCCCTGTTTTTTGCTGTTAGGTGCGCTTTGGTATAATGTTGTTTCGTTAATTGAATCGATCATTCAACCTATTCGCACAACCCAACAATCGCTTTCACAGTGTTTTATTGATTTAGCACAATATCTTGACGCTAAGGCAGCGATGTTTGATCCCGATGAGTCTGACGGTTTTAAAAAACAGACTTTGCAATTAAACAATAGTAATAATCAACTCATTAGTGCTTTTAATAATACAAAACGTTCGCTATTTAATCGTTTAAAAAGCTATCGTGGACAAGCTTATATTAGAAAGTTACTAAGCTATTATTTTGTCGCGCAAGATATTCATGAGCGAGCAAGTTCAGCGCATGGACATTATCAAGCGCTTAGTGTGCATTTTAAACATAGTGATATTTTATTTAGATTTGCTCGTATTTTAAATTTGCAAGCGAAAGCTTGTGCGCAATTGGCAATGACAATTAAGTTAAATCAAACTTATCAACATGATCCGCTGTTTTCACGTTATTTTTCGTATCTTGAAGAAGCTATTAATCAATATCATGCTAGTCATAAAAGCGATATGCTGATGATTAAAGCGCTTAAGAGTTTACATCAAAATTTACTTTCTATCGATCTGTTACTTGCTAATATTGATACCGAGCAACATTTGCCAAAAGCAGAAGAAGATAATCAATTAATCGATGAAGAACTAACCAGTTTTTATGCTATTTTTGCCAAGATTAGAAACAATTTAACCATAAAATCGGCACTATTTCGTCATGCAATTCGTATGTGTGTGGTGTTTTTTGTTGGTTATATGGTGATTCATTTTTCCGATTTACAGCATGGATATTGGATTATTTTAACCAGTTTGTTTGTGTGTCAACCTAACTATTCAACTACAAAATATCGGTTAAAATTACGCGTAATCGGTACCATTCTAGGGATTATTGTAGGTATTCCGTTGACGTTTTTATTTCCAAGTGTTCCTGAGCAGTTGGTGTTGATTATTATCACTGGTTGGCTGTTTTTTCTATTTAAGAATTCACAATATGCTTATGCTACTGCGTTTATTACGTTACTGGTGTTTTTTAGTTTCAGTTTAATTGGCGAAAGTAGTATTCAAGTTGCGGTCGCACGTATTATTGCAACGTTAATTGGTTGTTTTATTGCATGGTTTGCTGTGAGCTTTATTTGGCCTGACTGGAAGTTTAGAAATCTACCTAAATTAGTGGATCGTGTTTGCCATGACGATAGCCATTACTTAGCGTTAATTGGTCGTCAGTATTTGACTGGTAAAACTAATGATGTTATGTATCGTTTAGCTAGGCGTGCGGCGCATGATAGTAATGCAGATTTGTCGTCATTAATTAGTTTGATGACTAAAGAGCCGCATATGAATCCAGTTGTTATCGATCAGGGATTTCGTTTGTTAACACTTAATCATACGTTGATTAGCTATCTTTCGACTTTAGGTGCGCATCGCGATAAACCTCTTTCAAAACAGACTTTCGATCTATTTGATGATTTGTCAGTCTATATTATTAATCTATTAAGCATTAAAAAGATCGACGGTGAATACCAAGCTATTAAAAAATCCGTCACCGATTATATCGAAACTATTTCGGCTGTTTCAATTGATGATGATAAAACGAATAATGATCTGTTAGTTATGCAACAATTGGCTTTGATTTTGGATATTTTGCCAGAAATTATTGAGATTGCCGCTCGGCTAGAATAATAAGTATTTTAACAAACTACCTGAAATCGAACTATAAAGCAATAAATTGGAGAAAAGTGAATGAAAATTATTACTAAACCAGCTTATATTGATAATAAATTAGTTGAATTAATGGAGAAATATACCAACTATTATATAGCCACAGCTTGGGCATCAATGAATTCAAGCGCTGCATCTAAATTATTAGACAATGAAAAACACATAACTAAAATGGTAGTTGGAACCCATTTTTATCAAACTCACCCAGATTTCATTAAAACCTTTGCGAGCCATAGGAATGTAAAATTCATATTGAAAACTGATAAAATTTTCCACCCTAAAGTGTATTTATTTTCAGATGAAAATGGCAATTGGGAATGTCTAATTGGTAGTGCTAATTTTACACAGGCAGCATTAACAAAAAATGATGAAATAATGATTCATATCACAAGTAATGATCAAGGCTCTGAAAAGATATTTACTGACATATTGGAAACCATTGATAGTTATTGGGAATATGCAGAAGAAATGACCGAAAAAGAAATAAATAAATACACGAACATATGGAAGAAAAATAAAACTAAACTAGATAGTCTAAAAAATGTTTATGGTGGAAATAAAAGCAAAAAAAGTATGATAAAGTCAAATATTCTTTCACTACAATGGAATGAATATTATGAAAAAATACGAGAAAAAACAGATGAGAAAGATGAATCCAGTTCATTTTCTAAACGCATCAAAGTTCTGCAAGAGATTAATAATTACTTCAAAGAAAAACAAATCTTCTCTAGTTTTACTAAATTACAACGAAAGCAAGTGGCAGGCTTAATAGATGATGGTTCAGAAATTAAGTGGAAATGGTTTGGTAGCATGGTTGGTGCAGGAGTATTTCATAGCAAAATAAATAATAATGATCCTAACATATCAAATGCCCTTAATTGTATACCATTGACAGGTCCTGTAAATGAAGCTAACTACAATCAATTTATTAAAATATTTAAGCAGGCATTTCCTGCTGGTAAATGTGGGATTGGCATTGCAAGTAGATTATTAGCAATGAAGCGCCCTGATTACTTTGTGTGTTTAGATGGACAAAATCGTCCAGCATTATGCAAAAATTTTGGTATACCTCAAAAGATCGACCTTGAAACATATTGGGAACAAATTATAGCACGAATTATTGATTCGGTGTGGTGGTCATCTAGCTGCCCTGATGATTCAAGAAAAAAAGAAGAAAAACAAGCTTGGAATGGTCGCGTTGCCATGATTGATGCTATCTTCTATCAACACAAGGAGTAACTTATTTTTTACTGAAATTAAAAAGGAAAGAGTGTAATAAATATACATAAACAACAAAATTAACGCTTTATCACTGACAAGGGATATGGCGTCTATATCATAAAGAAATAAGACCCCATTCTAAATTTTGTGTATTTGTAAGTTAATGGGGATGGTTGATTTCTATTTAAAATTGCAACTGGTAAACCTTGTCCTGCATTCACTGTTGCCATTGGATTTTTTTTAATTCACTGATACTTGCAGTAGTATCACTCAAAATAATATTAGGCATGATCATATGCCCTTGTTTTGTTATGCATATTAAATATAACACCTTAAAAACCTGTTAACAAATCTTATTAGTACTTGTTATCCTTTAAAATAATTCTAATTATGTATTATTTATAGTACCAAACGAACCTTACGATCACACTGGAATATTAGTCTTATAACATTTAAAAACTTTATTTAGCATAAAAGAATATAACGCTCTACTGAATAATAAATGCAAAAATACGCAATATTATTTTCTACTAGAGTTATGTAATAGCGATAAGGTATTTATATCATAAATCTTTCAGTTGTATTGGTAATTGGTAGTTTGTCTTTTTTAAAAGATAACACAAGTAAACTGCTTGTAAGATATGTGTTACCGCTATTTGTTGTTGACTGAGAATTTTATTTAAAACGGTACTTAATGTGTTTAATCCTAAAGTATCACAATCATATTGTATCGCAATTAATTGCTGTTTTTGATCAGCGAATAATTCGAGTCTTCCTGAACACACCATACTTTCAAGTATCGTTAAAAGTGGTTGAATAATTAAGGTTGAAAGTGAATCTGTCATATAATGATTTTCGACTAAATGCTTTTTATGCGCTAAATAATTATTTATAATAACATTTTGTTTAGAATTATTTTTTTTACTTTTATGACAGAAGTCTTCAAAATCAAGATTTAATGTTTTGATATCTCCTGTTAGTTGCTCTTTGTAAAGCAATGCAAAAGGCTCTAAATCCAAAAAGTTGTCATTTTTTACACAGTTGACAAATACGGTTAAGGGGAGATTGTTGGTTTCTAAAAAATTCTTTAAAACATCGATATGTAATTTTTCATATTCATCCCAAAAGAGACATAAAAAAAGGCTATTTCCATCATTATCATTTACTTGCCAAACTAAATTTTGTCGAATTTCATCTAAATAAGGTTTATTTGAGCTTGCTATATGAAGAATTAACATCTCATTAAGAGGTGAATCATCTAAATGATTATCTTGTAAATAGTCGCTCAGTATTGACCAATTTTCAAATCCCGCTTTTGATCTAAAATCCTGATAATTGTTATCATTCCACCCTGTTTCTTGTAAAGTAACAGTTGAACCATGAATCGCCAATTCGCCAGTATCTGATAAACGAGGGTGATGAAGCTTTATTGATTTTTGCATCAACATATAAGGAAATGTTTGCCATATTGACATACTGTTCCAAATCATTGTGCGATTAAAATTGATATCGTTTTTATAGGATCTGGCTAATGTTGTTTCTTGGTATTGTTGTTTTTCAATATCCCAAAAGTAGAAAGTTGCACCAATGGCACCTGTTTTACTTTGCCACCAACGACCGCCTAATGGTAATAGCTCAAGGGGCTGTGATTCTGTTTTATATTGGCGTTTTATCCTACCTCTTAATTTGAAAAGTTGTTCACCTTGATGATGTAATAGCATTTCGGTATAGGCTTGTATCTGCCCTAAAAAAAGAAGTATATCTTGTTCTTCAACCGCAAAATGCCGTTTGGCAAGTAACTCAACCAATTGACTAAGATGCCGAAGCATTGCAGCCAGACGAGGTAATCCTTGAGATCTTGCTGACATATTAAGTAATTGTAATTGATCAGCTTGATTATGACTCACATGAGATAAACCTTGATTGATAAGATTACAAATATGCTGTTGAATCTGTTTAATCAAAGTAATTTCATCAGCAGAAAGCTGATCACTTTCATGTGTTATGCTTTGTCGATATTGGATTGGCCACGGCCATGTTTTGTTGTTTTTTTCAAATAGATAAGCAATAGCTGCTAAATGTATTGCCATTTTTTGGTTTGTACAGAAAGTTGAAATCATTCCATCAAAGCCAGTACCCGCCATATAAATAATAGGTGTATCGCTTTCTGGTACAATAATTCGTATTTGTGAATCTTGGTATTCTATCGTAACTAAATGATTTTTTTGCCAACTACACGCAAATTGATAAGCTTTAAAAATACTGGCTTTTCCTGCCTTTTTTAAAAGTTTGGAGGCATCTAATGACAATAATTCAGTTAACACGTTAGCTAAAGGTCTTATTGTTTCAAGCTGTTTTGTACTTATTTTATTATCAGATTTATGCGAATCATTGGATTGATCTAACGGTTTAATTTGATTTTCATCATCGATGTTATTGCTATCGGTAATAGAATGTTCTAACAATGAAGCATTTGATTGTAGCCATAAAACAGCCGATATAATGTGCTTACAATGCCCGTGAGCAGGGCAATTACAACTTGCAGCTTGAATACCTTGAGCAGGTAATCTAACTTGCTGACCGTCTGCATTGAATTCTAAATAATCTTCATTGTTTTTTTCAATTAATTTTACTTTGTTAGCCTCGATATCTTTACGAGCACGGCGAACTAAGCCAATATTGGCATAAAGTGCCAATGATTCTTGATCATAGTTTAAATAGATATGTTGCCAACTCATTGCATAACCTCCGCTAGCCAAGCAGCAAAGTGTTCTGGTGTTAATGCCGCAATTTGCATACCACGGTTAGCTAATTGCTGCGATATTTGCAAATCATAAACAGGATCAGCATTATCATCTAGCGCCGCTAAACCTAACATTTTGACTCTGTTGCTGTTCATTCTTGAAACAGTTGCATAAAGGTGAATTAATGCTCCTCCCTCACAAAAATCACTTATTAATACCACAATTGTTCGTTGTGGATTTTTAATTTTTTGTTCAGCATAATTGAGCGCTTTGGCAATATCAGTTCCCCCCCCTAACTGAACTGTCATTAAAACTTCCACAGGATCATGGGCTAAGTGAGACAGATCAACAATTTGAGTGTCAAAAACAAATAAATGTAAGTTAACAGAAGGTAATTTAGCCATAATGCTAGCACAAACAGCAGAATAGATAATTGAACTATCCATTGAGGCGCTTTGATCAACACATAAAATAATATCCCAAGGTAATTGTTTGTTTGCACGGGAGTTAAAAATCGCATTTTCAATAATCATTTGTTGTTTTTGTTGATCAAAATGTTTCAAATTAGCCTTAATTGTTGCACGCCAGTCAAAATTTTGGTTACAACGTATTTTGGAACGACGAAATCGATTCCTTTTACCTATCAAGGCATTAACAAAATCGGATTTGATTTTTTGTAAAATTTCATCAACAACGTTTTGAATCAGCTCTTTAACTGCCAAATAGACTTCACTTTTTAATTGCCCTCTTAAATTCATTAATAAACGCACAGAGTTCAAATTCGGCTCTAACGCTTTAATAACATTAGGATCGTTTAAAATTCCTTGCAGTTGATAACGGGCAATCGCCTGCTGTTGCATGCGTTCAAATGTACTTTTAGGGAACAGTTTTCGCGTTTTATTGAGCCAATTTACTGTGTTAAATACAGAATTTTCATTGCCACCAGGTGAAATCTTTTTTCTAACACTATCCCTACTATCTTCATCACCTATTTTTAAACCTCGCTTGCGGTATTCATGCTGATAAAGATAATTTAATGTTTGTTCTAAGTTATGATCATGTTGGTTAAATGTCGCCTGATTAAGGTGTCCATCTGCATATTTTCCTAATATCAATCGCCATCGCTTAACATGAGCAACATTTTTTTTATCAATGATTTTTTTATTGCCGATCATGCTAAATCCTTACTGTTTAAACCAATCTTGTAGTTGTTGTTGATGAATATATTGGGAGATAGATAATTCCAAAGAAAGTGTTTTTTGCAATTCTTCTTCACTAAATCTATATTGCTCAATACTCATATCTTCTTTTTTAGCACTATATTTTTTAGAAATTTTTTCGGCAATTATCGCATTTTGTTTCGGTGTGAGTTGCGTAAATGCAAGTCGTAAATCAGGAAGTATTTCGATAAATTGATCTTGTTTCCAATTTGCTAATAATTCATCAAGGCTTGTTAATAATTGTGAAGAGTGGATAATTAATTCGGGTGCACATTGCATTATCCCCATAAAATAGCTACTTGCCTGTTCATATTGGGATCCTAACTCAAAAGCCATTTTTATTTTGTGGTCAAACTCTGATTGGCTAATTTGAGAGTCCAAATAAGCAATACTATCAATAGCGCCCCGAATCAATGGCGCCTCGCTTAATAACGGTTGTAAACGATGTAAATTCAGGTAAAAATCCTGTTTCAACTTTTTCACATCTAGCTTATCTGGTAGATTATTTATTAAATTTCTAAATAATAATAATGTTTTTAAATTTTCTTGCTGTTGCTCTGTATCGGATTGTTTTAATGTATCAAGTAAGAAAAAGGCTTGTTGTGGTACTTTAGCTAGCAATGCTAACAAAGTTGAACTGACATTAAGTGCTAAAAAGTCCCGACCTTGCCATAAATAGAGTAAACGATGCCCACAATCCACTAATGACAATAAATTACTGTCAACTTCTAAGAATGATGATAATTTCACTAATAATTGAGAGAAATAGGTTTGTAATCCCATTAACGCCGCTTGTATCACCCCTTTTACTGCACACAAACAAGATTGTGCCATTCCATCTTCTGTTAATTGCTCTATTGACTGTTGTAGTTTTTGTATAGCAATCTGTTCAAGTTGCGTGCCTTGCTCTGACAGCTCAATTAACTTAGCTTCAACCATTGGAGTCCATAAATATTGCCAATCTTCAAACATAATGGTTAACCTTGTTCCATATTGATAATTTGGTCCGTCAAGACGATTAGCAAATCCAACGTCCAAAAAGGCAAGTAGGTGTAAAAATCGACTTCGTTGCCGATGTTCTGGGTTACGGTAAATATCAATATGGGTAGTTTTAGGCAATGTGTCGTCGAGCTTAAAACGGTATTTTTTAAGTGTTGAATAAACTTCATTAACAAGTGGTGGTGAGGCTATATCATTAGGAATTTGTCCTAATTGATTTCCTGATAAGCTACGATAAACTATTTGCCAAAAATCACTGCGTACATCGTGAATACTTCCTTTGATAAAAGCAGATTGAATACCATCAAGCAGATCATAACGACCTGGACCATAATGACCTCGAAGTTCAGCTAATAAACAGGCTTGTTCAATCGCCGACTTTAAAGGGATAAAACCAATTGCATCACTACAATTTTGCTTTTCTCTTAATTTATCAGTAATAATCGATAAAAAATCAATCAATTGTGTTTTTCGATAACATTGGGTTGTTTGCGGTTGGTTAGAATTTTGTTCATAAGCTAGCATTGATTGCCAAGATTTTTGGTAATAAGCAGGAGAATTCATCCCTGCTGTATAACCATTTAATGCATCAAGGCGATCAAAACTATAACGAATAAGCCAAGTTCGATCCCTGTCGCCACTTTTCTGCTGTCGATTAAATCGGGTAATATCGGTTCGTTTGGGTAATAGAAGCTTGTTTTGCCATAATCCTTCAAATAATGCTAAAGTATGGAATCCGCCTGTGACCACCACAATTTTTGCATCGGGGATCGATTTTTTTAATCGCCCAATTGCGGTTAACATGTGCTGTTCTCGTTGGCTCGATCCTTCAGCTTCAAGTGATGATGAATCGTAATCAAGCCTCGCCATTGCACACCAAATAAACGTATCTTCAAAAAATGTTTGCCAATCAGCAAGATCGGTAAAATTTCTTAATTCAAATAAATGCTCCCAAACTTCGTCATGATCACGGCAATGTAATTTCTTAGCCAATTGAGTAATGTATTGGCTATGCTTTAGATAGGTTTCAGAAAGTAATGATTTGCTCTGCAATGATGTGAATTCTTGAGTAACTTGTTCTGCCCAAGGCAGATCAATAAATTGAATTTTTGCATTGTATTGTTTTGCCAATTGCATTGCTTGCCACTCTGGTGAGTAACTACAAAATGGATAAAATACGGAGCGAGTAATTTGATGCGATGGCGAGTTAGTCTTATCATCCTCTTTATATTCTTCACTATATTCTTCATTCTTCTGAAAGACAACTTCGTCTACTTGAAGATCTGTTTGACAAAGTATAGCAATGGGTGGCTCTGTCTTATTATTTAGTAGTTCCTCAAGTTTTTCTGAAAAGCTAGCAGGTGCTTCAATCAAAATATGAGTCGGTTTAATTTGAGTAATCAACTGTCGCAAAGCATAACTACAAGCAGGACTATGATGGCGTACTGGAGCAAAATAGATCTGTGCTTGTTGTAATGCATCTCGACATATCAAAGCATTTTGTAGACGTTGTGGTAATGGTGAGCTTCCCATAATGATTATCTATTTATTATTTCCAGAATTTTTTAGACACCTGGTAGAATGAATGCCATACTGATGAGTTTTTGGCTCTTTCTCGCACCACATTATCCATATAAAATTGAATTCGTTTAATATCATCAGCATTGTCTTTTAAAACTACACCAATAAGCTGTTTAGCAATATGTCCACCCTCAAGGGTGCCCTCATCAAAATAATAGGCATCTAATGCTGAGGCATAAACAATATTGACAGCTTCTGCTGTTGACATCACCGCATCAGGTGTTTTCAGATTAGTGCCTGCTTGTGTTTGCCCCTGTCTTAACTCTTGAAACGTTGTTACTAATAGTTCAATGACATCGACTGGAATAATGATCTGCGATTTTAGTTCACCTAATTCCTGGTTAAGTTGCATTTGAATTAATTCTATTTCAAAGTTTTTATCAGTAATTGGGTTAACGGTTTCAAAATTAAAGCGACGTTTTAATGCAGCCGACATCTCATGTACACCGCGATCTTTTAAATTTGCCGTACCAATAAGATTAAAACCTGGTCGAGCGCTAATTTTAGCATGCTGTCCCATTTCTGGAATCATCATTTGCTTTTCTGACATCAATGACACAAGTACGTCTTGAATTTCAGGAGGACAACGTGTTATTTCTTCAAAGCGCACAATTTTACCTTGCTGCATACCGTGGTAAATTGGCGAACCAACTAATGCTCGTTCAGTTGGTCCTTCTGCTAATAATAAAGCATAATTCCAAGAATATCTGATATGATCCTCATTTGTCCCTGCCGTACCTTGAATAGTTAGGTTTGAATCACCACTGATTGCTGCAGCTAGCAGTTCAGATAACATCGATTTAGCTGTACCTGGTTCGCCAACTAACATTAAACCTTGTTTACCAAGCAAAGAGACAATCGCTCGATCAACAAGAGGATCGTCACCAAAAAATTTGCGGCTGATGCCAACCTCTTCATTGCCTAAAATAAACGTTCGTACCGATTTTGGTGATAATTGCCAACCTTGAGGTTTATTGTTATTATTATCCAATTTCAGCAACTTATTTAACTCTTTAGCATAACGTTGTTCTGCACTTAAGCGAATGGCTTGTGTTTGTTTTACCATAACCCTTTCTTCTCCCACTCTGGATCAAAACCGCTTGAGGCATTAGCAACAGCCATATAATCAGCATAAGCTTCTGCTAGTAATACTGGCGGCACATCGTTAATATCAATTGCATTACCGTTTTTCCCTTGCTTTTTACTAAAATATAGATTGTAAAGTACAACGGGAATATTCTCTTCTGGCACATAGCTACCACTAAATTCAATATTGATATAAAGCTCAAGTTCACTAAAATATTTATAATAGCCATAAAAGCAAGCACCGTCTTCAATGTCTTCTCGCTTATATCCTTGTTTAATTAATATATTTCGTATTGTAAAACTATCTGTTAGCCACCCTTTACGATCATCAATAATATTTTCTTCAACATGGCTAACATCAGGCAACGAATGGTTAAATTGTGTAAGTAGTAGCGAAACTTTGTAATCTGTAAGATGTTTTTGCCATGTTTTCACAACTTCTTCAGTTAACAATGCACTATGTGCAACAGTAATATAGTTTAGTTTGTTAAGCGCAATCTCGTCATCGTTTAAATCAATTAAACTGCCATCTTCGGTTGGACGAAAACTCTTTATAATTACCCCTGATTCATTCACTTCGAGCCATACTAAATGTTGAATTAATCGATTCATAATGGGATGGTTATAGAGATATTCTTGCCACTCTAAAACAGACCAACGTCGTTGCAAACACATAGCTTCGTATAGCCGCATTATTTGTAATTCAATTAATTGTTTCAGCTCTTTTTTACTATTATTAAATTGTTTTTTTGCTTCTTTAACTAGTGTTTCATCTTCAGATTTTCTTGCTTCGGGGAGTGTTTTAATTTCTTTACCTTCGGCGTTTTTTAATACAAATTTAAATTTATCATCTAATGTGGCTGTAAAAATTCGCTCACCATAATCAAGGCTCAGTACGCCCAATTCATCTAAACCTGCTGTTGGAATGGTGCGATCAGCCAGTTCATCAGCCGTCCACTGTTTTTGCTCAGCAATTTGGTTAATCAATAATTTTGCTTTTTTTTGCACGGACGGCGTTCGATAACGACGTGCAATTGATAATAAAAATTGAATAATAAGCGGATCATCACTAACGGCTATTGATTCAAGCATGGCTTCAATTTGTCCACGCCTGATTTGATAGTTTTTAATATAGTTTTTTATTATCGATACGGCAGTATTACCTTGTATGCCTCCAATTAGTGATAATATCCCCTTTGATTTAATAGCTGAACCAATCACACGGGAAAGCACTTCTTGCTTTATCATTTCGAAAGCTTCGCTTAAAGTCATATTTTCATATTGACCATAATACTCGGGATAACGCTTTGCATAATTTAAATAATCTTTCAAACGCTGTTTTGCATTTAAGTTTGCCTCTATTTCGGCTTCTTCAAGTGTTGGCGTTAGTGTGTCTTGCTTAATAAAAGCCTGTAAAATAAATACACCTAATTCGTGTTGACTTTTGATGCTTAAAAGTCGGGTATAAATGATTAATAATGGATTAGCAGGCTCTTTTAATTTTATCGCAAGCCAAATCCACCAAGTGATAATTTGAGGGTCAACCACCTTACCATTTTGCCAAGTTAATGCTGGAATTAAGCTTTCATCAAGCCATTTGGCATCTGCTGGCTTTTTGCCTGTTAAGCCTTTTTGTGCATCATCTAATAATTTTGTTGGCGTTAAATATTGGTTTATATTTTTACCTAAACTTTCAAGCGCAGCTAATAATGTTGCTTGTACAGATTCAGATTTCTCTTTGTTTAGCGCATTATTCAGTGCCTTAATTGATGATTTCTGTCCTAATTTTACCAACCACTTGGCAGCTAAAATACGCTGAGCTTGTTTGGTTGATATTAATGCCTCTTCCACTCGGTAATGAATATCAGGCAACATACTCAATGCTTTTTGTGCTAATAAACGTAATGATTGAGTTTCACCTAATGCCAGTTCAAGTAAATAAGTCACATATTTAGCTAGTAACTTCGGGAAAAAAGTTAATATTTTTATCCCTCGTTCTTTCTCAAAAAAATAATCACTGTTTTGCGGTTCTTGATTTGGCAATAGTCCTAATGCTTCATCAAGATAAACGGAATTTTCGGCAAAAAATGGCCAAACTAAATTAGGATCGACCTCAGCAGTGGTTTCATAATAATAATTCATTAAAAATGCGGCAGCGATGGTACGTTTCGCATCTGGCACATAATCTATTTTATTCATGACTTCAACTAACTGGCGTAAATCAGTACGTAACAAGATTTCATGATGAGAAAAACTTAAACCTAAATAAAAGGAATTAGGCTGATGATGACAAATTTTTTCCGCACGTAATAAGTGGTAAAGATTAAATTCAGGTAACGATGGCAAGCGCCCTTTATTCAAAATAACATCATAAATTAATTTATTTTTTATATCCGCCTGTTTGATATCACCTTTACCATTTAAACAATCAAAAATCGCATCTAAATCAGTAACAGTAATTGTTTTTAATTGCGCATAACGCTGTTGTTCAGATGTAATTTTGTAACCATATTCTTGGTTATATTGAATTTCCTGTTCTGCTTTCTTTTGCTGTTGGACTAATATTTCTTGGTAGTTTTGTTGCAAAATATCTCGCGCTTTAGAAGGTAAATTAACTTCAACGATCGATTCAAAAGGAGGAATAATTAATCCGATTTCTTGCTGTTTAGCATCCTCATTGACACTTAATCGTGATAAAGCCCCTTCGATGGTTTTTATTACGGTTTTATTCGTCTGACGGGTTAATGCTTCTTCTAAAATCTTGCGATTAACAGATAATCTAACTAATAAGTTTATCGCACGGCAACGTTGCTTAGGCGTTCCTTGATCTAATAAAGCTTGTAATTCAGCTTGTATTATGTCAATAGGTAAACTTAGTAACAAGGTTGTTGCTAACTCACTGATTGCTTTTATATTACTTGTTGATTGTTTTACAAGCAAATCAATCACATCTTGTTTAAGTTTGTCTTGATTAGCAATATATTGTAATTGCTGTAATTGACCAGCTCTAGATAGCCCCTGTTCAGGCAAGGTTTTAAACCATTCAAGATGTTCATAAATATAGGGCAATAAACCATTAATCATAAACACATAATAAAAACACTTTAAATAAGATTCTGGTGTTTGTTGACGGTCAAAAATAGCAAATAATAGTTGTTTCCCTAGCCCTTTTTGTTCTATTTCGAGCAATTGATGTAATTGTTGAACAGACCAATTTTGACGTTCAAGAATAATTTTTTCAGCACTTTGATTATAGCTAAACAAAGTTGAAACCAATCCATCTAAAAATAGATATAAAAACCATAATGGTAAATTTGGCGTGATCACATCAATATTTTTTTGTTCTGAATAAATGCGACTTTGCTGCATATTTTCAATATAGGTTGCTGCCAATACCTTACCAAAACGGATAATCTGTTCTGGCGTATAGTTATCCGTCCATTGTTGATAAAATAGCGCTCTTGCTTTTATTGGTTGTTTTTTCTCAGTGGAATAATAAATGATATTAGTCGCACCTGGAAAGCCTAGGCGCCCATAAACTCGCTTTGCACTATTATACGTTTGTGATAATTGATTTAAATCCTCTAAAACTAGAGGATCTTGACCTTGTAAAATATATTTACAAATGCGCTCAGGAATCAATTTATCTAACCCCCGCAAAATCTCAAAACACGCTAATAAATTGCGCTCATTATTGTCAACAGTATCCTTTACCATATTAATTTATCTTCCCAATCAGGATCAAAGCCACTACACGCATTTGCAACCGCCATATAGTTAGCATAACCTTCAGCGAGTAACACTGGAGGCAATTTATCGAGAGCTATTGGTCTATCTTTTAAACCTGGCTTTTTACTAAAATAGAGGTCAAAAAGAGCAACAGGGATATTTTCTTCTGGTACCATGCTGCCACTAAATTCAATATTAATATACAGGTTAAGACTAGCAAAATACTTATAATAACCATAAAAACAACCTGCATCTTCAACATTGTCACGCTTATAATCCAATTTGGTTAAGATTCCACGTATCGTGAAACTGTCAGTTAACCAACCTAAACGTTCATCAATAATGTCATCTTTAACTTTACTTATATCTGGTAATGAGTGAGTCAATTGATCAAATAGCTCGGGGACTTTGTAATCTTTAAGATGATCTTGCCATTTTACTGTGATAGCACTTGGCAACACTGCAGAGTGGGCAAGGGCAATGCGATTACCTTCATTTAGTTCTATTTCTTCATCTTCAGTTGTAATTAAGCTACCATCCTCAGTTGGTCTAAAGCTGTTTAATATCTGTCCATTTTCATCTAATTCAAGCCAGATTAAACGTTGAATAAGCCGTCCTACGATAGGATGTGGCTGTAAGTATTTTTGCCAATCCTCTACTCGCCATTGACGCTGTGTACACATAGCTTCATAAAAGCGGGTAATTTGCATATTAAGCAATTGCGTTAGTTCTTTTTTACTGTTGGAAAACTGTTTTTTTGCCTCTTTCACTAAGGCTTGATCTTCGCTTTTTCGGGCTTCTGGTAAGGATTTAATTTCGTTACCATCTGCATTTTTTAAATGCCATTTAAACTTATCATCAAAAGTAGCCGTAAATGTGCGTTCACCATAATCAAGGGTTAACACACCATTATCATCTAGCCCTGCGGTAGATATGGTGCGATCAGCTAGTTCATCAGTAGTCCAGCCATTGCGTTCTGCAATACTTTCTACCAATAAGCGGGCTTTTTCTTGTACAGATGCAGCACGATAACGGCGGGCAAGCGATAGCAAGAGTTGCGTGATCAACGGATCATCACTTTGAGCAAGCGGTTCAAGCATCGCTTCAATTTGCGCTCGTCGTTGTTGATGATCTTTCATAAAACTACGTAATAACGAAACTGCAATGTGACCTTTAATACCACTGGTTAATGCTAATAATCCTTTCGCTTTAATGGCTGAACCAAGATAGACTGCCAAAGCCTCTTTTTTTATCTCTTCAAATACTTGTTCAAAAGTAATATTGGCATAACTAGGGTAGTATTGAGGGTGTTGCTGGTAGTAGCCAATATATCGCTGCAATCGCTTATCGGCTAATGAATTGGCTTTTGCTTCGGCATCTTCCACCGTTGGCATTCGCGTATCTTGCTTAATAAAGCTTTGTAAAATAAATTCGCCTAATTGCTGTTGGCTTTGCTGACTTAATAAGCGACTATAAATAATTAACAATGGATTAGCTGGATCTTTTAACTTGACCGCTAACCACGCCCACCATTCAATAATTTGAGGATCAACTACATCACCATTTTTCCATGTTAATGGCGGAATTAGATTTTTATCAAACCAGTCAAAATCAGCAGGTTTTTTACCTTTTAAGCCTTTTTGTGCATCGGTTAATAGTTTTTTAACGGTTAGATGTTGACTAATATCTTCGCCTAATTTTTCTAAAGCGACTAATAAAACAGCTTGTACAGTTTCGCGTTTTTCTTTTTTTAAGGCATTATTTAATGCTTTAATTGAAGATTTTTGTCCTAACTCTGCTAACCAATTAGCGGCGGCAATTCGCACCTCTTGCTTTGCTGATGTTAAAGCTTGTTCAACTTGGCAATGAATATTAGTAATCACACTTAAAGCGTTTTGTGCGGCATAGCGTACTTGTTTACTTTCGCCCAAAGCTAATTCAAATAGATAAGCAACATATTTAGTTGGAATATTTGGGAAAGTTTGTAATATTTTAATGGTACTTTCTACATCAACATTAAGATAAGACAAGGCTTCTTGTTTGGGAGCAAAACCTAAGGCCTCATCAAGCAAAAATTCGTTTTCAGCAAAAAATGGCCATAATTTGTGTGGTTCATTTTCATAGACATCGTGATAGGTATCTTTGGTTAAAAATGGCACAGCAACGACATAGGGCACATGCTGAGAATAATTGAGTTTTACTAATACATCTGCAATTTGTCTAAGATCTAATTTTTTTATAAATTCATTTTTTTCAAATAATCTTTCGAAATAATAAACGCCTGTATCTTTATCAGCTAATTGAGTCACTCGTAATAGATGAAAAAGCGTAAATTCAGGTAGATTCTGTAACCTTTTTTTGGCTAATAAAAATTTAATATCGATATTTTTATTGATTTTTTTGAGTAACGCCGAATATTCAATCTTACCATTTAAATAGTGATAGACATCATCTAAATCCTGTGAGGTAATCGTTTTTAACGTTTTATAGTATTTTCTTGCCCAATTATATGGAAGGTTATATTTTTTGTTATCTTCAACTTCTTTTTGTGCCGCTTTTTCACTTTCTATTAAATGTTCTTCATAATTTTGCTGCAAAATATCACGAGCAATAATGGGTAAATCAACATCATCGATTGGCTCAAAATCAGGAATTATCAAAGTTGCTTGTTGTTCGGCTGTATTTGCACTTTCAAGTCGTGATAAAGCACTTTCTATCGCAGCAATGACCGTTTTGTTAGTTTCGTTAGCTAAGGCTTGTTGTAAGATTGTCGGATCAGAGGATATTCTAGCCTGTAATGCGGCAGCATGACTACGCTGCTTAACTGTGCCAGCAGTTAACAAACGTTGTAAATGGGGCTTTACTATTTCGACAGGGGAACTAAGTAACATTTCAGTTGCTAGCTGATTGACTTGTTTGGAGCTATTTAATGACTGCACAGCAATAAAATCAATCAGTGGCATTTGTAGTTCAGGATGCTTTCGAATATATTTTAATTGTTCGACTTGCCCTAATATCGCAATATCTTGATTCGGTAATTGTTTGAATAATTCGATATGCTCAATAACATAAGGTAATAGACCATTAATCATAAAGAAATATTGAAAACAGCCGCTATATGTAATATTTTGGCGGTCAAAAATAGCAAATAATAACTTTTTACCTAATCCTGATTCCTCAATCTCTAACAACTGATGCAATTGTTTAATTGACCAATTTTTTCGCTCATCAATCCGCTCTTCATTGTTACAACAAATCGGTAACGTAGTAATCAATCCATCATATAACAGGTATAGAAACCAAGAGGGTAACTCTGGAGTAATAAGTTTAATAAAACGTAAATTACCACATAACGCCGTTAAAACTCGTGCAAAACGGATTATCTGTTCAAAAGTATAATCATCAGTCCACCGCTGATAAAAAGCCATTCTTGCCTTTTCGGATGAATTGGGTTCGTCACAAATATTTGTATAATGAAGGTCACAAGGTCTTCGAAGTAACTCATAAAGTTTAGTAGCCGTGTTTGAAGACTGACACAATTGATTTAAATCAACTAATACATTTAGTTCATCACCCTGTAAGATATATTGAGTAATGCGCGTTGGCATGGTTTTATCCAGTTCTTTTACTGGGTCAAATATAGTGGTAATTAATTGTTGTGATGATAATTCATTTATTTTTTTCATATTCCTTTCTTCTCCCATTCTGGATCAAATCCGCTACATGCCTTAGCAACAGCCATATAATCAGCATAACTTTCTGCTAGTAACACACGAGGATCTTTGCTAATTTCAATTGTGTTATTTTTAATTGTATCCACATCACCGATAACAAAAGGTGTAACGCTTTAATAACTATTGACATTGCTCCTTTAGCCAGTTTATTTCTTGCGTCCAAATATCAGGATCAATGGTTTCTAAGATAAGAGGAATTTCGTCAATTCTTGGATCTTGCATAATATATTTAAATGCTACTTCACCAATATTGCCTTTGCCTAAACTGTGATGGCGATCGACATGGCTAGCAAATTCGCTTTTAGCATCGTTTAAGTGCATACCTCTTAAGTATTGAAAACCAACGATTTTTTCGAACTCAGCAAAAGTTTCTTGGCAAGCTTGTTCGGTACGTAAATCGTAACCAGCGGCAAAAGCGTGGCAAGTGTCAATGCAAACTCCAACTCGACTTTTGTCTTCGACTTGGTCAATGATTTGCGCAAGATGTTCAAATTTATAGCCTAAGTTAGAGCCTTGTCCAGCCGTATTTTCAATAACAGCAACCACATTTTGTGTTTTGTCGAGCGTAATGTTTATCGATTCGGCAATGCGTGCTAGGCATTCATCAACCGATATTTGTTTTAGATCGCTTCCGGGGTGAAAATTGAGTAATGTTAATCCTAATTGTTCACAACGTTGCATTTCGTCTAAAAAAGCAGTGCGTGATTTTTCAAGCTGTTCACTATCGGGGTGTCCTAAATTAATAAGGTAACTATCGTGTGGCAAAATTTGTTTGCTGGTAAAACCATATTTTTCGCAGCGTTTTTTAAAGCTGTCGATGGTGGCTGTTTCAAGCGGTTTGGCGTGCCATTGTCGTTGATTTTTGGTAAATAACGCAAATGCGGTTGCGCCAATTTGATAGGCATTTATCGGGGCGTTATCTACCCCACCTGCTGCGCTTACATGTGCACCAATGTATTTCATTTTTTGTCCTAATAACGTTGTTAGTTTATGATTAGCGGATAATTAGTTCGAGCCGCTATTGCGTTGTAGCTGATCACGCAAATTAGGCGGTACACCTTTAATAACCAGTGAGTCAGTCTGTGGATCCCATTTTATACGTTCACCTAACAAATTTGAATCGAAGCTTAAGGTTAATCCGCCACCGCTGCCCGAGAATTTTTTAAGTTGGCGCAATGCACTACGATCAACGGGGAATGTGTCTTCTAAATCGTATTCACTATTTTTGACAAATTCAATAAAGTTGTTATCGTCACTTGTTGGTAGTTCGTTGGCTAGATTTTTTAGTTCAATTTCTTCACCAGCTTGTAATTGAGCTTGACAGTAATTGTAGACGCTTTCACGTGCGTTGGTTTTGTCTTGTTTGTCAAATTGCATTTCTTGGCAGTAATCATCTACCGCTTTAACCAGTGTTTTGTTTTGTGCTTTCGCATCTAATCCTTCATTAGCACCTAGGTAGTCCATAAAAAAGTCAGATACTTTTCGCCCTACTCGTCCTTTTAAAAAGGTTAAATATCGTTTTGAGTCGGTTTGGGTTTCCCATTCGGTCATGTCTATACGGGCAATAATATCGGCATGGTCAATGTCTAGATATTGCGTTTCGCTAATATCTAAGTCTTCATTAACTAACATACTTAAACAACTATTTAACACCGCAATAATTAAGTATTCAACCGCCAAATAACGATATTGGCAAAACACCACCGTTCCTCCTTCTGCAAAAGGATATTTGGCAAGTTCGTTGCGTAGTTGTTTGGTTGATTCTTGGCTGAAATGTAAAAAATCTTGATTGCCTAGCCGTAGTTCTTTTAGTGATTGTTCAAATAAGCTTTCGCTATTAAATAATCCATAGGCTTTGCTTTTGTTATTATAGATGCGGTTGATATCTTCAATTAGATTAACAACCGCTTGCTCGTTGTCGAGCATTGAGTCACGAAGTTGTAGTTCAATTTCGGTGTCGCTTTTTCTGATTAATTTATGCAGTATGATCTTTTCTATTTGTACGCTCATTGGTGAGGTTCCTATTGGATCGCTATAATCATTAAGGACATTATTTTATCAAAGCGCTGAAAAAGTGCTATTAACAATTTGCCAGTCTGTTAAACTAGCACAGTTAAATTGCATAAATCTATACTGAAACGTATAGTTACCTGAAACTTTTTGACAAGATTTAACTACACGTAAGCGCAGTTGCGATAGCAAGGTTTAGATAATCGCTATCAGTTATAATCATTAAAATTAAGAAATAAGTAAAAATCGAAAACTGAATTTATTATTTTGCTAATATACCTAACAAGCAATTTGGGGGTATCATTATCAATGTAAAATAATGATTATGCTTTTTATACTGAAACGTATAGTTACCTGAAACTTCTTTACAATATTTATCAACGGAAAATTAAAAGCAATGGCTCACTCTATTGATGTTTATAATGATTTTAAAAATAAAAAAATCAGTGCACTATTTTGGCAATATGCGCTGCCAGCAGTGATTGGAACGATTGTTAATACACTTTATAATATTATTGATGGCATTTTTATTGGCCATTGGATCGGGCGCGAGGCGTTAAGTGCTGCTGGTCTTATTTTACCTGTGATGAATTTAGCAGCGGCAATTGGTATGTTAGTTGGAATCGGTTCGGCCAGTCGGATTTCAATTTTTTTAGGTCGTGGTGAAAACGACAAGGCCGAAAAAGTCGCTGGTACGTCGTTTATGCTAACTGCAGTACTGAGTGGTTTTACGCTGTCAATGCTGCTTATTTTTATTGATCCCGTGTTACGTTTTGTCGGTTCTAGCCCTGTTAACCATGTTTATGCTAGAGAGTTTTTAGAGATTTTTCTACCTGGTAGTATCTTTTTAACCCTCACTTTTAACTACAACAATATGATGCGTGCAAGTGGTTACCCTTTTAAAGCCATGGTAACTATGTTTGTCAGTGTGATTGCTAATATTATTTTAGCGCCAATTTTTATTATTGGTTTAGGCTGGGGGATGCGTGGAGCTGCAATGGCAACAACGTTGTCGATGATGATTAGCTTTGTGTTTGTTATGCAACATTTTTTAAATAAGAATAGTAATATTAAGCTTTATCGTCGTAATTTTAAGTTGGACTTTTCAATTGCAAAATCGGTTATATCAATCGGTTTATCGCCTTTTTCAATGCAAATGGCGGCATCAATCGTTGTAGTGTTTATTAACTGGCAACTTAATCGTTATGCTCCACTTGCTAATGTGTCGGGCGATGATTCAATTGCTGCTTTTTCTAATGCTAACCGGCTTATTACTTTAGTGATTATGATTGTCATTGGTATCAACCAAGGTATGCAACCTATTATTGGTTATAATTATGGTGCTAAAAATTATGATCGCGTTAAAAAGACTTTCTTTTATGCTGTGAAAGTAGCAACGGTTGTAACTTCGCTCGGTTTTGTATTAGGATTTTTTATTCCAGATATGTTGGTGCGAGCTTTTAGTTCCGAGGAAGATTTAGTGCAACTTTCGGCTATTGCATTACGATTTACTACACTCTCTTTTATTTTTGTTGGCTTTCAAATGGTTACCACTAGCTTTTTCCAATGTATTGGTATGGCAAAAATTTCGATTTTATTAAGTCTTTCAAGGCAAATTTTGATTTTGTTACCAGCACTTTATATTTTACCATTATTTTTGGGTTTTGATGGTGTTTGGGCTGCTGCCCCAACGGCCGATCTGTTATCAACAGGTACAGCTTGCCTTGTGCTTTATTGGTATTTTAAATCACTCAAAGCAAGATCCCACATAACAACTAATTAAAATTATTTCAATATAAAATTAGAAAAGGGGGATATTTTCCCCTTTGCATTTAATTAAATTTTATTAGTAGTGTGGCCAAAAATTTTTAGTTACAAATTTGATGTTGAACTCCATTTTTACAAGCTTTTTTGTACCATTCCTCCGCTTTTTGAATGTCTTTTTTAACACAATATCCCTTAGAATACATCCAGCCTATATTCCATTGTGCTTCGGTATGGTCATTCTGTTCAGCAGCATTTTCAAGCCAATATTTAGCTAAACTATAATCTTGATCAACTACTTCACCTTTATAATATAAGCTAGCGATATTAGACATAGCATATACAATACCTTGTGCCGCAGCTTTTTCGTACCACTCTATTGCTTTTTGCGCATCTTTTGTGACAGAAATACCATAAAGGTACCTAACGCCAAGATAAAATTGTGCTTCTGGATTATTTTCTTCTGCCGCTTTTTTGTATAATTCGTCAAAACTCAAATCTCGAAAATTTTGAGCATAAGATGGGTTTGAGAAACATATGAACAATAAAAATAATGCAACTAATTTTTTCACGTTATATTGCTTATTAGTAAAACTTAATGAAGTTAAAATATATATTTTAATTTATTATAAACTAAAATTACTGAACTATTTTTAGTAATATCACAATAAAACAAAAGTCTATTAATTCCGTTCAGTATTTCGTATTGTAGCCTTATTATGTCGAAGCCGATAAGTTTGTAATACTCGATAAGGTCACAAAAATAAGACACATAAAAATCAATATAACCCCAAACCACCCAACTAATGACATTTGTTCACCAATAATTAACATCGCTAATATGGCCGCAATAACTGGTTCTAACAAGCTAATAGTAATAGCTGAGCTGGCTGATATTTTAGATAAACCATAGCCATAAAATAAATACCCAAGAAACATGGGAATCAATGCCATATAAACGCAAACGGCCATATTGGTTAATGAGTCAAACAATGCAGATCCTGTAAGTAGCATAACAGGTATGAGTAAGATGCCACCACAACCAAAAGTCGCGCCCATGGCCGATTTTGTTGCGATACCTTTTAACATTAATTGCCGTGCAGACCATGAATACAAGGCATAAGTGAATCCAGCGATTAAGCCTAGCAAAATGCCAATAGTGATATGATCATATTGATTTGTAGTGGAGTTATTTTCTGAAAAGGCAAGTAAAATTATTCCCAAAATACCACAGCTAGCTCCCATTAACCATTGTTTAGTTAGCCGAAAATCACTGCTAATATATTCAATAATGGCTGAAAGAATCGGCGCAGAGCCAATAGAGACCACCGTTCCTATTGTCACGCCAGACAACCGCATCGAGCTATAAAAAGCTAAAGGGTAAATCATTACCGCAATGGCACCAACAATAAGAAAACCAAAATGTTTGGTTAACAAATGACGATCTTTGATTATTTTGGATATCGCCAATGTACATTGTAAAATGCCACCAATGCCCATTGCTAACGAGCCAATAAGTAAAGGTGAAAGCGAGGGAGCAAATGTAGCTGCTGTGCCCGTTGTCCCCCATAAAACAGATGCTAATATGACAGCTAAAATACCAAGTACTTTATTCATTAGATAGGTGATTACTCAATATTTTGTACTTGCTCACGAATTTGTTCTATAAGTACCTTCAATTCAATTGCACTGGCTGTCACTTCAGCATTAATTGATTTAGAGGCAATAGTGTTAGTTTCTCGATTAAACTCTTGCATCATAAAATCCAATCGACGACCTATGGCTTCGTTTTTCTTTAAAATCGAATAAGTTTCTTTAACATGTGTCATTAGACGATCAAGCTCTTCGGCAACATCAATTCGCTGGGCAACCATCACTATTTCTTGCTCTAGGCGAGAATGATCCAGTTCAATATTAGCTTCAGCCAATTTACTTTTTAAACGTTCTTTTTGCCATTCAAGTATTTGCGGCATCCAATTACGAATCTTATCCACTTCTACGGTAATGGCTTCTAAACGTTTAACAATTAAATCACTAAGCGCTTTACCTTCACGTTCTCGAACAGCTTTAAACTCGTCGATAGCTGTATCAAGTAACGCTAGGATTTCTTGTGATATGCTGTCAAGATTTTGTTCTTTTGCCGACAATACGCCTGGCCAACGAAGTACATCAATCGGGTTAACTTGTCCTGATTGATGCTCTGTTTGAACCCAGTTTGCGGCATTTAAAATTTGCTTAGCAAGATCTTTATTTAACGAAAGTTCTTGATTTTGCGCTGCAGGATCTAATTCAAAACGTAAATTACATTCGATTTTACCACGAGTTAGACGATTACGGAGTCGTTCACGTATCATCGGTTCAAGTGAACGAAACTGTTCTGGTAGGCGGATATAGGTTTCTAAATAACGTTGATTAACTGATCGGAGTTCCCATGAGGCGGTTCCCCAAGATTGATTTAACTCCTTTCTGGCATAGGCGGTCATACTGGAAATCATAATTGCTTCCTAAATTTGTAAAAAACTTGCTGGGCATTGTACCACATATTCTGTATAATATGCTCTTAGCTTAGGCTAAACATCAACCTTATCTTGTTGATGTCCCCCTAAATAATTAGCTCAAAAAAGATATTTTTTAATTGTAACATCTGGAGAATTGCATGCGCCCGTCAGGTCGATCTGCGGAACAAGTCCGCCCTATCAAAATAACCCGTCATTATACTAAGCATGCAGAAGGTTCTGTATTAGTTGAGTTTGGTGAAACTAAAGTACTTTGTAATGCCACTATTGATGAAGGTGTGCCACGTTTTTTAAAGGGTCAAAACCAAGGTTGGGTAACTGCTGAGTATGGAATGCTACCTCGTGCAACCCATTCACGAACTCAACGCGAAGCGGCTAAAGGTAAACAAACCGGTCGCACTATGGAGATTCAACGCCTTATTGCTCGTTCACTACGTGCAATGATCGACCTTAATTTATTAGGTGAATATACTATCACGTTAGATTGCGATGTTATTCAAGCAGATGGTGGTACCCGAACTGCGTCAATTACTGGTGCTTGTGTAGCACTAAATGATGCAATCAACAAAATGGTTGCAGATGGTAAAATTAAGCAAAATCCAATTAAATCATTAGTTGCTGCTGTTTCTGTCGGTATTGTCGATGGCCAAGCAGTGTGTGACTTAGAATACATAGAAGATTCAAACGCTGAAACCGATATGAATGTTGTTATGACTGACGATGGTCGTATGATTGAAGTGCAAGGCACTGCTGAAGGCGAACCTTTTAGTCATGACGAATTATTAAAACTGTTAGAGCTAGCAAAAAATGGCATCAAAACTATTATTGATGCACAAAAACAGGCCTTAAAAGATTAATTGGAGAGGATCGATGAAATCATATAAAAGTGAATTTATTGAATTTGCATTAAATAGGCAAGCATTAAAGTTTGGTGAATTCACCTTGAAATCGGGACGCAAAAGTCCCTATTTCTTTAATGCAGGATTATTTAATACAGGTAAAGATCTGGCTTTATTAGGTCGTTTTTATGCAGCCGCACTGATGGATGCTAATTTAGAGTACGATGTCATTTTTGGTCCAGCCTATAAAGGTATCCCTATTGTTTCATCAACCGTTGTTGCACTATCTGAACATCATAATGTTGACATTCCTTACTGCTTTAACCGTAAAGAAGCAAAAGATCATGGCGAAGGCGGTAATTTAGTAGGTAGTTCGATCTATCAACAACGCGTTATGTTGGTCGATGATGTTATTACTGCCGGAACTGCTATTCGTGAATCGATGAAAATATTAGCAGATAACCAATCTAAACTTGCTGGCGTACTTATTTGTCTAGATCGTCAAGAAAAAGGTCGTGGTGAACTGTCAGCAATTCAAGAAATTAAACAAACTTATCATTGCAATGTAATTTCAATTATTACGCTTGATGATTTAATCCAGTACCTCTATAAAGATCCAGCTCGAAAAGATCAAGTAACGCAAGTTGAAGCTTATCGGTCTGAATTTGGGATAAAGTAATAACAAATTACTTTTCTATATTTATAAAAACTAAAGCCTCGAAAGAGGCTTTAGTTTTTCATGTTTTATCTAGAAATTTTTATTATCAGTAAGATAAATTCCACAATAAAATAATTGCTTTTATTTTTTAAGATTTAATCATCATATCAAGCCTTTTAAATTTTATTTATATTATTAATCATGATAATTAATTTATATGAAACAAGTAAATTGCTAGAATAATAACTAATAATCAAATGTTTTCAAATTAAATTAAATAGAAATATAAGTAGGTATAAATATGGAAGAATCTTTTAAACCCCGTAGTTTATCGATTAGTGAATTATTTGGTGATACAAAAAATCTTTATAAAATACCAAAGTATCAAAGACCTTATAAATGGGAAAGTGAACAAGTTGAACAGTTATGGGACGATATTTTAGAATCATATGAAAATGACGTACCAAATTACTTTCTTGGCTCTGTTATTACAGCAAATTCTTATGATGAACCTAATTCCCCTTATATTGATGTTGTCGATGGACAACAAAGATTAACAACGTTAATGATACTATTTTGCGTTATACGTGATTATTTTCCGAATCTTAATCTACATGATAATTTAAATCCCCTTTCTGTAAACATTGATATTATCCGTTCTGCAATAATCTTTAATAGCCGAGCTTCACGTTTAAGATTACACACTCATAGCTCTCATCAATCTGATTTTGAAGCGTATATTTTAAACGAGGGAGCAACAAAAATATTGCCGCCTCCATATAAATATCAAATTAAAAATGATCAAGAACCCAAATTTAAATTTATTAATACCGCACTAATTTTTAAAGAGAAATTAAATTCTTTACCTGAAAATAAACTTGGAGAGTTAATTAATTACTTGTTTTACCAAGTTAAAATTATACGTATCGATTGTACCAGTCGTGATTTTGCTATTAAATTGTTTCAGGTGCTCAATAATAGAGGTTTAGATTTAACTTCTGCTGACTTAATAAAAAGTTTTTTATTAGAAAAGCTTTATAAAAAATATAAAGATGATTTAGCCACTTCAAAATTAAAAGAAGATAGTTTTATGTCTGATTGGCGTGAAATGGAGCAGCTCATTAAACAATGTGACGATATAAGTTTAAATGATTTGTTTATTATTTACGCACATTATTTATTAGGCTCAAATCAAAAAAAATCATTCACTGAAGAGCTACAAAACTTATTCGAAAATCAAGATCCTAATCAAGTCATAGCCTCATTAAAACAATTTGTTATTAATTATTACGAAAAAATATATTGTTCAAAAGATAAAAATATTTATTCATTCCAATATTTGAGATGGAGTAATTATTGGAAAGCGATATTAATGACAGCCATTACAACAAATTATAAAGATTTTGATGAATTAGTTTTTGAACTAAGACGCTTTTATTATTTATATTGGATTGCGGGAAAAACATTATCCCAAGTAAAGCAGACTTCTTTTAATGTCATTAAAGCACTGAAAGAAAAAAAACATATCAATTATTTAAAAGCAATCTTTTCAAATAAGTTAAATTCCGAAAAGATTTATGAATTAGCGATATCTCAGCTAACTTCTAATATGGTTGATAAAGAAGCATGGATTAAACCTCTTTTGATTTTAATTGAGTATGATCTAACCGATCAATCTAATCCTATTTTATTAAAACTTAATAATGATTTGCACCTTGAACATATATTACCTAAAAAATATAAGACTATTGCAGAATGGAATCATATCACCGAAGAAGTAAAAAACAGATGGTTACATAGTATTGCTAATTTGACACTATTAAGCGGTAAAAAAAACATTGATGCTAGTAATAATCCTTTCAATGTCAAAATGATCGTATATCAGGGTAATCATACTAATAACACGACTGCATTTCGCCTTTCTCAAAAAGTATTAGATGATTTTAATCAAAAAACATTTAATCAACAATGGCATGAAGATGCATTAAAAGATCGTTATAATTGGATACTTGCACGATTAGAAAAATTATTAGCTATAGATTTTACATTAGTAAAGCAGATAGATACCCCAAAAATGGCAAAATAATGATCAATCAACTAATATGATGTGTAGGAATCAATTGTTGGTTATAGGAAATAGTCAGTTAAACTACTGTAATAAACTTTCATAAAATAAAATTAACGCCGTATCAACAACAAGTGATATGGCGTTAATATCATAAAGAAAATTATTATCAATTTGAATAAACGTATTACGGCCATTCATTCAACCGTTTGTAATACAAAAAGACTTCATGAAGCACTAACTCTCCCTGACATATCTTTATATATTTCTAAACTGCCTACACGGCGGTAAACAATTTTATGATAGTTAAAGTATCAAAATAGGAATTTCTAAATATTGGCCTCGGCGACCTAAGGACTAGGAAATAAGGACTAAGGTCTGAGGTCCGAGACGCAAACAACATAAAAGCTGCCCATTGAGCTGCCCGTCCTAATATCGCCATAGGCCGAGTCCACAACGTACATGAAGGAAGTATTCTTATCATTTTCATCCTCGCTCGACAAGTGGTAGTTGAAGCCAAAGTCGGCACCTTTGTAGAAGTCCACGACGCCCCACTCGGAAAAAAAGCCGGCATCAATATGACGCATGTAATTATTATATGGTGAAGATGGGCTAGCACCTACAACAGGAGGAAGAAGACCTCCGTTAACATTAACCGCGTTGGTTAAATCTCTGACCCTTGGCATATGGTAGCCTATATTATGACACCATATTAACATATCATAATACAAGCTCTTATCACCCCGATGGATGAACCACTGCTTCAACACAAATCCATATTTTACTACCTCAACGCCATATATATCTCTACCCACTAACTCAAACGTTTGCGGTAATCTTGGCTTAACTACACTAGGTTTAGGATTGTCCCATCGATATCTTGCCACTGGACCTGTTAACTTAACACGTGCTACCCACTCTTTACAATCCTCATAAGGAATCCAACTGTCACAAACTACATCATTTGTCACTGTTGCTGTAATTCCCTCATGCGTGACCGGTTCCCATGTCAAGTCTCTCACATCTATTCCTGTTATAAGTAAATCAAAATATAAATTATGCGCTCCTGTAGTCGGGAAATTTAAATTGTATGATTCAGGATTGATTGATTGAACTAAAAAGCCCTTCTTAGGATTCCATATGTCAGCTAGGCCTGCGTATTTATCTTTACCCAAAATTAGATTCGGTCTTACATAATTGATAACTGGCTGCGACAGTTGTAGCATTATTGCATCACTACGATTACCCGTTCGAACCTTTTTGCCATTCGCCTGTACATTCCATAAAGAAGACAATAATAACAATACCAATACTAACGGAACTTTTCGGAATAATTTTGATAATAATTTGAAAAATAACTTTGAAGATATAAACGTGGCGGGGTTAAAAATCCAACTAGTGTGTTTATCTGATAAATTTAAGACATAGGTTTGCCAGTGCTGGTGTCTGGTGTCTGGTGTCTAAAATGATAATGCATTACGGTTCACCCGTCAAGTAAATTAATGATTTATTTTAATTTTTATATTTATTTGATTGTTTAATAAACTATTCCTTTAAGGAGGTTAAAGCATAGCCATTTTAAAAAAACTTGGCTAGTTTTTTATGCAATTTTTTAATTAGAATACGGTGTTAGGTTTTGTAAGTCTTAACTTTTGTGGAAATAATGAATATTGGTGATAATTTCTAAACCAAGGAATTAGTGAATTACCTAACAACCAATGAACATATAATCCTTACCATGTTATGGGATGTATTACGCCCATAAAATCGTTTAGGTAGCGTATTGATTTTATTTAATTTTTTATTTTCATTAAAATCAACCAGTTATACAGAAATTTCTATTTTTTATACAAAATACCGCCTACACGGCAGTGAACTGATGTGCGGAATGGCTGAAGATGATTATAACTTTCTAAACTGCCTACACGGCAGTGAACGCTAATGTGAATGGCAATTTCTTTACCGGGTGTTTCTAAACTGCCTACACGGCAGTGAACCTGGAGGTTTAGTAACATCAATAACAATTAGATTTCTAAACTGCCTACACGGCAGTGAACTTATTGGGCTGATGATAGAACGCTAGACGTTGTTTCTAAACTGCCTACACGGCAGTGAACCACTCAAGAAAAGGAAAAGAAGTTAAATCATCTTTCTAAACTGCCTACACGGCAGTGAACGAGCTAGCGCATTAATAGCTTTTTTAGCCGCATTTCTAAACTGCCTACACGGCAGTGAACCATTATGTTCACTAGTTAAATCTCCATATGGTTTTCTAAACTGCCTACACGGCAGTGAACGGCAACATATGGACATACCCAGCCGATCATAGTTTCTAAACTGCCTACACGGCAGTGAACGTAAAGCTTTTTCAGCTATCAGAGATCAAATATTTCTAAACTGCCTACACGGCAGTGAACGTTTGGTAGTCTTTTCTAGCCGCTGTATTGATTTTCTAAACTGCCTACACGGCAGTGAACTCCGAGCATTTTGATTCTAAATAATCGGCCACTTTCTAAACTGCCTACACGGCAGTGAACCAAATAGAAAAAAGCTACTGGTGTTTAACTGATTTCTAAACTGCCTACACGGCAGTGAACTTCATCAGCTTGGAAAAATGCCATGTCAATCTTTTCTAAACTGCCTACACGGCAGTGAACCTGAAAAAGAGATGGAATACCTTTCTGAAACATTTCTAAACTGCCTACACGGCAGTGAACAGTTTCGTGTAATGCCCAAGCAAAAGCGATAGTTTCTAAACTGCCTACACGGCAGTGAACTTGATGACTATAACAAAACTGGTAAAACAACTTTTCTAAACTGCCTACACGGCAGTGAACCAGCGGGAACAACGTCAACAGTGTCAGTTAAATTTCTAAACTGCCTACACGGCAGTGAACCGAATTGGTGTACTATGATTATGACTTTGAATTTTCTAAACTGCCTACACGGCAGTGAACTTTTGAATTGTTTTGTCATGATTGATGCTCGGTTTTCTAAACTGCCTACACGGCAGTGAACTAGAAGCTAATATACTATCAATATAGTATGTAAAAAGGCAAATAGGTATTTAGGTTTTAAAAACCCTTTTTTTAGAGATAAATTTAATTTATTGATTTTATTGACTTTTAAAATATAGCTAAAAAAAGGGTTTTGTTTTTAGATTTTGTTGCTTTGTTATTTTTTAAGATTTCCCAACCTTAAAGTTCAAAATACCCATTGGCTGAGTTTTTAATAAACACCCCAGATGGAAAAATAACAACAAATCAGCTATGCTATAACACCTATAACAGGTAGCTATAAAATGACTAATATGAAAGTAAAAATCAGTTACTTTCTAATTAGGCAGCACCTATTTTTTATTTAGGAATTTTGAAAAATATGACATCTAGTAACGCTAAATCAATTACCGAAACGCAACAACGCGATCAACTACAACGACAAATTTGGAAAATTGCCGACGAAGTCCGTGGAGCTGTCGATGGTTGGGATTTTAAACAATATGTACTTGGTTCTTTGTTTTATCGCTTTATTAGTGAGAATTTTGCCAATTATATTGAAGGTGGCGATGAGAGTATCGATTACAGCACATTATCCGACGATGTCATTATCGATGAAATAAAAAAAGACGCAATAAAAACCAAAGGCTATTTTATTTATCCTAGCCAATTATTTTGTAAAATTGTAGCTGAAGCTAATACCAATCCAAGTTTAAATACTGACTTGGCAAATATTTTTAATGCGATTGAAAGCTCAGCCAATGGTTACCCTTCAGAAAGCGATATTAAAGGATTATTTGCCGATTTTGATACTACCAGTAACCGATTAGGTAATACAGTTGCCGATAAAAACAAACGGTTAGCGGCAGTACTTAATGGTGTGGCCGAACTGGATTTTGGTGATTTTGCAGACAATCAAATCGATCTGTTTGGCGATGCTTATGAGTATTTGATTTCTAATTATGCCTCGAATGCTGGTAAATCAGGAGGCGAGTTTTTTACGCCACCGAATGTGTCCAAGCTGATCTCGCAATTAGCCTTACATAATCAAAAAAAGGTCAATAAAATCTATGATCCAGCGGCAGGATCAGGCTCTTTATTGTTACAAGCGAAAAAACAGTTTGACGAACATATTATTGAGGATGGGTTCTTCGGTCAAGAAATCAATCATACTACCTATAACCTTGCTCGAATGAATATGTTTTTACACAATATCAACTATGATAAATTTGAAATTGCTTTAGGGGACACGCTACTTAATCCAAAATTTGGCGACGAAAAGCCATTTGATGCAATCGTTTCTAATCCACCTTATTCAATTAAATGGATTGGTAGTGATGATCCAACCTTAATCAATGATGACCGCTATGCACCTGCTGGCGTGCTAGCACCAAAATCCAAAGCCGATTTTGCCTTTATTATGCATGCACTAAGTTACCTGTCCGAGTGTGGGCGAGCTGCAATTGTTACCTTTCCGGGGATATTTTATCGAGGTGGTGCGGAACAAAAAATTCGCAAATATTTGGTGGATAATGATTTTGTTGAAACCGTAATCTCGCTCGCACCAAACTTATTTTATGGCACATCGATTGCGGTTAATATTTTGGTGCTTGCCAAAAATAAAACCGTCAAAACAACACAATTTATTGATGCTAGTAAACTGTTTAAAAAAGAGACCAATAATAATGTGCTCACTGATGAACATATTCAAGAAATTATGCAAGTATTTGCTAGCAAGCAAGATATCGAATATTTTGCTAAATCAGTTGATAATCAAACCATTGCGCAAAATGACTATAATTTATCAGTCAGTTCGTATGTTGAAGCCGAAGATACCCGTGAAGTGATTGATATCACCCAGATTAATGCTGAAATAAAAGATACCGTAGCTAAAATTGATAGCTTACGATCCCAAATTGACGCAATTGTGGCGGAGATTGAGGGATGATTATGCGTAATAATATAACTGAGTTATTAAAAGGTGTTGAGGTTGAGTGGAAGACGCTGGGGGAAGTGGCAGAAGTTGGAACAGGTAATGCAAATAGACAGGATGAAGATGAACATGGACAATATCCATTTTATGTTCGTTCCAAAAACATATTAAAATCAAAAAAATTTCAGTTTGATGAAACCGCAATAGTCATTCCAGGAGAAGGTGGCATTGGCGATATTTTCCATTATATTGAGGGGAAGTATGCATTACATCAAAGAGCATACAGAATTCATGTATTTTCAAATAAACTAAATACAAAATATTTATATTATTTAATGTGTGATAAATTTAAACAATATATTTTGACTAAATGTGTTGGCGCTACCTCTATTTCAATCAGAAAACCAATGCTTGAACAATTTCAGATCCCTATCCCCACTCTACACGTTCAAACTGCAATAGTCTGTATTTTGGACACATTCACAGCTCTCACAGCAGAGCTCACAGCAGAGCTCACAGCAGAGCTTACTACACGGAAAAAACAATACAACTATTATCGGGATAAATTATTGAGTTTTAAAGAGGATGAAGTTGAGTGGAAGGCTTTAGAAAATATAACTTTACCAACAAGCAATATAAAATGGAAAGAAACAGATCGTGCTTACAAATATATTGATTTAACCTCTGTTAGTCGTGAAACTAAATCAATTATTGGAACAACTGAAATAACAGCTATAAATGCACCAAGTAGAGCACAAAAAATTGTTGAAGAAAATGATGTTATTTTTGCAACGACTCGTCCAACACTGCAAAGATTCACATTAATAGAGAAAGAGTTTTCGGAGAACATTGCAAGCACAGGCTATTGTGTTTTAAGAGCAAATCGTAATTATATTCTACCTAAATGGATTTACTACAATATTTCATCTACACGATTTAATAATTATGTTAATGAAAACCAAAGTGGTACTGCATATCCTTCAATTTCAGATGTAAAAGTAAAGCAGTTTAAAATCCCAATTCCCCCACTCAAGGAACAAGCCCGTATTGTCGAAATCCTAGACAAATTCGATGCGCTAACAAATTCCATTACAGAGGGTTTACCACGTGAAATTGAATTACGTCAAAAACAATATGAGTATTATCGGAATTTGTTATTAGACTTTCCGAAAGTGCAAGAATAATAAGATAGAGTTATAAAAAGATGAATACCACATTAAGGAATATTGCTGAAAAGCTGGATAAAAATGATAAAAAAACCCAATTAATCTATGCCTTTAACGGTACGGGTAAAACACGTTTATCTCAAACATTTAAGAATTTAATTATATCGCAGCATAAAGACGATAAAGAAAATAATGCAGCCTTAACAAGGCACAAAATCCTTTACTATAACGCTTTTACTGAAGATTTATTTGCTTGGGATAATGATAAACACCAAGAGGGTGAACATCAATTAATCATTCAACCTAACTCATTTACTGACTGGATTTTAAAAGACCAAGGACAAGACCAAAATATTGTTCGTTACTTTCAATCCTATACTCATCAAAGATTACTGCCGCATTTCAATAAGGATTTTTCTGCTATTACTTTTTCGCTAGCAGGCGATAATGATCAGCGTATTGATAATATTAAAATCTCTAAAGGAGAAGAAAACAATTTAATTTGGAGTCTTTTTTTCACGCTGATTAACTTAGTTATTGCAGAGCGCAATATTACTGACAAAAGCGAACGCTCGACTAATGAATTTGACCATTTACGCTATATTTTTATTGATGATCCCGTCAGTTCATTGGACGAAAATCACCTTATCCAATTGGCGGTAGATATTGCCCAATTAATCAAATCCTGTGAATCTGATATTAAATTTATTATTACGACCCATAACCCGCTGTTTTATAATGTGCTTTATAATGAATTAGGTTTAAAAAATGGTTATATTTTAAGACGATTTGAGGACGGTAAATTTGCATTAGAAGATAAAAAAGGCGATTCAAATCACTGTTTTTCTTATCATCTTTATTTAAAAGATATTTTACAACAAGCCATTCGCGAACAAAAAATTGAAAAATATCATTTTACCCTATTACGTAACTTATATGAAAAAACCGCTGGTTTTTTAGGCTATCCGCAATGGTCAGAATTATTGCCTGACGATAAACAAGTTTATTTAACACGAATTATCAATTTTACAAGTCATTCAAAATTATCCAATGAAATGCCCCCTGAACCTTCCGAGCCTGAAAAGCAGATTGTTGCCTTTTTACTTAATCATTTGCTCGAAAATTATAATTTTAAATAGCTGGAATAGACTATGACGACTTATACAACCCCCATCGCCGAAACCAATAGCTATATTATTTTAGATAACTACAACAAACTTGAAGAATCGGCTGCTGTTTATCAGACTGAAACGGATTTAGAAAATGAATTTATTCATGATTTAGCTCGACAAGGTTATGAATACTTACCGAATTTAAATACACATGAAAAGTTATTAGCCAATATTCGTGAGCAGTTGCAAACACTAAACAAAATGCAATTTACGGATGATGAATGGCAACGTTTTGTATTAGAGTATTTGGATAAACCCAATGAATCAATGATCGATAAAAGTCGCAAAATCCACCACGATCATATTTACGATTTTGTTTTTGATGACGGCCATATTCAAAATATCAAGTTGTTAGATAAAAAAGAGGTTACTAATAATAAATTACAAGTTATCCATCAATTTCAGCAAACAGGTAATTATGCAAATCGTTATGATGTGACGATTTTAGTTAATGGCTTGCCGCTTGTTCAAGTTGAACTAAAAAAACGTGGTATTGCTATTCGTGAAGCCTTTAATCAAGTGCATCGCTATAGTAAAGAGAGCTTTAATCAAGACAATTCACTATTTAAATATTTACAACTGTTTGTTATATCAAATGGTACCGATACGCGCTATTTTGCTAACACGACTAAACGTGACAAAAATAGCTTTGATTTTACAATGAATTGGGCGAATGTTAAAAACGAGCCGATAAAAGATCTAAAAGACTTTACCGCAACCTTTTTTGCTAGCCGAACGCTGTTAAATGTGTTATTGACTTATTCGGTGCTTGATGTGAATGACACATTGTTAATTATGCGCCCTTACCAAATCGCCGCCACCGAGCGCATATTATGGAAAATCATTAGCGCTTATCATGCCAAAAAGTGGAGTAGCTTACAAAGTGGTGGCTTTATTTGGCACACAACAGGTTCTGGCAAAACATTAACCAGTTTCAAAACGGCACGCCTTGCAACCGAATTAGAATTTATTGATAAAGTTTTTTTTGTGGTGGATCGTAAAGATCTGGATTATCAAACCATGAAAGAGTATCAAAAATTTTCAAAAGATAGTGTGAATGGTTCAAATAGTACCGCAGGGCTTAAGCGCAATATTGAGAAAACCGATAATAAAATTATTGTTACTACCATTCAAAAACTTAATAACTTGATCAAAAGCGACGATAACTTAGCGATCTATGATAAACACGTTGTATTTATTTTTGACGAAGCACACCGCTCCCAGTTTGGCGAAGCTCAAAAAAACTTAAAGCGAAAATTTAAAAAATATTACCAATTTGGTTTTACTGGTACGCCGATTATGCATACTAACGCAATCGGAACGCAAACTACAGCGGATGTTTTTGGTCGTGAACTGCACGCTTATGTATTAACCGATGCAATTCGTGACGAAAAGGTACTAAAATTTAAAGTTGACTATAATGATGTGCGTCCTAATTTTAAATCGATAGAGCAAGAACAAAATCTTGAAAAACTCAGCGCTGCTGAAAATAAAAAAGCATTGCTCCACCCAAACCGTATTGAGCAAATCACACAATATATTCTGAATAATTTTAAACAAAAAACCCACCGATTAATGGGCAAAAGTAAAGGGTTCAATGCCATGTTTGCAGTGAGTAGTGTAGATGCGGCTAAACTCTATTATGAATCATTCAAAAAATTACAAGAAGGTGCAAATCAGCCGTTAAAAATAGCCACGATATTTTCTTATTCTGCTAATGAAGAACAAGATGCACAAGGTAATTTTGCCGATGAAAGTTTTGAAATAGATGCCTTAAATCAAAGTGCTAAAGAGTTTTTAGCAATGGCTATTGATGACTATAATCAGGAATTTAAGTCAAACTATGATGTCAGCAGTGAGCAGTTTCAGAACTATTATCGCGATTTGTCTTTAAAAGTAAAAAATAAAGAAATTGATTTATTAATTGTGGTTGGTATGTTTTTAACTGGCTTTGATGCGCCAACGCTTAATACTTTATTTGTTGATAAAAATTTACGGTATCATGGGTTAATTCAAGCCTTTTCACGCACCAATCGTATTTATAATGCCACCAAAACCTTTGGTAATATTGTGGCGTTTCGTGATTTAGAACAAGCGACCATTGATGCAATAAAAACATTTGGTAAAAGTAATACTCATGAAGTAGTGTTAGAAAAAAGCTTTAAGGAATACATGGAAGGGTTTACTGATAAAGATTCAGGTAATTTCCACAATGGCTATCTAGCCATCGTTGCCGAGTTACAAGAAAAGTTCCCACGCCCTGATGAAATTATCAAAGAAAAAGATAAAAAAGAGTTTGTTAAATTATTTGGTGAGTACTTACGTGCTGACAATATATTACAAAATTATGATGAATTTGTTGCATTAAAGGATTTCCAACAATTAGATATGACAGATGCGCAGGCAGTTTTAGCGTTTAAAAATAAGCATTATGTGACTGATGAAGATCTGCAAAAAATGCAAGCAGTTAAACTACCGACTGACCGCACAATTCAAAATTATCGTTCAACTTATAATGATATTCGTGATTGGCTACGCCGAGAAAAAGAAGCCAATCAACAAGATCAGCAAAGATTTGACTGGGATGATGTGGTTTTCGAAATTGATCTATTAAAATCGCAAGAGATCAATCTGGATTATATTCTTGAGTTAATTTATGAACAAAATAAACAAGAAAAAACCAAACAGGACATTGTCGAAGATGCTAAGCGATTAATTCGATCAAGCTTAGAAAATCGAGCTAAAGAAGAGCTAGTTGTAGAGTTTATAAAACAAACTGATCTTGATGCTATTCCAGATAAAGCCTCGATTATTGATGCGTTTTTCTTGTATGCACAGCAAGAGTTACAGGTAGAGCTTAATTCCTTAATTGAAGAGGAAAATTTAAATGAAGCGGTAACAAAACGCTATATTGCCTCATCATTAAAGCGAAAATATGCAACCGAAAACGGCACAGAGTTGAACGAGATTTTACCAAAAATGAGCCCACTGAATCCTCAATATTTAATTAAAAAGAACCGAGTCTTTGAAAAGATCGCCGCATTGGTTGAAAAGTTTAAAGGTGTTGGTGGTGAAATTTAATTGTTAACAGTTAAATTTGCTAATAATTAAAGGAAGTTGAATGATCGATTTCTTATTCATCTTCCTAATAATTCATCATTCAAACTTACTTTGAGTGATTTTGTATACAAAATCTTGCATTTTCGTAATGATAAATGATTTTTGAAAAATCAAAAGGTTCACCTGATGAGGTGTAAAATATTTCTTCAACACAAAGTGCAGGTTCACCAGGTTGCAATCCTAAACATGGCGCCATTTTTTCATCAAGTTTTATTACCTGTAAATATTTATCAGAAAAACCAATATTAAGATTATAATTTTCCTGAATGTAATTAAAAATTGAGTTTTCTACAATTTCTTTATTTAAATAACAAATTAACTTTTTACGGTAATATGACTGTTCTAAGCCATATAATTTATCTTCAACATAGCGCAATCTTTTAACAAAATAGACTTCTTCGTTATCATCACATTGTAGATTTTCTTTAACTTTTGCACTGGGCTTGATGATATCAACATTAAGTACTGTCGAAGAACCATAAACATCTTCTAGATCGACAGTAAAACCATGACTTTGCAAAAAATTGAGATAGCCTCTTTTTTTACGTTCACGAACAAAAATACCACTACCTTGCACTTGATAAATAACGCCCTGCCGCTCAAGACAATTAAGCGCTTTAACAATTGTACTACGACTGACCTGATATTGAGTAATTAACCCGTCAATATTAGCAAGCTGAGTGCCTTTGGACAGTTGTTTTTGATAAATCATCTGTTTGATTTTTTTGCAACTTCTTGATATTTAACCATGTGTTTATGTTATTAATTTAATCAATAATTGAAGTAGTATTTTATACAGCTTATTTTTAGTTTTAAATTAAATAATATAAAAACACGATCTAGATCACAAACAATATAATTGTTAATTAACAATTTTGAAATTGTCTATAAAATAATCTTACTGAATTGCTTTTAAGGAGTTTATGGATGTCATCAAAAATTAGAGATTATAACAAGTTAGCTGTTGATATTTTAAATGAGCTAGGTGGTGAGAAAAATATTGTTACCGTTTCTCGCTGTGCAACACGCCTTCGCCTTGTTACCCAACATACACCAGATCATGCAAAAGAAAACATTTCTAAATTACCAGGCGTGATTACCGTTGTTGAAAAAGGTGGTCAAATCCAAGTGGTTATTGGTACACATGTTGATAAAGTTTATAACGCCTTTACTCAACTGATTAATACTGATAATAAAGTAACCAATAACGATAAAGCGAATATTTTAAATCGTGTTATTGCAACGATGTCAGCTGTTTTTGCGCCGTTTGTTTATGTTTTAGCCGCTTCGGGGATTTTACAAGGGATCTTAATTTTAATTAAATTAGGCTTTCCTAAAGTGGAATCAACTAGCACTTATAAAATTTTTGACTTTATTTCTTGGGCACCTTTTTTCTTTCTTCCAATTTTTATTGCTATTACTGCTTCACAACATTTTCGTTGTAATATTTACATTGCAGTGGCTTGTTGTGCCGCATTACTTTCTCCCACTTGGACTAAATTGGCAGAATTAATCAAAGAAGGGGCAGAAATCGATTTATTTGGTATTGTATTATCAGAAACGCTTTATAACTCAACCGTACTGCCGCCACTTTTTTTGGTGTGGTTACTGTCGTATTTAGAGCGATTTTTGGAACCACGATTACATAGTATTATCAAACCTCTTTTAATGCCTTTAATCTGTTTAGTGATTATGGTGCCATCAACTCTCATTGCTATAGGACCAATAACTGCAAACGCAGCTCACTATATTGCCAATGGTTATAATTGGGTAGTTAATCTTGCGCCTTACATTGCGGGTGGGTTGATTGGTGCTGTATGGCAAGTATTGGTTATTTTTGGTGTACATTGGGGAATAACACCTGTCATCACCGAAAATATCAATCAATATGGGCAAGATTCTTTCCAAGCATTCCAAACTATTGCCGTAATTGGTCAAGTGGGTGCTGCACTAGGTTTTTATATAAAAACTAAAACACAAGAGATGAAAGGTGTTTCATTATCTGCATTTATCACTGGTTTATTTGGTATCACTGAACCCGCTATTTATGGTGTAAATTTACGCTTTAAAAAGCCATTTATTTATGGATGTATCTGCGCATCTTTAGGTGGTATTGTTGCTGGATTCTTTACACCTTATTACTATACTTATGCGGCACTACCAGGCCCACTAACCATTGTCAATGCCATTAAACCCGATAATATGAGTTCGTTTTTTGGTGTAGCAATTGGTTCAGCAATTGCATTAATTGGGCCTGTAATTTTAATCCAAATATTTGGCACAGGTGAAACAAAACAAGATATAGCTAACACTAAAGATGATACACCAAAAATATTACTAGATGAGGTTGAAATTACAAGCCCAATGACAGGTAAAGCATTACCACTAAGCGAAGTGCCCGATCCTGCTTTTTCACAAAAACTCATGGGAGAAGGGATTGCAATTGAACCTACTGATAATCACGTTTATGCACCTTTTGATGGCGAGGTAACTGCAGTATTTGAAAATTCTAAACATGCCATTGGGTTAACATTAGATAATGGCGTCGAATTGCTAATTCACGTGGGGATTGATACAGTTAATTTAACTAACAATGAGTTTGAATATCATGTTGAATTACATCAAAAAGTAAAAAAAGGTGATTTGCTAATCAGCTTCAATCCTGAGGCAATTAAGCAAGCAGGTTATCCATTAATTACTCCAATTATTATTGTTAATACCGATCAGTATCAACAAATTTCATTAACCGATAAAACACAAGTAACAGTTGATGATATCATATTTAACATTAAGCAATAACAAGGAATAAAAAATGACTAAAAAACCATTTTTATGGGGCGGTGCTTTAGCCGCTCACCAATTTGAAGGCGGCTGGAATGAAGGCGGTAAAGGCCCAAGTGTTGTTGATGTTATGACCGCAGGTGCTCATGGCGTTGCAAGACAAATCACTCAAGATATCGAAGCAGGTAAATTTTATCCAAATCATACTGCAATTGATTTTTATCATCATTATAAAGACGATATCAAGCTTTTTGCCGAATTAGGCCTTAAATGTCTACGCACCTCGATCGCGTGGACTCGAATTTTTCCAAAGGGTGATGAACTTGAACCAAATGAAGAAGGTCTTCGCTTTTATGATGATGTTTTTGATGAACTAATAGCTCACGGCATTGAACCAGTTATCACATTATCCCATTTTGAAATGCCTTTACATATTGCTCGTCATTATGGTGGTTTTAGAAACCGTAAGACAGTTGAATTTTTTGAGCGCTTTGCTACTGCATGTTTTGAACGTTATAAAAATAAAGTTAAATACTGGATGACATTTAACGAAATCAATAATCAAATGGATACTAGTAATCCTATCTTCTTTTGGACTAACTCTGGCGTACAAGTTAAACCTGATGAAAATCCGCAAGAAGTTCTGTACCAAGTTGCACATTATGAACTGTTAGCCAGTGCTAAAGCAGTAATAGCAGGTAAAAAAATTAATCCTGATTTTCAAATTGGTTGTATGGTATCGCATGTGCCAATTTATCCATATTCTTGTAATCCTGAAGATATGATGGCTTCAGAAATTGCCATGCATCAACGATTCTTCTTCCCTGATGTTCACGTTCGCGGCTACTATCCAGCTTATGCATTAAAAGAATTTGAGCGTGAAGGATATAAACTTGATATTACCGAAGAAGATTTAGGTTATTTGAAAAAAGGTACGGTTGATTACATTGGCTTTAGCTATTATATGTCTACTGTCGTTAAAGCTGATGCCAAAAATGATAATCGTGACAACATAGTTAACGGTGCACTACCTAATGCGGTTGAAAATCCTTATATAAAAAGCAGCGATTGGGGTTGGCCAATTGATCCTGAAGGTTTACGTTATACACTTAACCGTCTGTATGATCGATATCAATTACCACTATTTATTGTCGAAAATGGTTTTGGTGCAATTGATGAACTCGAAAACGGTAATCAAATACACGATAAACCACGTATTGAATATTTAGGTGCCCATATCAAAGCCATGCAAACCGCTATAGATTATGATGGTGTTGATGTAATGGGTTACACTGCTTGGGGAATTATTGATGTTGTATCATTCACTACTGGCGAAATGAAAAAACGTTATGGCGTAATTTATGTTGACCGTGATAATGAAGGTAACGGTAGTATGAAACGCTATAAAAAAGACTCTTTTGAATGGTACAAAAAAGTCATTAGTACTAATGGTGCAAGTTTGAAATAATCATTATTAGCTAGCTATCATTTGTTATGAGGATGTTTGAAGGCTTTGCCTGCATCCTCATTTTTATGGTTAAAAGGGCTAAAACTGAAAAATCAACTGCTTTTCAACTTGCGGATCGATTAACGTTACATGAAAACCAATTAACCGAACTCCACGCCCATTACGCCGTTCTAACCAAACTTTATGCGCTTGCTCAATTAAATCAGCTTTATCCAATTTAGACCAAACATGTTCTTGTGTAGTTAGCTGAAAATCGTCAAACTTAAATTTTACGCCTTGCCGAGCAATCGATAAATCAGCACGAACTTTGCTTAACCGTTTTTCCATTTCATCAAATAATGGATCGAACTGCAATAAACACTCTTCCCAACTATGAATATCATCAGTTAAAGTACGCTCTACCCCTACCGATTTACGTTGCCTGTCATTACACACTTCACGATCATCAATACCTTGGCATCGCTCATATAGTATTCTTCCAAATTTACCGAATTGGGTAATTAATTTAGTTACATCATAATTAACAATATCATTGCATGTAAATAGCCCCAATTGGGCTAATTTTTTTTCCGTGACCTTACCCACACCTGGGATTTTTTTTAACGGTAACTGCTCTATAAAACTATCAACGTTATCTGGTGTTATTACATATTGACCATTAGGTTTATTCATATCAGAGGCTATTTTGGCAAGAAACTTAAGTGGAGCAACACCTGCCGATGCAGTTAACTCAAGTTCCTTGTAAATTGCCTGACGGATATCTTGAGCAATTAAAGTCGCTGAACCATAACAAAGTTTGCAATCAGTTACATCAAGGTAAGCTTCGTCGAGTGATAAAGCCTCAATAGATTCAGTATATCGTTTAAATATTTGGTGGATCTGTTTGGAGACTTCTTTATAAACTGCATGCCTACCCGCTATAATTTTAAGGTTAGGACAAAGTTTTATAGCTTGAGCCATTGACATAGCACTGTGTATACCATACTGACGAGCTAAATAATTGGCAGTCGCAACCACGCCACGTTTACGAGGATCGCCCCCTACCGCAATAGGCATATTGCGATAACGGGGATTGTCTCTCATTTCAACGGCGGCATAAAAACAATCCATATCGACATGAATAATTTTTCGCATAGAGGGTTTCACAATACTCAAATATAACTGTATAAATATACAATATTATACCTTAAATATTTGTGTAAACAACCTAAGTGAATTACTTAGTTAATTTATCAAAATCAATTAAACCATTTTTGTCATAAGGATCGCCAATCCAACGAATCGATTCATGAAAATTAGGATTAACAATACTTTTTTCAGGAACATATAAGTTATAACTTAACCCAGCTAAATTAGACCAAGTATGAATCAAATCTTGTGTACTAAATTTTCGATCTACATAAGCTTGATAGTTATTAGGATGCGTTGCCACCCATGTTGGCGATTGCCAAAGCATAAATGGCACAGTATACATAGTTTTAGTTGGTGCCTTCTCGTTTCGCCCTAACACATTATGCGGTGGCGTTTGATAAACATCTTCACCATGATCTGAAAAATATAACATAAAACCATTTTCTTTACTGTTTTTGAAGATATTAAACAGTGTTGTTGTGACATAATCGTTATAACTTATTGCATTATCATAACTATTATATACATCTACTTTATCGTCATCGAGAGGATATGGAATACTTTCCTTATCTTTAAAACGGTCATACTTACCGTCTTTTGGGTAACGGAACTCGTATTTCATATGTGTTCCGAGCAGATGGATAACAACAAATTTCTTTTCAGCGTTGTCAGCTAGCACTTTTTTGAAAGGATCAAATACCGATTCATCATATTGTCTTGAACTTTGATTACGATCGTTATTCATATAAAACTGTTCATCGGCTTGTTTAGAAAACATAGTCAACATGGTATTACGCTTGGTCATGGTCTGCTGGTTAGTGATCCAAAATGTTTTATACCCTGCTTGCTTCATAAGATTTATTAATGAAGGAGTTTTAAGGTATAAATCGGGATGCTTCTCATCAGCAAAAGTTAACGCTTGTTGCAAAATTTCGATAGTATAAGGTCTTGATGAAACCACATCGTTAAATACAACAAAATCAGCATTATCTTTTTTAAACTGCTCAATTTGAGGTGTGGTATTTCGACCATAACCATAAATACTCATCCTATTACGTGTTGTTGATTCACCAATGACTAACACCAACGTCCTAGGCGTATTACCGTTAGCATCTTTTAAATTTTCAACAGGAGGTAAAGTGTCTAAATGATTTAAAATATCTTCCATATTTTTAAGTTGAGATCGATAAGCTAAATAGCTATTAATAAGTTGCCATGGCACAGTTGTTTCCATACGCGTTAGTAAATGAGTTCCGGCTTTTTCAATAGATGATTTTTTTATTATCACACTAATAAACACAGGCATTATGGCATAAATAGCTATTAATAGTGATACAATCCATTTAGTAGAAGTTTTAATATAAACAGGTCTGACTTTACTCCAAAGATAAACACCCATTAAACTATAAATAATCAATACTATAACTAATTTAATACTAAAATACTGCTGAACAAATTCGCTCGATTCACTATAATTTGATTCTGCCATAACAAAAAATACACTTTGCGAAAATTCTTGTCGATAAATCACAAAATAACCGACAGAAACCAAAGACAAACAGCCGACAATAAGCCCAAATATAGTCGCAATCTTTCTTGTATAATCAGGAAAAATCAAAACAGGAATAAGCCAAATCAAACTATAGATAATTGAATCGCGAAGTCCAATTGCATTGGAATGCCCCGAAAGAAAAATATATAACTGTAATGCACTAGAAAAATAAGTAAAAAATAAAATATTAAAGATAAGTGCTGACCAGCTAAATTTGTTGGTTGCTTTTATGTTTAGCATAGATATTTAATTTGCTTTGTTATTGATCATAAAATGCAATATATGCTTGGTAGATTAATAAAACCTTAAGCTTTAAATATCTAAATTTAAATATATAAATTATTAAATGCTAAACTATTAATTTTTTGAGATATTTAAACCCAATATCTTTGCAATGTGATTATTTTCAGGTTGGTTTAATTGGTTTGGTAAACCATAAAAAACGATCTGTCCATTATCCACCACCAAACAACGAGAAAAATAACTAAGCGAATCATTAAGATTGTGTGAGACCATCATTAATGTCAAATCGAGCTCATCGCAAATTTGATCAACTAATGCTAACATCTCAAAGCGTAATGCTTGATCGAGAGCTGAAAATGGCTCATCTAACAATAAAATAGGTCGACGTTGAATTAAACAACGAGCTAACGCAACACGTTGACTCTGACCACCTGAAAGTTGTTCGGGATAACGATTATTAAAACCAGTTAAACCAACTTTAGCTAACATATCATCTATTGTTTGGCGTTCCGATGTATTTAGTTTTAAACAAGGCTTTATGCCTAAGCCAATATTTTGTTCAACATTTAAATGATCAAATAAATTATTATGTTGAAATAAAATCGAAACAGGCCGCTTTCCTGGTTGAGTGTGAGTCATATTTTGATGATTAAGTAAAATTTGCCCAGAATTTGGTGAAATAAATCCAGCAATCAAGCTTAACAATGAGCTTTTACCTGCACCACTTGGCCCAACAATAACCACCTTTTCTTTTGCAGTAATTTTGATATCAAAATGCATTTTAAAATTATCATATTGACAATTAATTTGATTCAGTTCGATCATAATCTATCACAACCAGTAAACTAAAAGATAATATTAGCAATAATGCAGCCGTTACGGCACTTTCATGATAATGATAATACGATATTTGCTCATATAAATAATAAGGTAACGTTGTGACTGACTGGCCACCAAATAACGCAATAATACCAAAATCACCCAATGATAATATTGCTGAAAAGGCAAAACTTTGGATAATTAACTTTTTTAGTGCTTTATATTCAATTAAATAAAAATGCCAAAAACCAGTAATATTAAGTGACTGGCTTAAGTGCCAATAGCGAGATGTAACATCATACATTGGTGCAGCAAGGTTTTTTAATATAAATGGCAGTGCCATTAAACTGTTACAAAGCATCGTCAAAACACAAACAAAGACCGAACTATAAGCGTACGAAAATAACAGTAAAAACAGACCTGACGCCAGCACCATGCTTGGAATAATTAATATCAGCGATCCAATTAACATTAATCGATTACTCCAATTTATTTGCCGATAAATCAATAATCGGCTGTTTGTATAGAGTAATAATAAAGCTAGTAGCATAGCAATACTGGCTGACCCAAAAGCAATTAGTAAAGAAAACATAACTGCACGTTGAAAGGCCACTGAAAAAAATGACCACTGAAAAAAATAAATACCTTTTATTAATATAGTTATGATGGGTAGCAAAATAAATAATGCACCAATAACAATAATAACAAAACTCGACAAAATTAAGCTAAACGAAACAGGTAAACGATAACTTTGCTTAACATATTTAGTGTTAAATTTATAGCTATAATTAAACTTTTGCATCAACCCCATAAAAAAAGCACAACAAACCAACTGCAAACATGCTAAAAGCACGGCTTGTATCAAATCAAATTCACGGATGGATTGATAAATGGCAACTTCAAGTGTGGTATATTTAGGTCCACCACCTAGAGCCAATACAATAGCAAAACTAGAAAAACAAAGCATAAAGATTAGCGATGCCATAGGTAGCAACTGTCGACGCAATAGTGGCCATTCCACCAATTTAAAATAAGTAAAACTCGAAAAATTCAATTGAGCAGCTAATTGTTTGTGTTCGACTGGTACACTATTTAAGGTTTGATAAAACAAGCAACAAGCATAAGGGAAATTAAGAAATATATGTGCCAATAAAATACCTTTTAAACCATAAATGGATATCACAAAAGGCAAACCTAAATAATGACAAAACGACGCTAATAAACCATGTTGCCCATAAACAGATAATAACCCCGTTACCACAACCAACGTAGGAAATATAAAGGTGATAGGCATAATGCGTAGCAATAGATTTTTACCCCAAAAATTGACTATCGATAGGGCTTTAGCCATCAATATTGCCAATAACACAGATAGCAATGTTGATAACGTTGCTTGAAATATTGTTATCCAAATAACATGTAATAAATAACTATCAAAATAGACAGTTAAATTATTAGACTCAAAAGCAACTAAACAAAGCGCAAATAGTGCTGAACCTAATACAACTAAAATCAAGCTTGCAGCACTAATGCCGGGGATTAACGTTCTTAATTTCAACATTATACTGAATAAAACTATTTACTAATGGTGGATTTCCATTCACGCACCCAGCTCTTTTGATTATTTTTAACTTGCTTAGCATCAAACTCGAGTGCTTTATTGACTGGTTTAATTTGCTGAAAAGCTTCAGGCAACGTTATATTAATAATCGGATACATGAAATTTTTTTCAGCAAATTGACGTTGTACATCAGGCGTTAATAAATATTGTAAAAAAGCACGTGCCAATTCGGGATGCTGACTATACTTAGTAATACCCGCAACTTCGACTTGGCGATAATGCCCTTCGTCAAAAATAGCAGCAGCATAACGATGATCATTATCATTCATAATATGTGCAACTGGCGAAGTGCTATAACTAAGCACAAAATCAGCTTCGCCTTTTAAAAATAGGCCATAAGCTTCACCCCAGCCTTTGGTCACTGTCACAGTATTTTTTGCTATTTTCTGCCATGCAGATGCGGCATCATCACCATATATATTTTTCACCCAAAATAATAAACCTAACCCAGGAGTGCTGGTTCGTGGGTCTTGATAGATAATTTTCCAGTTGACTTTATTATCTACTAACTCATGCATGCTGTGTGGTGGATTACTGATTTTTTGTTGATCATAAATAAAAGCGAAATAACCAAAATCATAGGGCATAAAATCACTATCCCACCAGTTGGTATTTAAATTATCTGGTTTATTGATTTGATGAGGTATAACTATTTTGGCTTGTTTTGCCTGTTCTAAAAGATTGTTATCTAATCCTAAAATTACATCGGCATTAGTTCTATCACCTTCAAGTCGCATTCGATTTAAAACCGCTACTCCATCGCCTAATGTAACAATCTCAAGTTCACAGTTACACTGTGCTTCAAACCCTTTCTCAATTGCTTTTCCTGGTCCCCATTCTGAAATAAAGGAATTATAACTATAAACAGTTAAGGTTGGTTTTACGTTGGCAGCATTTGCCATAAAAGGTACCGAAAATACCAAAGATAATAACAATTTTTTACAAAACATTTTGCCTCCAAAATAGCAAATAAAAGACAAAAGGCTTGAGCAAGTGCAATAACTCAAATCCCTCCGCTGGCATGATCCAGTTCAGGTTCGGCGGGTTATGTTATCCTATCTAACATTCTCAGCCCTTTAGGGCACCCCGTTGAGAACATCAATTAGTTTAGAGGTTAGTATGAAGATTGTAAACATCAAAAGTGATAAAAATTTAATGTAGGAACAACTCACTTTATTTATGAAGCTTTAAAAAATGGCTATAAAGAATATACATGAAAACAAAACTAACGCCTTATCACTGACGAAAGATATGGCGCTTATATTATAAAGAAGATGTAACTATTACCGATTCGGTTAAACATTTACCTTTACTTAAATTAGTTTATTGAGTAATAAAAAAATTAAGTTGATTAGTTTCATCGAATGCCCCCTCAAGTTCTCTTGTAGCGAACTGATAGCTTTGATTTGAATCTCCTGCTTTCGTACATTCTGTTATGATGGCATGTTTCGTGTGAAAAGTTTCAGACGATGTTAACTGTTTGTATAACAAGGCCAAATCTTTACCTGTCAGAGTAAAAAGCTTATTCCAATCATTTAACTGCGTTTCAACAAATTCGCGACCTTTCTTACAAGTAATAGCATCTAGCTGAATATTTGGTATAGTATATTTTTTAAGCTCAGAAAATTTAGGATGTTCATTTATAAAATCAACTTTTTCATTAAGCCCTTCTGCTTTTAAAGCTTCAATAAAGCCATCTTCTCGGAATAATTTGATTTTTCGAGATTGAAATTGCCCTTTCCCTCGTAAAGTTACTTCATCTGGATAAGGTTCATCTACTGAATAATCCCAAAAATCTTTTTGACGCTCAATAAAAACATCATTAATAACTTTAACTGGTAGTTCAAGCTCTTGCTGTTCACCTTTAATAATTACTGGAACTGAATTTAAATATTTAGCTATCAACTTATCGTAAGTTTCATCACTCACATTTGAAGTTGTATAGAAAGTTGTTAATAAATAATAATTACTTTGAGTAGGATTAATTAATCCTGAACTATTAGTTGTTGAAGGTTTAGCTATAAAATTTAATGATTGATTACCGTAAGACAGTGTATGCTTACCGTATTCAAATGTATAATTCACACTTGATTTTGCTGGAATGGTTAATTCATTTCCATCAATAATCACTTTTATTTCATTTGGTGTTGGATTATCAATCATACGATCAACAGAGCTAGACGAAGTGGTATCTGAACCAAAACAACCGACCAATGTTATGCTGCAAACTAGCAACAAAGAATATTTTATTTTTTTCATCGTATTAATTTTTTTGTAAAGTTTTTAAAAGAAACCATATTTTATCATGAATTTGATAAAACAACTATTTTAGTTATCACTTCAATAATTGAATTGAAAAAGTATGGAGTTGATGTTCTGATAAACCAAACGTCGTTTTATTTTAGATGAAATTTAGTACTGATATAGCAACTTTTTAATTGTAGGAATTTCTAGTGTTGTTTACAGTAATTAATACTATAAACATTGCGAGAAATCATGCATCAACAAGGATTCAAGTTTCATTTAGCCGAAAACAGTGTTTACTAACCAACGCTGCCCCAAACAAACACATTTTTAATTTTTGACTAGATATGCTCTAATCTAGCCCGTACTTCTTTATACTGGACGAATTAAATCAACTCCGCAAATAAATAAAAACATTCAATTTACTCATTGGACACTCATTTATAAAAATGAGCACCAATGAGTAAGTAGTCTTTATTTAGTTAAATTTTAGTTATGACATTTATAGTAATTATAGATATGATAAATCCCGAACCATATCTTCAATATATACTTTTAATTCTGTTAATTGCTGTTCTTTTGCCGCTCGAAGCAAGCTATCTTTGGTTTGCAATGTTCCTTTACTGTAATTATGTAAATTTGATGGCACATTGCCAGAGTAGATATAATCATGTTTTGCTGACGTTTGTACAATGTTAAATGATTTACTGTAACTATAGATTCCATGAGCCTCAATTTCAGTGGTTAAGGTTAATTTATTGCTGTGAGTCACAGTTTGTAAATTAAACTGCTGATCTTTATAGGTTTTAACTTGCTTTTTATTACCGTTTTCGTCAGCGAATTCAATAAATTTATCAAATATTTTTTCGGTTTTGGTTTCATTGTTAACTGATTTACCAAGATCAGAAAATTCAACATTTGTCGTTACACGGATCGTGACATCTGCTTGTCCTGGTTGGTAGATAACAAATTCTATAAAGTCTTTACTTAATAGATCTGTTACATAAGATTTTAATTCTGAAGAATTATAATAAACTTTTATTTTCCCTTCTCTTTTATATTTATCTGCTTGGAAATCTGCATCGCGAAACGCTCCGTATTGGCGATAAGCCGAAGCAGCTGAAGCGTAATATTGGGCAACTTCTCGAAATTGATAACGACGTGTTGCTGTTCTGGCTAATTGTTGTGCTTGTTCATAAGCATTTTCTGCTTGTTGAGTACAGTGTTTTCTATCATTCTCAATAGAAAGTTTGTCACTATCTTTGTACTTGCCAAGAGGCTGATATACTTCCGAGGCATTATTAAATGCATCCGCAGCAGCTTTATAATTACCTTGCTGTGCTAACATTTTTCCTTGGTCATAATAATCTTTAGCAGCAAGTTGCATATATTTTTTATTTGCATTGTTATACAAACTTTCAATGTTTTTATAGTTGTATTGCTCAAATCCTTTTTTGTATAAATCGGCTTTTATTCTATAACTTTTACTATCGGTTCCTGTGATTGAATTACCATAGTCATAGTACTCTTTTGCGATACTCTCTTGTAATTTAGTAAAATCATATTTATTATCAAAAAAACTGATTTCTTGGCTATAAAAGCGATCACTTAATCGCAGTTTCATTGCTAATAAATTTTGGTAGCATTCTATTCGTTTGGCATAATCCTGATTATTGGCATTTGATAAAGTTGTTTCATAATGTTGCATAACGTTATTGACGATATTTTGTAGTCGTTGTACGTCTTTTTGACCTAATTTTGCAGTACCCTTATCCTCAATACTATCCGCCAATAAGTTGATGCTTTCTAAATATTTTCCTTCTTTATAAGCTTCTTCTGCTGTACGTGTATGACAAGCGGCTAATAAGAACATAAAAAAAACAGCTATAATTATACGCATAATTTTCCTTTCAATTCATTTTAGTTTATTTTTTTGCTTGTTCATCTTGTTATTAAGATGAAAACTGTTTAAATATAGCTTGATTAATAAGCTAGTTGGTGAGTCTATTATAAATTAGTTCTAATTTATTAACTTTTTTTGCTAAAAATTGATTAACTAGTTACTCATTATTATTGGGTGACAAGTCAGTTTATTTGAAATAGGAAAGGTGTGAATTATATTTTATACTGGTACCCTTAAATAACTAAACTATTTAAGGGCAGGATAAAGGTTATTTTCGAGTTGCTTTTTGAGTTACTCTTTGCCGTGTTGTTTTAATCTGTTGATTAAGTTTGACTCGTTTAGGTCTTACTATTCTTTTGTCAGAAGAAGAACTTGTGGTGAAACTTTTAGATTCAGGTGGCAAACCGACTAGTTCACGTAAGTAATTGACTGAGTCAATACCAAGTTCTAGCCAAGTTCCGCGTGATAATCCTTTGGGTAAAGTGATATTGCCATAGCGAATGCGTAGCAATCGACTAACTTGCACATCAATAGCTTCCCACATTCTACGAACTTCCCGATTACGGCCTTCTGTTATAACTACATTAAACCATTGGTTAATTCCATCACCACCTTGTGCTTTAATTGATTGAAATGAGGCTGGGCCATCTTCTAGTTGCACCCCTTTACGAAGTTGGTTAATTTGTTGATCAGTCACATTACCAAATACTCGCACTGCATATTCACGCTCAATCTCGTGCCGTGGATGCATTAATCGATTAGCTAATTCACCATCAGTTGTGAATAATAATAAACCCGATGTATTGATATCAAGTCTGCCAATGTTCACCCAACGTGCATTTTTTAATCTAGGTAAACGTTCAAAAACAGTTGCCCGTCCTTGCGGATCATTGCGTGAACAAATTTCACCTTCTGGTTTGTAGTAAGCTAGTACTCGACAAACTTCTTTTTCTTTACTTCTAAGCTGAACTAAATGTCCATTGATACGAATTTTAGGGTTTGCATTTACATCAACTCGATCGCCTAATGAGGCAATTTTACCATCTACACTGATTTTACCGTCCACAATCATTGCTTCAATCTCTCGGCGTGATCCATTACCTAAATTAGCTAATACTTTTTGGAGTTTTTCAGTATTATCATATGCCGATGTTTTGCGTGTAATAGCTGGTACTCTTGAGGTTTTTGGTTTTTCGTAGAGTTGCTTTTCCTTTGCTTTAACGCTATTTGTCTTTTTGCCAAGTTGTGGGAATGCTGATTTGCTATTTTTCATAAAATCCTCGCTGTTACCTTCTCAGGTATCAATTTTCTATTAACTATATTGTCGATATATTAACAATAAAAAATGAACATTTATTCGAATGGCTTAGTGTCTCCACTTCCTTTGCGAATAACTGTTGGATAGTCATTAGTCAAGTCAATTACGCTGGTAGGTTGTTGACCTATATAACCACCGTGCACAATCGCATCAAGCTGATAACCTATTTTATCTTCTATTTCGTCGGGATCGGATTGCGCTTGGTCATCATTAGGTAAAATTAATGTCGCAGTCATTAATGGCTGCCCTAATAATTCGAGCAACGCTAAATCAATTTTATTATCAGGAATTCTTAGTCCAATTGTTTTGCGTTTTTCATTCATCAATCGACGAGGTACTTCTTTACTTGCCTGTAAAATAAAAACATATTTACCTGGGGTATTATTTTTTAGTAACCGAAAAGTTGTGTTATCTACAAAAGCATAACTAGATAGTTCAGAAAGATCACGGCACATCAAGGTAAAATTGTGATTTTTATCAAGTTGACGAATTTGACAAATTCGATCAACACCCGATTTATTGTCTAGTAAACAACCCAGTGAATATCCTGAATCGGTCGGAAAAGCTATAACACCACCATCATTTAATATGTTGACAACTTGATTTAATAATCGAGTTTGCGGATTATCTGGATGAATATAAAAAGTTTGACTCATAATTTTCTTCTATATCAATATTATTGTTAATCAGATTTGCATGATTAAATTTTATATCGTTAACCTTATAGTGAAGCACGAATATAAATCGATTTTAAACCAGATTTATTTAGAGTTTCCAATTATGCCAAATTGGTATAACACTACCGGGTAGTGGGGTTGTTTTCCCTAAATCTAAATAGGTGTCAACACCATGAAAATCCGATCCTTGTGATGCCAATAGTTCAAATTCATTGGCTAATTTAGCTAACTTTTGTAAATCATCTTGCGTTTGCCTGCTTTGTGAAACTTCAATTGCATCACCACCACTAGATTTAAACTCACTTATTAATAATTTCAATTTAGTTAAAGTTAGATCATAGCGACTTGGATGCGCAAGTACTGCTTGCCCTCTTGCCGCATGAATGGCATTAACTGCATCTGAAATACTACACCATGTTGCAGGTACATAAGCATAACCACCTTTTCCTAAGTACGTTTTAAAGGCCCGTTTAATGTCTTTAACATAGCCGTTAGCAACTAAAAATCTTGCAAAATGAGCACGCGAAACAATGTCTCCTTTTGCAAATTGTTGTGCTTGTTGATAAGCGTTTTCAATACTAACTTTAGCTAATTTATGGCTTATAGCCAACGCTCGCTCGATTCTTCCTTGTTCTTGTGATGATAGCAGTGCTGTTAACTCAGGATGTGCAATATCAATATTTAACCCAACAATATGGATTTCGTTGTTTTTCCAAGAAGTTGATATTTCAACACCACAAGCTAATTTAATAGGTAAATTTTCGTTAGCAATCGTTTTTTGAGCTTCAGGTAAACCTTTAACGGTGTCATGATCGGTAATAGCCAAAATAGCAATTTGGTTATCCACAGCTCTTTTGACAAGATCGCTAGGTGTTAAAAGACCATCCGATGCCGTAGTATGTGAATGTAAATCAACGATCATTTTTTTCTCGAAAATTATTTTGAAACGTGTAATATACCACACAATTTGCATGACCACTAAAAGGTATATTATGAAAGATCAAATTCGCCTTGCTCAACAAGATACTAGCGCAATTATTGAGGAACTACTAGAAGATGGTAGCGATCCTCATGCACTTTATATCATTGAGCATCACATTTCATCACAACATTTTGATAAATTAGAAAAAGTGGCAGTAGAAGCCTATAAATTAGGCTATGAAGCAACCGATCCCGATGAAGATATTGACGATGTAGGCAATGTTGTTATCGCTTTTGATATTGTTACCGAAAGCCCACTCAATGCCGAAATAATAAATGCACAAATTGCAGAAATCATCACACTTACTACTCAATTTGACGTCAATTATGATGGTTGGGGCACTTATTTTGAAGATGGGAATGATGACGATTTTGACGAAATGGAGCTAATGGAAACGCTTCATTAAATATCATCAACTCCCTTTCTTAGGCTTTATTCTTATCCGATAAACGGATAAGAATATTAGTGTTTTAAAGCTTAATTTAGCTTTTCTATACGACTTGTTCTTTTTTGATCTGATGAAATACTACGAATAGAGATAGTGTTATCTTTATTAATAGCAACTGGATCATTATAACATTTCCAATTTTTTCCGTTATCGGTTGAATATTCAATGTTCAACCCAGGAAAGGCAATATTGGCGTTTAATTTACCATTTACAATTTTTGCACCAGGGATAGGTAATCTATAATTTATACCCGCAAGATCAAGTTTAGCTAGCTCTCTTTGTCCAAGTAAATTAGCAAAGCGATTCCAATCATCATGTAACGCTTTGCTATCTACATAATGTGTTTCACCTTGTTGATATTGGCGATCTTTTTGATAAGCCATTTCCCAATCAGCTTGATGCCAAGCCCTTTCAGCAACCGCTAGTAAACGAGGAAAAGCCATATATTGCATTTTGTTATCACTACGGATATCTTCAGTCCAAATTTGTGCTGATAGCCCATAAGCACCTGACCAGTTCATAGTACCTTTAGCTGTAAATGGATTACCATCTCGGTCAACCGAAGTTTCAGCATTCTGAGGTAAATTATTCGGTGCAAAGCTAAATATTTTACGCTCATCATTAAAACGTGTTGCCCAATAGTAACCACTTTCTTTTGGATTCACTTCATATGGCATATCTAAATAAACATAGTCTGGATTAGAGATAATTACTTGATAACCTTTATTTGTCCATTCATTAACTGAATCAAATCCCCCCCAATATAATGTGTCCCAAAAGTTAACTGTGACTTTATCAACCACAAAAGATTTGGCATTTTCGGCATGTTTCATGCCATCTTGCCATGCTTGCATATGATTGATGCCATGCTCTTTAATAATGGTGCTGACTTGTTGGGCAAAATAGCTTGGTAGATGTTCAATATCTTTCACTTCGCCTTTTCTCACAAAAGTTTGACAAGCTTGTGATTTAGCCCATGGATGATCTTCAATACTTTGATCAATAGTACCTTTAATATTAGTTTTTTCTTTTGCTTGCAGATCTTGATAACCTGCACCTAAACGGATATTTTTAGCTTCATCACCACCAAAATGCCAAGTATTAAGCGGTTGCCCTGCTTCAATATGCATTTTTGCGATTTCATCGATAACTTTATTAACAAAGCGTTTAGATGAATCAAGACAAGGATTCAAATAGCTTAAGCGATTATAAAATTGTACCGTTGTGGTATTGGATGTATCGGTTGGATCAACTAAACGATACTCATTAGCTTGTTGCTCTTTTCCTTCATTCATTAGGCGTTTATAACGTGCTTCCATTGATACTATTGCTGCTCTGGCATGTGCAGGCATATCGATTTCAGGAATAACCTCGATAAAGCGTGCTTTTGCATATTTGACAATTTCAATGTAATCATTACGACTTAAAAATCCTGATCCACTTGTATTACTATCAGGTCCAGAACCTAATTGTGGTAATAAACAATTTTGCTCCGTGAGATCGTGACAGCGTTTACTACCGATATCGGTTAGCTCAGGTAATCCAGGAATTTGAATTCGCCAACCTTCATCGTCACTTAAGTGAAAATGAAATTTATTCATTTTATATTTTGCCATTTGATCTAATAAACTTAATATGGCTTGTTTAGATTTAAAATTACGCCCAATATCAAGCATAATTCCTCGATAAACAAAACGTGGCGAATCAATAGTATTTAGCATTGGTATTGAATTTGAATGATTTACGGGAATGATAGATAAAATGGATTGAATGGCATAAAAAATCCCTGCTTCATCATAAGCGGTGATTAATGTCTTATCATTTTTAATATCTAATTGATATGATCCTACTTTTCCTTGTTCGAATTGTTTAGGATCAATCGTTGCTTTTATTTGATAACCTTTTTCTGTCACAGCTATGTTTAATGCTTTAAATTGTGCCTTTAGAATAGCTAAACTATCTTGATTTAAACCATCAAGAATTAAATTAACGCCTTGCTGATCAATCGTAACATCCTCTTTACCTATTGTAAGTTTGCTTGGTGTTGGTAGAATTTGCCCTCGTAACGATGATTCAGATAATTTATTAATATCGGCGTTATATTCAAAACGGTTAGCAGGCGTCATTAAAATATTGTGATCATCAGCCGTTCTTTTCCATTGTTGTTTTATTGGTGCAACAAATGCCGATAAATTGTCAGAATCCGTGTTAGTGTTAGCAATAATTTTGGGTTTAGCATCACTTGAAGTTACATACCAACGTGGCATAACATCACTTTCACTTACAATCCAATATTCCCCAATAATTGGAATATTCACCGTTGTATTAGCAGGAAAACCAGTGAACTTTTCTGTTGGCTCGAGCTTATGTAAATCACCTGTAATATGGGTGATTTTAAACTGATCATTGTCTACAGCTAGAATCATTCTGATATTATCAAAATAGATAGCCCAATCTTTATTATTAATGGCTGTTCCAGTATTTTTAAGTGAAATCATTACGTTATTACAAGAAGCCCAATCAGCACCTAAAGCTGAACAGTTAACGCCATTTGCGTTTGCTTGATTGTCGACGACTTCATATTTAACATTAAGTTGAGAACTAATCAAATCAGCAATTTGTTGAGAAGCATGCACTGATTGAATCGCACATATATTTAACAAAGAAAGGATTGAAGTTGCTAATATCGTTGCCTTAATCTTTTTCATCTTTTTTACCTATTTTTGTTTAGCACTAAAAACAGTGAATGGAATTGTAACAATAAATTTAATGTCCCGTTCATCTTGGAAGATATTACCGTATCCACCACCCCAGCTCGGTATATTTGAATGGTTATTATATTTGGTATAGTGCAATTGGAAGGTTGTATCTTTTGCCCAACTTTCTTGCACGGTATAACCTAAATCAAAGTTATATGCAGATTCAATCAAACGCTGTTTTTGATTGTATTGACGATTAGTGCTAGGTTTTGCATCCCAACCATAGGCATAAGACGCACCTGTTTTCCAACCCGCTAAATAATGAGATAAGTGACTTAAATCATAAGTCACTTCAGCAAACAGGGCTTTTTCACCATTAGCATTGAAGTCTGAGCGAGAATTCCACCATATATCTAAACGACCATTTGATGAAGCATAATCAGGTGTCATACGTTGTAAAAAGAATCCCTGTTCTCCATCAGCTTTAACCGAAACGCCTTCAAATCGTAGACCTATAGCACCAACTTGATAGCCTAATGTTGCTGCTTGCAACCACGCTAAGCCATCATATACATCTGTACCTTTATGAGATTGATCTTTAGCGCCATAAAATTGGTAGCTCATAATCATAGGATTATCAAATACTTCCATTTTATAAGATACTTTACCAAAAAATTGGTTCATATAATTTTGTGCTTGTCCAAATGCACTTTCTAATACTAAGTCATTTTTAAAGTCATACTTCAAACCGGCAGAATGTAAATAATCAATTTTTTTACCTTTTCCCCACTGTTTAAATTCATAAAGCCGTTTATACCAAGGTGCTTTATATTTATCACTCCACATATATGACATCGACAATGCTCCAGCGCTATCAAAATCAAGCGTTGAACCTATCTCAAACCCACGATAAGTACCCGGTAATAAACTCCAATGTGGCGCAAGTAATGTTTGTCCTGATGGCTGAATATAACCTGCTTTTACCCAAAATAATTCGTCAATTTTAAAATTTGCTTGTGCTTTATAAAAACTAAGTCCACTGACATCTTTCTTCCAATCCTCATCCCAACGGGTATGAGCACCACTAAATCCTATTTCATTTGGGTGTCCATTACCGCCATTACTGACTTCCCAAGCGCCATAACCACCGAGTTCAATAGCCAATCTATCGGCAATATAGCCTGATTTAAAATCCAAATTAGTATTGAATGAAGTATGTCTTAGGTTTTTTTCATACTTATGTGTATCAATATCTTTGCGTTCACGATCTCGATTCCAAAAAAAGACATTACCAGTTAATGAAGAATCATCGACAAAATGGTTTTCGTAGGTAGCATAAACAGGAACGGCACTACTTAAAATAGATAAGGATAAAATCAATTTAGTTAAATGATTAAATGGACGAGGTTTTATTTGTGCATTATAGGTATTCATATTGGTTTTCCTAAAATGATAAATTTATGCTGTTTAACTTACAATAAACTATAAAAATGTGATTTATAGGTAAATTAAAATTAATTTTTATTTTAAATATTTAACTCCTAAACTATATTTAGGTGACATGTTTAGGTGGTATATTTAAATTCAGATATGAGGTAAATATGTATTTTTATAATGCATAAACATATTTTATCTAGCAAATTAAACACTCTAAATCGTGATCATAATCACTAAAAAGATCGATTTTTATGCTAATTTTTAGATAAAAGTCACAACTTTTTTTATTGTAAAAAATAATATGACGGACTTTTTTTAGAGTTTTTTAAACTTATGACGGTATAGAATCCTGAATATTTTTTACAAAAATATCACCAAAAATATAAACCTTTGTATAAATATCCCATTGTAAATGGACAACCCACGTACAAAATTACGTTAGTATTAATCATTAAAGTCACACTATTTAATGTGTTATGACGATTTTGGAAGATGCTAATGAATATGTTCTAAATGAACGTTTGGTGTCAATATTTAGTCTATCACCAATTTTATTTATAATATCAACACGCTACCTATGATTTAGGATATGGCATTTTTTATGTATATTTATTACTGTGGTTGAAAAATTGAAAATTAAAAAGTAAGTAATTTCTAAAGATTAATAACGTAAAATGACCACATAACCAAATAAAAAAGAGAAATCACATTTGGTTTCTCTTTTTTATTAATATGCTAAAAATACCGTTTACCTTATAATAAATAACGTTTTTTTAATCGTAGCTAAATAATTAAACTCTTAATGTTCAGTATCAATTTCATCAAAACTTTTTACTAGTTCATCAATGGCTTTCATCTGTTTTAAGAAAGGTTCCAATTTTACTAGTGGTAACGCTGACGGTCCATCACATTTTGCATGACTTGGATCTGGGTGGGATTCTAAAAATAACCCAGCAATACCAACAGCCATGCCCGAACGTGCAAGTTCTGTTACTTGACCACGACGTCCACCTGATGCTGCTCCCATAGGATCACGGCATTGAAGAGCATGAGTAACATCAAAAATAACTGGTGACCCTTTGCTTGCTTTTTTCATAATGTTAAAACCAAGCATATCAACCACTAAGTTGTCATAACCAAAACAACTACCACGATCACAAAGGATGATTTGATTGTTACCAGCCTCTTCAAATTTTTCAACAATATTACCCATCTGCCCTGGACTAACAAATTGTGGTTTTTTGACATTAATTACTGCGCCTGTTTTAGCCATTGCAACAACTAAATCAGTTTGTCTTGCTAAAAAGGCAGGTAATTGAATTACATCAACCACATCAGCAACGGGTTGACATTGTGCTTCAGTATGTACATCAGTAATAATTTTAACGCCAAATTGTTGTTTAAGCTCTTGAAATATTTTTAGCCCTTCTTCTAATCCTGGTCCACGATAGGAATGAATTGATGAGCGATTTGCTTTATCAAAAGAGGCTTTAAAAATATAAGGAATATTTAGTTTATTGGTAACGGTGACATAATGTTCACAGATTTTCATCGCCAAATCACGAGATTCAAGCACATTCATACCACCAAATAGTACAAAGGGTAGATCATTAGCGACAGTAATGTCACCAATGTTTACTTTTTTTTGCTGCATCATAAAATTTTCCTAGTTAAGGTTTAAACCAGCGACCAAGGGTAACTCTATCATTACCACTGTAGTCGGTGAAGGTTTCTACTAATTGATATCCGTGTTGTTTAAAAACAGTTTGCACTGCCTCGCCTTGTTTCCAACCATGTTCTATTAGTAACCACCCATATTGGTTTAAGTGCTTAGTTGCACCTTGTACAATTAGTTTAATATCAGCTAAACCATCATCTTCAGAAACCAATGCGCTTCTTGGTTCGTAGCGTACATCGCCTTGGGATAAGTGGATGTCTGTTGGCTCAATATAAGGAGGGTTACTGACAATCATTGAAAACTTTCTATTCTTTATTGGTTTGTACCAATCACCTTGTAAAAAATAAACATTATTCACCCCGATTTGAGCAGCATTTTTTTGAGCTAAGATTAGGGCATCTTTATTTTTTTCAATTGCGGTAAATAAACAGTCTTGACGTTCGGTTGCCATTGCAATAACTATCGCGCCTGTTCCCGTGCCAAGATCCAATACTTCACAAGGAACTTTAGGAAGGTACTCTAAACCTAATTCAACTAATTTTTCGGTATCTGGTCTAGGTATTAAAGTGGCATTAGAAACATTAAACTTTAAAGACCAAAACTCTTTTTCGCCAGTTATATAAGCGATAGGCTCACCATTTTTCCTGCGTTCTAAACATTCAGATAAAGCAATCAATTCATCATCAGTTAGCAATGTTTCACTGAACGCCATTAAAAATGTCCGCGTTTTTTGCGTAACAAAACTCAGTAAAATTTCAGCATCTCGCTTTGGGCTTTCACTATCTGTTAAGGTTTGAGATGCACTTTTAAGCCATTGTAAGTATGTCATTCATCTTGTTCCGATAAAGCTGCTAGTTGATCGGCCTGATATTCCTGCACAATCGGATCGATTAGCATCTCTAATTTTCCTTCCATGACTTCGTCTAAACGGTAAAGCGTTAAATTAATTCGATGATCGGTTACTCGACCTTGTGGATAATTATATGTTCTGATTCTATCTGAACGATCGCCTGAACCTAATAGATTTCGACGTGTTGAAGCCTCTTCTTGTTGGCGCTTACGTAGTTCTGCATCTTGAATTCTTGCGGCTAAAACTGACATTGCTTTGGCTCTGTTTTTATGTTGCGATCGCTCATCTTGACATTCAACAACGATGCCCGTAGGAATGTGGGTAATACGAATAGCAGAATCTGTTGTATTAACATGCTGACCACCTGCGCCAGATGAACGATAGGTATCAATTTTTAAATCAGCGGGGTTGATTTCAGGCATTTCTGCTTCAGGAACTTCCGGTAAAACAGCAACAGTACAAGCAGAGGTATGAATACGACCTTGAGATTCTGTTTCTGGCACACGTTGAACTCGGTGTCCACCCGATTCGAATTTCAAATGGCCATAAACACCATCCCCACTCACTAACATAATAACTTCTTTATAGCCACCATGTTCACCATCATTTGCACTCATAATCTCAACACGCCAACTGTGCGACTCGGCAAATCTTGTATACATTCGGGCTAAATCACCTGCAAAAATAGCCGCTTCATCACCCCCCGTTCCTGCTCTAACTTCGACAAAACAATTATAGTCATCATTAGGATCTTTAGGTAATAGTAAAACTTGTAGTTGCTTTTCTTGTTCTTCAACTCGACTTAATGCTTCGTTTAACTCCTCTTGTGCCATTTCACTCATTTCAGGATCAGATAGCATCATTTTAGCTGTGTCGATATCCTCTTGTGTTTGCTTCCAATCAGAAAAACACTTAACCACCCCTGTTAATTGCGAATATTCTTTAGATAAAGTGCGAAAGCGATTTTGATCCGCAATAACCGAAGCATCAGACAATAATGCTTGAACTTCTTCATAACGCTCTTGTAGCATTTCTAATTTGTTGATAATTGAAGATTTCATAAAAATATATATTAGATGATATAAATTAATTAAATTTGTGGGGCATTATATACTTAATCACTTTTAAAATACAGTTTGAGCTAGTTATCAGGTATATATCGCATAATTACATAAATAATGTATAGCAAATCGATTGAATAAATGAAATATTATATGTAAATAACCAATATATTAGAAACTTAATATTAGGTTATTTTTTGCACTATCATTTTTTCATATTTAAATTCTATTTTGATCATAAAAAATTTTCTACTTGTGAGTGTATTTTTTAGAAAGAGTTAAAAGATAATTAATTATTATTTAAACTTAACACTAACTTTTTTTGACCATGAGATATTCGCTTATGATTTTTATTTATATCAGTAAATTTTTTCCAATTTTTAGCCACTATCAACAACCATACTTTTTAGCAAAAAATAGATAAAAACATTTCTAGACAATAATTTACATTTTTACAATAATAAAAATATCACAATAAATTGCGCTATAGTTAATCACCAATGACAATACTTTTTTGTAGAAGCTAATTTAAAATAAGGGAAGTTAGCATTAGTACAGATAATATCGCAGAGAAAATAAAACAATGGGAATCATAGATAACATAACGAAAACGCTCCAAGAAGATCTATCAGGCGAAATAAAGCAAGGGAGTAAATTAGCAATCGTTGCCGCATGCTTTTCATTTTTTGCTTTTGAAAAACTCAAAAAAGAGTTGAAAAATATAGATGAACTCCGTTTCATCTTTACTTCGCCAACCTTTATAACCGAGCAAACCCCAAAAGCACAAAGAGAATTCTACATACCACGCCTTAATCGAGAACGTAGCCTTTATGGTACCGAATTTGAAATTAAACTTCGTAACGAATTAACACAAAAAGCGATTGCTAAAGAATGTGCTGATTGGATTAGACAAAAGGTTACATTTAAATCCAACATCACTAATGAAAATATGGCTGGATTCATACATGTAGACGATAATGCTTATATACCAATCAATGGATTTACAACTATTGATCTAGGCTGTGAACGAGGAAACAATGCTTACAACATAGTACAAAAGATTCCTTCTCCAGATTCAATTAAATTTCTTTCCATTTTTAATGAACTTTGGCAAGATAAAACTAAACTTCAGGATGTAACCAATATTGTTATCGACAATATTGCCAGCGCCTACAATGAAAATTCACCTGAGTTTATCTATTTTGTTATCCTCTATAATATTTTTAATGAATTTCTTGAAGATATTTCAGAAGATGTATTGCCCAACGAAGCTACTGGATTCAAAAATAGCAAAATCTGGAATATGCTATTCAACTTTCAAAAAGATGCAGCCTTAGCAATCATCAATAAACTTGAAAAATATAATGGCTGTATTTTAGCTGACAGTGTTGGGCTGGGTAAAACATTTACTGCTTTATCAGTAATTAAATATTATGAAAACCGAAATAAGTCTGTGCTCGTTTTATGCCCTAAAAAACTGAACAATAACTGGAACACTTACAAAGCAAATTACATTAATAACCCCATCGCTGAAGATCGATTACGGTATGATGTGCTTTTTCATACCGACCTTAATCGCTCTTGTGGTAAATCAAATGGTATAGATTTAGATCGAATTCATTGGAATAATTACGACCTTGTAGTGATTGATGAATCACATAATTTCCGTAATGGTGGCAAATTATCAAGCAAAGACAACGAAAATGAAAAAGAAAATCGATATTCAAAATTACTTAATCAAGTGATCCGAAAAGGAGTCAAAACTAAAGTATTGATGCTTTCCGCAACACCTGTTAATAATCGTTTCAATGATTTAAAAAATCAATTAGCCCTTGCTTACGAAGGAAAAACCAGTCATATTGATGAAAATCTCAATACTCATCGTTCATTGGATGAGATTTTTAAGAATGCACAAAAAGCATTTAACATTTGGAGTAAACAAGATACAACTGAAAGAACAACAGAAAGCCTATTACGGATGTTGGATTTTGACTTTTTCGAAGTATTGGATTCTGTTACGATTGCTCGTTCACGCAAACACATTCAAAAATATTACGATACCGCCGATATAGGTACTTTTCCAACCAGGCTCAAGCCTATTTCAGTAAGACCTAAACTAACGGATTTAGCTAATGCAATAAGTTATAACGAAATTTTCGAACAACTAATGCTACTGAATCTATCAATTTATACCCCTACCCACTTTATCTTACAAAGTAAAATGGAAAAGTATGCAGAAATATATGAGGACAACACAATTAATGTAGGATTTACCCAAGCTAATCGAGAACAAGGAATTCGTCGTTTAATGGCAATCAACTTGATGAAACGACTCGAAAGCTCGGTATTCTCATTTAATCATACATTAGAACGTATAAAAAACTTTATTCAGCAAACAATAGCTACTATTGAATCTTATAATCAAAGTATAAAAAAAGAAATAGAGCTTACCGATATTACTAATTTCAATGATCTTGATGAAGATGAACATAATAATGATCAGTTATTTACATTTGGCAAAAAAGTAAAAATTGCCTTAGCCGATATGGATTATCTTTCATGGAAACACTATCTTACTAAAGATTATGAAATCTTATCATTATTAACTCATATGATAAGTGATATCACCGCAAAACATGATATTAAATTACAAAATTTACTTACTATTATTAAAAATAAGCAACTAAACCCCATTAATAACAATAATAAAAAAGTGATTATATTTACCGCTTTTGCCGATACAGCAAGTTATTTGTTTGATCACGTTAGCCAGTATGTACAAAATAACTTTTCCCTACATACCGCAATGATAACAGGTTCGGTTGACGGAAGATCTACTGTACCTAAATTGCATTGTGATTTAAACACTGTTTTAACCTGCTTTTCACCCAAATCAAAAGATAAACACTTGTTAATGCCGAATAACACTCATGAGATTGATATATTAATTGCAACCGATTGCATCTCTGAAGGGCAAAACTTACAAGATTGTGATTATTTAATTAATTACGATATACATTGGAATCCGGTACGAATTATTCAGCGGTTTGGACGTATTGATCGCATAGGCAGCAAAAATCAGTCGATTCAGCTAGTTAACTTTTGGCCTGATGTTACTTTAGATGAATATATTGATCTAAAAGCTAAGGTAGAAACTCGCATGAAAATTGTCGACATGACTGCAACAGGTGATGACAATATTTTAAGTGAAGAAGAAAAATCCGATTTAGCCTATCGTAAAGCACAGCTCAAACGCTTACAAGACGAAGTGGTTGATATTGAAGATATCACTAACAGTATATCAATTATGGATTTAGGTTTAAATGAATTTAGACTTGATTTGCTAGAGTATATCAAAAACCATCCTGAGCTTGATAAAACACCGTATGGATTACATGCAGTTGTGCCAGCTTCACCAGATATACCCGCAGGAGTTATTTATATATTAAAAAATCGGGCAAACAGCATTAATATTAATAATCAAAATCGACTTCATCCGTTTTACATGGTGTATGTAGCTAATAATGGCGAAGTTATTTGTGATCATTTATCACCAAAACAATTACTTGATAAAATACGCTTACTTTGCAAAGGCAAAACAGAACCCATTGCAAAATTGTATCAGCAATTTAACAAAATCACAGCCGATGGCAGTAATATGACTCATTTTTCACAACGACTTGGTGATGCCATAAATTCAATTATTGAAGTAAAAAAACACAGTGATATTGATAATTTTTTAAGCGGTAACTCAGTTAGTTTTGTTACCGATAGTATAAAAGGTCTAGATGACTTTGAATTAATCTGTTTTTTAGTTGTCAGTGAATCAGAAAATAAGGTAGCATAATGCTTGGTTTGCCCAAAACGACAGAAATAAATCACCAGTTAGCTAAAAAAACAATCTATGCAAAGTTTCAACTGAACAATGCTACGAAAGAAAAAGTCGATGCGGATATAGCTAAAATAACCCTTGTTAACGAGGTTTCCGCAGCAAAGATAAATCTCGCAGCAGGAAATAACATTAATGCTTTTTTTGTGGCATTGGTACAACTAAAAAAAATCAATTTTAATGAAACAAGCCTTGTTTTATTATCCAAACTAATACCGCAAAATATACTATTTATTTTGCAATATGCTAAGCAGGCTAAATTGGCCGTTTTTCAACATAAATTGATACAAAGTGATTGGCAAGCTAAAGAAGAATTACACATTGAATTAAAAGGATTAAACCTTGATAATGTCTGGCAAAACATCATTCAACAAGTCGGCAAATTCAATATTGAGCAAGGCAATAGCCTTGAGCAGCAGATTATCATTGCCGATAAAAGACAAAAACTGATTTTAAATATTGCACGTCTTGAAAAGCAAGCAAGAAAAGAGCTACAGCCTAAAAAAGTATTTGAATTGGTGCAAAAAATTAACCAATTGAAACAAGAGTTAAAGGATTCTTAAATGGATAAATTAAAGATGCATTCACTCAATAAAGTGGATGAAAATATCAAAAAAATCGGTGCACAATTCCCGAACTGTATTACTGAACGCAAAAACCAACAAGGTGAAGTGGAATACGCCATCGACTTTGATTTGCTCAAACAAGAACTTTCATCAGTGATTGTTGAAGGTCGAGAAGAACGTTACCAATTTACTTGGCCAGATAAAAAGAAATCGATTCTACTTGCTAATGCGCCCATAGCCAAAACTTTACGACCTTGTCGTGAAGAAAGTGTTGATTTTGATGATACCGAAAATTTATATATTGAAGGTGATAATCTTGAGGTATTGAAACTATTGCAGGAAACTTATCTCGATAAAGTTGATTTAATATTTATTGATCCCCCTTACAATACTGGACATGATTTTATGTATTTGGATAATTTCATCCAAAGCTATGCTGAATATATAGGTCATAGCAATCAATATGATCTAAATGGGAATAGATTAATCCAAAATATAGAAAGTAATGGTCGTTTTCATACCGATTGGTTAAACATGATGTATCCAAGATTAAAAATTGCTAAAGATATTTTAAAAAAAAATGGGATCATTTTTATCACTCTTGATGATAACGAAAATTACAATGCTAGGAAATTATGTAATGAAATTTTTGGGGAAAAAAATTTTATCGCAGAATTTATATGGGAGAAGAAAAAGAAACCGTCATTTTTACATAGAAACGTTGGAAAAATTTTTGACTACGTGCTTTGTTATGCTAAACAATCCGAGCTAACCGTCCCATTTTCAATTGAAAAAACAACAGAGGGAAAAAAATACCCTATAAACAATGCAGGAAATAGTCGTTCAACCATAACTTTACCTCCATTCTCGGTTGATTTTTCAATTAAAGAACAAATTTTTGAACCTCAAGATATGTCTGAAGGAAATATTGTTACTAAATTATTAAATAGGGTAATTGTTGAAAATTATAAAAATATAACCGAGATAATTTTGGAGGGTGAGTGGCGCTATTCACAAAGCAAAATCGATGAAATTGTACAAAATCAAGAAAAAATCGTTATTAGTAAAGCCCCTTTTAGGCCCAATCATATAAAATTAGGTGGTGAAATAAAAAAAATGAAAAATGTTTTATCTCCTAATTCTTATTCATGTGAAACCAATGAAGATGGTTTAGCTCAAATTAGACATTTATTTGGTGGAGATATATTTGATACTCCGAAACCTGAAAAATTAATTCAAATTTTATTACAAGCAACTTTATATAAACAAGAATCTCCTATTATCATGGACTTCTTCTCTGGTTCGGCAACAACCGCTGCTGCGGTAATGGATTATAATGTAAAACAAAATAAGTCAGCTAGATATATATTGGTACAGATGCCCGAAGATATTTCGGAAAGAAACAATAAATTTGCTGTTGAGTTTTTACAAAAACAAAAGAAAGCGACTAATATCTGCGAAATTGGTAAAGAGCGCATTCGCCGGGCAGGCAATAAAATTGCTCAAGAAAATCCACAGGCTAAATTTGATAAAGGCTTTCGCGTCTTAAAGTGCGATAGCAGTAATATGAAAGAGGTTTATTACAACCCTGCTGAGTATAATACCGATCTTCTTGACGCCCTGATTGACAATATCAAAACCGATAGAACGGCGGAAGATTTATTGTTCCAAGTTATGCTGGATTTGGGTGTATTACTTTCCAGTGATATTAAACAAACCACTATTGCCGGTAAAACAGTGTTTAACGTAGCGGATAACTTTTTAATGGCTTGTTTTGATACAGACATTAATGAAGAGGTCATCACGGCTATTGCCAAACAAAAACCTTACTATTTTGTTATGCGTGATAGCTCAATGGAAAATGATAGTGTTGCCACCAATTTTGAACAAATTTTTACTACCTACAGCCCTGAAACCAAGAGGAAGGTGTTGTAATGAAATTTAATTTTAAAATTCAACAATATCAAACCGATGCAGTAAATGCAGTAGTTCAAGTTTTTAACGGGCAAGGTTATCAAAATAGCCTGCGTTATGTGCGTGATTTAGGCAATGCACCTACTCAGGCAGAAATGAGTTATGAAACGGCTTCAAGTTATACATCAGATGATAGCGCAATCGATATTGGTTTTAAAAATGAAATTATTTCGTTAACCGATAACGAGTTACTCGCTAATATTAAAAAAATACAAAATATAAACAATATCAAACAGTCGGCTGATTTAATTAAAAACTTAGGTCGGTGTAGTCTTGATATTGAAATGGAAACCGGTACTGGTAAAACCTATGTTTACCTCAAAACCATGTTTGAACTGAACAAGCATTATGGCTGGAGCAAGTTTATTGTTGTGGTACCCTCTATTGCCATTCGAGAGGGAGTAAAAAAAACCTTTGAAATAACCTCAGACCATTTTATGGAGCATTATGGTCAAAAGGCTCGCTTTTTTGTCTATGACAGTAAAAATTTAACTTTATTAGATAGTTTTGCTGCCAATTCGGGCATTAATGTTATGATCATTAACACTCAAGCTTTTGCGTCCTCGCTAAAAGAAGACGGCAAAAATAAAGAGGCACGAATTATTTACTCAAAACGCGATGAGTTTGCGTCGCGCCGGCCGATTGATGTTATAGCCGCTAATAATCCCATTATTATTTTGGATGAGCCACAAAAAATGGGTGGTGAAGTCACGCAAAAAGCCTTAAAAAATTTTAATCCATTATTTTCATTAAATTATTCTGCTACCCATAAAAAACAGAATAATCTAATTTATGTACTTGATGCACTTGATGCATACAATAAACGGCTAGTTAAAAAAATTGAAGTAAAGGGTTTTGAAGTTAAAAATCTAAGAGGTACTGATAGCTACTTGTATCTTGAACAAATCGTCTTATCCAGTAAAAAACCACCACTGGCAAATATTGAGCTAGAAATAAATCATAAGAATGGTATCAAACGTGAAATTCGCCATTTTACTGAGGGTGATAATCTTTATTCTGTTTCAAAACAGATGCAGCAATACAAGGGATATACAGTATCTGAGATCAATCCTTTGACTGGAATAGTCACTTTTACCAATGGTGTTTCAATTAAAACCGGTGAAGTGATAGGTGATATTTCTGAAGAAAATATGCGCCGCATTCAAATTAGAGAAACCATATTATCTCACTTTGACAAAGAAGAAAAATTGTTCAATATGGGCGTTAAATCACTATCATTATTTTTTATTGATGAAGTAGCTAAATACCGCCAATATGATGAAAACAATAACGAAATATTGGGCGAATATGGACAAATATTTGAACAAGAATACCTAACGATTTTGCAACAATACTTAGACCAAGCCAGCAACACACCTTATCAACAATATTTAAAAAATAAGTGTAATGATGCAAGCCAAGTACATAAAGGTTACTTTAGCATTGATAAAAAAACTGGCAAAAGTATTGATAGCCAATTAAAACGAGGTAGCGAATCTTCAGATGATATTTCAGCTTACGACCTGATTCTTAAAAATAAAGAACAACTGTTAAGCTTTGATGAGCCCACTCGATTTATCTTTTCGCACTCAGCACTACGTGAAGGTTGGGATAATCCCAATGTTTTCCAGATTTGTACACTAAAACACTCCGATAACCAAACAGCTAAACGGCAAGAAGTTGGTCGTGGTCTTCGTTTATGTGTTAATCAAGATGGTAATCGTATGGATATTGAAAGCTGCGGCGAACAAGTCCACGATATCAACATGTTAACCGTTATCGCTAGTGAAAGTTATAGAAACTTTGTTAATGATCTTCAAGCCGACATAAAAACAGTCATTTATGATCGACCAACTGTTGCCACCAGTGAGTACTTTTTCGGTAAATATGTAGAAGTTAATGGTGTATCAACCATTATCGATAAAGCAGTAGCTGATAAAATTGAATTTTATTTAATTAGTCATGGCTATGTTGATATCGAGCGTAAAATAACCGATAAATACCGCAACGATGTTGTAATGAACTCAGTGGCACCATTACCAGATGAATTACAACCAATGGGTGACGGAATTCATCGCCTAATTCAGACTATTTATAATGATAGCGAGTTAGACGCCATGTTTACCGATGGTCATGAAACAAAGATTAAAGATAATCCACTTAATGAGAATTTTGATAAAGCCGAATTCCAAGCATTATGGCAGCAAATTAATCAGCAATATGCCTATACTGTTGACTTTGATAGTGATGAATTAATCAACAAAGCAATTGCTCATATCAACGATAAGTTATTTGTCTCGCAGCTACAATACATTACGGCTGTCGGTCAACTTAAAGAGCAGATAACGACACAAAGTATCTATCAAAATGATGCGTTTAAAACTCAAGAAACAAAGACTACCACTTTGGAACATGCTTATTTTAAACCAATAAAATACGACTTGATTGGTCAGATTGCGCAAGAAACCACATTAACCCGCAAAACAGTAGTGGCCATATTAAAGGGGTTAGATACAAAAAAACTAGATATGTTCAAGGATAATCCAGAAGAATTTATTGCTAAAATTATTAAATTAATTAAAGAACAAAAAGCAACTACAATTATAGAACATATTACATACAATAAAACTTCAGGCAAATATGACAGTACTATTTTCACTCAGGAAAAAAGTTTACAAAGTTACGATAAAGCGTTTTTAGCGAAAAAAGCAATTCAAAATTATGTATTTACCGATGGTCTAGCCGAAAAAAGTATTGAACGGAAATTTGTTGAAGATCTTGATACGGCAGAAGAAGTGTGCGTATATGCAAAATTACCAAAAGGTTTTCATATTCCAACACCTGTTGGTAATTATTCACCCGATTGGGCAATTGCTTTTCATGTTGGGAAAGTAAAGCATATCTTTTTTATTGCTGAAACCAAAGGTACTATGGATAGTTTAAATTTAAGACCAATTGAACAAGCAAAAATTTCGTGCGCGAAAAAGCTTTTTAACGAACTTTCGACTAGTAAGGTACGCTATCATGATGTTGATAGTTATCAAAGCCTGATGAATATAATGAATTCATTATAAAATTACTTTCATTTAAAAATATAGTTATAGATAATTTATTTTTTACTGAAACGTATAGTTACCTGAAACTTTTTGACAAAAATTGTCTTATAAAAAAATAAAAATGCCGTTAGTTTAAGCTAACGGCATTTTATTAAGTAAATAAGGATGCAACAGGAAAGGCGTGTTCAAATATTAAATTTTCATCAGCAAAAACATTCAGTTTTAACATATCAAATTCTGTTACCAACATCCAAATATTGTTTAATACTGTGTGAATCAATATTCCAAGCTATTTAATCAAAGGCAGAAAGATAGAACCGTGTTTTATGAATTTTATTTATAATAATTTCTATTACCAATGATTACTGAGTATTTTTAGGCTGTCAACAACCAACAATAGATAGGTTTATGTTGGTATTGCTTCTATCAATTAATCATATTCAATTTTATATCTGCCAATAACATCAAAAATATGATCATAAGTACTAAGAATTACGCGTTGCTTGCCTTTTTTATGAACTTCATCTACTAAATCAAAACTAGATTTTGAATATTTTTCATAAGGGTATTCATCTATTAGATAAATAGATAAGCTATCAATATCACTAAAAATAAATGTAACTTTAACTTCTGGAGCATCTAGGATTTCTGGCTTACAGCCTGCTAATGATAATGATGTATTGACCATCAAAGTGAATGGTATACATTCTAATTTAACGTCAGATAATATCAATGCATTGCGTGTATAAATAATGCCGTATTTTGTTTGTATTTCCTGTGTATTCATATAAACCTCATTTTTTCAATTTATTATTAATGGGTATTGTTTTTCTGAAAAATCTTTTTATATATTTACAGACAAATTTATCTGCGATAAATCATCTGAATAAAATCCTAAGTATTCTAATCTTTTTAATAATATAAAGACATCTGTTAATAACCAATACTAGGGTATTGACGTTTACGAAAGTTATCAATGATATATAACTTATTTATCTCTCGTTTTCATTAAGATCAACACTTAGTTATTTAATTCATTTTTTACTGAAACGTATAGTTACCTGAAACTTTTTGACAAAAATTATCTTATAAAAAAATAAAAATGCCGTTAGTTTAAGCTAACGGCATTTTATTAAGTAAATAAGGATGCAACAGGAAAGGTGTGTTCAAATATTAAATTTTGATCAGCAAAAACATTCAGTTTTAACATATCAAATTCTGTTACCAACATCCAAATATTGTTTAATACTTTGTGAATCAAAATTCCAAGCTATTTAATCAAAGGCTGAAAGATAGAACCGTGTTTTATGAATTTTATTTATAATAATTTCTATTACCAATACTTACTGAGTATTTTTAGGCTGTCAACAACCAACAATAGATAGGTTTATGTTGGTATTTCTTCTATCAATTAATCATATTCAATTTTATATCTGCCAATAACATCAAAAATATGATCATAAGTACTAAGAATTACGCGTTGCTTGCCTTTTTTATGAACTTCATCTACTAAATCAAAACTAGATTTTGAATATTTTTCATAAGGGTATTCATCTATTAGATAAATAGATAAGCTATCAATATCACTAAAAATAAATGTAACTTTAACTTCTGGAACATTTAAGATTTTTGGCTTACAGCCTGCTAGTGATAATGATGTATTGACCATCAAAGTGAATGGTATACATTCTAATTTAACGTCAGATAATATCAATGCATTTCGTGCATAAATAATGCCGTATTTTGTTTGTATTTCCTGTGTGTTCATATTAACCTCATTTTTTCAATTTATTTTGATTGGTATCGTTTTTTTGAAAAATCTCTTAATATACTTACAGACAAATTTATCTTAGATAAATCATCTAAATCATCTGAATAAAATCCTAAGTATTGTAATCTTTTTAATAATATAAAGACACCTGTTAATAACCAATACTAGGGTATTGACGTTTACCAAAGTTATCAAAGATATATAACTTATTTATCTCTCGTTTTCATTAAGATCAATACTTAGTTATTTGATTCATTTTTTACTGAAACGTATAGTTACCTGAAACTTTTTGACAAAAATTATCTTATAAAAAATAAAAATGCCGTTAGTTTGAGCTAACGGCATTCTATTAAGTATATAAATGACCTTTTATTACTATTTCTTCTTCGCTTTAGCATTTGGTAAATCAGTGACAGAGCCTTCATAAATTTCAGAGGCTAAGCCAATTGATTCATGCAATGTTGGGTGAGCATGAATTGTTAATGCGATATCTTCGGCATCACAACCCATTTCGACAGCTAAGGTGATTTCACCAAGTAATTCACCACCATTTGCACCAACAACCGCACCACCTAATAGGCGATTATCTGCTTTATTGAAGATCAGTTTTGTCATCCCTTCAGAGCAATCAGAAGCAATAGCTCGTCCTGAAGCTGCCCATGGGAAGATTGATACTTCATAATCAATACCTTTCTCTTTCGCTTCTTTTTCAGTTAAACCAACCCAAGCAACTTCAGGTTCAGTATAAGCGATAGAAGGAATGGTTTTTGGATCAAAGAAGTGTTTTTTACCTGCAATTACTTCTGCTGCCACATGACCTTCGTGTACGCCTTTGTGCGCAAGCATTGGTTGACCAACAATATCTCCAATTGCATAGATATGCGGAACATTGGTACGCATCTGTTTATCGACTTCGATAAATCCACGGTCAGTAACATTAACGCCTGCTTTTTCCGCACTAATTAACTTACCATTTGGTGTACGACCAATAGCCACTAATACCGCATCATAAGTATGAGTTTCGGTGCTGCCGTCTTTCTTTTCCATGGTAACATAAATTGCATCATGTTTTGCTTCAACGGTAGTAACTTTAGTTTCCAATCGTAAAGTGAATTTCTTTTGGATCTGTTTAGTAAAGACTTTAATTACATCTTTATCAGCAGCCGGAATCACTTGATCAAACATTTCAACTACATCGACTTCTGAACCAAGTGCATGGTATACAGTCCCCATTTCAAGACCTATAATTCCGCCACCCATCAATAATAATTTTTTAGGAATGGTGGTTAAGGCTAAGGCATCTGTAGAATCCCAAATACGAGGATCATCATGTGGAATAAAAGGCAACTTGATTGGACGAGAGCCCGCTGCAATAATTGCATTATCAAAGGTGATCTTAGTGATTCCTTTTGATGAAGTTACCTCCATTGTATGACTACCAGTAAACTGTGCTTCACCTTGAATAACATTGACTTTGCGCATTTTGGCCATACCAGCTAGTCCATTAGTCAGTTGACTAATTACTTTTTCTTTCCAGCCACGCACTTTGTCTAATTCAAGTCTAGGTGTACCAAAATGGATACCATGTTCGGTTAATGATTTTGCTTCATCCATTACTTTAGCAACATGAAGTAATGCTTTTGATGGAATACAGCCTACATTTAAACAAACACCACCAAGTGTTGAATAACGTTCAACAAGGGTAACTTCTAGTCCAAGGTCGGCAGCACGGAACGCAGCGGAATAACCCGCTGGTCCTGCTCCTAAAACCACAACTTGTGTTTTAACATCTTGACTCATAATTTGATCTCCTTAATTACATCACTAAACGACGTAAGTCGGATAAGACGTTAACAATATGGCTTAAGAAGCGTGCACCATCAGCACCATCAATAACTCGGTGATCGAATGATAATGATAATGGCAACATTAGCCGTGGTGTAAACTCTTTGCCATTCCAAACTGGTTTCATGCTAGAGCGAGATACACCTAAAATACCAACTTCTGGCGCATTAACAATTGGTGTAAACGAGGTTGTACCAATGCCACCAAGGCTAGAAATAGTGAAACATCCACCTTGCATATCGCTACCTGTCAATTTACCTTCACGTGCCTTTTTAGAAATTGCCGCAAGCTCACGAGAAAGTTCAACAATACCCTTTTTATCAACATCTTTAAATACTGGTACTACAAGACCATTTGGTGTATCGACAGCAACGCCAATATTAATGTATTTTTTGATAATTAAGGTTTGGGCATCTTCAGATAATGAGCTATTAAAGCGTGGATACGCTGTTAATGCACTTGCTACCGCTTTCATGATAAACACAAGTGGCGTGATCTTAAGATCAAGTTTTTTCTTTTCTGCTTCTGCATTTTGTTGCTTACGGAATGCTTCTAAATCAGTAATATCTGTTTCATCAAATTCTGTCACATGCGGAATCATTACCCAGTTACGGTGTAAATTTGCACCTGATACTTTTTGAATTTTAGTTAATGGTAAACTTTCAACTTCACCAAATTTGCTAAAATCAACTTTAGGCCATGGTAATAGACCAGGTAATGCACCACCTGTAGCGCCACTTTCAATTTGTTTAACAGCATTTTTTACGTAAGTTTGAATGTCTTCACGTAAAATACGGTTTTTAGGACCTGTAGCAGTAACTTTTGCTAAATTTACCCCAAATTCACGTGCTAAACGACGTACAGATGGTGTTGCATGAGCATAAGCATCGTTTTCAACAAACTCATTGCTTGATGAAGCAGGCGCTGATTTTGCAGCAACTGGTGCTGGCGTTGGCTCAGGTGCTGCTTTTTCAGCAACAGGCGCTGCGGCAGCTGGAGCTGCTTGAGTAACTGGAGCTGCACTAGATGTGGTTTCAAATTCCATGATTTTGGAACCTGTTTTCACTTTATCACCCACTTTTATCGTGATACTTTTAACCGTACCAGCAATGGTTGCTGGTACTTCCATTGAGGCTTTATCACCCTCAACGGTAATTAATGAATCATCAACAGATATAGTATCACCTACTTTTACCAAAATTTCCGTTACTTCGACTTCATCACCACCAATATCTGGAACTTTTACATCTACAATTTGGCTAGTTGCAGTTGGCGTTACTTCAACTTTTGGTGCTTCTTGTGCTGTAGCTGGAGCTGGAGCAGCAGTTTCGCCACCTTGCCCATCAAAGACCATAATGTCAACGCCTGTTTTGACTTTATCGCCAATTTTTACAGAAATAGATTTAACAATACCAGCCTGTGGTGCAGGGATTTCCATTGATGCTTTATCACCTTCAACTGTCATAATTGACTGATCAGCTTCAACTTTATCACCTATTTTAACCAGAATTTCGGTTACTTCTACTTCGTCACCACCGATATCAGGTAATTTGATTTGAATACTCATTATAATAACCTCTTATGCAATTCGTGGATTAAGTTTATCGGCATTGATTTCGAATTTTTTGATCGCATCTTCAACAACGCTAACTTCAATATCACCACGTTTAGCAAGTTCACCCAATGCTGCAACCACAACATAAGATGCATCGACTTCAAAGTGATGACGTAAATTTTCACGGCTATCACTGCGACCGAAACCGTCAGTACCGAGTACTCGATAACTTTCAGCAGGTACAAATCCACGAATTTGCTCAGCAAACAATTTCATATAATCAGTTGAAACCACCGCTGGATTGTTATTCATAATTTGTGCAACATAAGGCACTTTTGGTGTTTCACTTGGATGCAACATATTATATCGTTCACAATCTTGACCATCACGAGCCAGTTCAGTAAATGATGTTACGCTATAAACTTCTGAGCTAATACCATAATTTTTAGCTAAGATTTCAGCCGCTTCACGAACATGGCGTAAAATAGAGCCTGAACCTAGTAACTGAACAGTCGGTTTGCCTTTTTGACCCTCAACGGTATCTAGTTTATAAATACCTCGTCGAATGCCCTCTTCTGCACCTTCTGGCATTGCTGGTTGTGCGTAGTTTTCATTGAGAGTTGTAATGTAGTAGTAAACGTTTTCTTGCTCACCATACATGCGACGTAAACCGTCTTGCATGATTACTGCAACTTCATAAGCATAAGCAGGATCATATGATATACAGTTAGGGATGGTTAATGCTTGAATGTGACTGTGACCATCTTGGTGTTGTAGACCTTCACCATTTAGCGTTGTACGACCAGAGGTTCCACCAATCATAAATCCACGTGCTTGTTGATCACCTGCTGCCCACATTAGATCACCAATACGTTGGAATCCAAACATTGAATAGTAAATGTAGAATGGAATCATTGGAAAATCATTTGTGCTATATGAAGTGGCCGCAGCAATCCAAGAAGCCGTTGCACCACATTCATTAATTCCTTCTTGAAGAATTTGACCTTTCTCATCTTCACGATAATAAGCCACTTGTTCTTTATCTTGTGGTGTATATTGTTGACCGTGTGGATTATAAATACCAATTTGACGGAATAAACCTTCCATACCAAAAGTACGTGCTTCATCAGCTAGAATCGGTACTAAACGTGGAGCAAGTTCTTTATCCTTAAGCATAATATTAAGCGCACGGACAAATGCTATAGTGGTTGATATTTCTTTCGATTGAGCTTCAAGTAATGACGCAAATTCACTTAATGGAGGAATTGAAACAGTTCCTGAAAAATGAGTTAATCTAGATGGTACATAACCATGTAACGCTTCACGACGCTCATGAATGTATTTGTATTCTGGCGTGTGTTCCTCAAATTTGATGTATGGTAATTTTTCAAGTGCTTCATCTGTCACTGGAATATTGAAGAAATCGCGAACATGACGCACGCCATCCATATTCATTTTTTTCACTTGGTGAGCGATATTTTTTGCTTCAGCAGCAGCCCCCATACCATAACCTTTTATGGTGTGAGCAAGAATAACAGTTGGGCGATCTTTAGTTTCTTTTGCTCGTTGGAATGCTGCAAACATTTTAGCAGGATCTTGACCACCACGGTTTAATCTAAAGATTTCTTCATCAGACATATCTTTAACTAATTCAGCAGTTTCAGGGTATTTACCAAAGAAATGCTCGCGAACATAAGCACCGTCTTTTGATTTTAATGTTTGATAATCACCATCAAGTGTTTCATTCATTAGTCGAATTAACTTACCAGATTTATCTTTTTGGAGAAGTTTATCCCAACGGTCACCCCAAAGAACTTTAATTACGTTCCAACCAGCACCAGCAAATACACCTTCTAGTTCATTGATAATTTTGCCATTACCCGTTACTGGACCATCTAAACGTTGTAAATTACAGTTGATAACAAAAACTAAATTATCTAGTTTTTCTCGTGTTGCAACGGTAATTGCACCTTTTGATTCTGGTTCATCCATCTCACCATCACCTAAGAAAGCATAGACAGTTTGTTCAGAAGTATCTTTCAACCCACGATTTTCTAAATATTTTAAGAAACGTGCTTGATAAATGGCATTAACAGGACCAAGCCCCATCGATACTGTTGGAAATTGCCAAAATTCTGGAAGCAATTTAGGATGAGGGTATGATGGTAAACCTTTACCATGAACTTCTTGACGGAAATTATCTAATTGCTCTTCGGTTAAACGTCCTTCAATAAAGGCTCGAGAATAAATACCTGGTGAGATGTGCCCTTGGAAGTAAATTAAATCACCGCCATCTTTTTCATTACGAGCACGGAAAAAGTGGTTAAAACAGACTTCATAAAAAGTAGCTGCAGATTGGAACGATGCCATATGTCCACCAAGCTCTAAATCTTTCTTTGAAGCTCGTAACACCATCATAATTGCATTCCAACGGACAATTGAACGAATACGTCTTTCTATTTCCCAATCGCCAGGATAAGTAGGTTGCTCTTCTACTGGAATAGTATTGACATAATTACTTGTTGAAGATCCAAAAAGTACTGGAACACCCCCATCTCTCGCCTTATTAACTATTTGTTCAATAATATACTGTGCACGTTCGATTCCTTCTTCTCGAATAATAGACTCAACACTTTTGAGCCAATCTTGTGTTTCAATGGGATCGACATCATTCATTTGCATGTCCGACATATAAAAACCTCTTTTTTTGTTTAGAAAAATGCATTATTTGCTATTCTCAATTACATTACAAAACGTAATAAAAGAAAGCTTAAACTCTGCATTACGGAGCTTCATTAATATCAGTCTGCCATTTAAAAAAAAAAAGTAAAGCAAACTGCCGCTTTGAAAAGAATGTTAATTCCTATCAAATTAATCAACTATTTCAATACTAATAATAAAATAAATGGTATTTATCTGATAAATAACTAAATTTTACTTAATAATAAATTTAAATATTATTCCTAACAGCTATGCTTAGAATAACTACAAGTTGTCAAGTTATTACAAAATCTGTTATATACTTGTAAAAATTTCGATAATATTACTTGAAGACAACAGAAAAAACTATGATCATTAATAATGTCATAATCAAAGACTTAAAAATTAAACCATATGTGTATACCTATCAAGCTATGCATGACTTTACCAAACAACGCAATGAGCATTCTCTTGATGAAATCTGGTTAGTCGAGCATGAACCGGTATTTACCCAAGGTAAAGTTGGTAAAGCAGAACATTTATTAAATCAGACAAATATCCCTGTTATTCAGACCGATCGCGGTGGTCAAATTACTTACCATGCTCCAGGTCAACAAATCATGTATATTTTATTTGATTTAAAAAGACTTAAGATAGGTATCCGAGATGTAGTTAGTTATTTAGAAAATAGTGTCATTCAAACATTGCTCCATTATGGTATTATAGCTAATGCAAAGTCTGATGCACCAGGAGTATATATTAACGAAAAGAAAATTTGTTCACTTGGTTTGCATATCAGTCGTGGCTGCACTTTACATGGACTTGCATTCAATGTTGATATGGATCTTTCCCCTTTTAATAACATTAACCCTTGTGGCTATGCTGGATTACAAATGACGCAACTAAAAGAATATGTCTCTCAAATTGACCGTAAAGAGATAAAACAACTATTAACTAATAATTTTATTAAGCAGTTACCTCAAAGATAAGATACCAATTATGCAAAATAATGAAACAATAATCAGAAGTTCGAAATATCGTGATGCCGAAAAGACGCGCTTAATTCCAACTGTAACATTAGAAGATGTCGCACCGCTAAAAAAACCTGAATGGATGCGAATTAAATTATCTGCTCACTCTGATAATATAGCACATATTAAAAACACAATGCGCAAACATGGATTACATTCAGTCTGTGAAGAAGCATCTTGCCCTAACTTAGCTGAATGTTTTAATCATGGCACGGCTACTTTTATGATTTTAGGTGATATTTGTACCCGCCGTTGCCCATTTTGTGATGTAGCTCATGGTAGACCATTACCACCAGATAGTAAAGAACCCATTAAGCTAGCGCAAACCATTCAAGAAATGAAATTACGCTATGTTGTTATTACCTCGGTTGATAGGGATGATTTAAAAGATGGTGGAGCTAGCCATTTTGCTAATTGTACTCGAGAAATCAGAGAATTAAATCCAAATATAAAGGTTGAAACATTAACTCCTGATTTTCGTGGTTGTATTGATGAAGCAATTGATGTCTTAAGTGATAATCCTCCCGATGTATTTAATCATAATTTAGAAAATATACCTCGCTTATATAAAAGGATTCGACCTGGTGCTAACTATGAAGGATCACTTAAATTACTGGCAGCATTTAAAGAACGACATCCTGAAATTCCTACAAAATCTGGCTTAATGGTAGGACTTGGCGAAACAAATCAAGAATTAATTCAAGTGTTAAAAGATTTACGCAGCCATGGTGTTACTATGTTGACGCTTGGTCAATATTTACAACCAAGTAAATATCATTTACCCGTTGAACGTTATGTTTCGCCACAAGAATTTGAAGAATTAAAGCAAACGGCATTAGACATGGGATTCACACATGCAGCTTGTGGACCATTTGTACGTTCATCTTATCATGCTGATTTACAAGCAATGGGCAAAGAGGTGAAGTAATCTTCACCCCCCTTTTTATAATTCTACTCAAAAGCTAAATTAATTATCGACAACCATAAAACGGCGATTTTCAGTAACGATTTGCAAAAAGATGGGTAAGCTAATTTTTTCTTCTTTTTGCAATTTACCATTAATATCATAAATTTTAGAACGACCAAAAGCATCTAAAACAACCGTTTTATCATCATAAAGTGCTGCTATAGTATTTTCATCACCAGCAACTAGCCATTGTCTAGGCTTTTGAGTAAATAGGTTTTTACCTTGACTGTATTGTTGAGGTGGCGTAGTAACATAAAATGCGTCTTGCATTAATGTAAGCATAATATCAGTTTGCGAAGTTGCTTCTGTTATTTGAGCACTTCCTTTATTCGGCCATGATATAATCAATGGTACTTTTAATGATTCTCTCTTAAAATCACTACTTGTATTGCGTGATGCTACTTTTTTCACCTCATCAATTTTAATATCATTCGAACCAGTAATAACAATAATCGTATCATCATAGGCATTAGATAATTTTAAATAGGCAATTAATGATTCAATGTATTGATCTAGCCTTTTAGCTTCTGATTGAAGATCAGATATCGTGATTTTTTTATTTTTATTACCCAATGAATATTGGATTATAGAAAACAAAGGTGCATGATTAGCAAGGCTATTTTGTTCTTCATGCCAAGTCCTCCAGTTTTCTGTTATTTGTTTATTAGATTGTTTTTTAGGTTGTGGTATTGAAAAATTAGATAACAAAGCTGAACGATATAAAGGCTCAGCAAAACCATCTTCCGAAAATAGACCTAAGTTGTAGTGCTGTTTTGTAACGACATCAAGCAATACAGACGGTTTATGTCCAACAAGGATACTATTATAGTAGTTAGGATCTAATCCATAAAACAATGAAAAGTCATTTAAATAGGACTGATTACTTGCACCATAATGATTAGCAAAGAAAATATTATCTTGAGAAAATTCATTTAACCACGGCATATGTTGAGTTAATAAATTAGTATTCCACCCTTCAATAACAATCATTAACACATTATTTTTTATTGGCTTTTGATTATAAACAATATTTCCCAACGGATATTCAATTGCCATCGCAAAAGGATTCCCTTCTTGAGCAACACGATCACGATAATCATTTTCTTTAATAAAGCCATAGCGCTCAAGAAAATGGCGAGCAGTTAAAGGATAAGAAAGAGGTAGGCTTGAACGCTGCATAGTAATTGGTCGATAAAAATTAGCATCAGCCCAAATATGAATCAAATGTGAGGTAACAAAACAAAGAATAAAAAGAATTACTACGGGCTTTGCATAACGTTTACGTTTACTTAAACTACGTAATTTTTTCCAGCTCCATACCGAAAATAAAATTTCAATCAACAAAATAAACGGAATAGCAATAAATACCGTACTTAAATAAGTGACTTTTTGCGATGAAAATAATTGCCAAATAGACAAATTAAGGTGCATTCTAAAATGCGAAAAAACTTCAATATCAATAATTAGTAATGAAAGACCTACTGTTGCAAAAACCGTTGCAATTATCCTTTGCCATCGAGATGAATGAATGAAAAAACTTAACGGAAAAAGCAGAATCAAATAAGCAATAAAGGTCAAATAGCTGAAATGTCCGATTGCACTAATAATTGCATAAAATCGCCCCATAAAAGTACGAGGCCAATCTGCAATAAATAAATATTGACTACCTAGTAAAATTACAACAAAAATATTAAACAACGTAAACCAATGCCCCCAACTAACAATTTGTGAGGCACGATAGTCTTTGAAGTAAGTATTTTTGATTTTGAGCATATTAAGTCGTTGCTAATGGTGATTATTAAGATGAATAAACAATAAATTATGTTTTAGTTTACCTGATTTTAAAAAATCTTTCTGTAAATTTTTTATTTGCTACCATAAAGATTTTGGTAATCTGTTGGCGATACATCGGATACTTGTTATAATTTCAAAATGAAATAAGTTAACAAAAAGATAAAAACTTTGGCAATTAAACAACTCAACGCAAAACAGATCCAGCCTGATTTATCCTATATTTCTGAACTTAGAAACAAAACTAATAATTCAATATCATTAGCATCAGAAAAATCAGAACATTTACTCATGTGGCAACCACGTGTGGCCTCAGCCTTAGCACTGTTATGCCCACCCAAAAGAGTATGTTATAGCCCACGTTTTATGTTGCTTAAAGCACCTGAAAGCGAGCTTTTTTTTGATTTACTAAGACAAGCCATTAAATCTGATTTATATTCACCTTCATTAGGCTATAGTTATTTTTTTAGCGAAAGTAAAATTACGCTGGCCAATGCAAAGAGCAAACAAGATAATTTTGCAGCTCAAGACAATTGTTTATTTGCATCTTCTGTTGATAGTGAAAAACTATTTGGTTGTGTTAGACAACCTGAAAATAGCCCTATAAAATTACAAGCTGGACTTGTTCATCGTGCTAATGGCGGCATTTTAATTTTAGGCCTTCGCTCACTACTTAGCCAACCATTGTTATGGTCTAAACTAAAACAAATGGTAATAAAGCAAGAGTTTGAATGGGTTTCAGCTGACGAATCTCATCCTTTACCTTTGTCTATTCCTCCTATGCCACTTGATTTACGAATCATTTTAGTTGGGGATAGATTAAGTTTAGCAGAATTACAAGATTTTGAACCTGAATTTTATTCAACTTCTATTTATACTGAATTTGAAAATGAATTGCAGGTCAAATCGCCAGAACAAATCGAACAATGGATTAATTATTTAAATTTTATTGCGAACAAACAACAATTACCCAATATTGATACCTTAGCTTTAGCAAAAATTTACAAAGAGGCTACTCGCTATACAGGTGATCAACATTACCTTCCTCTTTCAGTAGATTGGATTAATTCGCTATTAGTTAATGCTACACACTTTATGCAAAATAATGTAATCGATGAATCAGCCATCACTTCTGCTATAAAGCAAAAATCATGGCATGAAAATTATTTGCAAGAAAGGCTACATGAGGAGATATTTAGTAATCAAATAATGATTAATACTAAAGAGCAAGTTGTTGGTCAAATAAATGGCTTATCAGTCATTGAATACCCTGGATATCCAAAAGCGATTGGTGAACCCACTCGTCTAAGTTGTCTTATTCATTTTGGTGATGGAGAGATAATTGATATAGAACGCAAAACAGAATTAGCTGGTAATATTCACTCAAAAGGAATGATGATAATGCAGGCATTTATTATGTCTGAATTTGCTATCAATCATCAATTACCTTTTTCAACTTCTTTAGTGTTTGAACAATCTTACAGTGAAATTGATGGTGACAGCGCTTCACTTGCGGGGCTTTGTGCAATCATTAGCGCTTTATCACAACAACCTATTGATCAACAATTGGCTGTTACTGGTTCAGTAGATCAATTTGGTCATGTCCAATCAATTGGTGGAGTGAACGAAAAAATTGAAGGATTTTTTGCTGTTTGTAAACAACAAGGCTTAACAGGTCAACAAGGAGTGATCATACCAGCCACCAATCAACGCCATTTAAGTTTAAATGATGATGTTATTGAAGCAATCGATCAAGGAAAGTTTTCAATATGGTCTGTTGAACATGTTGCTGATGCGCTTTACCTACTAACAGGTATTCCTTATAAAGATAAAGATAGCATTAATCTTTACCAATTGATTCATGCACGTATGCAAGCAGTATTGTTGCAGGACAAAAAACAAGATAGTTGGTTAAGTAGATGGCAAAAATATTGCAAAAAGTAATAATACCAAATAAACTTTGGTTCAAAATTTTATTAATTACGAAATAGAAAAAGAGAGTTAGCTAACTTTCAATTTTTCAAAACATGTTTTAATTTACATTAAATAAAAGGTTTTTTTATGACATTTGAACGTAAATCATCGTACGATAAAGCAGATCTGATTAAATCAGGCAATAATGAATTATTTGGTCATGATGGACCACCATTACCATCTGATTTAATGTTAATGATGGATCGTATTATCGAAATGAATGAAAACGGTGGCAACTTTGGCAAAGGTTTTGTTGAAGCTGAACTTGATATTAATCCCGATTTATGGTTTTTTAAATGTCATTTTAAAAACGATCCAGTTATGCCTGGTTGCCTAGGACTTGATGCTATGTGGCAATTAGTTGGATTTTATTTAGGTTGGATTGGTGGTAAAGGGAAAGGCCGCGCTTTAGGTGTTGGTGAGGTAAAATTTACTGGCCAAGTACTACCAACCAATAAAAAAGTAACCTATAAAATCCATTTCAAACGTGTTATTAATCGCAAATTAATTATGGGTATCGGTGATGGTGAAGTTTTTGTTGATGGTAAGCTTATTTATCAAGCATCTGATTTAAAAGTAGGTCTATTCCAAGATACCAACGCTTTTTAATTTAAAGCTACTCATTCTGTCAGCCTTATTAAATACAAGTAAGGTTGACATCATCTCTTTTTTATTAAATCCATATTTAGTTATAGCATGAATAATCATGTATAATGCTACAAATTTTTATACTTTTTTATTTATAATGAATCGTTTAAAACCTTTATTAATTTGTATTATTTTATTTTTTTTATCAAACACACTAGTTTATGCTGATTTCAATGGTAAAGTTGTCAAAGTAATTGATGGCGATACAGTTGATATCTTAACTATCAAAAAACAAAAAATCCGTGTTCGTTTGCTTGATATCGATGCGCCTGAAAGTAAACAAGCCTATGGTAATGTATCACGGAAATATTTAGCTTCACTCATTGCTGGTAAAAATGTTTTTGTTAAAGAAAACAAAAAAGATATCTATAAAAGAACCTTAGGTACTATTTTTTTAAATAAAGTTAATATCAATGCCAAAATGGTCGAAAAAGGTTATGCTTGGGCATACCGTTATAAAGGAGTAGCTAATAACAAAATAATGGTAAAATTAGAGACTAGAGCAAAACAAAATAAAAAAGGACTATGGAAAGATAAACATCCAATAGCTCCTTGGGATTTTCGACATAATAACAAATAAGGCACCTTATAAAATACCTATTTTTTTAGGGGGGAGTGAAGCTTCAACATGTCAATGTGAACCAATAACTAGTTTACAGTCCACTTCTTGATTATCGACTGGTGGTGCAGAAATTTATTGTTTATTATATTCTAAGCTTTGTTTGATTATGTCAGTTTGTTATTTAATTGCTAAATCATCAGGGCTAGTTTTGAGTAAAGTATCAATTTTATAAAAACTTTTTACAAACTTCAGATAAATCAGTCATAGTTACTGAAAAAATGCCTAAAGGCGCCATAAAAATACTAATTTTTATCCTTTATTACATTTCATTGATAATCTATAAAAAATAATTTGAATATTATAAAATAGCTAGGATGTAGCGAAGAATTTTAGGATGGAAATATATAAATCTTACCAGCAAATGCTGATAAGATAATAAAAGACTTAGATTACAATAACATCAGCAGCAGAAGGACCACGAGGGCTGTCTTGAATTGAAAATTCTACTTGTTGACCTTCACCTAATGTTTTGAATCCATCGCCAGAAATTGCAGAGAAATGTACAAATACATCTTTGCTACCATCAGCGGGGGAAATGAAACCAAAACCTTTACTTTCGTTGAACCATTTTACTTGACCAGTTTTCTTAGACATAATAATCTTCCTATAAATAAATTAACTTTAGCCCTTAAAGGACTATATTCAAAAACATAAAACCTAGATTACTTATTAACACTAAGAAGAATATACTAAAGAAAACTAATCTCTAAGCTATAGTAAACTACAAACTACATATATCGAAATGTTACAAAATAAATCCGCATGTCGTATGCTTGTTTCTATTTACTCATAATTAGTTTACTAATGCAAGCAATCTTTTTAAAAGATTACCTATTATATCAGTAAAAATAATTCATAACGCTAATTTAAAGATATAACATTATGAATTTTATAACATTAATCTTTTGCCATCATTTGAGATTTTTTTATCGTTGCTTCCACTGCATCAATAACTGCTGACCTAAATCCTTTGGCTTCAAGTAGTTGCACACCCTCAATGGTTGTACCCGCAGGTGAGCAGACCATATCTTTTAACTCCCCTGGATGTTTACCTGTATCTAATAGTAGTTTTGCCGATCCCAAAACTGCTTGGGCAGCAAACTTGTAAGCTTGTTTTCTTGATAATCCGCCTTTAACCGCACCATCAGCTAATGCTTCAATAAACATAAACACAAAAGCGGGGGAAGATCCACTTGCACCAATAACTGCGTCAATTAAATCTTCAGGAACAACTTCCGTTTCACCAATACAATTTAACAATTGTTGAACAATAGACAATTCTTCATCGGTAATTTCGGTATTAGGGGTAATTGAACACATAGCGGCATTAACAAGGGCTGGTGTGTTAGGCATAACTCGTATAATTTTTTGCTCATAACCCACGCATTTGGCAATTGTTTTAATGGTAACACCTGCCGCAATTGAAATAACGATGGTATTTTTCTTTAATTCTTTTTGAATATCAACAAGTACATCAACAATCACATTAGGCTTAACCGCAACAAAAACTATATCGGCTTCTCGAGCAACATCTCTCGCTGAATCAAGATTATTTACTGAATAAGTTTGATTAAGAACTTGACCTTTTTCTGGATGATGATCATAAACATAAATTTGGGTTCCCGGCACAATATTACTGCCCAAAATACCTTGCAATATGGCATTCCCCATGTTACCTAAACCAATAAAACCAATTTTTTGTTCCATTTATTTACCACCTTTTTAATATCAATGCTTTTTCACAATTATAGAATATTTTTTGATACAAAACCCACTTTTTAACAATATAGTTTATTGTTAATTATTTTTATAAATATTTTAAATCTAAGGTTAATTTCTATTAAAGTGTGTGCTCAATATTTGTTATACATTTTACTTTTTAAATAAGAAAAGTAGTATTTACTGGCATATTGCTTAAAAACTAATTAGCAACCACATTAGTTCTTAGTCTACATCAATGTACATTTTATTGGCTATCTCGGCAAAAAATTTAGTTTTTTCTTGCCTAAATAACCATGATTAGACGTGTTTTAGATGGTAGCTGCAAACTAAGGTGTAACGCAGGCTACTCTATAATCTTGATCCGAATGATCTCTATCACCAACACCACCAGTATTGGCCTCTACAACATAGTTATATCTCCAACGATTTTGATCATCTGAAGTCCAATAAGCGGCTCTAGAATCTCCCCAAGCAGGATCGCCAACACGAAAATATTCCCAATCACTGTCTTTATAGTAAAGCTGTGTCATACGACCCCATTCACTAAGTAATCCCCCCATCCAATAACCATTTGCTTTATAACTAATTTTTCTCAGATAAAACGGTTCAACTATACCTATTTGCCAGTTGACTTTACTAGCCCTTCCATTAGTAAAATCAAGTACTTTTATTATCCGATACCCACCACCATTAAAATTATTACAAAATGCTACTGCATTTTGATACCCACCAGCACCACCACCTTTTTTAGCTACATACCAACGCTCAAGCTTAAAACTATATAATGGTTGATTACTTTCATCTCGCCAATAAAATGTCGAAGGTGTAAAAGCCCCGGGATTTTCTAAACTTGGGCCAGTTAAGGTAATTTTGACTAAACCAGTAGGAGAACTATTTTCCCTATGCAATTTGAGCGTTACGCCTCCTTTGGAAATTGTATCACCATTCGTATTAATAAATTCTTGTGCTTTCATTCCTGCAACGCTCAAGTAAAAAAATAAATTATGAGAGCCTGTGGTTGGAAAATTTGCCCCAGGATTCGCTGGATTATAAGCATAAAATCCCCTGTGCTTATTCCACTCACCATTACCTGCGTTAATAGATGAAATCGCTCCATCATAAGGGATTTTACCCGAGTGAAAATCAAACTCTAAATTTGGTTTTGCGTAACAAAACTTAGGTTTATCCACCTTCGGATAAATGAAATAGGTATGTCTTCCTCCCGTAAAATGCCCTCCTTGAGATGGTATGCCATATTCTGTTTCAATACTCATATCCCCAACTTCTAACGTCAATTTATAAGGTGCATCACACCCATTGAGTAAGCTATTGGCATGGTGCTTCACATAATCAGTAATATCTTGCCCTTCTATATTTTCCCATTTAATTTTTAATTTACTTGAATTGACACGATGAAGTGTATCGCCATCATCATCCTTCCAATAACCATTGTCATCAATCACTTTATCTGCCAATACCTCTGGATAATCTCCATGAGGTACTAATGTCTTAATATCTGCAAAAGTGGCCGAAAGTTTATCTAACACTAATGGATTTTCCATACTTGAGCTATCATTTGATACAGTAATAATTTTGTTTCCGGGCAATGTTACTGATAATAAGGGACTAATTGAATCGGCATGGGTTGCACCGCCATCAAAGGTTAAATAAGGCGCAGTACCGTGAATGCGCTCAGAAGTTGTGGCCGATAATGCCTGCGATTCTAATGAGTACAGCAATAACAACAATGGCGCTAATGCCAATGGGATTTTTAAAGATAGTTTTGTGAATAATTTCGATAATAATTCGAGAGATAATTTCGAAGATATAAATAAGTTTCGTGTAAAAACTCGTCGAATAGGATTATTTGATAAATTTAAGACATAGGTTTGCCAGTGCTTGTGCCTTGTGCCTTGTGCCTAAAATGATAATGCATTTCGTTCCACCTGTCAAGTAATACTTTGTTTTATTTGTATTTTTTTGATTGTTTGCTTATTTTTCTATAGCAATAAGAGTATAGTCGTTAAAAAAAAAATTGGCTAGTTTTTTGGCGGACTTTTTTGTAAAGAAATGTAAATAAATTTAAAGAAACATAAAGATAGAAATGATTCAGTTATAAAAGTAGGTGAATTTTTTAATTAAAATATGATGTCAGATTTCAGGCATTTTAACCTTTGGTGGAATGATTAATATTGCTGATAACATCTAAAACACAAACACGCCCAACAGCCCAATTTGGCGTGCTAGCTTTACTTCATTATCGGCATATTTTGGCGCTCTGATAAGGCAAACTTATTAATATTATGGTGCTATAAGCGTGTTTCTTGCTCTAAAATATCTCAGGTAGACTATTGATTTTATTGGATTTTTTATTTT
>NZ_FMWS01000103.1 GCF_900103255.1 Gilliamella bombi | reverse complement strand
ATTGCACTTCATGTTTGAATCTAGGAATATGATTTGAAAAAACATTAGTTAATTAATCAGTAAGTACAATTTCATATCCTCTTTTAAGCTTTTGAATATAACCAAAACCTTCACATCCAAAATGAATCCCACCAACAAGAATGTGTTTAGAACTCACCATATCAAGGATGCGAATACGGGTTTCCGCTGCCAATTTAGGATCATAATCGAAAGCAATTGAGACATTCGGTTTTAAAAGTTGGATATGTGGAAAGTGGACAATATCACCCCAAATCAATAAACTACTATTTTCTCCCTCGACTTTATAACCAGTATGTCCTGGTGTATGCCCTTTTAATGGTAATGCATGTATACCAGCAAGTACCTCACCTTCATTAACTAACCGCAGATTTTCTTGATACTGTTTTAAAACATTGCGAGCAAAAATAAAATTACCTTTGACACGATCGCTGGAAGAAAAAAACTTTTTGTCATCTTTTAGATAATCATACTCATTTTGACTAATTACTAATTCTGCATTTGGAAATACTGCCTCTCCGTAGGAGTTGATCAAGCCACCTATATGATCGGGATGAGCATGTGTGAGTAATACGGCATCAATATCATTTGGTTTCACCCCAAGTTTAGCCAAATTATTTACTATCCTTCCTCCCCATCCTTTAAAACTACCTGCGCCACTATCAATTAAGATATTTTTATCTTTGTGTTGAACTAAAAAGGCATTAATGTGCACTGAATTAGGTTCATCTTGGCAGGCGTTTTGTTGAATGAAATAACACTCTGTCTCACTAATATTCGCCAGCATTCCAAAATCAACTTTTAAGTAGCCATCACTAACAGCAGTTACTTGTACCTCTCCAAGGTCCTTCATTGGCAATTTATCATTCATACAGTTACCTTTTAGTTTTTTGCGAAAATATTATTGGAATCATAAAGAAAGCAACGAATTCTCGCAATTACGCCGAACTTTTCTCTAATTAATAAATCAACCTGACGTGAGAATTCATTCATGACTGACTCACTACGAAAAACTTCTTGTCTAAGTTTAGCCTCAAAGTATACAGATTCCCCATAACCTACATCCGCAATTAGATAAGCTATATGGATATTATTATCTTTAGCTTTCAGAATCTCTTTGGTAAGTTTGGTCAAAGAAGTAGAAAAATCAGCAAAATCACAAGTTTCTAGGTGATGATCTGATGTTGTATAAATAGTAATACTGGGCATCGAATAACTTTTCCTATATGTAAGTATTTTAGTAATTGTGTGACTATATTATCCTTGATATTAATAAACGCATGCTTTTAATAACATCTAGATACCATTCCGAATTCGGCATCACTACTCCTTAGTTGATCAACATATCCAACCTGATTACCCGATAACGCTCGGTTAATCGCGGCATTTGCAAATCCCATAGGTGCAAATCCGTTCCCAGAAAGTGTAGAAGAATCAGCGTTGTTGCATTTTCAGGACCCTGTACATCATCGATATGCTGAGTTAATTTCAGTGGTCTAATAAACATTTATACCTCCATATAATTATTTTTACTTATATCATGTGGTTCCATATTGTTAATATTATTAGAATAATTTCTTTTCTTACGCTAATGGATAATTTCGATATCCGCATCGAAATGGTTGATGACCGGAAAAGAATTCATTAATTACAGTGGTACTGTCAAATTAATTTTTTCTGACTTTTTTAATAAACAGTTTAGCCGTTTTACTCTCTCTTTTTCTTGTATTAACAAATCAGAAGCAGATAATGTAAGATACTCTAACTGTGTTGATATTGCTGTTGTGCGCTTGAATCTATTGAGTGATGGAAGCATGATACATTACACTCACAAGGGAAAGAGTCGGGTGTCGCCGCCAAACAGGACTATTTCATTTGTATGTTTTTTACAAAAATCCACAAAAAAACTAGCCAACTATTTTTTAAACGGCTATACTTTTACGGTTATAGGAAAACAAGCTTATTAAACAAGCAAATAATTATAAAAAATCTAAATAAAACAAAATATTACTTGACAGGTAGACAATAATGCATTATCATTTTTGGCACAAGGCACAAGGCACAAGCACTGGCAAACCTACGATTTAAATTTATTAAATAATCCTCTTCGCCGAGTTTTTGCACGAAACTCATTTATATTTTCCAAATTATCTCTCAAATTACCCCGAAAACTCTTGTTGGTGTTGGGCGTGTTATTATTGCCATATTCATGGAGTTTAGAAGCATTAACTAGTAAAAATGGTCGCATAAAAAATCATCGTAGTGATGCCATAATATTACCGTCGTTCGAAAACCCGTGTCTAAAATATGGTACAGGCGGAGATGCAGGTTTAGTTGATTTATGGATATGGATATCGAATCCTGATTATTTTGAACCAAGTGCGCCATTGGTTTGTTATGCTCAACCTAATTTATCAAACGATTCCAGTAATAATACTGAATACAAAGATTTAGATGGTCCAGATTGGGTAAAAGGAAAAGGA
>NZ_FMWS01000059.1:368-29975 GCF_900103255.1 Gilliamella bombi | reverse complement strand
TTTTATTGGATTTTTTATTTTATATTTTTAAATAAAATCAAACATTTATAGATTAGCACTTTTGTTATTATGACTACTTAATTCCACTTTATAAGGTGCATTACATATCGTTAATACATCACTACAGCCTATTGCTTGGTTATTTTTATCTATAATACTCAACATCAAATTCTCAAATGTCGTTACTCTACTTTGTCCGTCTCCATCATCATCTCCCCAATAGTTATAACGTGTGACTAATTAACTTATACTCACTAAGTTACTTGATCTTAATGTAGAAACCATCATGCCTATATCTGCAAAACTTTGCTCACCCACTGGTAACTTAATCGGGTTTGTCACACTTGAAGTGTTGGTTGATAGTGTGATTTTTGTTACAGCTATTTTTTGTATTTTAACTTAGTATATGTTTTAGACTTAACTTTCAAGAATTACTATTCAACTATCAACTTGCTGATGACAGTAATCTGGCATTTAATTATTTTGTATTGAACTCACTTAGGTTATATAATCTTAATTTTATTATAATAAAGGAGTCTGTGATGTGCTTACCTATGTTTAAATATCACCCAAATGCATATCAACTCGATATTTTTGTTAATGAAAAGGGAATTTGTTCCGTTTGTAATCAAAAACGAACAATAAAATATAATTTGGTACCTTATTGTGTTGAAGATCCTGATTATATCTGCCCATGGTGTATTGCCGATGGTTCGGCTGCAGAAAAATATCAAGGTCAATTCAACGATAATTATGGTGTAGAAGATGTGCCATCCGAAATGTTAGACGAAATAGTATTAAAAACCCCGAGTTATTCATCATGGCAACAGGAAGTTTGGTTATCGCATTGTAACGAACCTTGTGCTTTTATTGGTTATGTTGGAGCCAAAGAAATTGAACCCTATTTTGATGAAATCTTAGATGATATCCAAGACTATCCCGAAGAATTGATAAAATCGTCTTTATCGAAAGACGGGACGTTCGTTGGCTATTTGTTTGAGTGTGTGCAATGTGCTAAAAAAAGGTTGCATGTTGATTGTGATTGATTTTAATAACTCTATACAGAGTATCGATTTAATATGCTAAATTAAAATAAGAAATAATAGTGTGCAATATCTCACTGATAAAAGGAAATAACTAGGAAAACTGCAACCATGAAAAAATACCATTGTTATTAACTATATTGTTGTTTAGTTGGTTTAATACTAATTATACGTTCGCCAATACTCAAACTGCATCATCTCAATATAAAAAGCAGTTTGCTGACGTTGCTGATGTTGCCGCTTTTAATGATTATATTGCTTGCTATCCCGTATCTGAACATCTTAATACATATAAAAAAATCGCCAGCAATATCAGAGATACTCATTACCATTTTTTAAGTGATGCTAACTATAATCAACTTGAAAACCAACTTAAAATCATCTTAGAAGATTAGCAGTATATTTCAAAACTATTTCTTTTTCTTCCATGATCGTTATAAAAACCTTGCTCGTGGCGTATTGTGTATGCAATGACGCCACAAATAGATAACGCTTGGCTAGCGCGCTATTCAAGCAATAGCGAAAATAATTTGTGCTACGGTAATTTGATATGATCAATATACCCTTTTACAATATTTACACTTTTTTCAAAGAGTTTTTTTTCATTTTCGTTAAAGTCGAGCTTGATCACTTTTTTAATACCATGTTGGTCTAAAATAGCAGGAACACCAATTGCAACATTTTTATAGCCATACTCTCCGTCTAAAATACAACTAAGCGCTAATGCTCGATGACTATTAGTGAATATATGTTGGCAAATTTCGGTTATGGTGCTAGCTATTCCATATTCAGTACAGTGCTTACGGTTAGCAATTTCAAAGCCCATTTTTCGAGCTTGCGTGCCAATTTGTTCAAAATCGATTTTGTTTTTTTCTAAATCATTAAGATTAATTCCATAAACCGATGAATGCGACCAAACGGGGAATTGTGAATCACCATGCTCACCAACAATAAAGGCATCAATGCTTTGTGGACCAATATCCATTTTTTCGCCCAATAATCGACGCAAACGTACCGTATCAAGCCATACTCCTGTACCAATCACTCGATGACGAGGCAAGCCAGATAGTTTCCAGACTTGATATGTAATTGCATCGCAAGGATTGGTGGCAATTAAAAATATGCCTTTAAAACCATTGTTCATCATATCAGGCACTATGTTGGCAATGATTTTAGAGGTTCCTGCAAGCTCTTCTGCACGGCTTTTTTGGGCTATGCCTGATGTGACGGTAATAATGGCTATGTCAATGTCTGAACAATCAGTCGATTCACGCAGGCTAACTTTGACCATGTTTTGCCGATAAGCCGCCGCATCTAATAAATCTTGTGCATGCCCATAGGCTAATTCTTTATTAAGATCAACAAGTGCAATTTCTTCACAAATACCTCGGTTAACCAATGTATAAGCCGTTGTTGATCCCACATTACCTACGCCGATAATCATCACTTTTCGCAGTTTCATATTAAGCCTCGCTTTATTAAAAAATAAGGTAAAACAACAAGTGTTTTTCATAGTATAAAGCTAGATTAGTATGATTTAATAAATAATCTTTTCTACTTTAACTATTATTTAAATAGATGGAATTAGCTACTAATTATTTTGGTTTTATATACAATGAATTAATAACATAGCTATGCCTAAAGTTAATTGAGATCGTGAACTTTAAAAAAAATTGACTTTCACCTTTTAAATGATAATAATTCTCATTAACATTTAAATTTATTGCTATAAATAATTGGCAATGAAGTGTCACTACTACAAGTAATTAAATTGAAAGATATTTGTTAGATTTGTTAGAAACAATCACTGAATTTTGCTATTTGTTTATGAGTTAAACGCTAGGAGTCGCTAATGAAGTTCAATTTTTTGAAAAATCGTAAAATATTATTAAAGGTTATTTTAACTTCGTTAATTATTTTGACAGGTATGCACAAATCTGCACAAGCGTCAGAAAGGAAATTTAAAGTCGTTACTACCTTTACGGTTATTCAAGATATTGCGCAAAATGTAGCTGGTGATGCTGCTATAGTAGAGTCAATTACCAAGGTCGGCGCAGAAATTCATGAATACGACCCCACCCCGCAAGATATTACCAAAGTGCTTTCAGCAGATTTAGTGTTATGGAATGGCCTTAATTTGGAGCTTTGGTTTAAACGCTTTTTTGAAGATGTAAAAGATGTCCCATCCGTTGTTGTGACTGAAGGTATTGAGCCGATGCCAATCCGCGAAGGAAGCTATAAAGGTAACCCTAATCCACATGCTTGGATGTCGCCAACACTAGCCTTAATTTATATTGAAAATATTCGCGCGGCATTTGTCAAATATGATCCTAAAAATACGGCTACTTATAATAAAAATGCTGCTGATTATATTGCTAAAATTAAAGCGCTTGATGCACTATTACGCGAACGATTGGCCAAAATCCCTGAGGCAAAACGTTGGCTTGTGACCAGCGAAGGAGCTTTTAGTTATCTAGCTCGCGACTATAATTTGAAAGAAGCTTACTTATGGCCAATAAACGCTGAACAACAAGGCACACCTCAGCAAGTTAGGCAATTAATTGATTTAGTGCGAGCAAATGATATTCCTGTCATTTTTAGTGAGAGTACTATTTCAGATAAACCCGCTAAACAAGTGAGCAAAGAAACCGATATTAAATATGGTGGCGTTTTGTATGTCGATTCGCTTTCAACTAAAAATGGTCCTGTTCCAACTTATATTGATTTGTTAAAAGTGACCGTTGAAACCATTGCTAAAGGATTTGAAAAATAATGACTCAAATTTGCTTGAAAGTTGATGATATTACGGTGACTTATAATAATGGCCATACTGCAATTTATGATGCTAGCTTTAGCTTAAACGGTGGTACTATTTGTGCTTTAGTTGGTATTAATGGTAGTGGCAAGTCAACGTTATTTAAAAGCATTATGGGAATGGTTCATCCAACCCGTGGGCGTGTAACTTTTAATGATTTCTCAGTAAAGCAAGCTTTAAAGCAAAATATCATTGCCTATGTGCCACAAACCGAAGAAGTCGATTGGGATTTTCCTGTTCTGGTGTCGGATGTAGTAATGATGGGACGATACGGGCATATGTCTTTTTTACGTATTCCAAGCAAAGAAGACAAAAAACAAGTTAATATTGCTCTTGAACGTGTGAACATGCTTGATTTTAAGCATCGTCAAATTGGCGAACTTTCTGGTGGGCAAAAAAAACGAGTATTTTTAGCTCGAGCATTAGCTCAACAAGGTAAAGTGCTGTTGCTAGATGAGCCCTTTACTGGAGTTGATGTTAAAACTGAAAATGCCATTATTGATTTATTGAAAGATCTGCGTGAAGAAGGCCATTTAATTTTAGTTTCAACCCATAACTTAGGTAGTGTTCCTGAATTTTGTGATCAAGTGGTATTAATTAATCAAACTGTACTGGCCTTTGGTCCAACTAAAACAACTTTTACACCGCAAAATTTAATGACCACCTTTGGTGGTGCACTACGTTACCTTAGTTTATCAGGCGAGAAACTGCATAATGACGAAGATCCTCGTAAAGTATCCATATTAACTGACGATGAGCGTGCTGCTATTTTTTATGGCGAAGGTAAGCATGATTCCCCCCATCGAGATTTATTGATTGACCATCACGATAATAAACCCAAGGGATAACAATAAATGGAACTTTTACTTGAACCATTTACCTACGATTTTATGCTTAAAGCGATTTGGGTAAGTAGTATTGTTGGCGCTGCTTGTGCTTTTTTATCGGCTTTTTTAATGTTAAAAGGTTGGTCACTAATGGGCGATGCGCTATCGCACTCTGTTGTACCTGGCGTTGCTGGTGCGTATGCACTTGGACTACCTTATTCAATTGGAGCATTTTTTACTGGGTTACTGGCGGCACTTGCAATTACGTTGGTTCGTGCCTTTACACGCTTAAAAGAAGACGCCACTATCGGCTTTATTTTTTCAACCTTTTTTGCTGTCGGTTTGTTAATTATTTCGCTCAATCCAACATCTGTTAATGCACAAACTATTATATTTGGTAATATTCTTGGAATTGATGATAGCGATATGTGGCAAGTGCAAATCATTATTTTGGTATCATTTATACTACTTTTCTTTTTTTGGAAGGATTTGTTGGTTGTTTTTTTTGATGAAACTCATGCCAGATCGATTGGATTAAAACCATTAAAACTAAAAATCCTATTTTTTACTATTTTAAGCGCATGTACCGTTGCAGCATTACAAACAGTTGGGGCTATTTTAGTAATAGCTATGGTTGTTACCCCTGGGGCAACCGCTTACTTACTGACTAATCGATTTTCTCGGCTATTGATTATCTCGGTTCTTATTGGCACTGTAACTAGTGCTGTTGGTGCTTGGATTAGCTACTTTTTAAATGGCGAAACTGGTGGCGTTATTGTAACGCTACAAACGCTGATTTTTATTGCCGCATTTTTATTTGCTCCAAAGCAAGGACTTATTGCCAATCATCTTCAGATCCGTAAAAGCCGTTTAAATAAAGGGAGAAAGGTATGACAGAGTTTTGGGAATTTATCTACTATCCTCTGAGCCTTCCTCTTATTCAGCGAGCAATTTTAGCTGCACTAGCAACTGGTATAGTTTGTGCCTTGCTTTCTTGCTTTTTAGTTTTAAAAGGCTGGTCATTAATGGGGGATGCAATTTCGCATGCGGTTTTACCTGGAATTGTGCTGGCCTATTTAGCAGGTATTCCCATTATAATTGGTGCTTTTGCTTCAGGCCTATTTTGCTCGGTTGCAACAGGTTACATCAAAGAAAACAGCCGATTGAAAGAAGATACCGTAATGGGGATTGTATTTTCGGGTATGTTTGCTTTTGGTTTAGTATTATTTTCAAAAGTAGATACTTCACAGCATTTAAATCATATCCTATTTGGTAGTGTACTTGGCACTAGTTATGACGAGCTTAAAAAGATCATATTTATTGCTACAATTGTATCAATCTTAGTTATTATAAAACGTCGCGATCTTATGCTTTACTGCTTTGATCCTGTACAAGCCAAAGTTGTTGGACTACCAGTTAAACTATTACATTATGGTTTATTAAGTGTGTTAGCTTTAACCATTGTAGGTTCGTTAAAAATAGCGGGTATGATTTTAGTTATTGCTATGCTAATAGCTCCAGGTATAACTGCCTTTTCGTTAACTAAACGTTTTGAATGGATGTTAGTAATTGCTGTGTTAGTTTCCACATTTTCAACGGTGGCGGGCACTTTGATAAGTTATTATGCAGATGCATCAACTAGTGCTTGTATTGTTATTTTGCAGGCAACCATATTTTTATTTGCTCAGGTTTATCAGTTTATTACTAGCAAAAAATTACGCCACTAAAATTATTCTTGTAACTATTGCAAAGAAGCCGTTTTTAGAAATACTTTTTTACAGCTATAAAAAACAGCGTAATGATATTTTTAAGCCATTTTACGCTGTTATTATTAATTTAATTGTTATTCATCATCCAAATATTTACTATTATCAGCATAATTATCAAAACGTGAAAACTGACCTTGGAATTTTAATCGAACTTTCCCAATTGGTCCGTTTCGCTGTTTTCCTAGAATAATTTCAGCAATGCCTTTATGTTCTGAAGCTTCGTTATAAACCTCATCACGATAGATAAACATAATCACATCAGCATCTTGTTCGATAGAGCCTGATTCACGTAAATCAGAGTTAACTGGTCTTTTATCGGCTCGTTGCTCCAAACTACGATTAAGCTGAGATAGTGCAACAACAGGAACTTGTAATTCTTTAGCCAAGGCTTTTAGTGAACGCGATATTTCGGCAATTTCTAAAGTACGATTTTCAGAAATATTCGGTACACGCATAAGCTGTAAGTAATCAACCATTATCATACTTAAGCCTTTATGTTCCCGATAAATACGTCTTGCTCTTGAGCGTAATTCCATTGGAGTTAAACCTGATGAGTCATCGATATAGATGTTTTTCTTTTCGAGCAATAGTCCCATTGTGCTTGAGATTCTTGCCCAATCATCGTCTTGCAGTTGTCCTGTTCGAATTTTTGTTTGGTCAACACGTGAAAGCGAAGCTAGCATACGCATCATGATTTGTTCTGAAGGCATTTCTAAGCTGAATATTAATACTGGTTTTTCTTGTTCTAGAGCAGCATTTTCGCACAAATTCATAGCAAAAGTGGTTTTACCCATTGATGGCCTTGCCGCAATGATAATTAAATCGGAACGCTGCAAACCAGCCGTTTTTTTATCTAAATCGATATAACCTGTTGAAACCCCTGTCACACCATCATGTGGACGTTGAAACAACTCTTCGATTTTAGCTACCGTTGCTTCTAGCACTTCGGTAATACTTTTTGGACCTTCACCTTGTTTAGTTCGGCTTTCAGCGATTTGAAATATTTTGCTTTCCGCCAAATCTAAAATTTCAGTACTATCTCGCCCTTCTGTTGCATAACAGTTATCAGCAATATCATTTGATGCACTAATTAATTCACGTAAAATCGCTTGTTGGCGAATAATATCACTATAAGCAACAACATTTATCGCACTTGGTGTGTTTTTTGAAAGTTCAGCCAAATAAGCAAAACCACCAACATCAGCTAAAACATCTTTACTTTCAAGGCTTTCAGAAAGGGTAATTAAATCAATTGGTGTACCTTTACTGACCAATGTATGCATTTCAGAAAAAATTAGTTGATGATGGCGCGAATAAAAATCGCGATCAGTGATCATTTCAGATACAGCATCCCAACGTTGATTATCAAGCATCAAGCTACCAAGTACTGCTTGTTCAGCTTCAATTGAGTGTGGTGGAAGCTTGATATTATGCAAGTTTGATTTTTTCGCTTCTTGATTTCTAGAATCTTTATTTGTGCTTGTTCGATCAGTCTTCATTACATTTATCTTTTTAATTTAATTAACTTTTTATTGTTTGCTTATTATCCAACTTATTTTAAAAATAATGGGCCTAATGCTTGGGTTGGTATTTGATATTCTGATGGATAATCCACCTGAACTAAATATAATCCTTCAGGTTTTGCTGTTGCAGCAGCTTTCGTTCTATCTTTAGCCTGTAAAAGTTCACTAATCCATTCTGGATGTCGATTACCCGCACCAACTTCAAGTAAACTGCCCACAATGTTACGTACCATATGGTGAACAAACGCGTTAGCTTTAATATCAACAATAATAAATTCACCTTGTCGCCAAACTTCGATATGATGAATATTACGCCAAGGTGTTCTTGATTGGCACTGCGCTGCTCTAAAGGATGAAAAATCATTCTCACCTAATAAATACTGTGCAGCTTGATGCATTAAGGTTTCATCCAAAGGTAAATAATAATGCGATACTCCTTTAGCTAAAATTGCTGTCCGATAACGATGATTATAAATCACATAACGATAACGCCGAGCAGTCGCACTAAACCGCGCATGAAAACTATCATCAACTACTTGTGACCAACGCACCGCAATATTATCAGGTAAATGAGAATTCACTCCCATTGTCCAAGCACTAGCTGATCGCATGGCTTGGGTTTCAAAATGAATAACTTGACCAGTTGCGTGTACACCAGCATCTGTACGACCAGCACAAAAGACGTTTATTGGTGAATTAGCAATTGTCGATAGTGCGGATTCTAGTCTTTCTTGAATAGAATCAACATACTGCTGTCGTTGCCAGCCAAAGTAATTACTACCATCATATTCAATACCAAGGGCAATTTTATATATAGTCATTAATGAGGATCTCAAGTGTCTCAATTAACATTAATGCACCTAAATAACGAATATTATCAGCAACTGACCAAAATTGAATTTGTTCATAATGGCCGTAACTGTGTCTCAAATTAGCCAATTTAATAGTTAGCTGACCTTCAGACTCTATACTAACTTCGGTCACTGGAGTTGGCATATTATCGCTTTGCACTTCAACCCCAAACTCGCTAAAACGTGCCATATCTAACTCAATCGGTAAGCTACTTGATACATTAATAGCTTGTGACACCCCATAAAACACAGGCACAATCACTGACTCAATAGAGACAGGAAGTTCATAATTACTTAATATTTTACGAATTTGATTAACTTGTGACTTTTCACCTAATATTGAATCATCATGTTCGTGCGATACGGGTAATAAGTTAAATGCCAATTGCTTGTCAAATAACTGATTATCAACTGGCATACCATTTAATAAGCGAGCGCTCTGTCCAGCCAGCTCATCTACTCCTGGCTTACCATACAATGAGGCCGGAATAAAACTGGTGACATGTAAATTGGTTAATAACTCAATATCAGTTAAAGACGCAACACAACGCAATAATTGGCACACTGTGGCACTAGCTACAGCTATAATGTTTTCATTACGGTATTCAGTTAATACACTATTATTAACTTTAGGTACTACTAATGGAATATGATCCTGCTGAGCAAAATAGCCACTTGCATCAATCACTACACAACCTGATTCTGCCGCAATTTGTGCATATTTTTCACTTGTTTCATAACCAGCAACAAAAAAGGCAAAATGGCACTGGCTCCAATCCATTTGTGCACTATCGGTAACAGTTAAATTTTTACCAGCAAAACGAACAACTTCACCAGCACTATTGTCACTACCGACCAAATAGAGATTTTCAATTTTTAGACTATTGTCTTGTAAACTACGTTGTTGTAATAATTCAACTAGCGCAGAACCCACTTGCCCTGTCGCCCCCACAATAGCAATATTCCATGCAGACATATTTATAAACCCAAATAAAAAATTTAACGGTAATTATATCACTATATTGTCAAAGATAGCGGAAAAAGATATATAACAATAGCATTAGATGAATAGATTTTATTTGGCTGTGACTCTGAACATTAAAACGATAAGCCATCATTAAGATGGCTTGATACTGAGTTTTTGATAATACTCGAAAATGAATTTATCAGTTTACATTTTCACCGGTTATTTGACTATTCAACTAATAAGATGATTTTTTAGTTTTCACCAATAATTAATTCTCTTTTACTAATAAAATTTATTCTCGCTTATTATATTGATTTCCAAATAATACTAATTGGCTAACTCATCTTCCACGTGTTTGATCGCCTGTCGATATTGATCAATTAAGCAAGTCAAAACTTTGTCTAAATAAGGTTCAATATCACTTTCATAAATCGGCGCGGATGTAATTAAACACGTTGTATTTATATTTTGTTGTAATGACAACAATGAATCTTGCTGTTGTTTTTTATTATCAAATAATTTTATTTTTTCCTTTAGTTGATCTTGATAATAACGATAGACTCTAAAATCAAGACTATAATCAGAAAGGCCATTTTTAACTGATTGATTAAACAGTGCAATGGACTCTTCTAATGTTAAACCATATTCAACAGCGCCTTCGTGAGAATTAGTATTAAATTGATTAGGATAGATAATTTGATAAGATGCTTCTGGCATTTCAATTAGCATCTCTTTAAGCTCAAATTTCATATTACTAGCGTCAATATTATAATGCTTCCATAATGTAGGAAAAGTCCCAGACTCATCCTCAATAGGTTCTGCTTTTATTGTCAATAATGTGTAAATATCGCCACTTGGAGCAATATAGTAATGCTGATAGCCATTCCAAAGATTAGGATTATTAGAAAAAGAATTATTTGCTAAAAAAAGTTTATCTATTACCTGATTTTTGCTAATTAAAGATAACGTAATATCTCGCCCCAAATTAGGTAAATCGTCCTCATTTTTGATCTTAGGATTAATTGGGTTAATGCTCAATTTTAGTTGAAAATCATTACCATTATAGACAAAAGGATCATCATTAATCAATTTATCTAACTGTTTAAAATCAAATTTTAAATTATTCAACGGACAACGATTATCATATCTTAACTTGTCTTGCTTATTTAATTGATTATATTCATCTTCATTTTTTGTACAATCTTGCTTCAATTGCTGCATATTAACACTAATAAAAAAAGGATCACCACGATATTTAGGGTTGATATCAAGTAATTGACCATAAGCACAATAACTAAATGTAAACAAAATTGTACTAAGTAAAAATTTCTTTATCATATAAGGTTCCTTTTTCTTTCCTTATCTCATAAGGACTCAATTCTATCTTTTTTATTAATAATAAAACACAAATTTTTACCTGATTTTCTAGTAATCAACTTTTTTGTTTCAGTATTTTTTTGAGAACTCATATTTATCTAAGCTGATTTTAATATCTTTGATAAATATTTTGGAACACAGATCGACAAAACAAAATCTGAGCCCTTACAAATTAGCTTAATATCCGTAAAGTAATAAGCCACTTTAATCAAAATTTATTCGTTAATATGACAAAAATCACTCTATCGGATATTGCTACAAAAGCTAATATTTCAGTTGCTTCGGTTTCAAGAGTATTAAAAAAACCACATTTAACTTCTCCTCAAGCTCAACTACGCGTTTATCAAGCTATTGAAGAATTAAATATAGATACATCAAAAAATTTCAAACCCTTTCAATCAATACATAATAGTAGAAAAATATTAATTATTGATAATCAACTTTTTTCAAAAAGTTTAATCAATCTTGGTTTAGAACAAGCTTTGAAAAAAGAACAGTATCAACTATTTTATTTGCAGTTTCCTTATAATAATAGAAACGATATCCATCATATTATTCGTTATGTAGCCCAAAATGCATTTGACGGGATTATAATTATCAATGATGCTCCATATTTAAAAACACTGGTTTCTTATAAAGATACATTACCCCCCATTGTATTAGTTAATCACTTTTCGCTTGATTTTATTTGCGTTCACTTTGATCATTTATTGATCGGATATCAAATGACGAAATATTTAACTGAAAATTCTCATACCAAAGTTGCTATTTTACTTAATAATGACCAATTGATAAGTTCAGCACTTTTGCTACAAGGTTATAAACAAGCATTGCTACGTGCCAATATTGTTATTGAGCCTCGATATATTATTCAAGGTTGCTTTACTTATCAACATGCCAGATCAGCTATAAAAAAATTAATAAACGGAAGTAAATTGCCATCAGCAGTCATTTGTGCCGATAATTTTAGCTTAACCTATTTAGATGAAATTTATTATAAAGATCTACACAATCAATCTCCTGATAGCATGGTTTTAGGGGCGTTACATCAAGCCAATGAAAGTAAATCCAAACTAACTAAACCGCTCACTATCTCGTATTTTAGCGCTTCTAAAGAACTTAAATATAATGAATTAGATAATTTATGCAGAATTAATAAACCATTATTTAAAATGGGACAACAGTCTGCAACTTTACTATGTGATATTATTAAAGACACAACAAAGTCTATTAAACACAATAAAATAATCAATGTTGAATCGATGTTTTACTAATACGTGCACTATCTTTAAAAGATAGTCCCTATTTTGTTTTTGCTCGCTTTCATTGCAAATAATCATCGTACATTCTGATATTGCAGAGAGTAAAAATAATTCAGAAGTCCAGACCGTTTAGTTTTATTGAGATCTGATATCGCCTTAGCGCTTAGCAAATTGAAATAAGGAGGGTTATAAATAAGGCAAAGTGTAGCCGTAATCTTTTTCCCAGATAGTAAGCTTTTAAGTTGAATAGCCACTTATTAAATTTCACCCATTATCATTTACAGGACTTTACCCAATGTGAATAAATTAATATGAAATTTCAATATTCGAGTATTTTTAATATAAAATTCGGTGATTAAATTGCCTTTCACCTTTAATTAGCAAATACACAAAATTTAGAATTAACTCTAAAAACAAGATAATTTTTCCAAATAACCTTTATTTACTCCATTTAAGATATTAGATAGCAATTATTATGTTTGTTTAAATGTTCGCTTTATTGGTAAACGGCATTAAATCAGTACATAAAAAGAGGGAAGCATCCCTCTTCTTTTTTTTACGCTCCAGCTCTGTAATTTGGTGGTTCTTTGGTGATAAGTACATCGTGCACATGGCTTTCTTTCATTCCAGCACCAGTAATGCGATAGAATTTAGGTTTAGTTCTTAACTCATCAATTGTTGCGCAACCGGTCAATCCCATACAAGATCTTAATCCCCCCATTTGTTGATGAACTATTTCTTTTAGTAAACCTTTGTAGGCAATACGACCTTCTATACCCTCTGGCACAAGTTTATCAGCAGCATTGTCAGTTTGGAAATAACGGTCAGAAGATCCTTTTGTCATTGCACCAAGCGAACCCATTCCACGATATGATTTATATGCTCTGCCTTGGAATAGTTCAATTTCACCTGGCGCTTCTTCAGTACCTGCAAACATTGAGCCAACCATTACACAAGATGCACCTGCTGCAATAGCTTTAGCAATATCACCTGAATATCGAATTCCACCATCAGCAATAACAGGAATGTTGTGTTTTTGTGCAATTTCGACAGCATCCATTATGGCGCTAATTTGAGGTACGCCAACACCAGTTACAATGCGTGTTGTACAAATTGAGCCGGGGCCAATTCCTACTTTAACGGCGTTAACACCTGCATCAATTAAGGCTTTAGCTCCTTCTGCTGTGGCGATGTTACCGCCAATAATTTGTAAATCTGGATAGGACTTCCTTGCTTGGCGAATACGCTCAAGTACGCCTTCTGAATGGCCGTGCGATGAATCAATCAATAATACATCTACACCTGCTTCTACTAATGCTGCAATCCGCTCTTCATTACCAGCGGCTGCGCCAACAGCTGCTCCAACACGCAAACGACCTTGTTTGTCTTTACAAGCATTAGGTTTTTGTTCAGCTTTGTTATAATCTTTGACGGTAATCATACCTTTTAGGTGGAATCGACCATCAACAACAAGGACTTTTTCAACCCGGTATTCGTGCATTTTTTGCAGCACGATTTCACGTTGTTCACCTTCATTTACAGTCACTAAGCGTTCTTTCGGTGTCATCACCGCAGTAACAGGTAAAGAAAGATCCGTTGCAAATCGTACATCGCGTGCGGTGATAATGCCAACTAGTTCTTGAGTTTCAGTCACAACTGGAAACCCTGCAAAACCATACTCTTTAGCTAGTTCGATAACTTGCTTTATAGTTGCAGTTGGTAGAACTGATACAGGATCTTGTACTATGCCGCTTTCATGTTTCTTAACATGTTTTACATGATTGGCTTGATTTTCAATTGACATATTTTTATGAATAAACCCAATACCACCTTCTTGAGCAAGTGCAATAGCTAAATCAGATTCAGTTACAGTATCCATTGCGGCAGAAATCATTGGAATATTGAGCTTGATGGTTTGGGTTAATTGAGTACTAATATCAGCAGTGTTAGGTAATACAGTTGAGTGGGCTGGAACTAATAACACGTCGTCAAACGTGAGAGCTTCTTTGACTATACGGGACATGACAATATTCACCATTGAGTTAAATTGTTGATAAAATATTGCCGAGACATTCTACTTACTTTTAACTTAAAAGGCTAGGAAAATTTTATTCTATATTGAAATAAAAAAGTAAATAAAAATACAATAGAATTAAATATAAGTGAAGATACATTGAAAACACCTCACCAATTAAATAAAACTGGTGAGATAAAAAATCGGCTCTTAATGTTTTATTAAATAAACATATTAATAGCTAAGCATCCTACTAATCCACAAACAGAAATTGTAGTTTCTAATAGTGACCAAGATTTCATGGTTTCAGCAATACTTAAATTGAAATATTCTTTAAATAACCAAAATCCAGGATCATTAACGTGCGAAAATACAACACTTCCAGCTCCTGTTGCAATAACCATCAGTTCAGGACTTACTCCTGTTGAAGCAATAAGAGGGAACACAATGCCTCCTGCTGTCAACGCTGCAACAGTCGCAGAACCAAGCGCTAATCGAAGCAATGCCGCAATTAACCAAGCCATTACGATAGGTGAAATATTCGATGAATGCATCATTTGTTCAATGTAAACTTTTACACCACTATCAACAAGCACTTGTTTAAATGCTCCGCCTCCACCAATAATTAATAACATCATGGCAATAATTTTGATTGAATCAACTAGAGTAGTATTAACTTCAGCCATGGAGCGTCCACGTAAAAGGCCAAATGTAAATACCGCAACTAATACAGAAATCAAAGTTGCAATGACTGGATCACCTAAGAATTCTACATAAGGTAACACTGCATGTCCTTTATCTAAAGTCATATCGCAAACCGCACGAATTGACATTAAAATAACTGGAATTAAAGCGGTAAAAACACTGACTGCAAAGCTTGGCATTTGCTCATCAGTAAATTTTTTAGAATTATATAAGCCTTCTTCAATTGGATGATTAATTACGCGAATAAATGGTAATCTTGCTAATACAGGCCCAGCTAAAATTACCGTTGGGATACCGATGATAGTACCATAGAGTAAGGTTCGTCCCATATCTGCTTTAAAAATTTCAGCAATAGCTGTAGGACCAGGATGAGGAGGTAAAAAGCCATGGGTCACAGATAAAGCCGCAGCCATAGGAATACCAATATATAGTGGCGATATACGTAACGTGGCAGCAATAGTTAATACTAATGGTAATAACAGAACAAAGCCAACTTCATAGAAAAGTGCAAAACCAACAATAAAACCGGTAAGTGTAACCGCCCATTGGATTTTCTTGTCACCAAATGTTTCAATTAGCGTTGTTGCGATACGTTGGGCTCCACCACAATCGGCCAATAATTTTCCCAACATTGCTCCAAAGCCCATAATTAAGGCTAAACTACCAAGCGTACCTCCGACTCCATTTTTTATGGATTTCACCACATCCATAACTGGCATGCCTTCCATTACACCAACACTTAGCGCAACTAGAATTAGAGCAATAAAACCATTGACTCGAAGTGGTAACATTAAAATAAGTAGCAGTGCTACACCAATAGCAATTATTATTAACGGCATAAATAGGTCCTCTAAAATAAAATATCCCTTGTTATCGGTAACATGCTAAATTATAGAGAAATTTTAAAAAAATACAGGTGGAAATATCTAAAATGAGAATTTGATCACATTTTTAAAATGAATCTGATTTCTGTGCCATTAATATATAATTTATATCCACATTTGGACTTAATTTGAATTGATTTTTAAATAAAAGATATTCCATACCGATAATAGCCTCTACATCTAATTTTGCTTGCTCAACAAACGCCATTAACTCTGATGGGCGAATGAAGCGATTAAAGTCGTGCGTACCTTTGGGCACTAAGCGAGCAATATATTCTGCTCCATAAATCAATAACAATTTTGCTTTATGATTACGGTTAATAGTCGATAAAAATAGTTTACCTCCTGGTTTAAGCAATTTTGCACAGGCTTGTATGACAGAAAAAGGATCAGGTACATGTTCTAATAACTCCATACAAGTAATGACATCATACTTGGCAGGATGTTGTTGTGCATGTTTTTCAACCGTTTGCTTTTGATAATCGATCGTAAGGCCATTTTGTTCGGCATGAATTTTGGCAACGGTAAGCGATTCATCAGCAAGATCAATGGCGGTAACATTTGCCTCTAATTTGGCTAGGCTTTCAGATAATATCCCTCCCCCACAGCCAACATCAAGCACAAGTTTGTTGGTTAGTGATCCACATTTTTGTTTTATATAATCCACACGCAGTGGATTGATAATGTGTAACGGTTTGCATTTACCATTTGGGTTCCACCAATCGGCAGCAAGTCGTGAAAATTTGTCAATTTCATTTTGGTCGATGTTTTGTGACATAGTAGCTCTTTGATATCAGTAAAATCTAAAATTAACTATATGCTATGTTCTTGTGATTATCAATAAATCGGCCTAATTAAACTTGTTTATCAAAAAAATAACATATTAAACACTGCGTTTACTTTATAATTTATCCTACAAAAAGATTATTACGTCAATTAATAAGACAGTGAGAAGGTATCGTTCTTAAATGAATTTATTTAGTTCAAAACATATCATAATTTTTAACAAATATAATTGATTTTGCCTTTAATTGGCGATGTTGTAATTTTTTATTGTAGATTTCTTCTTTTTGAGTGTTTTAAAAATGTTTAATATGACATATTGATTAGTATAATCGTTATTAAAAATAAATATGATACATTCCTATCGATACTCGCTAAAAATTTATACGGATATAACCAATAACTTGCATAATATCTTGTTTATAGAAGTATTTCATGGCATGATTAAAATTTCATTTATAAAATGACACACTTTTTTCACAACGCTAAATTAAACTAATTAAGATTAAAGGAAACAATATTAATGAGTACGGGTACTATGAAAAAAAGTCACTCACAGTGGAGTTCGCGCATGGGATTTATGCTTGCCGCGGCTGGTTCTGCTGTTGGGTTAGGTAATATTTGGAAATTCCCTTATATGGCTGGTGAAATGGGTGGCTCTGCGTTTGTGCTTACCTATTTACTATTTATGTTTGTTATTGGCTTGCCAATTTTAGTTTTAGAATGGTTAATTGGGCGTCGAGGGCAAAAAAATCCAATTCATACAATGGAAGATGTAGCTGTTTCAGAAGGCCGTTCAAAATCTTGGCGCTGGGTCGGTATTATTGGTGTAGTAGGTTCTTTTTTAATCCTATCATTTTATAGCGTTATTGGCGGTTGGGCGACCGATTATATTTTTATAGCAGCTAAAGGCTCATTTGAAGGAGCAAATGGTGCAATTACTCAGCAAATTTTTGATGATTTCCGTGGTAACGTAAGCCATTTATTAACTTGGCATACCATATTTATGGCCATCACTGCACTTATCGTTGCGTTAGGTGTTGGTGCTGGTTTAGAGCGTGCTTGCAAGCTGATGATGCCAGGATTAGGTATTTTATTATTAATTCTTGTTGGCTATGCGGCCTATGCTAGCGGTCCATCTTTTGGTGTTGCATGTGAGTTTTTATTTTCACCTAATTGGTCAGCGTTAAATGGCAAGGCTATTTTAGCGGCATTAGGTCATGCATTTTTTAGTTTATCGTTAGGTATGGGTATTATGATGGCATACGGTTCATACCTAGGACAAGACGTCAACTTATTGTCAACCGCGCGTACAGTTGTGATATTAGACGTTATTGTTGCCGTATTATCTGGTCTAGCTATTTTCCCTTTAGTTTTTGCTAACGGTTTACCTCCAGCAGTAGGAGAAGGCCTTATTTTCGTTACGCTACCAATTGCATTTGGTAACATGGCTGGGGGTGCGATTTTAGGTATATTGTTCTTTGTATTCCTAACTTTTGCAGCATTAACGTCTTCTATTTCATTACTTGAACCAACCGTTGAATTATTAGAAGAAAAAACTCCACTAGGCAGAAAAGCAGCAACCATTACAAGTAGTATCGTCATTTGGGCTTTGGGTATTGCTTGTTTGTTATCCTTTAACTTATGGTCAGATGTTAAACTCTTTGATAAACACATTTTTAATTTATTAGACTATTTAACAAGTAAAATCATGTTACCTGTGACTGGTTTAGGTACTGTGATATTTGGTGCTTGGATGATGAACCAAAAACGCATCCGCGAAGAATTAAATTTAAATAATTTCTGGTTTAGCATTTGGACTGTTTTATCACGATTCGTTATTCCAGCTGCTGTTATTTTAATTCTTGTTTATGGATTTATGTAATTTTTATTAATTTAAAATAACCTTTAATTAAAAAGCCTTAATCCCTTCAAGGCTTTTTTTTTGCTCTCTTTTTGCATTTTTAACAAAAAATAACCAAACAATGAATAAATGTCTTAACCTCTATTGAAATCTGCTTTTTTACTCCCATATAGCAATACATCAATAAATCAAACCATTATGTTAATTTTATTCGGTTAATCTAACTGGCAATGCACTATTAAATGAGCAAAATGATAAAAGTTAGTTAATAACAAATCATTTTCGTCATTAGAATTAATTGAAATGACTAAATATAATAGAGGAACTAGTCAATGAGTAAGCATGGCACTGAAACTCGTGGATTTCAATCCGAAGTTAAACAAATTCTACATTTAATGATTCACTCTTTATACTCAAATAAAGAGATTTTTTTAAGGGAACTTATTTCAAACGCATCCGACGCAGCCGACAAACTTCGATTTAAAGCGTTAGAAAATCCAGATCTATATGCTGGCGATGGTGAACTTGGTGTGCGCATTTCAACTAATAAAGAAACAGGCACTTTGACTATTACCGATAATGGTATTGGTATGACTCGTGATGAAGTGATTGAAAACTTAGGTACCATTGCTAAATCAGGTACCAAAGCATTTTTAGAGTCCATTGGTAGCGATCAAGCCAAAGATAGCCAATTAATTGGTCAGTTTGGTGTAGGTTTTTATTCTGCTTTTATCGTTGCCGATAAAGTCACTGTTAGAACGCGCGCAGCCACCGCAAAAGCTGACGAAGCAGTTATGTGGGAGTCAACAGGGGAAGGTGAATATACTATATCTGATGATAATAAAGAAACCCGTGGTACAGAAATTACTTTACACTTAAAAGAAGATGAAAAAGAGTTTTTAGACGATTGGCGTTTACGCTCTATTATCAGCAAATATTCTGATCACATTTCACTTCCTGTTGAAGTACAAACTACTGATGAAGAAAGCAAAGAAGTCAAATGGGAAAAAGTTAACAAAGCACAAGCTCTTTGGACTCGTAGTAAATCAGAAGTGACTGACGAGGAATATAAAGAGTTTTATAAACATTTATCACACGACTTTGCCGATCCATTAAGTTGGAGTCATAACCGTGTTGAAGGTAAACAAGAATATACTAGCTTACTTTATATTCCAGCAAAAGCGCCTTGGGATATGTGGAATCGTGATAATAAACACGGCTTAAAACTGTATGTACAACGTGTATTTATTATGGATGATGCTGAACAATTTATGCCTAACTATTTACGTTTTGTAAAAGGCTTAATTGATTCAAATGATTTGCCATTAAATGTATCGCGCGAAATTTTGCAAGATAACAAAATCACACAAAACTTACGTAATGCATGTACTAAGCGTGTGTTACAAATGCTTGAAAAACTTGCTAAAGACGATAAAGAACAGTATCAACAATTCTGGAATGAATTTGGTTTAGTATTAAAAGAAGGTACTGGTGAAGACTTTGCCAACCGTGAAGCAATTGCAAAATTACTTCGTTTTGCGTCAACTCATAGCGATAGCGATGCGCAAACAATATCACTAGAAGATTACATTAGCCGAATGCAAGAAGGTCAAGAAAAGATCTACTATATTACCGCTGATAGCTATGGTGCGGCAAAAAATAGTCCTCATCTTGAGCTATTCCGTAAAAAAGGTATTGAAGTATTGTTATTGTCCGATCGTATTGATGAATGGATGATGAGTAACTTAACTGAATTTGATGGCAAACAGTTCCAATCTATCAGTAAATCAGACGAATCAATCGAAAAATTAGCTGATCAAGATAGTGAACAGCAAAAGCAAGTTGAAAAAGAACTTGAGCCATTTATTGAACGAGTTAAAACTGCATTAGGCGATAAAGTGAAAGAAGTAAAATTAACGCATCGCTTAACTGATACACCTGCGATTGTTACCACTGCTGCCGACGAAATGAGCACACAAATGGCTAAATTGTTTGCAGCAGCAGGTCAAAAAGCACCAGAAATCAAATACACGTTTGAAATCAACCCAGATCATAAGCTGGTTAAACGTATTGCTGATACGCAAGATGAAAGCGCATTTAACGATTGGGTAGAACTACTACTAGATCAGGCTTTACTTGCTGAAAAAGGTTCACTTAGCGATCCAAGTAAATTTATTCAAACAATGAATAAATTATTAGCACAATAATAAAATAATAGACTAATCAGCCTCGATACATTAACCCTATCGGGGCTTTTTTATAGTAAAAGAAAAACAATATTTTTTAAAATATGATATTTATCACATTTCTTTATATTTTTGCTTCCGATTTTTCTATGACTATTCATAATAAATAGACATATATAATTAATCATACCCAATGAAAGTTTATAAAATATTAAACAACAATGTTATTGTTACACTTGATGCTAAAGGTAATGAATTAATTGTTACTGGTCGTGGAATTGGATTTAAAAAACGTGAAGGTGACTTAATTGATACAAGTCTCATAGAGAAGCAGTTTTCACTCGATAATAAAGAAACATACCCTAAATTTGAAGAATTGCTTTCAAAGATTCCTTTTGAAGTGTTAACCACATCTGAAATTATTATTAATCATGCAAAACAATGCATAGATGGCAAATTACAAGACAGCATTTATATTTCGCTGACCGACCATATCCATTTTGCTATTGAGCGCCATAAACAAGGTTTTGATATTCCTAATGGATTTCTATGGGAAATCAAAAAGTTTTACCCTAAAGAGTTTCAAATCGGTTTGTATGCCTTATCAATAATAAAAGAACGATTATCAATTGAATTACCAGAAGACGAAGCTGGTTTTATTACTTTTCATATTATCAATGCGCAATTAAATGACACAATGCCCAATATTGTTAATATGACTAAAATCATGCACGAAATTCTTAATATAGTGAAATATCACTTTAACTTTGAATATGACGAAAATTGCCTATCTTATCAACGTTTTGTTACTCATTTAAAATTTTTTGCTCACCGTATTTTAAGCCACAGCAAGCAAACACAACAAGATAATTCTTTGTATGAATTAGTACGACAAAAATACGAACTAGCCTATCTTTGTACTAAACAGATAGATTTACATTTAATACAACAATATCAACATCCACTTTCTGATGATGAAAGCTTGTATTTAACCATTCATATTGAAAGGCTACGCACTGAACTTAAAAAAATATAATGTGAAGTGAATCACAATTTGATAATTATTATTACATAAGTCTTACCTATTTTTTAAAATTTATGCTAGTTTAAATCAATCATCAATTGGATTGTTATTGCAAAGTTAAATCTATTTTACTTTGTAAGCAAAACCTAGAACCCTAACTTATTGGGGGGCTAGGTTTTTTTTTATTCAAAAATAAGGATAAGGTATGAAAAACAAAGAACTTGCCGAATCAATAATTCAACATGTTGGCGGGAAGAACAATATCATCAGCCTAGTACACTGCGCAACCCGTTTACGATTTGCACTAAAAGATGAAACTAAAGCAAATGCCGAAATTTTAAAAAAACGAAAAGGCATAATAACCGTTGTACAAAATAGTGGGCAATTTCAAGTTGTAATTGGCAATAATGTTGCTGATGTTTATAGTGACATTATGCAGTTAACTAATTTAGATCAAACAACCAACACAGATACACAACCAAATAAAAAATCGGGCATATTATCAAAACTGATCGACTTAGTATCAAATATTTTTATTCCTGTATTAGTCGTTATGGTAGCAGGCGGTATTTTAAAAGGAATACTTGCGCTATTACTAACAATGGATGTCGTTCAGCGCTACACCTCAACTTTTAATTTTTTAGACGCTATATCCGACGCCCCACTCTATTACTTACCTATGATTTTAGGCTTTTCTGCCGTTAAAAAATTTGGTGGTAACCCTTATATGGGACTAGCAATTGGCGGATCGTTGCTTCACCCTAGTGTTAGTAACATGATACCGCAAGGTAAGTTTTTACTAGAAACGCATTTATTTGGTATTCCAATTGACTTAATTCCTTATGCTTCATCTGTATTTCCAATCATTTTAGCAGCGTGGTTTTATTCGTTACTAGAACGAAACTTTAATAAAATCATGCATGATTCTTTTAAAAAATTTATTGCACCATTACTTAGCTTTGTTATTACAGTACCATTAACCTTTGCACTTATTGGCCCAGCAGTAACTTATGGTAGCGGTTATATAGCAAGTGGAATTGAATATCTATATGCACTTAATCCAGTTATTGCATCAATGATTTTAGCGCCACTTTGGCAGGTTCTGGTAATTTTTGGCATTCATTGGGGACTTGTTCCGCTTTGCTTAAACAATGTAGCAACAAATCATGAAGATTTTTTATTACCTATATTATTTCCTGCGGTATTTGCACAAGTTGGAGCTGTATTTGCTGTTATGCTCAGAGCAAAAGATCCACAATTTAAAGCATTAGCAAGCTCTTCTGTACTGTCTGGTATTTTTGGCGTAACTGAACCCGCTATTTACGGTATAAACTTACCCCTAAAAAGACCATTTATTATTGGTTGTTTATCGGCAATTATTGGCGGTGCGATTATTGGTTGCTACCATAGTGTGATTTATTCTTTCAGTTTTATTAATGTCTTCTCTTTTTTACAATTAATATCCCCAGAACACGGTATTGACGATAAATTTTATGCAGTTGTTTTTGCTTGTGTTATCTCATTTATTATTGCCTTAATTGCGACTTATTTGTTTGGTATATCAAAAGATAAAATCAGCATGATATCACCAAACGATATTCAGGAGGATCAAGCAAATAGCCAAGGCAACAACAACCAAACAAATATCAATAATGATGACATCACTATTTTTAGTCCAATGACAGGAAAGGTCACACCACTAAGCGAGGTTAATGACCCAACATTTGCCAGTGAATTAATGGGTAAAGGTATTGCAATCATTCCAACTGTTGGTCAAGCTGTTGCACCTGATAATGGTGAAGTTGTGTCATTATTTCGAACTAAACACGCAATTGGCTTTCAAACCGAATCTGGAGCTGAAATATTAATTCATATCGGTATTGATACCGTTAAATTAGATGGTCAACATTTTGAAGCTCACGTAGAAGCTGGTAGCAAAGTAAAAAAAGGTGATTTGCTAGTCAGTTTTGATATAGAGGCAATTAAGCAAGCTGGTTTTGAAGTTACCACACCAATTATCATTACTAATAGTGATAGTTATCAAGATATACAATGTATCTTTGAACAAGATAATATTCAAAGCGGAGAGGCTTTATTAGCGTTATCCCAAAATAAGGAGTAAAACATGTCAACAAAATTTCCTAATGATTTTCTTTGGGGCGGTGCCATTGCCGCTAATCAAGTTGAAGGGGCTTACCGTGAAGGAGGCAAAGGTTTATCTACATCAGATTGTACGCCAAATGGTTTATTTGGTGACATCATCAATCGCAATGAAACTGATATTGCTAGTATTAAAGACAAAGCTATCGATTTTTATCATCGCTATCCTGAAGATATTGCTCTATTTGCTGAAATGGGTTTCACTTGTCTACGCACATCAATTGCTTGGACACGCATATTTCCTAATGGCGATGAAGAACAACCAAATGAGGCTGGTTTAGCCTTTTATGACAAATTATTTGATGAAATGGCAAAACACAACATAAAACCACTAGTCACTTTATCACATTATGAAATGCCCTATTATCTTGTTACCCAATATGGTGGATGGGAAAATCGTAAAGTCATTGAATTTTTCACTCGTTACGCTAAAACTGTTTTTGAACGCTATAAAAATAAGGTTAAATATTGGCTTACCTTCAATGAAATCAACATGTCATTACATGAACCTTTCACTGGTGTTGGTTTGGACAGAAACAGCACCAAACAGCAAATCTACCAAGCAATTCATCATCAATTAGTTGCCAGTGGTCGAGCGGTTAAACTCTGTCATCAAATCATTCCAGATGCAAAAATTGGTAACATGTTATTAGGTGCTGTGGCTTACCCTCTTACGCCAAAACCTGAAGATGTTTGGGAAACTCATCAAGAAAATCATGGTTGGTTATTTTTTGGGGATGTTCAGGTGCGTGGTTATTATCCAACCTATATGGATCGCTTCTTTAAAGAAAATCATATTAAGCTTGATATTACTGAACAAGATAAACAAGATCTTAAAGAAACAGTCGATTTTATTTCATTTAGTTATTACATGAGTTGCTGTGCAACAGATGATGAGTCACAAAAAACCAAAGGTAATATTTTAGATATGGTACCTAACCCTTATCTTAAAGCATCCGAATGGGGATGGCAGATCGATCCAATTGGGATTCGTTATCTTCTTAATTTACTTTATGAGCGTTATCAAAAACCGTTATTTATTGTCGAAAATGGCTTAGGTGCTAAAGATAAATTAGAAGCAGACAATACAATTAATGATGATTATCGGATTAATTATATGAATGATCATTTAGTACAAATCCGAGAAGCCATTAATGATGGTGTTGAAGTCATGGGATACACCAGTTGGGGACCAATAGATCTTATCAGTGCATCCAAAGCCGAAGTCACTAAACGCTATGGATTTATTTATGTAGATCTAAATCAAGATGGCACTGGCACACTAAATCGTTATAAAAAGAAAAGCTTCTACTGGTATCAATCTGTGATTTCCTCAAAAGGTGAAAATTTGAAAGCATAAGATAATCTGGGAGGATTGACGCTACTCATCCCCCCCTATTATTTTTTTATAAACATGTGACAAGGTAAATAGCTAATTGAATGGAGATATAAATTATTTAAATTAATCATATTACTATAAAAAACATATATACATAAAAATAAAACAAAACTTTAAATTATTGGATTGTTACTGCTTTTTGGCAGGCAAAACCTAAATATTAATTAGAGAATTATTCTCTGATTTGGTATTTAGGTTTTTTAATATAAAAACGATTAGGAAAAAGAACAATGAAAATAAAATATCTCACAATAATGCTATTAGGGATATCAAGTTATTCTATGCTAGCAAATGCAACAGCCCACAACAACTCAATTCTCGATGATACATTTTTTAAAGACACCAAATTTGTATTTTCTACTCGAAACTATTGGAAATATTTAAAAGAAAATGCATCCCAACCTAAAGAGGTACACAGCGCTTGGGGGCAAGCATTTAGCTTTGATTATAAATCAGGTTATTTATTTGACATGATTGGTTTTGATGTCACCTATGATAACATAATAAGATTAGGTGCTAGTGATTACTTTGCGACCCGTAACCTACTTTATAACGATGGTAAAGGCTATAACAAACATAACGCTCACGGATTTAATAAATTTACCCAACGTTATGCCAAAATAAAATTAGGTAATGATGCTATTAACTTTAATGGGAAAGCTGGTTGGCATAGCATGAAGGATTTAGGTATCATAAGTTCAACCCAACATCTTACCCGCAATAGTTATCTTGGTTATAGCGGAATTCTAAAATATGATAACTTTTATTTTTCATTGGCTTATATTGATAGCACCCTACCCCGCGAATCCGCTAAAAAATTACGTTTTTTAACGGCCGATCGTAAAAAAATCATTAATAATATTTCAACAGCTGAAATCGCTTATAAAGATAAAGATCTTACTTTAGATTATTCTTATGGTGTTGCTAAAGATTATTTAAGACGCCATGTCATTGAATTATCGTATAAACCAATACAAAAATTAATCTTAGGCGGACAATTCTACGGAAGTTATTCTCTTGACAATTATGATGCCATGAAACAAAACAAAAAAGAGTTTGAAGATCACGCATGGCACTATGCAACCGATGTCGAATGGAAAGAAGAAGACTGGAGTATTAAAGTCGGTTTAGCCTATACAGACGCTAACAAACATAACGCTATCGGATATTATAATCGACATTTAGGTAAAAATACTCGTGCTCGCTTTAACGGTCTTGCCGCTGCTGGCTCAGATTATTTACGTGATGGTGAACTGGTACTAACAACAGTAATGAGTTATGATTTTGTTAAAGATAATAGCACTGGTCTATATATGAATTATGGACAATTTAACTACAAACATAATACATTAAAAAATGGCGAAATTAACGTTTTTGATATATGGAAACCAACTAGTGGTGCTTTTAAAAATTTTTCTATTCTATCGAAGGTTGGATATGGTTGGTCTTATAAAACTGTCAGTGCTTCAGACCTTACACCTAAACTTAGACATGGAAAATACCAACGTTCACCTTCACTTTCGGCGGAAACAGTAATTGATTACCGATTTAATTTATTATAAAGAGGACAAAACAATGAAAAAATTTATTATATTAATTAGTGCATTAATTATTTCAATAACAACCTTATCACAAGCTTTTGCTGATGATGTTTATCTCTATGTCACTCGCCATGGTAAAACTATGTTTAATAACGTACACCGTGCACAAGGATGGTCTGATACACCGCTAACAAAACCAGGTGTCGAGGTGGCTGAACAACTAGGACGAGGGTTGAAAGATGTCAAATTTATTTCAGTCTATTCAAGTGATTTAGGTAGAGCACGACAAACTGCTCGCATTGTTTTAGAAGCTAAAGGCGATAAAATTCAAATTAATGAAATGGAAGGCTTACGTGAACAGTGTTTTGGCGATTATGAAGGAGATTTTGATCCGAACATGTGGACACCAGCTGCACAGCATTTAGGTTATGCATCAGATAAAGAGCTAATGGCGGATATGGCTCAAGGCAAGGTTTCCCTAAAAACAATGATGGATGCAATCGCCGCAGTTGAGAAATCAGGCGAAGCCGAAGACTACAATAAAGTAAAAAATCGTATGCAAGCATCATTAAAAGCCATAGCTGAATCAGCCAAATCACAAGGTGGTGGCAACGTACTTGTAGTATCTCACGGTTTAGCAATTATGGCTATGGTTCAAGAGTGGCAAGATAAACCAATTACAGCTGGATTAGGTAACGCAAGTGTTACTAAAATTCGTTACACCGACGATGGTAAATTTATTGTTGAAAGCCTTGGAGATATGAGCTACGTCGAAAAAGGCAAAAATCAAGCAAAATAACTTCAAAATATATGGCTCACCAATGAGCCATATTCCACATTTACTATTAGCTCATAATATTAATCGATAAATTTGTAGTATTTATCGCCATAAACAAGCATAATTTAATAGTGTATTTATTAAATGTTACTAAAAGGCCAATATGTTTTATTTATGCAATTATTCATCTCCAGTGGGACTAATAACCCTAGCCAGTCAACAAAATAAGCTCGTTGGGGCTTGGATTGAAGGTGAAAAATATTTTGGTCACACACTCAATACACGAACAGAAGAAAAATCTAATTTACCCATTTTTAACTCAACAAAAAAATGGCTTGACGATTATTTTTCAGGAAAAAGACCGAATCCATACCAATTAGAGCTTGCGCCAAATGGCACGCCTTTTCGAAGCTTAGTATGGGAAATTTTATGCAAAATTCCATATGGTCAGGTCATTACTTACGGCGATATCGCAAAACAGATCGCCATTAAAACAAACAAAGCAAACATGTCTAGCCAAGCCGTAGGCGGGGCTGTTGGTCATAATCCCATATCAATCATTATTCCTTGCCACCGAGTTATCGGCGCAAACGGTAATTTAACAGGTTATGCTGGTGGAATAGATAAAAAAATAAAGTTATTAGAAATAGAAGATGTTTATATCAAAGATTTTTTCATTCCAACTAAAGGAACTGCACTTTAAATTGTAGTTACATTGTTTTTCATTCTAAATTTTTAACTGATGGAATAACGATAAAGCACTACTCCACCAGTTAAAAATTGAGTTAATGAATAATATATTCCATCAACTAAAAAATGTTTTAATTTTAGTATTATAAATACGGTTTTATTACACAAATAAAGCAATACTCTCAACTTTATAAAGAAAAAAGTTACACAATAAATTACCCCTTACATGCAACATAGTTATTCCAAGAGTCATTTCCCGTGCCTATATGCCCAGAATCAGAATATACATGATATTGTTTAGAAGAAGATTCTCGATCTCGTGTCCAATAAACACCGCCACGCCACTGAGAATCAGGATAAGATCTTTGATTGATAAATCCCCACTCACTAAATAATGAACCATCAATTGCTCGTGTAAAAATCCCTCCCCAGAAAATAGCAGGATCGATCTCTATAGTGGTAGTGGGAGCATTTGTTAACTCATTAACGCTTAGAAGCTTATTAATACCACCACATCGTTGCCATCCACTTGCTCTATCTCCTTTAAAATCGCCTTGAGGTTTTGCCCAAACTGAAATTGGTGTAAAACTATACTCATGCATAACAGATGCATCTCTTTTTAACACAGCCCTTATAGTGACAGTTCCTGATGGTTTACTTATTAATTTAACCATACCATTCTTATCAACAACAACCCCATCACCAGGGTTGTTAATTAATTGATAATCGTAATCCGTTTGTGCACCAGTCATCACTAACTGAAATTTAGCCCCAGGAAAGCCTGTTGTAGGAAATGTTTTTGACGATACGACTGGTTTAATCCTAAAACCATAATTTGGTACATAATCTTGAGTATAACCTCCACCACCTTTTGATCGTGTTCGCCCATCTGGCGAATTCCAATACATTCGATAATTCAAATCTGGATTATCACCAGGCTTACCCCATTGATATTCAGGATAAATAATTATGCTATTTGGTTTGGCATAACATAGTTCTGATTTTGGTGCGATTTGGTAGGTTTTGGCTAAGGTAATCTGTTTACTTTCATTTGGAATACCATATTGCGAATACGCTTTTACTTTTGTTTCAAGTATCAATTTTAATGGCATTGAAAAGCCACTGCCACAACCTATCATTTTTTT
>NZ_FMWS01000059.1:0-297 GCF_900103255.1 Gilliamella bombi | reverse complement strand
TGACAGTAAAACCATGTTTATCTGCACTCGATAACGCCACCACTTGCGGTGCATTTCCTGTAATAATCTGACTCGAAGTTGCTGTTAGTATTGCATTAGCTGAGCCAACGTGTATCCATTGTGATAATAAGATTAAACCCATTATTTGAGCAAGTTTCGGTTTTGAGTGAGCTGTAAGTGTCGTTATTTTGACAACAAAGTGAGATTTGCAATGGAAGTGTTTAAAACAAAAAGATAACAGTAAAAATAAAACGTTTTGCCGTAATATTAAAGGTGAAATAAAACGATTAACAAAAT
>NZ_FMWS01000028.1 GCF_900103255.1 Gilliamella bombi | reverse complement strand
ACTACGCACCGATGAATGGGGTGCGATTGCCGCCAATAGAGGCTTATACCTAACCACCCAAACCCAGCCCAAAGCGCAAGGTAAACAGCTTGATATGCAAGCGGCCATTGCCCAAATTGAGAATGCCCTCTCCATTGCTAAAGCGCTACAAAATGCCGCCACCCAGTCCGAAGCGCACAGCGCCGATACCGACAGCCAAGACCAACTTAAAGCCAACTTAACTCAGCTAACCCAAAGTGGCATTTTAGCCTATGCGCAAGAAGGCATCGCCCTAACTAGCCCTGAAAATATCCAACTATCGACAGCTAACTGCCTAACCTTAACCAGTGAAAACCAAACCGATATCAACGCCTTAAAAAATATCACCCTATCATCGGCTGAAGCGCTTGGTTTATTTGCCCAAAAATCAGGGATGAAACTATTTGCCAACCAAGGCGATATCGAGGTGCAAGCCCAAAATGCTAACCTTAATATGGCTGCCAAGCAAGATGTTAAAGTTGATAGTGTGGATGGCAAAGTTACCATTACCGCCAAAGACAATCTCACCCTTATCTGCGGTGGCTCTTATATCAAAATCAGCAGCGAAGGCATCGAACTTGGCACACAGGATAATATCTATCTTAAATGTAATGTATTGCAAAAGATGGGACCGGCAACCCAATCTAAAACAATTAGATTAAATTCAAGTGAACTGAATGTAAAACGCTGCGCAGAAACGGATTAAAAATGATTACTGAATTAAATAATCAAAATAACTTTAACAAATATCGCTATTTACTAGTCGATAATTTAGTGGCACTTAATTCAATAAACCCATTGTCACACGACTCATTAGTGAATCAATTTGGTGAAGACAAACTATTTGGTGAACATAAACTCACTCAGGTATTACGTACCGATTTAGATTATGATCCAAGCATATGCCCAACACTGATTAAACTGGCAGAGCCCAATGAATTTTTAGACAGTCCCATCCTTGATGAAATTGGTAAACAGGCCGAAATCGAATGTTTTTGGTCAAAGCGTTATATTTGCGCTTATATTGTTAGCCCCCTTAAACCGTCAATATTGGCAAAACAGCTGATAGCTATAGGTAATAACATCGCTAAAATATTGCAACAGCCTTATTATCCTTTCTTTGAACCGTTTCGTATGCAATTTTTGCACGAAGTTGCTACCAACCAAGACACCGCATGGCTAAAATCGCAATTTGCTCCAATTGAAAACTATTATTACCCATCCATTTATGCTGGGCAGTTTATTCGTTTCACGGCCGATAGTGAACTTGAAACGCCAGACCGTTGGAGCACTCAGTATTGTCAGCGCTTAAAAAAACTGAGAATGATTCGAACCCTTGTTAAGGCATGGGCAAATAATCGAACGCAATTTGATGAGCAAAAAAATTTACCACTCCATAACCAAGTCATTTTGCAATCAACGCAACTGGTTGAGCAAGCTTATCAATTAGGTTTAACTGAAGCTACCGATATCTTATTTTGGGGATTAAATGGCTTAAGGTACCAAACCGCTTTTACTCAGCATCCTAACGTGCTTGAACAAATTGCCAAAGCGCAAAAAGCACCGAGCACATTGTCAAAACACATTATTGACGCCAATATTAACCTTGAAAGCCAATTACTTTCTATTAACGAATAAGACAAGCATTAAAGAGTGTAAGATGAAAAAAACAGCAAACACCGCCATAGAAAATAAAGATGAAGCAGCAGGTCATTGCCTTGCCTGTGAACGAACAGGATTACCAGTCTTTTTACTGCGTCAAGCCGTGATAAAAACAAAATTCAATAAAATTAAACAGGTTAACCAGACTTATCAAGAACTGGCGAATTATACTAAAACATTAGATTTTAAACAACGCATGCCAGATGAAGCATTAAAATATTATGACTATGTACTTCGCACTTTGCGTAACGGTTATGTCTATGTGATGCAACAACAAGGTGATGATATTGAGAGCCGAATACTTCATGTGTATGAATGCATTGACGGCGCACTAAGATTAAAAAACTTCCTTGAACTAACTAATACCGAGCCAAGACCCATATCAAAAGCGTGTAAAGATGCTTGCCACACCATTCCAGCCTCGTTTATTAATCTTAATAATAAGGACTTTACGCAAGCTTGGGTGGCTTATTCTTCACAACCTTGGCCTAAAAAGACCCTTGACGATTACCTAAAAGAACAAGATAGCCAAGTGTTATCGCGTTTTACCAAAATTGATATACAAAAACTCAAAGACTCACCGTCTGAGGCAACGGGCAAACGAGCGGTACCGTTTAAAGATATTTTTGGTTATAGTCATGAACATGATGATAATGATAAAAGCAAAGTGCTTGAGTTTCGTTTTGGAGAGCGAGGTCTGGAGAATTTCAAATCAGCACATCCCTTTACCAGCTTAAAAAGCCAAAGGCAAAAATTTGCCAATCACGCAAACCTTCTATATCAGGGCAATAGGCCAATATCTTGTGGTGTAGTACTAGAAGACACCTTCGGTATCGCCGAAGAGCTTAACTCGCAACGGGTATCGCACCTGCATATGTTTAACGAAAAACCATTAACCACAGATGAAGTGAATTTAGCAGAAGAATTAATCGATGGTTTTGACGATTTAGATAAAGCAACCAAAATCTATGAACAACGAGCAAAAAACATGATCCAGACGATCAACCCAGTATTGAAAAATCAATTTAATTATTATCAACCAGTAATGTTTAAAAAGCGGGTAATTTTACAGTTAATGGAGCAGTACCGAACTTCAATTGTAACTTCGTTTGATCGTGAAATCGCTCGCGTAAAAGAAGAAATAAAAAAAGTAAAAAATTCAGGCAATGACACCATCGGCTATAATGGTATTCCAACATCTGCGAGAATGCACCAAAAAATCGGCAAATTGAGCGAAGATAAAACCAAAGTACTGAATGATTTTGATAGCTGTGTAGATCAAGGTAAAGTTGATACCTTCAAAGGGAAATTAGAAACAGCCTATAAAGAAGTAGTTGATTATCATAAAGAGTGGTCGCAGGACTACTTTACCTATTTGCGTTGGTTATTTGGTAAACAAGGCATTGTCTCGCAATTTAGCAAAACCAAACCCAAAAGCGTTAACACCAATCATTTTTGGCAACGTGAATTTGATTTTAGCACCGAAACGACGCGATTGGCGCACGCATCAGAAATTGGATCTATTTTAGTCGATACCACTCATTCCGAAATTAAACTCGATCAAGACAGTGCCCTATGGGATGAGCTGCTCAGTAATCCTGAAAGTATCTATTACATCACCGAATATAACAACTCTAAAGGAATAGATCGTGACGAAAAGGTCTATGTAGACTTAAAAACTAACGAATTGATAACACCAAAGGATTGGTTATCAAAAGCAACGGAGTTTATTGGTACAGTTTCTACAACAATTGCAGAAAAAAAGGGGGATAAAGATCTAAACGATAAAAAAAGTGTATTAGAAAAAAACAAAGCCGAGCTAGAAGCTAAAATTGAACAAAATAAACAAAAAATTGACGAGCTTGAACAACAAAAAAAACAAATTCCAGTGAGTGATCCCGTAGCACAAGAAAAACTCAGGCGCGAAAAAAAAGCTTATGAAACTAAGAATAAGGAATTGAATAAAAGCCTTGAAGCAGTAAATAAAGAATTATCAAACCTTGCTAATTCAACACAACAAACTCACGCATCAACCAAATATAGTGAAAGTTTACTTAACCGCACGGCACTCAAAAAACAGGCAACACTGGCTAAAGACACCTTACTTAAACCGATAAAATCGCACTGGATGCGGCTTAATGCATTTGATGAACTTGCCAGACTAGGGGCACTACCGGTTGAAATAAACGTGCAGATTAGACCAGAAAATATCGTAAAAATTCAAAATCTATTAACCCAAATGCATCGCGGTTTTTATCATCGTGGTGTCTATCACCCGCACGAGCTTGCCTTTTTAGAAAGTTTTGATATTGATGAAAAGCCAATTAAAACAGACTTGGGCAAAATGCAAAAAGCGAAATTTACTCTGTGCTTTCCTGATAAAGCCAGTAAAGCCTTGTTTGTTGACTTTATCAACGGCACTAATGGCACATTAAGCCCATACAGCTTAAAACAATTTATGGAGCAAAAGTATAAAGATTATTTCAAATTAATCCATAAACAAAAAACACTGCTTGAAAACATAGAAAAAGTCAATCAAGGCAAAGCGTCAATCACTGATAAATTACGCAAAATCAGTGATAAAGCCCTAGAGCGAGCTAAAGCTAAAATAAACGAAAAAATATCAAAAGCAGGAGGCATAATAGACATAGCGCAACATGAATTAGAACGTATCTATAATGAGATAGACTTACAAACCGCTAATCAAAACGTCAAAACGGGAAAAATAACTTTTGGTATCAATCTTGCGGTGAGCGGTATATTAGGCACCCTTACCCTAATAAACATTAGCGTGGATCGGCTACACTAATTCATACAACTTTTTTAAGGGGTAAGGTAAGGTAAACTTATCACAACTAAAAAAGGAACAAATATGAATAAGATTAAACGCAAAAGACGAACATTCACAGATGATTTTAAACAGCAAATGGTCAGTCTTTATCAACATGGTAAATCACGTAGTGAAATCGTTGCCGAATATGATTTGACACCATC
>NZ_FMWS01000108.1 GCF_900103255.1 Gilliamella bombi | reverse complement strand
GTGGAAACAAGTGGCACAGGCGCAAGCTCAAAATCAAACAACCAGCACAGAACAAAGCAATGCCAATACCCCTAAACTGACCAATCTATCCACAGACGGCAAGGCGTGGTTTATTCATCCGGTAGCGATGATGGATTATTTTTCAGGCGCAGGCATAGCTACTTATCATATTTATCATGACGGAAAAATTGAAAAACATATACCACAAGAAATACTGAAAGGTTATGAACAAAAATATAAATACGTTTATCATGATAAAGATAATAATGAGCATGAAATATGTATAGCAGATTGGCATACAACTAAAAAGAAAAGAGACGGTGTAACAGTAAGTGCACCGAACCGAAATGATACCAATATTATTGAATATAAGGATAATGTCAATGAAGGAGTTACAAGTAAAAGAGTTAAATATAAAAATGGCGATATTGCAGAATATGGCTGGCATTCTAAGGATAAAGGCTCTATTTGGCGATTATATAGAGCATTAGATGAAGAAATTGAGCTAGTTAGGATGCCTGATGAAGTTCAGTATGTCAACGGCAAAGTGACGGTTAGGTATATTTTTTCTAACACAGAAAGACGCTATACGGGACCAGGGGCTTTAGCTGGTTTTATCGGTGCTTTAGCTGAAACAGGTTTGCAATTAACTACAACAGGAAGTTGTTTTACTGAAGGTTCTTGTTTTCCTAGTGCTGAACATGTCAATGGGAAAAGTATTGATACACTTTATTTAAAAGATGTTGATGAACAAAAATTTATTAATGCTATGCATAAATTTAATTTTAATAAACAGATAACAGGAAAGCATAAGAAAAAATTTGATAATGCAACACAAGAAACAAAAGGAATTCTGCATGATTCTCATTTACATTCAGGTTTTGATGACAGTTCTATAAAGGAAATAAAATAACATAACATGAAAAATCTAATTAATATTCCAATTCTGTTATTGATTACAATATTTGTTACATACAATATTAAAACTGTATATGCAGGAGGAGGAATAGACAAAAATTCTTTATCATATAATAATTTTTACGGGGAAAAATTGGTATCAAGCAAAGAATTTATATTATCTATAAATAAAACTTGTAAAAAAGATGTATCGGGGCTATGTACAATTTCAAAAATAAAAAAAGATTATTATCTCCAGTTTAATAGTCTAAATAATGATGAAATAGTAATTTCTAAACTAAAAAATAATATTGAATTAAAATTGAAAAAAGAAAAAACTAACAATCCATATTCTATGGAAATAGAGTTAATATCTTATAAAAATAATGAAAGAGTAGATTCTATAGTATGTTATGAATATATGAACGATCCTAATAACAGTTTAGCTACAGAAAAATTATACTATTTGAATGATTATAATTTATGGACGTTATATTTCACTTATGATTTAGAATCAACAACAGCTAACAATTGGAGTAAATATAAAATTAATCCTCAGTCTGGCAAATTTGAATTAATAGATTAGGAATATTAGTTGCAATGGGTTTAGTACTATCACTGGTGGTTCAGGGATCATTAAGAGCCATTATAATGGTTATCATGGTGATTTTAAATATTTAAGAATTGATGAAGTTTTGGCAAAAGGAGATGGGACAAGCCTTCATATTGATCTACATCCTGAATTATTTGATGTTGAACGTCAAAATCAGTGGAATGATGCTTTGTATAAATTTGGTTGGACAGATATGCTTGGTTGGAGTTATACCTTAAAACAAAATTAAAAAATTTCCTAACTGTAACTATCCCCTAAAATAGTACAGCAAAAAAGTAGAAAATTCTCTATGATAAAAGAAAAGGGGGGGTTAATTATGAAAAAAATGACTGAACATCAAATCGTCACTATTTTAAAAGAAGCTGAAG
>NZ_FMWS01000031.1:24289-60673 GCF_900103255.1 Gilliamella bombi | reverse complement strand
ATGTTTTATCAGTACTGGTAAAAGTAATCACATAACGCCAAGGCTGGTTTAACGACTCATCACCCTCAATATGCAAAACCGAAATCGGCGCGCCCAGCCCGTCAACCGTTAAGGTATAGCGATTATGGCTAACCCCACTCAAACCCGCCATTAAATCACTAAACCCGTCACCGAGTTGACTTAAAAGACGATTAAGTTCGTTTGACATGTTTTCCTCCTCCTTATATCCAATTTTAAAATCAGTCTGTCTATTTTAATTATTTTTTATATCTTATACTCAGCATTACTGAGTTCAAGCAACAGACAGCTTAGCTAAAAAGTGTACACAATTTTAGTGTGAAATTTAATCTTTTTTTTAAAAAAATGTTAAATGAATGTTGTTTAATATTAATAATTTCTGTTAGTTAAGCAAGTAATTGACAACTACTTAACCTTTTTATTGAATAAGTGATTTAAATAACCTGACTTTTGTTAATGAGATTTTTCAACTAATAAAATAGTAGATATGGAAAACTCTCTCAATTCTACAGCACTTAAACAAATGGAAAAGATAAATAGAGTGATTACTGTAAACTTTGTTTCTTTTGATAAATAAAAACAATCTTTTATAAATAATTAACCAACTACCTATTAATTTATTAAATTTTGTGGTAAAAAGTGGGGTTAAGTGGTAAAAATAAGTGTTTTATTAACATGTTGATTTTTATTAATTAAAATTTAAATAAATTATAAAGAAAAATACTTTTATGTTTAGTGGTGCAATTTCAATTAGTTTAGATAATAAAGGACGGTTAGCTATTCCTACTCGCTACCGTGAATCTTTATCTGAAGGTATGGTTTGCACAATTGGTTTATACGACCCATGCTTGACACTTTATTCAATGTCCGAATGGAAATGTATTGAACAGCAACTTGCAACATTATCAACCATTGTTGAAACTGAACGTAGAATAAAAAGATTGTTATTGGGGTATGCAACTGAGTGCCTAATGGATAATTCTGGACGAATTTTATTGTCACCTACATTGCGTACTTATGCAAAATTAGAAAAAAATATAATGTTTGTTGGTCAATCTAATAAATTTGAAATTTGGGATGAGGCAAGTTGGTATCAACAAATTAATGATGATATTACCGCATTATCAAGCGATATTGAAAACTTATCAGATAATTTGAAAAGTTTAACTATTTAATAAGAGTGAAGATTGATGGATTATCAACATACGACGGTTTTATTAAACGAAGCTGTGAATGCATTAAATATAAAAAAAGATGGCATTTATGTTGATGGTACCTTTGGACGAGGAGGCCATTCTCGTTTAATACTTGAACAACTAGGAGCACAAGGACGATTGATTGCTATTGATCGTGATGAGCGTGCAGAGCAAACTGCGTTACAGATAATAGATCCTCGATTTACTTTTATTCGTGGTGAGTTTTCAAATTTATATCAATATATTGAAGAGTTAGAATTATTGGGTGAAATTGATGGTGTCTTATTAGATCTAGGTGTTTCATCACCACAACTTGATGATCCTGACAGGGGATTCTCTTTTATGCGTGATGGACCTCTTGATATGCGTATGAATAATAGTAAAGGTTTAACTGCAAGTGAATGGTTACTTAGCAGTGATGAAGACGATATTTCATGGGTGTTAAAGACATTTGGTGAAGAGAAATTTGCCAAACGTATTGCTCGATCGATTGTCGAGCAGAATAAAATTTCTCCGATTACTCGTACCTTAGAGTTGGCTAATTTAATTGAAAAAGCTACACCAAGAAAGGATAAAAATAAGCATCCAGCTACACGTAGTTTTCAGGCTATTCGTATTTATATTAATAGTGAATTGGAAGAAGTCGAGCAAGTGTTAAATAGTTGTTTATCAGTACTTGCAAATCAAGGAAGATTAGCGGTTATTAGCTTTCATTCTTTAGAAGATAGGATTGTAAAACAATTTATTAGTAAACAGAGTAAAGGTCCAGATTTACCAACACGATTACCATTAACTGAACAACAAATTAAACAATATGGTAGTGCTAAATTAAAATCACTTGGCAAAATTAAACCAAATACTATTGAAATTAATAATAACCCGCGCTCCCGAAGCGCAATATTAAGGGTAGCAGAAAGGAAAAATGAATAACCAAGACAATGATTTTTTTCTAGATAAAACTTATATTGATAAAAATTTTCAAAAAAGACCGAGTAAAAGCTTGTTTGGTGTAATTATTGGGGATTTATTTAGGCATCAAAAAATTTCATTGTTATTACTTGTGATGATTATTATTTCTGCTGGTGCAGTATTAATAACAACGCAACAAATTCGTAAACAGTTATTTGAACGTGAGCAACTTTTATTAGAACAAGATGTGTTAGAAAGCGAATGGCGGAATTTAGTTATTGAAGAAAATGTACTTGCTGATCCAAAACGTGTCGAAGAGAAAGCTAAAAATCAATTAGGTATGTCTTATGTGACACAGCAAAATGAAACAGTCATTGTAATAAAGAGTAAATAATGAAACCTGCCACTAAATATAAAAAAAATAAAACTAAAAAGGTTGCAAAAACAAATAAAAATAATAGGTTAAATGGTAAAAGACAGTTTTTTACACCGAATCGTTTTTATATTATATATGGACTTATTATTTTAGCGATTATTTGTCTTATGGCTCGAATGGCATTATTGCAAATTATTGAACCAGATAAACTGATTGCTGAAGGTAATAAGCGCTCACTTCGTCACCAAGAAATTGATGCACCAAGAGCCATGATCACCGATCGTAATGGGCGTGCGTTAGCAGTAAGTGTACCGATGTTTGATGTTTGGGCAGATCCTAAAATTGTTGTGCAAAAAGGTGGTGTTAAAGCTGATGATATTAGATGGCAAGGATTAGCACAAACGTTGAATATTCCAATGTCAACGCTAAAGCAAAAATTAAACAATCCATCAATGAGATTTGTTTATTTGTCTAAGCAAGTAACGCCAACAATATCTGACTATTTAAAAAAACTAAAGTTACCGGGGATATCGTTTGCTAAAACATCTAAACGTTATTACCCTGCGGCAGAAAATATAGCTCAATTAATTGGTTTAACAGATATTGATGCAAATGGTGCTGAGAAAGGTTCTGAAGGTATTGAAAAAAGCTTTAATAAATGGTTAATAGGTGAATCGGGGCAAAGAGTTGTAAGACGTGATCGAGTAGGTCGTGTTATTGAAGAATTAGAACGGACAGAAACAGAAACAGCATCAGATTTAATATTAAGTATAGATGAGCGTTTACAATCACTAGTTTATAGCGAACTTAGTCAAGCGGTTCAATTTAACAAAGCAGACAGTGGAACAGCTGTATTGGTTGATGTGCATAGTGGTGAGATTTTAGCGATGGCAACCAGCCCATCTTATAATCCAAATAATCGCTCATCAATTGATTATAATTTATTGAGAAATAGAGCTGTTACTGATGCGTTTGAACCAGGCTCTACGGTTAAACCGCTAGTTGTAATGGCTGCCTTAGAAAAGAAAATTGCTAACTTAAATACTATTATCGATACTAGACCTTTTTATGTTAATCGTTATGAAATTAAAGATGTGTCATATCAAAAAACGCTTAATTTGGCAGGTATCTTAGAAAAATCAAGTAATGTTGGAGTAAGTAAGCTAGCTTTACAAATGCAACAGGATGATCTTGTAGAATTCTATAGTCGATTTGGATTAGGTCAACCAACGGAATTAGGCTTAGGTGGTGAAGTTAGTGGTTCAATTGCAGCCGATAGAACCAGAAAATGGGCTGATATTGAGCGAGCAACATTTGCGTTTGGATATGGATTAACTGTTACCCCATTACAGTTAGCAAGAGCTTATGCAACTATCGGTAGTTATGGAATTTACCGACCTGTATCAATTTTAAAAGTCACAGAACCTGTTAAGGGTAAACGTGTAGTTTCTGAAAAAGATGCTAAAACAGTTGTTCAATTAATGGAGGCTGTAGCTGTTACTGGTGGAGGAACTAAAGCATCGGTTCCTGGTTATAGTGTTGGAGTTAAAACAGGAACAGCGAAAAAATTATCTGGTGGACGGTATGTTAATCAATATTTAGCTTATACCGCAGGTATCGCTCCAGCAACAGCACCAAAGTATTCACTAGTTGTTGTTATTGATAATCCTAAAGCTGGCCAATATTATGGTGGTTCAGTTTCTGCACCTGTTTTCAGTCGCATTATGGGCGGTGTGCTTAGAACGATGAATGTAAAACCTGATCGCCAAGTTGATGGGCAAATGATTATTTATTAGTAGGTGAAAATGCTAGCAACAAACTCGTTTAAAACATTATTGGAATTATTAGGTGGAAGATGTAATTTAAAATTAGATGATTTTCCACTTAATCATTTGCGTATAGATAGTCGCAAAGTAGGAAAAAACGATGTGTTTATCGCTATCAAAGGTCATACAGTTGATGGTCAAGCATTTATTCCACAAGCTATTTCAATGGGTGCAGTTGTTATCTTAGTAGAAGCAAGTAGAAAATCAAATGACTTAAAAATTGACTATATTAGGCATGAAAATAAATCGATAATTCCACAAATTAGTGTTTTCCAACTTTCACAGCGTCTATCCTTGATTGCTAATGAGTTTTATCATTCTCCATCAAAAAAATTATCTGTTATTGGTGTGACAGGAACCAATGGGAAAACAACTGTTAGTCAGCTTATTGCCCAATGTTTAACATTATTGAATGAAAAAACAGCATTAATGGGCACTATTGGTAATGGAATTTATAATGAACTTGAGCCATCAGTTAATACAACGTTATCAGCAGTAGATGTGCAAACCTTATTAGCCGAATTTGTAGAGAAACAGGTCAAAGTTGTAACGATGGAAATTTCTTCACATGGGCTTGCTATGGACCGGGTTAAAGGACTAAATTGCGCTGCTACTGTATTTACCAATTTAAGTCGAGATCATCTAGATTATCATAAGACAATGAGTAGATATGCAAAAGCAAAATGGTCGTTATTTACTCCCGATGAAAAAGACAAACAAGTTTTAGCTGCGGGTAAATCAATTATTAATTATGATGACAAATATGGTAAAAGATGGATTGAAAAACTTCCACAAGTGACAGCTGTATCATGTCAAACAAAATCATTACGTCGACTCAAGGCGTTAAATATACCTTATGTTGGTGTATCAATGATCGAATATCATGATAAAGGTGCCCAAATTCATATGGAATCAAGTTGGGGAAATGCCATTATTATTAGCCGATTGCTAGGTGAATTTAATGTTTCTAATTTGTTATTAGCCATAGCTACACTTTTAACATTGAACTACCCATTTTTTGCTGTTGTTAATATGGCTTCTTTTTTGACTCCAATCTGTGGGCGAATGGAGGTTTTACATGTAAAAAATAGCCCAACGGTTATTGTTGATTATGCGCATACTCCAGATGCTTTACAGAAAGCTTTGCAAGCTAGTCGAATTCATTGTAAAGGTTCTTTATGGGTGATTTTTGGATGTGGTGGCGATAGGGATACAGGAAAAAGACCTTCAATGGCTGAAATCGCAGAACAATTTGCCGATAAAATTGTTTTAACTAATGATAATCCACGCACTGAAGATGAAATGAAGATTATTCATGATATTCAACAAGGTTTACATCACACTGATAATGTACTCATAATTACCAATAGAGTGCAGGCTATTACGCAAACATTAAAGCAGGCTAAGCCTAATGATGTCATTTTAATTGCAGGTAAAGGGCATGAGGACTATCAAATAATTGGTAATACCAAATATCACTATTCAGATCAAGAAACAGTGAAAAAAATTCTAGGAGTAGAGAATCAATCATGATTCCATTAGAAATTGAGCAAATAAAAAAAATAGTTAATGGTGAATGTTATTACATTCAAGATGAAAGTGCTGTGATTGATACAATTTGCACTGATTCACGAAAAATAATAAAGCAATCGCTATTTATCGCGCTTGTTGGAAACAATTTTGATGGACATGCTTTTGCTGAACAATCTATTAAAGATGGTGCTATAGCCGTGATCGTCGATCATAAACTTGATAAGCCCATACCACAGATTGTTGTTAAGGATACTCGCTTGGCTTTAGGTGGAATCGCTAATTTTATCCGGCAGCAAAGTACAGCTAAAATTGTTGCACTTACAGGTTCATCAGGTAAAACGTCAGTTAAAGAAATGACTGCGGCAATATTACTACACTGTGGACAAACCCTTTATACACAAGGCAATTTCAATAATGATATTGGGGTGCCATTAACACTGTTACGTTTAACTAAACAAGACCAGTTTGCAGTTATAGAATTAGGCGCTAATCATATTGGTGAAATAGCCTATACTACGAATATTGTTAAACCACAAAGCGCTTTAATCAATAATATTGCAGAAGCACATATAGAAGGTTTTGGAACACTTGAAGGTGTAGCAAAAGCTAAAGGCGAAATCTTTCAAGGATTGCTTGATGGTGGTATTGCTATTATTAATTTAGATAGTTGTTCTGATAAATGGTTTACTCAGTTAGTAAACAAAAAAGTTTGGACTTTCTCGTTAACGAATCCTTCCGCTCAATTTTATGCTAGTAATATTCAACACGAAAAAAATACAACATTTACATTACATACACCTAAAGGTGAATGTGAGATTATGTTATCGCTAGTTGGGAAACATAATATTTCAAATGCGATCGCGGCATCAGCTTTAGCACTTTCTGTCGGAGCGACTTTGAATCAGATTCAACAAGGCTTAGCCTCTTTAACGCCTGTAAAAGGACGATTATTTCCAATAAAATTAAATCAAACCCAATTAATTTGGGATGATACTTATAATGCTAATGTTGGATCGATGTCAGCGGCTGTCAAAGTCTTGGCAAAACAACCTGGTTATCGGATTTTAGTCGTCGGTGATATGGGAGAGTTAGGACCAGAAGCTGAAAAATATCATTGCCAAATAGGTGAGCTTGCTCATGATGAAAAAATTGATTGTGTAGTAAGTGTAGGCAAATTAAGTCAATTTATTAGCCAGTTTAGTGGCGTGGGTCACCATTTCAATAATAAACAAGATGCAGTGAATTATCTATTAATGCTGTTACGCCAACAACCGAATTTAACAATGTTAGTTAAAGGGTCGCGTAGTGCAAAAATGGAAGAAGTTATCGAAAAAATTCAAATTGAACAACTCAAAATGAGTCAGGATTAAGATTATGTTGCTTTGGATATCGGAATATTTAGTTAAACATTTTACCTTTTTTAATGTTATCTCTTATTTAACAGTAAGAGCTATTTTAGGTTTATTAACCTCGTTAGCAATTTCATTATTTTTTGGACAAAAAGTCATTGACTGGCTACAAAAATTACAGATTGGTCAAGTCATTCGCCATGATGGGCCTGAGTCTCATTTAAGTAAAAAAGGAACACCGACTATGGGGGGGACGCTAATTTTAGCCTCAATTTCCTTGTCGGTATTGCTATGGGCAGATTTACGCAATCCTTATGTTTGGGTAACTTTGTTTGTTTTAATTGGTTATGGCATTGTTGGCTTTGCTGATGATTATTTAAAAGTGATTCGTAAAAATAGTGCTGGATTAATTGCTAGATGGAAATACTTTTGGCAATCGGTTATTGCATTAATTGTTGCTTTTGGTCTTTATGTTTATGGTAAAGATAGCACGGTAACAGTACTTGTTGTGCCATTTTTTAAAGATGTGATGCCTCAATTGGGACTATGGTTTATTTTATTAACTTATGTAGTTATTGTTGGGGCTGGTAATGCCGTTAATTTAACAGATGGACTTGATGGATTAGCAATTATGCCAACTGTTTTTGTAGCCGCTGGTTTTACGCTTGTAGCATGGGCTACAGGGAATGTCAATTTTGCTGCTTATTTGAATATTCCTTATATTAAATTCAGCGGAGAGTTGATGATTGTTTGTACTGCAATTATTGGAGCTGGACTTGGTTTTTTATGGTTTAACACATATCCGGCGATGGTTTTTATGGGAGATGTTGGATCGCTAGCTTTAGGTGGCGTGTTTGGAATTATTGCTGTTTTATTACGACAAGAATTTTTATTACTGATTATGGGGGGAATTTTTGTTATTGAAACTTTATCCGTAATTTTACAAGTAGGATCATTTAAATTACGGGGTAAAAGAATTTTCCGTATGGCACCAATTCATCATCACTATGAATTAAAAGGTTGGCCAGAACCGCGTGTTATTGTGCGGTTTTGGATAATTTCATTGATGTTAGTTGTAATAGGTTTATTAACTTTGAAATTACGTTAATAAAAGATATTAGGATCAAATCATGGTTAGCTATCAAGGAAAAAATGTCGTTATTATTGGTTTAGGTGTCACAGGACTTTCTTGTGTAGACTATTTTCTTGCTCAAAATGTTATACCTAAAGTTATTGATACTCGTAAGTCGCCATCAGGGATGGAACAATTAGACAAACGTGTTGCTTGCCATTTAGGGGAATTAAATGTTGATTGGTTGCTTGATGCTGATTTAATAATAGTCAGTCCAGGAATTGCTTTATCAACACCTGAACTACAACAGGCAGCTAAAAAAGGTATTGAAATTATTGGCGATATTGAACTATTTTGCCGTGAATTGAATCAACAAAACAGTAAACAAATTGTAGCCATTACAGGTGCAAATGGTAAAACTACAGTAACAACATTAGTTGGTGAAATTATTAAGTCGGCAGGTATTAAAGTCGCTATTGGTGGTAATATTGGGCAGCCAGCATTATCGTTATTGAATCAACATTACGATGTATATGTTCTTGAACTGTCTAGCTTTCAGCTAGAAACAACTCAGAGCTTAAAAGCTACAGTTGCAACAATCTTAAATATTTCAGAAGATCATATGGATCGTTATCCTCTTGGATTAATGCAATATGTTGAGGCTAAGCAACGTATTTATCATAATGCCAAGTATTGTGTAATTAACCATGATGATAAGTTAACCATTCCGACTGACCAACAAAAAAACTGCGTTTCATTTGGTGTAAATAAAGGGGATTATCATTTGGATTTCCACTTTGAACATTTGATTGCACAAGAGCAGCCAGTAGTAGCGACTAAAATAATGAAACTGGCGGGATGCCATAATTATCTTAATGCGTTAGCGGCTTTAGCTATAGTTGATAAACTGAAAATTTCACGGGAATCAAGTATAGCAACAATTATTTCATTTCATGGTCTAGCACATCGTTTTGAGTTAGTGTTGGAAAAAAATGGTGTGAAGTGGATTAATGATTCCAAAGCAACCAATGTAGGTAGTACAGAAGCAGCATTAAATAGCGTAGTTTGCAAAGGGAAATTATTTTTATTATTAGGTGGGGATGGAAAATCAGCGGATTTTTCGCCATTGATCCCTTTTTTTGAAAACAGAAATCTAGAAATTTTTTGTTTTGGGCGTGATCGTTTTATCCTTGCTAAGCTAGCACCTCATATAACAACTGTAACTGAAACATTGTCAGATGCAATGCAAGTTATTGCTCAAAAAGTTGAACCAAATGATGTGGTCTTGCTTTCTCCAGCATGCGCAAGCTTAGATCAGTTTAAGAATTATATTGAACGCGGAAAACAGTTTGCACAACTTGCTGAACAATATACTCAAAGGAGTACAAAATGACACTCTTTTGGTTAAAAAAACAAGTTAACCCCCACATACCATTTGACAACCAATTACTTTGGACTGTGTTAGGTTTAATGATCTTTGGTTTGATCATGGTGACATCTTCTTCAATGGCATTTAATGAAAGCGATCCTTTCTTTTATACACAACGAGAACTTATTCAGTTAGGACTATCATTATTTTTAATGTTTATTACGTTTTATATTCCAATGCAACGTTGGCAACAGTTTGCTTCTGTTTTACTTATTATTGCTATTATTATGTTAATCGTTGTGTTAGGTATTGGTTCTTCGATTAATGGAGCATCTCGTTGGATACCTCTAGGAGTATTCAATTTTCAACCTGCAGAACTTTCAAAATTAGCGCTATTTTTATTCTTAGCTGGTTATTTATCACGTAAATCTGAAGAAGTACAAAGCGGCTTTTGGGGGTTTTTTAAACCAATGGTTGTTATGACTATACTTTCCATTTTGTTACTTAAACAACCAGATTTAGGTACTGTTATTGTTTTATTTATGGTCACTATTGGCATTTTATTTATTGCAGGTGCGCAATTGTGGCAATTTATCGCTATTTTGCTAACGGGTGTTGGCGCAGTGATTTGTTTGATTTTGTATGAGTCTTACCGCTTAACACGACTGTTAACCTTTCTTGACCCTTGGCAAGATGCTACAGGTTCAGGTTATCAATTAGTCGCCTCATTAATGGCAATTGGTAATGGAGGCGTTACTGGACAAGGTATGGGAAATTCTGTACTGAAATTAGGTTATTTACCCGAATGTCATACTGATTTCATTTTCTCAATTATATCAGAAGAGTATGGATATATAGGTGTAGTTGCTTTATTGTCATTACTTTTCTTTCTAACATTTAAGGCGCTTGCAATTGGTTATCGAGCACTGAATGAAAGTTCATTGTTCTCTGGTTATTTAGCTTGTGAAATCGGGATATGGTTTGGTTTTCAAACATTTGTAAATGTGGGTGTTACATCTGGTATGTTGCCTACTAAAGGATTAACACTACCATTTATTAGTTATGGTGGATCAAGTCTTATTGTGATGAGTATTGCAACAGCAATATTACTCCGAATTGATTTTGAATTTAGACAACAACAAGCCCAAGCAAGAATAAGGTTAATAAAATAATGAAAAAATTATTAGTTATGGCAGGAGGAACTGGGGGGCATGTTTTTCCGGGTATTGCTGTGGCGCAATATTTAATGAAGCAAGGCTGGCAGGTAAGATGGTTAGGAACTGCCGATCGAATGGAAGCACACTTAGTTCCTGAAAATGGTATTGATATTGATTTTATCGAAATATCAGGGCTACGAGGCAAAGGTGTTATGGCATTATTAAAAGCACCTTATAAAATTTTAAAAGCAGTTTTACAAGCTAGAAAAATTTTAAAAACTTATCGCCCTGATGTTGTTCTAGGTATGGGTGGATATGTTTCAGGCCCAGGGGGAATAGCAGCAAAAACACTTGGCATACCGGTTGTAGTACATGAACAAAATGGTATAGCAGGTTTAACCAACAAATATCTAGCTAAGATAGCGGTTAAAGTTTTACAAGCATTCCCTACTGCTTTTCCTAAGGCTGAAGTAGTTGGCAATCCGGTTCGTAGTGATCTTTTAACTGTAGCAAAACCTGAAGAAAGATTCAAAGATCGTGATGGGCCAATTAGAGTATTAGTCATGGGAGGCAGCCAAGGAGCTAAAGTTATTAATGATATTGTGCCTAAAGTGATAACAAAATTATCCGATAAATATATAGTATGGCATCAAACAGGTAAAGGAATGTTGAATTCCGTAATTCAGTCATACCAAAATTGCGATATGACCAATAACAAAGTGACTGAATTTATCCAAGATGTTGCAGATGCATACAATTGGGCAGATATTGTAATTTGTCGTAGCGGGGCATTAACCGTTAGTGAAATTGAAGTAGTTGGTATTGGTGCTATTTTTATTCCGTTTATGCATAAAGATCGTCAGCAATTTTGGAATGCAAAATCACTAGCAGATATAGGTGCTGCAAGTATTATAGAACAATCCGATTTCAGTGTTGAATCGCTATCCAATTTGTTATGTAATTTGAACCGTAACAAATTAATTGAAATGGCAATTAAAGCTAAAAGTTTATCTATTGTGAATTCCACAGAAAAAGTAGCAGAAGCCCTTTATTCGGTGATAAAATAATACTTTTCTGACATAAATTTATGTAATATTTTTGTCAAAATGTTTCAGGTTAGATATATGTTTGAGTCAATGATTCATTTGAGCAATAAAAAATAACGATGATAGATATGCTCAATGATGATATGTACTGTGAACTGTAAAATAATTTAGGAGTTAAATAGTGAATACAAAGGAATTAGCGAAGTTAAGAGCAATTATTCCTGAAATGAAGCGAGTCAAACATATTCACTTTGTGGGTATTGGTGGTGCTGGTATGGGAGGAATTGCTGAGGTTCTTGCTAATGAAGGATACAAAATTAGTGGATCAGATATTGCTGAAAATGCGGTCACTCAACATCTAGAAACATTAGGGGCAAAAATTGTTATTGGCCATGCGGCTGAAAATGTGATTAATTCTAGCGTTGTTGTTATATCCTCAGCTATTTCGCAAGATAACATTGAAGTAATAGCTGCTCGTTCAGCACGTATACCTGTTATTCAACGTGCTGAAATGTTAGCTGAATTAATGCGTTTTCGATATGGTATAGCAATTGCTGGTACTCATGGTAAAACTACAACTACTGCTATGGTTACCTCTATTTATGCTGAGGCGAAACTCGATCCAACCTTTGTTAATGGTGGTTTAGTTAAGGCGGCAGGAACACATGCTCAATTAGGAAGTAGCCGTTATTTTATTGCTGAGGCTGATGAAAGTGATGCTTCATTTCTTCATTTGCAACCGATGGTATCTATTGTAACAAATATAGAGCCTGACCATATGGACACTTATCAAGGTAATGTTGATAATCTAAAACAAACATTTATTTCATTTTTACATAATCTTCCATTTTATGGTTTAGCTATTATGTGTTACGACGATCCTATTAATCGAGAATTACTACCGATTGTGGGACGTAAAATCATCACTTATGGATTTAGCGAAGAGGCTGACGTTGTCATTAAAAATTATCGTCAAGAACGAGGTGTAAGCTATTACACTGTTTGTCGCCCTGATCGCCAAGATTTGCGGATTGAGTTAAATGCACCTGGTAAACATAATGCTTTAAACTCGGCGGCTGCGATAATTGCAGCAACAGAAGATGGTATTGATGATGAATCAATTATAAATGCATTAGCTAAATTTGCTGGTACTAGTCGGCGTTTTGATTTATTAGGTATATTCCCGCATGTTGATGGTGGCGATATAATGATGGTTGATGATTATGGTCATCATCCTAGTGAGGTTAATGCAACAATTCAAGCAGCAAGAAACGGCTGGCCTGAACGAAGATTAGTTATGTTATTCCAACCACATCGATACACGCGTACTCGGGATTTATTTGACGATTTCGCACAAGTGCTTTCTCAAGTCGATGCACTTGTTATGTTAGATGTCTATTCCGCAGGAGAGCAACCTATTGCGGGTGCAGATAGTCGTTCTTTATGCCGTTCTATCCGCAATCGTGGCAAAGTTGACCCAATTTATGTTTCAGATTTAGATTTGCTACCCGAAATAATGCAAGAAGTATTACAAAGTGGTGATTTATTAATTACACAAGGTGCTGGCAGTGTTGGCCGTATAGCGCGCCAACTAGCCAAAACTCAATTATCATCAGAAGAGGTTTTATAAAATGGTAGATAAAGTTGCTGTATTGTATGGTGGTACTTCAGCTGAACGGGAAGTGTCACTTAAGTCTGGTAAGGCTGTACATGCAGGATTGTTGGCAAATGGTATTGATGCGCATCTTATTGATACTAAATATCATTCTATTACTAATTTAAAAGAAGAAGGTTATACAAAAGCTTTTATTATTTTACACGGACGTGGTGGGGAAGATGGTATTGTTCAAGCGATTTTGACTTATCAAAATATTCCTTATACAGGCAGTGATGTTTTATCATCAGCCTTAACAATGGATAAACTGAAAACTAAGTTAGTGTGGAAATCACTCAATTTACCTGTTGCTGAATATGTTATGGTTGAAAAATCACAATCAATTGATACTGATACCATAGTAAAACAGCTTGGTTTACCATTGTTTGTTAAACCAAGTCATGAAGGATCAAGTGTGGGAATGGCTAGAGTTAATGAAGCATCTGAATTGGAAGCAGCTATTAGCGCAGCTTTCAAATATGATAGTGTAGTGATGGTTGAGTCATTTTTAGCAGGTCCAGAATTTACGGTAGCAATTGTTGGTGACGAGGTCTTACCTTCAATCCATATTAAACCCGCAACTAAATTTTATGATTATGATGCGAAATATTTATCTGATACCACTCAGTATTTTTGTCCAAGCGGTTTATCTGATGAACAAGAACAAGAAATTCGTAAATTAGCGTTAGATGCTTATAAAGCAGTAGGATGTCGAGGGTGGGGAAGAGTTGATATCATGTTTAATGCTAACCAAAAACCTTTTTTACTTGAAGTTAATACCGCTCCAGGTATGACAGACCATAGTTTGGTACCAATGGCGGCAAAAGAACATGGATGGTCATTTAATGAGCTTGTTGCTAAAATTTTGAATTTGGCAACTTTATAATTGGCCTTATTTTATGAAACAAGTTCGGCAAGCAGCACACAGAAGGGACGATAAAAACAAAAGAAAGCTGCTTATTTTTCGTAATACTGAGCAATTAATAGGATTTTTGTTCTTTATTGCGATTATTTGTATTAGTATTTGGGTCGTTCAAAGTTTTAAAAATTGGATGGATGATCCCGAACAAATGGTATTGTCTCAATTAACATTGAGTGGAGAGCATACCTATACAACTGAGGATGATCTTCGGGAAGCTATTTTAGGACTAGGGTTGCCTAATACCTATATAGGACAAGATGTTAATGATATTCAACAAGAAGTAATGCGATTTCCGTGGGTGAAGCAAACCAGTGTACGTAAACAGTGGCCAGATAGGTTAATTGTCTATGTCGAAGAATATAAACCTGTGCTTTATTGGAATGACTTATTTTTACTTGATAAAAGTGGCAATGTATTTAGTGTACCACTTGACCGTATAAGCAACTTAAAACTACCAAAGTTATATGGTCCAGAGGGTAAAGCAAAATCGGCGTTAGAAACTTATTATAAATTAGAGAATCTTTCTAAAAAATTAGCTAATAATCAGTTGGCATTACATATTAAAACAGCAATAACTGATGAACGTAACGCGTGGCAATTGACGGTAAAACAGTGTGTATCAGGTTTTTGCCAAGAAAATCAGGAAATAAAATTACTATTAGGTAGTGAAAATATTGAACAGAGATATCAGCAATTTATCAAGTTATTTCCGGAAATTCAGTCAAGAATGCCAGAAAATGAAAAAATAATGGCCGCTGATTTACGTTATGAAAATGGCATTTCAGTGCAAAGAGAAAAAATGGTGCAGTAAGGAATAAATTAAGGCTGAAGTATGAAAGCAACAGAAAAAAAATTGGTTGTTGGATTAGAGGTTGGTACATCCAAAGTACTTGCTCTTGTTGGTGAAGTTCTTCCCGATGGTATTGTTAACATCATCGGTGTAGGGCATTGTCCATCAAAAGGGGTTGATAAAGGTGGTGTGAACGATCTTGAGTCTGTCGTAAAATCAATCCAAAGAGCGGTTGACCAAGCTGAATTAATGGCTGATTGTCAAATATCTTCAGTATATTTAAGCCTTTCAGGTAAACATATTCGTTGTCAAAATGAGATAGGCATGGTTCCAATAGAGGATGAAGAAGTAACCGCAGAAGATGTTGACAATGTTGTTCATACAGCAAAATCAGTCAGAATTTTAGATGAGCACCGTATTTTGCATGTCATTGCACAAGAATATTCTATCGATTTGCAAGAAGGGATTAAAAATCCTATTGGCTTATCTGGAGTAAGAATGAAAGCCAAAGTTCACTTAATTACTTGTCATAATGATATGGCTAGAAATATTGTGAAAGCAGTAGAACGTTGCGGTTTGAAAGTGGATCAACTTATTTTTTCTGGATTGGCCTCTAGCTATGCAGTTTTAACGGATGATGAAAAAGAACTTGGTGTTTGCGTAATTGATATGGGCGGCGGTACAATGGATGTAACGGTCTATACGGGAGGTGCGTTACGTCATTCAGTTGTAATCCCTTATGCTGGGAATGTTGTTACTAGCGATATCGCATATGCATTTGGCGCTCCGCCAATGGATGCTGAAAATATTAAGATTCGTTATGGATGCGCTGTAGGCTCATTAATTGGTAAAGATGAAGTTATTGATGTTCCAAGCGTAGGTGGAAGACCATCACGTTCATTGCAACGACAAACGCTTGCAGATGTAATTGAGCCGCGCTATTCAGAACTTCTTTCGTTGGTACAAAAAGAGTTACTTGTATTACAAGAAGAACTTAAAAAACAGAATATCAAATATCAATTAGCAGCAGGTATTGTTTTAACTGGTGGTGCGGCGCAAATAAAAGGAATGGTAGAGTGCGCTGAAAAAGTTTTTCAAAATCAAGTGCGTATTGGTCAGCCATTAAATATATCTGGATTAACCGACTATGTTCAAAAACCTTATTGTTCAACAGCTATAGGGTTATTGCATTATGGAAAACAAAGTTTATTAAATGATGATGGAAAAGATAATAATAAATCATCATTAAAAGGGATAGCTAAACGATTAACCGGATGGTTTAAAAAAGAATTTTAGCTAATATATTTCAAGAACTTCGTGGACATTGTAGATGATTATCTGTACAATGTTCGCAGATCGTAAATTTGGAGATAAGTTATGTTTGAACCTATGGTTGCAGATGATGAACCAGCAGCAGTCATTAAAGTTATTGGTGTAGGTGGTGGCGGCGGTAATGCTGTCGAGCATATGATTGCTGAACATATTGAAGGCGTTGAATTTTTTGCAGCAAATACAGATGCGCAAGCCTTAAAAAGAATTAAGGTAGGTCAAACTATCCAAATCGGGACTAATGTTACTAAAGGGCTTGGTGCAGGTGCTAATCCAGAAGTCGGTAGAAATTCAGCTGAGGAAGATCGAGATGTCATTCGTAGTGCTATCGAAGGAGCTGACATGGTTTTTATCGCAGCAGGAATGGGTGGTGGCACTGGAACGGGTGCAGCTCCTGTTGTTGCAGAAATAGCAAAAGAATTAGGAATTCTAACAGTTGCAGTTGTTACTAAACCTTTTGGTTTTGAAGGTAAAAAGCGTATGGCTTTTGCTGAGCAAGGTATTTCTGAGTTGGCAAAACATGTTGATTCACTAATTACTATTCCGAATGATAAATTATTAAAAGTATTAGGTCGTGGTGTTAAATTACTTGATGCTTTTGCTGCAGCTAATGGTGTTTTAAAGGGTGCAGTACAAGGGATCGCTGAGCTGATTACTAAACCTGGTCTTATCAATGTCGATTTTGCTGATGTTAGAACAGTGATGTCTGAAATGGGATATGCTATGATGGGGTCTGGTCGAGCTAGTGGTGATAATCGAGCTGAAGAAGCCGCAGAAATGGCAATTTCTAGCCCATTACTTGAAGATATTGATTTATCTGGAGCTCGAGGCGTATTAGTTAACGTAACATCTGGATTTGATATTGGTTTAGAAGAATTTGAAACAGTCGGTAACACAGTTAAAGCATTTGCTTCTGATAATGCTACGGTTGTTGTTGGTTCAACTTTTGATCCAGATATATCTGATGAAATTCGAGTAACAGTGGTTGCAACTGGTATTGGTATGGATAAACGTCCAGAAGTTAAAATGCCTAAACCAGTTTCACACAATGAGCTATTTAGCCGAAGTAGTCCTTTAGGACAACAAGAAGATAAATTAGCTAAGGTTGTTAATGAGCCAATAGCTTCTCCTCTTGAAGAACATAAGATTTTAGATATTCCTGCTTTCATACGGAAGCAAGCAAATTAAAGTAAAGTTGAACTTATTTGATTTTTTATTGTCAAAATCGGTAAGAACAAATAAAAAAGTAGGTGCAAAGTGAAACAAAGAACATTAAAAAAGACTATTCAAGCAACTGGTGTTGGTTTACATACTGGCAAAAAAGTTACCTTGACATTACGTCCTGCGCCTGAAAATACAGGTATAATTTACCGTCGTACTGATTTAAATCCATATGTAGATTTCCCTGTGGATGCTAAGTCTGTGCGTGATACAATGCTTTGTACTTGTTTAATAAATGAAGACAATGTTCGTATTTCTACAGTTGAACATATTAATGCTGCATTAGCAGGGCTTGGTATTGATAATATTATTATTGAAGTTAATGCCCCTGAAATACCAATTATGGATGGTAGTGCAAGTCCGTTTGTTTATTTATTGCTTGATGCTGGTATTGCTGAACAAAATGCACTTAAAAAGTTTTTGTGTGTAAAAGAAACAGTTCGAGTTGAAAATGGTGATAAATGGGCTGAAGTAAGACCTTATAGTGGTTTTAAGCTAGATTTCACTATTGATTTTCAACATCCAGCTATCGACAATAGTTCACAACGTTATCAACTAGATTTTTCGTCTGAATCATTTATTCGTCAAATCAGTCGTGCTAGAACATTTGGCTTTATGCGTGATATTGAAGCATTACAATCTAAAGGCTTATGTCTTGGTGGTAGTTTAGATTGTGCAATTGTTGTTGATGATTATAAAGTGCTTAATGAAGATGGTTTACGTTTTGAAGATGAGTTTGTGCGTCACAAAATGCTTGATACTATCGGTGATTTATATATGAGCGGTCACAATATGATTGGTGAAGTTGTTTGTTATAAATCAGGTCATGCATTGAATAATCAATTATTGCAAGCATTGCTAGCAAAACAAAATGCATGGGAATATATCACATTTACAGAAGAGCAAATAGTGCCACTTGCATTGGGTACTCAACAGCTTATTTTTGCATAAAATATAAGTAATATTGTTTTATATTATAGACGCTCCTGTTTTTAATAGGAGCGTTTTTATTTTATATTAAAGGGATAATGTATGAATAACAGTCATTTTTTTGCTCATTTATCACGATTAAAACTTATTAATCGTTGGCCTTTAATGCGTAATGTAAGAACTGAAAATGTATCAGAGCATAGTTTACAGGTCGCTTTTGTTGCACATGCCTTAGCAATAATTAAAAATAAGAAATTTAATGGAAATGTTAATCCAGAAAGAATTGCATTGCTGGCAATGTACCACGACGTTTCGGAAGTGATAACAGGCGATCTACCAACACCAACAAAGTATTACAATCCACAAATAACGGTTGAATATAAAAAGATTGAAAAAATGGCACAGCATAAACTTATCAATATGCTTCCTAAAGAGTTACAAGATGATTTTAGAAAATTAATTGATGATGATTTTTATGACGAAATCGAGAAAAGTATTGTAAAACAAGCTGATGCATTATGCGCTTACCTTAAAACGATTGAAGAGCTCAGTGCGGGCAATAATGAGTTTAAATTAGCAGAACAACGTTTAAAAAAGACTTTATCTGAACGTAACAGTCCTGAAATGAATTACTTCTTAGACGTTTTTGTTCCAAGCTTTAGTTTATCACTAGATGAAATAACCATGTAAAATTAGTTTATTTATAAGCATCGGTATCAATAACCAAGAAATTGTTTTTGGCGTATTCATTTCTTACTGTTGATTTGCCTGAGCCGACCTGTCCGCCGAGTAAAATTACTTCAGGGTTATTTGATGGTTTAACAAATCTCAGATATTCATTTTTGATTGCATTCTCGAAAATTCTGTCATGCTTATCTTTGGGAAGAATAAATTTATTAGCCATAAAATAAATAGTCAATCATCTTCTGAAAATACTACATCAGGAAATACTTCATTAAATTTCGGGTGAAAATTACCAGCCGCAATGGCTTTGAGTTCGTCTATATCTGCTGTACTTGGGGGGATAATTCCAACTTCATATAAATCTTGTAGAGCCTTTATATAGAGAGGATAAGCGGCATCATAAGCGGCTTGGTCGCCTGTTTCTTTAATTGAGCTGAAGTAGTGGCAAAACTTGATTTTTTCTCGTTTAACCGCCTGTTTTGCTGCGTCAATCCAAGGGTAAATGCTGGGATCTAGTGTTTTCATGATGTTTCCTTATTCATCGTTATAAATCGAGTGCGCCGAAATGGATCATAGACATAAAGAAAAAAGTCAAAATTACCATACCATACCAATGGTGGTGGGCATACTAAAGTAGGCATGGCCTAAAAGGTAGCTACCCACTTAAACATTTTTTATTTCTATTATAGATTATTAATAAAAAATACATACTTTTTCAGAATATTAAATTCTGTGATAATAAAAAGGTTTTTACTCTAGTTATAATAAATGTATTTTATGTCAGATACAAGTTAAATGGCTTTTAAGCTCGTCAATTTCCTCTAACTAATCGAGATATTTTTTAGTGATATACGTGATAACGAAACTAATTCACGATATCACTAATTAAAAAATTACGATTATACTGAATAATAATCACTCGAACCTTTACAGGATCAACAAACTCTCACAATGGTAGAATAATTAATCTTCTTTCCCTCGGATCTTCCGAGACAATCGTTTAAACCCATGAGTAAACTTTTTAATTGCCATTGCAAAAAAAGGAACCTTAATTTTGATATCAAAGCGTTCTTTCAACTCGATTGCGTCATTGGCTTTAGTTAGCCAAATAAATCCTGAGTTCGTTAAATCGATGGCCTTGATTTTTCCTTCAGGCGTTAAGATAAAATTTCCGCCATGAATATCATTAGATACTAAATTATAACTGTGCAGTTTTTCAATACAGTTTTTAACTTGCTCGCCATACTCTTTCATTTCTTCCCACTTTAAAGAGCGCCCTTCGATAAAGTTAAAAATCATATAATGGCGTTTAGTTTTTTGATCGAAAGCAACCAAATACAGTTCATAAGCAATATCGGCATTATCAAGTGATATTTTGGCGAGTTTACGAATTAAATTGAAATAAAAGTCGCCTGTAATTTTGGCGATTAAACGACGCTCTAAACGGTGCTCAACACCGCCATCAATTTTAAAAATAAATTTTGATTCATCATGATCGATTAAATAAGTATATCGCTCTAATTTATCGCTAGGATCGAGTAATTCATGATGTCCTTCTTCTGCCAAAAATTGGTCAAAAAGTTCTAAATAATTGATTTCGTCATTTTGCACATAGGCGAACTTCATATCGCCACGTTGAACTTCAATAATTTTTGCAAAGTTATTCAAATTTTATTATCCCAGAATACATCAAAAAAATTGACTTATCTTAAACATTATCTGTGTTAAAGTAAATGAAACAGTAACGTTTAACTAGTAGTACGAATAATATTAATTAAAAAGTGATGAATATTTGCTATGCCATTAAAATGATATTATGGTTAAATAATTGAATTTATATTATTGGTTAGTTATGTCTAATAGCGCATCCGAATGGTTTTTATATATTATTAGAACAGCAAAAAAATCACTCTATACTGGTATTACAACAAATGTGGAAAGAAGGCTTCACCAACATCAAACCAACAAAGGTGCAAAGCATCTAAAAGGGCAAAAAGATTTAACTATTGTGTACCGGATCTATATTGGTGACAGATCGATGGCGCTTAGGCTTGAGTACCGAATAAAACAGCTTTCTAAACAAAAAAAAGAGAAGTTAGTCACAAACCAGCCTAATTTAAACGAATTATTAAAACTACTCAATTAATACGCTTTATATTCACATCATTGGCATTAACTGTATTGTAGGAGCTTTAATTGCATCAATTTGCTTATTAAACTCAGTTAATTGTTGACGCCAAAAATCCTCATCAGTAATCCATGGAAAGGCGATAGGAAAAGCAGGATCTTGCCAACGCTCTAAAATCCATGCTAAATGATGAACCATTCTCATCGCTCTTAAAGGTTCGATAAGCTTTAATTGATGATGATCAAACTCACAAAACTCCTGATACATTTCAATCAATAAATCCAACTGTAAACGTTGCTGTTGACGATCACCATGCAGTAACATCCACAGATCTTGAATTGCAGGGCCATTACGAGAATCATCAAAATCAACAAACATTGCATTATCGCGCCATAAGATATTACCCGCATGGCAATCGGCATGTAATCGAATAGGCTGCCAATCGTTATGCCAATGCTGTTCAACAGTTTTTATTAACTGGGCTAAAATATCTTTAAGGTCAGTTTGAACTTTCTTAGAAATATAAGCGCTAGATAGCAAGATATCTTGTGGCCGATAAAGATACTCTTCTAATCCAATAGTTGGACGATGTAAAAATGTCTGCTTAGCACCAATTTGATGGATACGACCAAGCAACATACCCACAGATTCCATTTGCTCGATATTATCCATCTCATATTGTCGTCCTCCAACACTAGCAAACAACGTAAACAGATAACCTTGATATTCGTGTAGTGTCGTATTATTAAATGTTAATGGCGTAATAACGGGAACCTCAGCATCAGCTAATTGCTTAGTAAACTGATGTTCTTCAAGAATTTGCTGACAATCCCAACGATTTGGTCGATAAAACTTAACCACATAACGTTTATGATCTTCATCTTGAAATTGATAAACACGATTTTCATAACTATTTAACACAGTCAAACCAGAATCTATACTCAATCCTATTGAAGATAGGCTATCAATAATTAAATCAGGTGATAAAGATTGAAACGAAAATGTTGAACTATTCATTGAATGATCCTTTATTGCAAACTAAACCATTCATCTAATTTTTGTTTTAGAGCTTCAAGTCCAATACGCTTAGGTGATGAAAAAGGAGCAACAGTAATATCTCCTTGAAAAGGTAAAATGGCTTCTTTCACCATATTAACTTGTTTTTTTTGAGAGCCAGAAGCTAATTTATCAGCTTTAGTAAGCAGTAACATAATAGGGATATCAACAGAAACCGCCCACTCAATCATCTGTTGATCTAAATCTTTTAACGGATGTCTAATATCCATCAATACAACCAAACCTTTTAAACTTTCACGTTTTTGCAGATATTCGCCTAATGCTTTTTGCCATTTACGCTTTATCGCCTCTGGCACTTGAGCATAGCCATAACCGGGTAAATCTACTAAACGGCAATTTTCTTCAACTTCGAAAAGATTAATAAGTTGGGTTCGACCTGGCGTTTTACTCGTTCTAGCAAGCCCTTTTTGATTGGTTAATGTATTAAGTGCGCTTGATTTACCAGCGTTAGAACGACCAGCAAAAGCAATTTCAACACCATTATCAACAGGTAGATGAGAAATATCAGGTGCACTCAAAATAAAATGAGTTTTAGCATAATTTAATGGGTGAATATTGGTCATAAATAAGTATCCTTTAAATGCAACGGCATTTAATTGACTAAAATGTCGTTACTGTATAGAAAAACTTAAGAATTGACAACTTTTTCCACAGCTTTTGCTAATCGAGTCATACCTTCTTTAATTTCATCTTCAGAAATAATTAGTGATGGGGTAAGGCGTAAAACATTAGATCCGGCATTTAAAATCATCACTTTAAATTCGGATGCTACGTTCAAAAAATCACGAGCTTTATTGTGAAATTTGGGTTGTAATTCTACGCCTAACAATAACCCCTTTCCACGATACTCTCGGAATAATTTAAATTTATCATTAATTTTTTCTAATTGCTCAATAAATACAGCACGTCGTTTTTGCACACCTTCAAGTATTTCAGGAGAATTAATAATATCAAAAGCCTCGCAACCCACAGCACAAGCTAAAGGGTTACCACCATAAGTTGTACCATGTACACCGGGATGCATAACTGAAGCAATTTCGTCTGTTGTTAACATAGCACTAATAGGAAATCCACCACCCAGTGCTTTAGCTGAGGTTAAAATATCTGGCTTTACATCATATTGTTGATAAGTAAATAAACTGCCTGTTCGACCCATTCCACATTGCACTTCATCAAACACCAGTAACGCTTTATATTCATCACATAGCTCACGCAAACCTTGTAAAAATTCGGGTGTGGCTGAAGTTAATCCACCTTCACCTTGCACAGGCTCTAGTACAACCGCACAAGTATGATCATCCATTACGGCTTTAACTGCATCAAGATCATTAAAAGGAACATGAATAATATCAGCTGGTTTTGGACCAAAACCATCCGAATACTTAGCCTGACCACCAACAGAGACGGTAAAAAATGTACGCCCATGAAAAGATTGATAAAAAGCAATAATTTTAGTCTTATAAGGATTGTATTTATGTATTGCGTAATGACGAGCTAATTTAAACGCAGCTTCATTAGCTTCGGCACCAGAATTTGCAAAAAAAACACGTTCAGCAAACGTATTATCGATAAGTTTTTGAGCAAGATTTAAAGCCGGCTCATTAGTAAAAACATTACTTACATGCCATAACTTTTCACTTTGTTCATGTAATGCTTTAACTAATCTTGGATGACAATGCCCAAGCGCATTTACAGCGATGCCACCTGCAAAATCAATATATTCTTCACCATTTTGATCCCAAACACGACTCCCTTTACCCTTTACGGGGATAAATTTTGCTGGTGCATAAATAGGTAAAATAACTTTATCAAAAAGTTCACGTGTGATTTTTGGCTGCATTGTTTAATCCTTATTTATTTTATTAACTAGTTCCTATCATTTTAATCAAACTAATTGCGGTGTAAAGTAAATAATTATTCAAATATTTTAAATTAATATTCACTCATTAAAGGCGAATTCAATTTAAAATTAATATAATAATTTTCTTCTTATCTATAATTATTTTCAGGTATAATTAGCCACTATTCGTTAAGTGTACTTAAAAGAGATAAAAATGAGCCGTGTCGTTTATTGCCATTATTTAAAAAAAGAAGCAGAGGGATTAGATTTTCAACTTTATCCAGGGGAGATTGGAAAACGTATTTTTAACGAAATATCCAAACAGGCATGGCAAGAATGGCTCAAAAAACAAACAATGCTCATTAACGAACATAAACTCAATATGATGAATCTAGAACACCGAAAAAAAATTGAAGCTGAAATGATCAAATTTCTATTTGAAGGCGAAGAAGTTGTTATTGATGGATATAAACCGCAAAATTGAGATGTAAAATGAAAAAAAATAAAAAAATCATCGCGTTAATTATTTCTGTAACTCTTCTAACAGGTTGCCCTAGTACGAATTCAAAAAAAAATGAAAACAATTATGTTAAAGATACTAATGCTTTTAATATCTTAATTAGTCAATATGCTAATAACATTGAAGAAATTTGGGGTCCGAAAGAAGTCCTTATTGCAGGGCCTAAAGATTATGTTCAATATGAAGATAATTTAAAAACGCGTGTCCATATTAACTTTGTTTCTGGTGTGATTACTATTGAAACGATGGCAGAATCACCAATAGAAAACCTAAAAGAAGCGATAGTTTCGACATTACTTATGTCAGAGCCAGTTGACATTATACGACATGACAAAATCAGTCAAGACTTATCTCAAGAACCATTTCTATACAATCAGGTATTAGATCAAGAGCATCAACCGATTCGTTGGAGTGGCAGAGCCAATAGTTTTGCTGATTATCTGCTTAGCAATAATATAAAAACTCGCTGGTCTGGTTCTTATAAAATTACTTATGTTGAAATTAAACTTGTTCCTAACCACATAAATCAACGTGCCAGAAAATTCTTACCAATAGTAGCTGAAGCTTCTAATCGTTATTTTATTGATGAACGCTTGATCTTAGCCATTATGGAAGTTGAATCTGCATTTAACCCATATGCTGTCAGCCGTACTGATGCGCTTGGACTAATGCAAGTACAACAACACACCGCTGGGCGTGATATTTTCAAATTACAAGGCAAATCGGGTGAACCAAGTCGAAAATTCTTACTCGATCCGCGTAATAATGTTGATATAGGTACAGCTTATTTATCTTTATTAAAAACGAAATACTTAGCAGGCATTAATAACCCAATTTCGTTAAGATACGCCGTGATCACATCTTATAATGGAGGAGTAGGAAGTGTGTTGCGTACGTTTTCTAACGATCGCAATGAAGCTATCAACATCATAAACTCAATGACACCACAACAGGTTTATCGAAAACTTGTCACTTCTCACGTTTCGCAAGAGTCACGTAATTATCTAATAAAAGTCAATAGAATCTTAGATAATAAATAAGTTATAAAAAAATAAATATTTTCTCATCATTCATAAGTAATGATGAGGAAATATATCATTTACCAGCTCATAAACGAATGATAAAGCAAAATGGATTTAATGGTTGTTTAAAGATAACACAACATAATCAGTCAACATCTAGCGATTCAGAAGCTAACAAACAATAGCTAACTAACAAAAGGTAATAAACAAAAGTCTAAGCGATTGTGGGTAAAACACTCTAACAGTTTTTAAAGAATTATTTTAATTAAAAATTTACTTATCTATAAAGTGAATGATTTTCATCTTTACATTTCTTTACAAAAAAATCCGCCAAAAAACTAGCCAACAATTTTTTAAATGGTTATACTTTAACCGCTATAGGAAAGCAAGCTTTTTAAATAATCGGAAAATAATAAAAATTCAAATAAAACAAATAATTACTTGACAGGTAAACCATAATGCATTATCATTTTAGACACCAGACACCAACACTGGCAAACCTATGTCTTAAATTTATTAAATAATCTTATTCGAAGAGCTTTTACACAAAACTTATTTATACCTTCCAAATTATCTCTCAACGTATTATCAAAATTGTCTCAAAAAAGCTTATTGGTGTTGGGGCTGTTATTATTGTTATCTTCATGGAATTTACAGGCGAATGGCAAAAAATCTCGAACAGGTAATCGTAGTGATGCAATAATGCTACCGTCGCCAGTTATCAATTATGTAAGGCCAAATCTACTTTTGGGTGATGAAGAAAGAGCGGGTCCAGCTGACATATGGAATCCCGATAAGGGCTTTTTAGTACAATCAATTGATTTTGAATCAATTCATCCTGAATCATACAGTCTTAATTTTCCGACCACGGGTGGGCATAATTTATATTTTGATTTACTCATAAGTGGAGTAGATATAAAGGAATTGACATGGGAACCCATTACTTTGGGGGGCATCACTGCGACAGTGACAAATGTTGTAGCTAATGATAAGTGGATCCCTGATGAAGATAAGGGACAAGTTGTCGCTCGTGTTAAGCTAACAGGTCCAGAGGCAAGAAATCAATGGTACAATCCTCATCCTAACCCAATTGCTAAGCCACAGTTACCACAGACGTTTGAGTTAGTGGGTAGAGATATTAATACTGGTGATGAGGTAGTAAAATATGGATTTAAGTTAAAGCAGTGGTTTGTTAACCGAGGAGGTAAATATGATACAGCCCCAGCTCAAACAACATGGTGTAGTCGTTTGGGGTATCGTCTTACGCAGGTAAGAGATTTAACCAATGCAGTCAGAACAGCTAGTTTTCCTATTTCTAGTGCCACGCCGTCGTCATCTGAAAATTATTACCAGCGTCGAATTGGAGCTGGATTTTTCACGGAGTGGGGCTACATGTCCCATTACGCTAATGCGGATTTCGCTTACAGTACTCACTCCCACTATGGTTATTGGACGATCAACGCCATACCTAACCGTCAGTTCTATGTCTACTCGGACACTGGCTACATCAATAGCAATCACATGGGTGCTACCTTCGGGTATTATGCTGTTTGCACCACACCTTAGATTTTAGTGTTTATTTCTTAATCCTTAGGCTCAGGAATAGTTTATGGTGCAAATAAAGGATAATATAACAAAGAACCAAGCCTCTGAGGCGTTAGGTATTGAGCAGGAAAAGCCTGCGAGCTTTGCGCTTTAATGACTGAAAGCCAAAATAGTGCTCTGATCGATACAAATTAAAATCTTGCGCTTTTGTTATTAACTAGCTGTTATTAACAAGTTATTATTAAATAACAAAAGCGCTTTTCTTAAAAAGCAGAATCCAGTGTAATAAAAAAACTATTCTATAAGTGTTTGATTTCATTTAAAATAAAAAAATAAATAAAATCAATAGTCTACCTGAACGATTTTAGAGCAAAAAATACGCTTATAGCACGGCAAAGTTAATATGGCTAATTTTAATCACGTCCGATAGGTTGATTCTAAATAAGATTAGCTCCCCACTAGGTATAAATCTTCCTAAAAATTTTAATTCACTATTTTTACTATAAGTAACCTCTTTAATAATGAGGGATTTTTGTGGTTTTAAAGTTTTTTAATAAAAAAAACGTGATCTGCTTCAAATTTTGAGTATACTATGCGTCTCATAAAACCCTAGTTTTTTTGAGGATGTTAGTTTGAGTACCAATAAACTTGTGGATTCATATTCTCCCGCACAAATGACCCAAATTGCTGAAGATCTTGGCAATTACAAAGTAAACAAACACCCATGTAGTACGATTTTATCCGCAATGCTTGCTGGTGTTTATATCTCTATCGCTTTTGTATTTTATATTACCGTAACAACCGGAACAGCAACCGTTGCTTTTGGTTTGGCAAAATTAGTCGGCGGTATTTGTTTCTCTTTAGGACTTATGCTTGTTGTTTGTTGTGGTTCTGACTTATTTACTTCAACAGTATTGACCATTTTACCTAAAATGACCCATAAAATTGGCTGGACTAAAATGATTCGTAATTGGATTTTGGTCTATGTTGGTAACTTTATTGGTGCTATACTGTTTGTTACAGTTATTTGGTTTTCAGGTCAGTATATGGTAGCCAATGGTTTGTGGGGACTAAATATTTTACAAACCGCTGATCATAAATTACATCACACCTTTATTGAGGCAGTATGTCTTGGCTTTTTAGCTAATCTAATGGTCTGTTTGGCCGCCTGGTTGAGTTACGCTGGTCGTAGCTTACTTGATAAAATGCTAATTATGGTTTTACCTGTTGCAATGTTTGTTGCCAGCGGTTTTGAGCATAGTATTGCAAATATGTTTATGATTCCTATGGGTATTGTGATTAAGAACTTTGCGTCCCCTGAGTTTTGGCAAGCAGTTGGTGTGTCGGCAGATGCATTTAAAGAGTTAACTGTATCGCATTTTGTATTTAAAAATTTAATTCCAGTTACAATTGGGAATATTTTAGGTGGTTTAGCTGTAGCACTACCTTATTGGGCTTTATATTTACGTAAGCCACATTGATTTTATAATATTTACCCTCATATGTAATAGGGTAAATAGTTATTTTTGTAAACCTGAGGTGAAAATTATGAGTAATTTAAACGAAGTACAAGCAGCAGCTTGGAAAGGATTTAAAGATGGTGATTGGCAAAATAATGTTAATGTCCGCGATTTTATTCAAAAAAACTACACGCCATATGAGGGCGATGAGTCTTTCTTAGCTGGCGCAACTGAAGCCACAACTAAGTTATGGGATAAAGTAATGGAAGGCATTAAAATTGAAAATGCTACCCATGCCCCTGTGGATTTTGATACAAGTGTTATTTCGACAATTACTGCTCATGATGCAGGTTATATTGAAAAAGATTTAGAAAAAATTGTTGGCTTACAAACTGAAAAACCATTAAAACGTGCAATTATTCCGTTTGGTGGTATCAAAATGATCGAGAATTCATGTAAAGCTTATAACAGAACGCTTGATCCTTTAGTCAAAAAAATCTTTACTGAATATCGTAAAACTCATAACCAAGGTGTTTTCGATATTTATACTCCAGATATTCTTCGTTGTCGTAAATCAGGTGTTATTACAGGTCTTCCTGATGCTTATGGCCGTGGTCGTATTATTGGTGACTACCGTCGTGTTGCGCTCTACGGTATCGACTACTTAATGCAAGATAAATTTGCACAATTCAATTCACTACAAGCTGATTTCGAAAACGGTGTTGATCTTCCAATGATTATGCAACGTCGTGAAGAAATTGCTGAACAACATCGTGCACTTGGCCAAATTAAAGAAATGGCAGCTAAATACGGCTTCGATATTTCTGCCCCAGCAAAAACTGCACAAGAAGCAGTTCAATGGACATATTTTGGTTATTTAGCTGCGGTTAAATCACAAAATGGTGCTGCAATGTCATTAGGTCGTACTTCGACTTTCTTTGATATTTACTTCCAACGCGATCTTGAAGCTGGTTTAATTACAGAAAAAGATGCTCAAGAAATTGTTGACCATTTTGTTATGAAGTTACGTATGGTTCGTTTCTTACGTACGCCAGAATATGATGAATTATTCTCTGGTGACCCAATTTGGGCAACTGAATCTATCGCTGGTATGGGTGTTGACGGTCGTACATTAGTTACTAAGACTTCTTTCCGTTTCTTAAATACTTTATATACAATGGGTCCATCTCCAGAACCTAATATGACAATCCTTTGGTCTGAAAAATTACCAAGTGGATTTAAAGAGTTCGCATCAAAAGTATCTATCGATACATCATCATTACAATATGAAAATGATGATTTAATGCGTCCTGACTTTAACAATGATGACTATGCTATTGCATGTTGTGTAAGCCCAATGATTGTTGGTAAACAAATGCAATTCTTTGGTGCGCGTGCAAACCTTGCTAAAACTCTACTATACGCAATCAACGGCGGTGTGGATGAAAAATTAAAAATGCAAGTTGGTCCTAAAGAGGCTCCAATCACTGATGAATATTTAGATTTTGATACAGTGTTTGCTCGTTTAGACCACTTTATGGATTGGTTAGCAAAACAATACGTAACTGCATTAAATGCTATTCACTATATGCACGATAAATACAGCTATGAAGCATCATTAATGGCGCTTCATGATCGTGATGTTATTCGTACTATGGCATGTGGTATTGCTGGTCTTTCAGTTGCAGCTGACTCTCTTTCTGCGATTAAGTATGCAAAAGTAAAAGCAATTCGTGATGAAGATGGTTTAGCTACTGACTTTGAAATTGAAGGTGAATATCCACAATTTGGTAATAACGATCCACGAGTTGATGATATCGCTGTTGATTTAGTTGAACGTTTTATGAAGAAAATTCAAAAACTTAAAACTTATCGTAATGCAACACCTACACAATCTGTATTAACCATTACATCAAACGTTGTTTATGGTAAGAAAACAGGTAATACTCCAGACGGACGTCGTGCTGGTGCGCCATTTGGACCAGGTGCCAACCCAATGCACGGTCGTGACCAAAAAGGTGCGGTAGCTTCATTAACATCTGTTGCTAAACTTCCATTTGCTTATGCTAAAGATGGTATTTCTTATACTTTCTCTATCGTTCCAAATGCATTAGGTAAAGATGATGATGTGCGTAAACGCAACTTAGCTGGTTTAATGGATGGTTATTTCCATCACGAAGCTACAGTAGAAGGTGGTCAACATCTAAATGTTAATGTATTAAATCGTGATACATTATTAGATGCGATGGAACATCCTGAAAAATATCCACAATTAACTATTCGTGTTTCTGGATATGCGGTGCGTTTCAACTCATTAACTAAAGAACAACAAAATGACGTAATTAACCGTACATTTACACAAAAAATGTAATTTAGTTAATTGTTAACTTAATCGAAATAGCGTCTTTAAAGGCGCTATTTTTTTATCAGTGCAAATATTATTTTTGCCATCTTTAAATTAAATATTAATACGATGATAATAATTTAATATTGTTGATATTTATCCAGTATAATTAATCAAAATATAATTCGTGACGATTAATACTATTGGTTTAAGTTTGACGGTAGTGGAGTTAAAATTATTAAAAAGTCATATGAGCAATGATTCGAGATTATCTATGGAACAACAAAATATTATTATGACAACTAATTCGCCTATTAAAGGCCGTATCCACTCTTTTGAATCCTTTGGTACTGTTGATGGTCCAGGGATTCGTTTTATTGTTTTTTTTCAAGGTTGCTTAATGCGTTGCTTGTATTGCCATAATCGTGATACATGGGATTTAAAAGCTGGCCGAGAGGTCACCGTTGATGAGCTTATGAAAGAAATTGTTTCTTACAAAAGTTTTATTATGCCTAATGGTGGTGGTGTGACAGCTTCGGGCGGTGAGGCTACGTTACAAGCTGAGTTTGTTACTCAATGGTTTAGAGCTTGTCATCAAGAAGGCATTAGTACTTGTTTGGATACTAATGGTTATGCAAGGCAGCTCGACCATGTTGTTGATGAACTTTTAGAAGTAACAGATTTGGTCATGCTTGATTTAAAGCAAGTTAATGATGAAATTCATCAAAAATTAGTTGGAGTACCAAATAAACGAGTTCTTGAGTTTGCTAAATATTTGCAAAAAATTAATAAGCGAACTTGGATACGTTATGTTGTTGTTCCTGGGTGGACTGATGATGATAATTCAGCACATCTGCTTGGTAAATTTATTGAGGGGATGGATAATATTGAGCGTGTAGAATTACTTGCTTATCATAAACTAGGTGCTTATAAATGGGATACGATTGGTGATAAATATAAGTTGGAAGGCGTTGAGGCTCCACCAAGAGAAACCCTTGATAGGATCCAAGGTATTTTAGAAAGCTATGGTCATTATGTTACATTTAGTAAATAGTTGATAGATTGTTTGATAAGAGGCGCATTCAATTGTGCCTCTTTTGTATCTATTGTAATCTTTTTCGTTTTATTGCACGTATAACAAAAATCCCACCCTCAAAAGCTAGAATGCAGACAGATAACCAAATAAATCCATATGATACAATATGTTCTGATGAAACTTTCTCATGCAAAAACAGTATAGAAATAACTGTTAGTAGTACTGGCTCTACATATCCTAATAAACCAAATAATCCCATGGGCAGTAAGCGACTTGCAACAAAATAGATTGCAAAAGCAATAGCCGTGATGATCCCCAAGGTTGGTATGTAAATCGGGAAATGAGAAAGATCACTAATTATTTTGTCTAAACGATAATTTAAGGCACAATATATAAGGCACCCTAGGAAGATAAAGAAAAAGTCAGAAAACGTGCCCACAATGCCATCTATTCGCAATTTGCGCCTTGTCATAAAGTAGATTGGATACCCCAAAGCAATAACAGCGGTTTCCCATGAGAAAGCACCAGTGATGTAAATTTCAATGGCAACGCCTAATACTGCAAGTGCAACAGCTATTTTTTGCAAGAAGCTGAGCTTTTCTTTATAAAAAATTTGCCCAGAAATCACCATTGCTAGTGGCAATAAAAAATAACCTAGCGATGCTGATAACCCATGTCCGTTAAGTGGTGCCCAAATAAAAATCATCATCTGTATTGTGAGCAAAACAGAAGAAAATAATAACCCCAATAAAAAAAGTGGTTGTTGTTTTATTCGTCTAAAAAGTGCAGTTATAACTGACCACTGTTTTCCAGCAATGATTAATATAACTATTGCAGGAAATGAAGTTAGTAATCGCCAACAAAAAATATCAACAACAGATAAGGAGTGTAACAAAACTGGGTAGTAATACAGTAACCCAAATAGACATGATGCCAGTATTGAAAGCGCTACACCTTTTATCATTTTTTTCACCTTTATTAATAAAAAAATAGCGCTAATAGATAGCGCTATTCTCTAAGATAATGTAAGTTATTTAATAAACTCAACACCATTCATATAAGGCACTAAAACGGATGGAACCTTAATTGAACCATCTGCTTGTTGATAGTTTTCCATAATAGCAACAAGGGTACGTCCAACAGCTAGACCAGAACCATTTAGTGTGTGTACTAAATATGTTTTATTATCAGCTTTATTACGATAACGAGCTTGCATACGGCGAGCTTGGAAATCCCACATATTTGAGCAAGAAGAAATTTCTCGGTATGTATTTTGAGCTGGTACCCATACTTCAAGGTCATAGGTTTTACAAGAGCCAAAGCCCATATCTCCAGTACATAACACAATTTTTCGATATGGTAATTCAAGTAATTGTAATACTTTTTCTGCGTGAGCGGTTAACTCTTCTAATGCTTTCATAGATTCTTCAGGCTTAACAATTTGAACCAATTCTACTTTATCAAATTGATGCATACGAATTAAGCCGCGAGTATCTTTACCATAAGAGCCAGCCTCAGAGCGGAAGCAAGGGGTGTGTGCTGTCATTTTTAATGGTAATACACTTTCATCAAGGATTTCATCGCGCACAAGATTAGTTACAGGCACTTCGGCAGTTGGAATTAATGCATAATTACTGCTTTCAGCTTCTTCATCAAGCGGTTTAGTATGAAATAAGTCACCTGCAAACTTTGGCAATTGTCCTGTTCCAAAAAGTGTTGCTTGATTGACTAAATACGGTACATAAATTTCGGCATAACCATGCTGTTCTGTATGTAAATCTAACATGAATTGAGTAATAGCACGATGTAAGCGTGCGATTTGTGATTTCATAACCACAAAACGTGCACCTGTGAGTTTTACCCCTGCTGCAAAGTCAAGATCACCAAAGCGTTCTCCTAATGCAACATGATCTTGAATTGGGAAATCAAATTTTCTTGGTGTGCCAAAGCGTGAAATTTCAACATTATCATTTTCATCTTTTCCATCAGGAACAGAGTCATCAGGAATATTTGGGATAGTGGAAGCGATATCTTTAATTTTGCTTAGTAGGATATCAAGCTCTGCTTTAGCACTATTGAGTTTTTCACCAAGTTTATTGACTTCTTCACGGACAGCTGTAATATCTTCGCCTCGTGCTTTTGCTTCACCAATTGCTTTTGAACGAGCATTACGTTCGGCTTGTAAGTTCTCGGTTTCAACTTGTAATACTTTGCGTTTTTCTTCTAAGTGACGAATCGTATCAATATCTAATTTAAATCCTCGACGTGCTAATTTATTAGCGACAAGATCCAATTCATTTCGGAGTAAATTTGGGTCCAACATAAATAGTGTCCATTATTAACTAGGGAATATCTTTCTACTTTATCGTTATTCTATTATAGAAAACAGAACATATAAATTAAAAAGTAGATTAATTTACCGATATTAAAATTTGTTAGCTTAGTATACTAGAATTATATTGGGATTCAACCGAAATGGCGACCAGAAGAACTTTAGGGAACTAGTAAAATATTATTTATTCAAATAGATAGACGATAAGCTGTTTTTTGATATATTAATCATATACAAATAAATATTTTTCATAATATCGGCTAGAGGGCTGTTTATCTTTGAATAAAAAGAAAATAAAAAGCATAAAGATGTTGTTATAATATAATTTCGAATTACTTAATATCGATATAATCATCAGATTATTTGATTATTTAGGATGATAATAGTAAGCACAGTGAATTAATCTCACAATATACATATACAGCTCATGGTAATTGAAATAGATTGAATAGGCTGTAGCTATTTTGTCCACGTTTTTGTTCTGATTTCTTCTTGAAGCTGTAATTTTGCAAACATTCGTTTAGGCTTGAGATTTTTCGCTTCTAACTCTTTTAAACATCTGATATCCGAAATTTCTAGATCATCGTATTTTTCCTCCATTTATAAAAAGTTGAATACCCCATATCTTATTTGAGGCAAAGCGCTTTAATTGAGAAACGTGCTTTAACTTTTTTAATATCGGTACGATTTGGTGCTTATCACCTTTTTCATATTCAAATTCTCTTTTACTTTTATTATAGACAATTTTCTACTTTTTAGAAGATAGTTATAATAAAGGGGGGGAGCTTTTAGTTCCCCTTTTTATTCGTTTTATTGTATTTTAGTTTTTGGTTGATGTTGATGTAAGTAGGTTTCCTAAAAAAACTAATAAATATCAATAATGAAGTCAATATCTTGTTGTTCTTGTAATTTTACCCTTAACAATTCTTTAAGCTCTTTTATTAAGCTATTTAGTTCAAATATTTCTTTTTTTGTGAGTAGCCCTGTTTTTGATTTTAATTCTTTAATTCTTAAAATTTTTTGCTTGATATTTTTGCACATTATTTACACTCCTTTCATTATTTAAATTTACTATAACTTATTACTTTTTAAAAATATTTGAAAGATTTCAACGATCAGTAACATCAATTGATATAGGTTTTAGCTATCGTGCGCTATTTAATCGATCTGTAAAACCGATCATAATATACTACCAATCAAAATTGATTTAAAGAATAAGAAAAAGATAAGTTATGTTTTGGTAAAAATGTAGTAGATGATATCGTCGATTTTTATCAAAAAAATCAAATTGAATATAAAGAATTATGGAAAATATTAATCAAATTTTTAATATTTCAGTATCGGATTGTAATGATTCTGTAAATTGGTAGCTTGATTATAAATGGATAAATAGACGTGTTTATCGAGTATATTGTGAGTTAAGGCTTAACCTCAGAATAAAACATAGAAGCGTATTTCATTTCGAACACCAGAAAAGTTATCATATTTCTAATAAACAAGGTGAATGTTGGTCAATGGATTTTATGAGTGACAGTAGTCGTAATCAACGTCGCTTTAGGACATTCAATGTCATCGATGACTTTAATCGTGAGGCGTTAGGGATTGATATTGCAGTAAGCTTACCAGCAGGAAGGATTACCCGTTACTTAGATAAACTGGCCGAATATCATGGGTATCCATTAAAAATACGGGTCGATAA
>NZ_FMWS01000031.1:0-24241 GCF_900103255.1 Gilliamella bombi | reverse complement strand
GAATAACCGAAGAATGGTTAATGATTTATAACACTGAAAGACCACATGAGGCATTAAATAACATGACACAGCCGAATATAAAACATTAAAACAAGCAGCGTAATTTTCTACATTAGTTTTAACTATGCGGTATCAAAATTTCCAAAATATACAAATAAACGTACAAAGTGGTGTGATGAGTAGTTCTTCGCTGTTTTTGAATCTGGATATAATAAGATAAGTTTTTATTTTTTTATTATTGCTATAACTGATAAAGTGTTCGAAAGAGGTTAATGGCGCACCCGAAGGGATTCGAACCCCTGACCGCTCGGTTCGAAGCCGAGTGCTCTATCCAGCTGAGCTACGGATGCGTGTAAGTTCGTTAAAAAAGTGGTGCATCCGAAGGGATTCGAACCCCTGACCGCCCGGTTCGTAGCCGGGTACTCTATCCAGCTGAGCTACGGATGCGTTTTGAATTTATTTAAAATGGTGCATCCGAAGGGATTCGAACCCCTGACCGCCCGGTTCGTAGCCGGGTACTCTATCCAGCTGAGCTACGGATGCATATTTTAATTTATTTAATGGCGGTGAGAGAGGGATTCGAACCCTCGATGCAGCTTTTGACCGCATACTCCCTTAGCAGGGGAGCGCCTTCAGCCTCTCGGCCATCTCACCAATGTATTATGATTTTGCTTTAACAACAAAATCATAATGTGTGGCGCACATATTACGTTTTACAAAAAATAAGTCAAACATTTTTTTGCTTACGCGTGCTAGTTGTTTATTTCCTGCCCAATATTACCCTATAGACTTAGGTATTTCATCATTTGCTTCTTGTGGTTGATGAATTTTGTTATATATTTCTTCCCTATGAATAGAAACTTCTTTAGGTGCATTAATACCTACTCTGACTTGATTTCCCTTCACGCCCAAGATGGTAATAACTACATCATCACCAATTATTAGTGTTTCACCTACTCTCCTAGTTAAAATTAACATTAGATCTCCTAATATCAGTTAAGTATATATCCAAACAATTTTAATATATAGCTTTATCAGCCCCCATCAATAAGACGGGATTTTACAGAAAACTCTAATATTCAATTAACAAATATTTTGAGCCTATCTGGCTAATTTGCTTGTAATTTATTACTGATTTCCTTTTTCACAGAAGATAACGCTTCTGGTAATGCCGAGAGATCCATTCCACCTGCTTGAGCGAAATCAGGTCGCCCACCCCCTTTACCGCCTACTTTTAATGCTAATTGGGAAACCAAATCTCCTGCCTTAACTATATTGACTAAGTCATTGGTTACACCTGCAGCTAAATTGATCTTATCATCATTGACAGCGGCTAAAATTATTACACCTGTCTTTAATTGATTTTTCAGATCATCAATCATAGTCCGTAATAATTTTGCTTCAACATTATCAAGTTTAGCAATTAGTAAATGTTTATCATTGATTTTTTCACATTGATTAAGTAATTGTGCACTTTCTTGGCTAGCTTTCTGTGCTTTTAGTTGTTCAATTGTTCTTTCAAGCTGTTTAGTTTGCTCGATCAATTGCTCAATGCGCACTAAAACTGCCGATTTGTCACTTTTAGTTAGTTGTCCAATTTGAGTTAATAAATTAGATTCATTATGGATCAGATCCATTGCATTTTGCCCTGAAGTTGCCTCAATACGGCGTACACCAGAAGCTATGCTTGATTCTGATATTATTTTAAATAACCCAATATCACCAGTTCTATTTACGTGAGTACCACCACAAAGTTCAATTGAAAAATCGCCCATTGTTAGAACTCTAACGATATCTTCATATTTTTCACCAAATAAAGCCATAGCGCCTTTATCTTTAGCTTTATCAATTGGCATTAGCTCAATATCAACTGGTAAATTACGACGAATCTGTTGATTTACTAAGTTCTCTATTTCAATAATTTGTTCTGGCGTAATGGCTTGATTATGTGAAAAGTCAAAACGTAAATAGCTATCATTAACTAGAGACCCTTTTTGGTGGACATGGTTGCCTAAAATACGTTGTAAAGCCGCTTGTAATAGATGCGTAGCTGAGTGATTACGTCGAATACGTTCACGCAACTCAACATCAATAGCAGCAATGACATTATCACCAACTTTTAAAGAGCCTTTTATAATTTGACCAAAATGACCAATACTTTTACCATATTTTTGGCTATCAAAAACACTAAATTCAAGATTAGCCGCGGTTAGTAAGCCTTTATCACCAATTTGGCCACCAGACTCTCCATAAAATGGTGTTTTGTCTAAAACGACAATAGCTTCATCACCTGCGTTAATATTTTCGACTTTTTGGCCGTTTTTAAATATAGCAATAACTTTTCCTGATGATTCTGTTGCTTGATAACCTAAAAATTCAGTTTTATCATCAAGCTTGATAACATTACTATAATCAACATTAAATGAGCTTGATTCGCGAGCTCGCTTTCGTTGCTCTTCCATGCATTGGTTAAAGCCATCTTCATCGATAGTAATGTTTTTTTCACGACACACATCTGCCGTTAGATCTAATGGAAAACCATAAGTATCATAAAGTTTAAATGCGATATCTCCAGGTAAAACTTTCCCCGTTATTTTGGCTAATTCCTGATCTAATAAAGATAACCCTCGTTCAAGAGTCTTTAAAAATTGCTCTTCTTCAATTTTAAGCGCATCTTCGACTAGTTTTCGATTATTTTCTAATTCAACCGCTGCGCTTCCCATCACATCAATTAATGGTTTAACTAATTTATAAAAGAAAATATCTTTTGCTCCTAGCATGTGCCCATGACGCACTGCGCGTCGAATAATGCGGCGTAGTACATAGCCTCGTCCTTCGTTTGAAGGTAAAACTCCATCTGAAATTAGGAATGCACAAGAGCGGATATGGTCGGCAATAACGCGTAGCGATTTATTTTCTAAATCTTTAGTCTGAATAACGTTAGCAGCATCATTAATTAATTTCTTAAACAGATCTATTTCATAATTAGAGTTGACGTGTTGTAGCACTGCAGCAATACGTTCTAGTCCCATACCAGTATCCACAGATGGCTTAGGTAATGGTTCCATTGTTCCATCGGGATGGCGATTAAATTGCATAAAGACAATATTCCAAATTTCTATAAATCTGTCACCATCTTCTTCTGCGCTACCAGGAGGTCCTCCCCAAATGTGATCACCATGATCATAGAAAATTTCGGTACAAGGACCACAAGGACCGGTATCACCCATCTGCCAAAAGTTATCTGAGGCATACGGAGCACCTTTATTATCACCAATACGAATTATGCGTTCTTTAGGGATGCCGATTTCTTTTTCCCATATTGCATATGCTTCGTCATCTGTCTCATAAACGGTAACGGTTAACTTCTCTTTAGGTAGGTTAAACCACTCTTTGCTGGTCAATAATTCCCATGCAAAATGTATTGCATCATGTTTAAAGTAGTCACCAAAACTAAAGTTTCCTAACATCTCAAAAAATGTATGGTGTCGAGCAGTATAACCAACATTATCTAAATCATTATGTTTTCCACCAGCACGGACGCAACGTTGCGATGTTGTTGCTCTAGTGTAAGAACGCTTATCAACACCAAGGAATACATCTTTAAATTGATTCATTCCAGCATTAGTAAATAATAATGTTGGATCATTGTGTGGAACAAGGGAACTACTTGCGACAACTTCATGTCCTTTGCCACGGAAAAAGTCAAGAAAATTTTGACGAATTTCTGCAGTACTTTTCATTTATGCTTCCATATAAAACGATAGATTTTTAAACATAGTAATATACCCGTTACAACTAAAGTTGAAAAGTAAATCTTCCTAAATTGGAGTGGAGCTAACTAATATTTATTACAAGTAAATAGGGATAAAATAAAAAAAGAATTAATGAGCTTTATTTGTAATAGGCTTTAAATTATATGTTTTGTATTCTAGATATTATAATTATTTAAGTCAATAAATCGTAAGCAGCTTTAATATCATCTTGTGTATAACCTCTAGCAACCAAAAACTGAGTAACTTTTTGTTTTTTATTGTTATTTTCGGGTTTGATTTGTTTTGACTTTTTTAATAATTGTTTATATGCAAGGTTTCCCCAGTTTATATTAGAGGCTTGTAATAACTGACGGCTTAAGTCAACAGATAAACCCCGTTGTTTAAGTTCTATTGCAATTTTATACTTTCCGTAGCCTTTATTGGCACGCATAACAATATAATTTTCAATATAATGGGCGTCATTTATCCAATTTTGATTAATACAATGTTCAATCACATCTTGTATTTCAATTTTTAGTTTAGTCAATTGGTCATGATATTCTTCTTCTGTATTTTGTTGCTTCTTTGCAAAAAAGAATATCATTTTTTGGCTTAGTTCATACGAAGAGTGATCGCGCTGTGCAAGTAATTGCACAGCTTTATTTAGGATTGATTTATTGAGTTTTTTTTCATTATTCAATGCTGTCATTCTCTAATGAAATATCGTCTTCAGGGGCTGTAAAATCTGCAGGGCTATTTAGTAATAAATCACGTAGTTTTGTTTCGAGCTCTTTTGCGATTTCAGGATGTTCTTGCAAAAACTTAATTGAGTTAGCTTTACCTTGCCCAACTTTTTCGCCGTTGTAGCTATACCATGCACCAGCTTTATCAACTAACTTATGTTTAACCCCTAAGTCAATCAATTCGCCTTCTTTAGAAATACCACAACCATAAAGAATCTGGAATTCTGCTTGTCTAAAAGGTGCTGCAACTTTATTTTTAACCACCTTAACGCGAGTATCACTACCAATAATATCTTCGCCTTCTTTCACAGAACCTGTGCGACGAATATCAAGGCGAACAGAAGCATAGAATTTTAGTGCATTACCGCCGGTTGTTGTTTCTGGGCTACCAAACATAACACCAATTTTCATACGAATTTGGTTAATAAATACAACTAAACAATTTGCATTTTTGATATTCGCAGTTAGTTTACGTAATGCTTGTGACATTAAGCGAGCTTGTAATCCCATATGAGAATCGCCCATTTCACCCTCAATTTCAGCTTTTGGAGTTAATGCTGCGACTGAGTCAACAATAATAACATCAACAGCACCAGAACGAACCAAAGCGTCGCAAATTTCAAGGGCTTGCTCTCCTGTATCAGGTTGAGAAACTAATAAGTCGTCAACTTGAACGCCTAATTTAGCTGCATAAATTGGATCGAGTGCATGTTCAGCATCAATAAATGCACAAGTCTTACCTTCTTTTTGAGCTTGTGCTATGACTGATAAGGTAAGTGTTGTTTTACCAGATGATTCTGGCCCAAAAATTTCAACAATTCGACCCATTGGTAAACCGCCAATACCTAGAGCAATATCAAGACCTAAAGAACCCGTAGATACAGCATCTACATCTAACGTTTGGGTATCCCCTAAACGCATAATTGAACCTTTACCAAATTGTTTTTCGATTTGACTTAATGCAGCAGAAAGTGCGCGTTGTTTGTTTTCGTTCATATTATAAAATTCCAATGAGTTAGGATTGGTAATATTATACTGTATTGTTATACAGTATCAAGTTTTTTTCTCAACAATTATTTAGTTAATTATGGAAATTAAGACACAAATTTTATGGATGATTTGTTTTATGTAATAATTGAAACTAACAAATGGTGATGAAATATTGATATTCAAGATTAAATTTATTGAATTATTTTGTTAATTTTATAGCTGTGAATTTTTATCAAACCTAAATTAATATTGATTATTTTAGTATAATGAAAAGAATAACGCATTTTATAAAGATTATATTTGATAATAATCAAAACCCACTAATTTAATTTAGTAATACTTTCATAAAAAAATGTCATTTGATATGATTAGCTTTGGAGCTAATATAACCAACTTTTATTCATTAAAATATTTGTTCTTCAAGAAACTATTTAATAATAACTCATTAATTTCATACTCAAATGTTATATATTACTCTGAAATATTTATTTAGGTTAAAATATATTTCGAAATAAAGGAAAACAATGACCATTGATAAACAACATTATGTTTTATGCTCACACTGTGATTTGGTCATAGAATTAACTGATATAACAGTAGGGCACAAAGCTGTTTGTCCACGCTGTAATACTACATTAGCTAAAAATAGTAGCAATATGAAATTTAGAGCTGCTATGTATGCAGCTTGTTCATTAATTATGATTATTGTCGCCTGCGGCTTTGTCTTTATTGATATCCGAATTGTAGGAAATTACATTGGCGTTAGCGTATTAGATATTCCTAAGACCCTTTATTTTGATAAATATAGCTATGTTTCAGCGCTTTTTATTTTATTTGTTTTACTTTTCCCTATATTCAATTTATTAATCATCGTCCTGCTTTGCTCCAGAATTCAATTAACAAAATATCGCAAACGCGATCTACTTATTGTTTATGAAAAATTTCAACATTGGTGTATGCCGGAAATCTTTCTTACTGGTGTTTTGGTCAGTTTTGTTAAATTAATGAGTTATGGCAGTATTGGGGTCACTGGTACGTTTTGGGCGTTTTGTCTATTTGTCTTTTTTTATATAAAATCTTTAGTTATTTTCTCGCCTGAAGTAATTTGGAACGAAATTCATCGTAATAACTTTGCTGTTAATTCATTGAAAGTTGGAAAAACAGGAATTAGTCAAAATCTAAAATTATGTAATTGTTGTCAGGCTATATTACCCATACATTATAAAAAATGCCCTCGATGTAAACAAAAAAGTAAAATTAGGGAGCGTGATAAAATACAATGGACTATAGCTTTATTAATTACTTCATTAATTCTTTACATTCCTGCTAATTTATTTGGAATTATGATAACTGTTGTTTTGGGGGCTGCATCAACTTCAAATATCATGGATGGAGTTATTTATATGTGGCAAGCAGGTGATGTACCTGTTGCTCTTGTTATTTTTCTCGCTAGTGTTGTTATACCAATTTTAAAAATTATTTCACTAAGTTGGCTTTGTTATTTTGCATTAGCAGTAAAACGAAAAAATAAGAATAATTGTTTAAAAATGAAAAAATTATATAGTGCAGTTGAGTTTATTGGTAAATGGTCAATGATAGATATATTTGTTGTTTCTGTCGTTTGTTCTTTAGTGAGAAATCAGCAAATGATGGGTGTTTATCCTGATATTGGCGTTACATTCTTTGCAACTGTCGTTATTATCACAATGATTGCATCACAAAAATTTGATCCTCGTTTAATTTGGGATCGTCCGCAAAATAGAAAATAGATTAATAGGAACAATATGGCAACATCAAGTAAATTGGCAAAAATAATTAAAATTAGAGCTATTTCAGCAATATGGATTATTCCCATTGTCACTGCAATTGTTGGTCTATGGATAATCTACTCTCATTATGCTGATAGAGGTACCTCGTTCACATTACTTGCAAAAGACGCAAGTGGCATTGTTGCTGGCAAAACGGTAATTAAAAATCGCAGTGTTGATGTGGGTATAGTCGATGAAGTGACTTTATCTGATGACTACCAGCAAGTGGTTATAAAAGGCCGTGTTTATAGCGACATGGCTCCATTGCTGAAAAATGATTCGATTTTTTGGGTCGTCAAGCCAGAAATTGGTCGTGATGGGGTAACGGGATTAGGTACTATTTTATCGGGTGTCTATATAGAATTAGCCGCAGGGAACGATAATCATAGTTTTCAAAATAAACCTTTTGTGCTTTCTGATGCGCCTCCGTTGTCTGATCCTAGTATCAAAGGTATTCGTCTAAAATTAGAAAGTGAGCAAAATGGTGTGATTCCTCGAGGGGCAGCTATCATGTTTCATGGTTATCGTGTAGGGAATGTGGAGACCTCGGAATTTGATGTTGAATCGCGTAAGATGAAATATCAAATTTTTATTACTAAACCTTATGATGTGTTAGTAACACAAAACGTACGATTTTGGAAAGAAGGAGGTATCAATTTAACTCTTTCATCTCGAGGTGCAAGCCTAGATGTCCCTTCTCTGGATGTATTAATGTCTGGAGGAATTAGTTTTGATTTACCCGAAGGATCCAAATTAGGTGCACCCGCTGAGCAAAATGCAGTTTATACATTATATGAAGATAAAAAATCTATCCAAGATTCGCAATATACTGAATATAAAGAATTCCTTATTATGCTTTCTGATTCTATATCGGGGTTAACAGAGGGAGTACCAGTTGAATATCATGGTATTAGATTAGGAACAGTATCTAAAGTACCATTTTATACCGCTGAAATGTTAGAAAAATCATCAATTTTAAATAAAAGGGTGCCGATATTAATTAGGATAGAGCCTGATCGTTTATCTGAATTAGTTGATGAGAAAATCGATATTGCCGCTTTGATAATGAAAGAACAAAAAAATGGGTTAAGAGCGTCATTAAAAACTTCAAATATGTTTACTGGTGCGCTATATATAGATCTTGATTTTTATCCTGAATTAAAAAATAAGTATGATCCACAACTAGCGAAGCAGTTTGGTTACGATACAATTGAGGCGACTTCGACAGGGATTGCGCAAATTCAGGCAAAAATTATGCAGTTACTTGATAATTTTAATAATTTGCCACTTAACAATACTCTATCGCAGTTCAATCAATCATTAGCTTCGAGTGAACGATTAATGAAATCGTTAAATCGTATTATGGCAAGTAAAGAGATGCAAAATATACCAAAGGATTTACAAAAAACATTACGTTCATTAAATGAAACAATGAAAGAATTACAACCAGGTTCTGAATTAAATAACCAAATGAAAGAGAGTTTACAAAAAGTGCAACAGATGATGGATGAATTAACGCCATTACTTAATACTCTCAATGATAAGAGCAATGCACTGATTTTTTCTGCTCCAGCGAAGAAAGATCAAGAGCCTAAAGCAAAAGGTAAAAAATGATGAACAAAATATATAAAAAGCTACTTACAATCATATTTATGCCATTACTTGCAATATTAGTCGGTTGTTCAGCTAACAACCCAAGTAAAAGCTATTTTCAACTAACTAGTAATTTACCAAGTCCAGTATTGCAAAAAATAAAAACTACCAAATATTTTATTTGGATTGAGTCGGTAGATGTGGTGAGTTTTTTAAATAAACCAGGTATTGTATTACAAACTGATAATATCAAATATGAAACAGCAACGCATCATTTATGGGCATCAACACTATCTCAGCAATTGCAAGAACGATTGACGCAAGATTTAACGGTCATGTTACCAAATTATTTAGTCTCTAGCAGATCAATTACAACGCCAACATTGACGGTAAAGTTATTTATTGATGGGTTTCATGGAAGCTATACTGGTGATGCGGTGATTAAAGGACGATGGGTTGTTACTGATAGTAAAAATAATATTGAAAGCAAACCATTTGAACGCCATGTTCCTTTAGCAAGTAATGGATATGATGCTTTAGTTAATGCGCTATCTAAAGGTTGGCAGGATGAAGAACTAGACTTTGCAAACTCAATAAAACTTTAATGTCATAATAATATTCCGCCATAATGTTGGCGGAATATATGAATTTAAACGGTAATTGATCTTAATGATCGTTTGAACTGACTAAAAATCTTGTCATCAATTTCTACCCATTTACGAACACTATTGATAAATGCGATTTTATCGGCTTTTAAAAGGTCATCTTTTAAAATCGTTTTTTCTAACAATTGATTGTGATCTAAATAAAATTGCCTCATGGTGCCAGCTAGTAACCCCGATTCTTTTTTAGGGGTAATCCATTGATCATTAATCCGCAATGCGAGGTTACCATTAACAAATTCAGTTATTTCATTGTGTTGGTTAAAATTAATATATTCTTTTCCTGTAATTAAATTAGGAAAATGCTCCCGATTAGACGTTTTATGATACAAATATACGTTTTGGTTATGAACGTACTGCTTTGCAAATTCGATTTCATTGATCTGCATTGGCGAGTTAATTATATTCTCGCTAATGGTATATAGCCCATTTTTTTGCAGTAAAATTCTGATTTTATAAATATTTTCAATATTTTTATTAGTTGCATTTGCTAACTTAATAAGTTGCAACTTAATTGCATTGATATCATAGTTAAAATCAAAATAATCAGCTGATTGAGAAAGTCTGCTTAAATGTTCTTCCAATAAGAAAAATTGCCCTTTTTCAAGCAATAATGATTCAATGACATATTTGGGAGAAGATGTGGTGCGAGTTAAAATTGCTGTTTTAGCTAAAATCTCATTATATTCATCTTGTGAGGTTGAATCCCAAGTGATCCCTCCGCCAACACCATAATGCATTTGTTGATTGTGTATGGTTAAAGTCCGAATTGGGATATTGAATATAGCTTTGTTCATATATGGTTCAATATAACCAATTGTCCCGCAGTAAACTCCACGTGGTGAGTTTTCAATATCTGCAATAATTTGCATTGTACTGGTTTTAGGCGCTCCAGTTATTGATCCACAAGGAAATAGTGCTTGAAAAATATGATATAAATTAACATTTTCTTTCAATTCACCTTGAATCATAGAAGTCAATTGCCAAACGGTTGGATATTTTTCGGCTGAAAATAATTTAGGAACTGTAACTGATCCTGCCTTTGCAACCCGACTTAAATCATTACGTAATAAATCAACAATCATCATATTTTCAGCTTGGTTTTTTTCAGAGAATAATAATTCTAATTGTTGTTTATCTTGGTGATTATTTAAACCGCGCGCAGTTGTTCCTTTCATTGGTTTTGTTGTAATAATTTTATTTTCTAACTTAAAAAATAATTCTGGCGAAATTGATAAAATACAATAATCGTCAAACTCAATATAAGCGCAATAGTCGGCTTGATTGTTCTTTTGTAGAAAGTGGTAATAATTAATAGCACTTTCATTAAATGGAGTAGTAAATTGAATTGTATAGTTGGTTTGATAAGTATTGCCTGATTCAATTTGAGATCGAATAAAGTTAATTTTTTGATTATATTCCTCTCTTGATGTATCGCTTATCAAATCAAAAGTTGGTGGAGTGTAATCACTTATTTCTATATGTTTTTGCTCAATGATAGAAAATTTATCAAAAATACCAAATATCAATAGCGGCAAATCATAATTCTGTTTTGTTTTATTTTCACTATTGAACCCCATTGCGCTTTCATAAGCGAGATATCCAACCGCATAATAGCCTTGTTGTGTGAATTTTTCGATTGAATCAAATTGTTGTTTGATTGTTGAATAATCATCAGACTTTAAAATGGCGATAGGGTTGCAAAAATATTTATGTTGACCTTCAAAGTCGATATGAATTTTCATTTTAGTATTGCTCATGGACAAAATTATGAATCATTTGTAAACCAAATTCGGTTTTAATTGCTTCAGGGTGAAATTGGACTGACTCGATGGGTAACTTTTTGTGACGTAGTCCCATAATCAATCCTTGATTGTTTCTTGCTGTTACGATTAATTGAGAGTCTTTTGGTAAAAGCTTATCACAAGCAATTAATGAATGATAACGAACAACCGAAAGAGGGCTTTTGATCCCTTTAAACACGCCTTGACCATCGTGCGTTATTTCATCGACTTTTCCATGCATAGGTGTTGGTGCTTTGATGATCTTATAACCATAATATTGAGCAATCGCTTGATGCCCTAAACAAACTCCCAATATTGGGCAAATATGACTAAATTCGGCAATAGTTGCAAGTGATATTCCAGAATCGGCAGGGGATCCCGGACCAGGCGAAATGATAATCTTAGAAAAGCTAAGCTCTTTTATTTGTTCAATTGTCATTTCGTCATTTTTAATCACTTTAACTTCTGCGCCAACTTGACACAAATAATTGTGAATATTGAAGGTAAAAGAATCATAATTATCTATTAATAATATCAAAATAGAGTCCATTAATTACATAGCATATTGTTTTTAAAACATTGGCATTTATAACAGCCAAATTCCAGTTATATCCAGAGTTATTATACCGTTAATACAGTTAAAAACAGATATGATTGCCAGTTTGCTATCTTTTTATTTCCTTTTTTATACTGAAACATAGTGTTACCTGAAACTTTTTAACAAAATTCCTTTTTTCCTGTGATAAATCCCGCAAAGCCATACAACTCTACTTGTATGGTAGCATTTGTGTTACTTATTACGTTAGCCGAAGTTGGGATTGTCAAAATTTTTCTGCAATAGCTCAACATGAAAACCTATCGGCTATTTTGGAGACTATAAAAATAGTATCAAAACAGAAGAATGAATGGTTTGTTGATTAATCTTAATTAAAGATCTGAATTATTATTTTGAATATTTTCTGTAATTATGCCATTTGTTTTTTTGTTGTAGTTTACTCTGGTGCAGGCAATTATTTATTTTTACGTAAATAACCTAAAACGCCAAAACCTTCTATTATCCATTTTCCATCTTTAAAGATTAAAGGAAAAGTTGCTCTACTGCTTGCATTTGGTCCGGGGTTTTGTTGCACAATTTCAATTTCGTTGTCGGTTACTTTACTTATAATGGCAACATGCCCATAATTTGACCAATTAAGGATAATAATATCTTCAACTTTTGGTTTAGTTGGTGAACCATTATGAAACTGTAATAAATTACGTTGACGATTAATTTTTCCATCAACGATTGAAGGGTCAAAGAAATCTTTTGCATGCCCATAGCTATTGGGCATTTTGTGATTGAAGCGTTGATAATAATAGCGTTTTATGAATTCAACACATTGATATTTCAGACCTAAGTTATAGCCGTCTTTAGCAATATTTCTTCCACTTACATTATTGATGCTACCATTATAATAGACTTTCACACCATTAAATTCATCAACGACTTTGCCAATTTTCTGTTTATCAATTTCAACATTAGCAAAAGCACATGAATTAAGTGTATAGTAGCTTAATACTGATAATAGCCAAAGTAAAAAAAGCTTTTTTTCATATTTTAATAACATATTTATTTCCATTGTTTTAATTATTTATTATTGTTTATTTTATTGAAAAATAAAATTTAGTCGATAAGTAAAAAACTTACTAGTTGCAAGATTATTAATGAATCTAACATTTAACCATGATAAAAAATTATGTTCTGTATTTTCAACCTAAATTAGTATTTCATCATTAAAATTAATATGTTTGAATCCAGGTTATAATAAAATGAGGTCGCAAGATGATTAAGAAAGTTAAGATAAATGTTAGCGGTCGCGTGCAAGGTGTAGGATTTCGTTTTTTTACTTATCAGCAAGCCCAAAAACTGGGTTTAGTTGGTTATGTTCAAAATTTAGATAATGGCGATGTTGAGATTATAGCTCAAGGTGATAGTTTACAAATAAGCAAATTAATAAAATGGATTGAAAATGGCGGTCCTGCATCTTCACGCATTTTACATGTTAATATTTTTGAATTATTACCACAAAACGATTTAACTTCTTTTAATGTTCGATATTAATTTAATAAAAAATAAAGTAGAATAATTAAAATTTTGGCATTCGAAATAATAATTTCTAATTAATGTGAAAAACGTATGTTATGAATAAAAAAAATCTAATCTGTTTTTTACTTCTCATTGTTGTTATCGGTGTTTATTATAATTATCAAAAAGGAGATGAGGTTGTAAATCAATCCACTCTAAATATATCAGATAAGCCGATTTATCAAAGTGATAAAATGTTAACAGATATTTATGACTTATCTGGGGATCTTATTTATAAAATTGAGTCCAGTAATGTAAGGCATTTTGATGACTCAAATAATACTGAATTTGATTTGCCCAATTTTACGTTTTATGAACAGAATCATTCAGCTACATGGCATATTAAAGCAAAGAAAGCAACGTTGACAAAAGATAAACTTCTTTACCTTTATGATGATGTTCAATTAGATAATTTGACACAAGAAGCTCAATTGAAACAAGTAAAAACTGATAATGCCGTGATAGATTTAACTTCACAACTAGTCAAATCAAAAGATCCTGTCATCATTAATGGGGTGGGATTTTATTCAACTGGTATTGGTTTAGCGGGTGATTTACATGCCAAAACGGCTAACATACTTGAAAATGTAAAAACATATTATAATACAGAGGCAAAATAAAACATGAGTTCGCTAAAACAGGTTGTTTTTTCATTAATTTTACTGCTACCAATCTCTTTAAGTAGTTTCGCCAATGAACTTACTTCGCAATCTATAAACTCTAAAGAAGAACATAAAATGTTCGCTGATAATAAACCCATTACGATAGATGCAGATAATCAAAAAATTGATATTGAAAATAATACAATTACATTTATTGGCAATGTTGTTATTATCCAAGAAGGATTAACTATAAAAGCTGATAAAGTGGTTATCACTGACACGCAAGATAAAAATAAGCAAAAAATTACAGCTTATGGTAACCCTGTGAATTATAAACAAATTTTACCAGAAAAAAATAAGATTGTAACGGGTCATTCTTCACAAGTTATTTATGATGTAAAACAAAATAATGTTATTTTACGTGGTCATGCTGAATTATTTCAACAAGATAATCATATTGTTAGTGATCTGATTACATACGATGTCAAAAAACAGCAAATATTAGCCAATCCAGGTAAGAATATGCGAGTAAAAAGCACTATTATCCCAAACCAAGTTAAAGGGATGAACAAATAAAATGTCAATTTTAAAAGCGGAAAATCTGGCCAAAGTATACAAAAAAAGACGAGTTGTTGAAGATGTAAGTTTAACTGTCAACTCAGGCGAAATTGTTGGATTATTGGGCCCCAATGGTGCGGGTAAAACGACTACTTTTTATATGGTGGTTGGTATAGTGACATTAAATGCAGGTAAAATTTACCTTGATGATCATGATATCAGCATTTTACCTTTACATGAGCGAGCTCAAAAAGGTATTGGCTATTTACCACAAGAAGCGTCTATTTTTAGAAAATTGTCTGTTATAGATAACATTATGGCGATTTTAGAAACGCGCAAAGATATTGATAAAAATGAGAAAATCGATCGTGCCGAAGAATTACTCGAAGAGTTCCATATTTCTCATATTCGTGACAGCATAGGACAATCTCTATCAGGTGGAGAAAGACGTCGAGTAGAAATAGCAAGGGCGTTAGCAGCTAATCCTAAATTTATTTTACTTGATGAACCTTTTGCTGGGGTTGATCCAATTTCGGTGATAGATATCAAAAATATTATTAAGCATCTACGTGATCGAGGGTTGGGTGTATTAATAACCGATCACAATGTACGTGAAACGTTAGATGTTTGCGAACGTGCTTACATTGTTAATAAAGGACATTTAATTGCTGAAGGTTCACCAAATGACATCTTAAGTAACGAATATGTAAAACGCGTTTACTTAGGAAACGAGTTCAGATTATGATGAAAACCAGTTTACAACTGAAAGTCTCTCAACAATTATCCATGACGCCACAATTACAATTGGCGATTAAATTACTACAGTTGTCAACTTTAGAACTCCAACAAGAAATACAAACTGCGCTTGAAAACAATCCATTGCTTGAAGTTGATGATCAATATGACGAAGTGAACGTTAAACAAAACGATGAAACAGAAAATATTGATACGCGTGAGGCTTTAGATAGCAAAGAGATTCCCGATGATATTCCACTGGATGCATCTTTAGATGATATTTATAGTGCAGGAACTCCATCTGGAACTAACTCAGATTACCGTAATGATGAATTGCCTATCTATCAAGGTGAAACTCACGAAACATTACATGATTATCTGGAATGGCAACTTGAACTAACACCGTTTAGCGATACAGATAGGGCGATAGCGGTATCTATTATTGAAGCTATAGATGAGAGAGGCTATTTAACAGTTTCAACAGAAGAAATACTTGAAGAACAAGGTAATGATGAAATCGAAATGGCCGAAGTTGAAGCAGTATTGAAACGAATATGGAATTTTGATCCTATCGGTGTTGGTGCCAGATCGTTGCAAGAGTGTTTGTCTATTCAAATTCAACATTTAGACACTCCACCATTAGTTAAACAAATTATTGATAATTATTTAGACTTATTAGCCATACGCGATTATAGAAACTTAAAAAAAGTGTTAAATACAACAGATGAACAATTAAAAGAGGCTGTTGATTTTATACAACGTTTACAACCTTATCCTGGCGATTTGGTTAATACTGCTTCTCCAGACTATGTCATACCTGATGTCATGGTAAAAAAGGTACAAGGAAAATGGATTGTGTATTTAAATAGTGATACAGTTCCAGCTTTACGTATTAACCAGCAATACGCCGATATGGCAAAATTAGCAAATGAAAGTGATGGGCAATATATTAGATCTCATCTGCAAGAAGCTAATTGGTTTATTAAAAGCATCGAAAACCGTAACGAAACCTTATTAAAAGTCAGCCAATTTATTGTTGAGCATCAGCAAGCCTTTTTTGAACACGGCGCTGAATACATGAAACCAATGATTTTGTCTGATGTTGCAACGGCAATTGATATGCATGAATCGACCATTTCTCGTGTAACAACTCAAAAATATCTGTATTGTCCAAGCGGAATTTATGAACTTAAATTCTTTTTCTCAAGTCATGTTAATAATGATTCAGGCGGTGAGGTTTCATCTACAGCTATCCAAGCATTAATTAAAAAATATATATCGGCAGAAAATAGTAAAAAGCCATTAAGTGATAGTAAATTAGTTTCGATGCTTGAAGAACAAGGTATTATTATTGCACGTCGCACCGTAGCAAAATACCGTGAAGCCTTATCAATTCCACCATCAAGTCAACGAAAACAGCTTTAAATTTGAATTCAAATTTTTTGGATATATATCGCTTATTTTAATCATGGGCGCAATTTGCGCCCTTTAATAAAATTAAGCTAAAAAGCTTGGGATTTTATGTTCAAAGTCGCTAATTGCTTCTTCATGTTGTAAGGTTAAGCCAATATTATCTAACCCATTTAATAGACAATGACGTTTAAATGCATCGATTTTAAATGAATATTGCTTGTCGCCGGCAATGACCACTTCATTAACTAAATCGATGGTAAATTCAACGCCTTCATTAGCTTCGACAATTTTAAATAGCTCATCGATATCTTCTTCGGATAAATTAACCAGTAATAACTGATTGTTAAATGAGTTATTGTAAAAAATATCGGCAAAACTTGAACCAATAATGGTTTTAAATCCATAATCAGCAAGTGCCCATGGAGCATGTTCACGAGAAGAACCGCAACCAAAATTTTCACGTGTTAATAAAATACTGGCACCTTTATAGCGGGGTTTATTCAAGACAAATTCAGGGTTAGGCTGCTCGCCAGCATCATCTAAAAAGCGCCATTCATGAAAGGCATGTTTACCAAATCCAGTGCGTGTTACTTTCTGTAAAAACTGTTTTGGAATGATTGCATCTGTATCAACATTAGCCGCATCCAAAGGAACGACTAGCCCAGTATGTTTTGTAAATTTTGCCATGACAAGTCTCTCCTTAAAATGGTTTGCGAATATCTGTAAAATGACCAGTAATAGCTGCGGCTGCTGCCATAGCAGGACTAACTAAATGTGTTCTAGCATCACGTCCTTGGCGACCTTCAAAATTACGGTTGCTGGTTGATGCACAGCGATCTCCCGGTGCTAATTTATCATCGTTCATTGCAAGACACATAGAGCAACCTGGTAAGCGCCATTCAAATCCTGCATCAATAAAAATCTTATCTAATCCTTCGGCTTCAGCTTGTTCTTTCACTGGTCCTGAACCGGGTACAACTAATGCTTGTACACCTTCAGCCACTTTACGGCCTTTAGCAATTTGCGCAGCAGCTCGTAAATCTTCTATACGTGAGTTTGTACAAGAACCAATAAACACTTTATTGATCTTAATATCAGTCATTTTGGTACCAGCGCTTAATCCCATATAAGTTAATGCACGCTCTGCAGAGTGTTTTTCAATAGGATCAGCAAAATCATTAGGATTCGGTACTGTTGCATCAATTGATGTAACTTGACCAGGATTAGTACCCCAAGTGACCTGTGGGGCGATATCTTTACCTTCTAACGTCACAACTGTATCAAAATGTGCACCTTCGTCGGTTTTTAATGTCTTCCAATAGGCAACAGCTTTATCAAAATCCTCACCTTTAGGTGAAAATTGACGACCTTTTAAGTACTCAAAAGTCACTTCATCTGGTGCAATTATGCCAGCTTTAGCTCCCATTTCAATTGCCATATTACACAACGTCATGCGTCCTTCCATTGATAATGATTTAATAGCATCACCACAAAATTCAACTACATGACCTGTACCGCCAGCACTAGTTGTTTTGCCAATGATAGCTAAAATAATATCCTTAGCGGTAATGCCATCAGCAACATCTCCTTTAACTTCAATTTTCATAGTTTTAGCTCGACCTTGTTTTAAGGTTTGAGTTGCTAACACATGCTCAACTTCGGAAGTACCAATACCAAAAGCTAATGCACCAAATGCGCCATGTGTAGCAGTGTGCGAATCACCACACACAATAGTCATACCCGGTAAAGTCATACCTTGCTCAGGGCCGACTACATGGACAATACCACGTAATGGGCTTTGTAAATCATATAACGAAACACCAAACTCTTTGGCATTTTTTGCCAGTTCGGTTAACTGAATGCGAGCCATTTCGCTACAGGCACTTAAATCATTACTTTTGGTTGAAGTGTTATGATCCATAGTTGCAAAAGTCTTATTGGGCTGGCGAACTTTACGATTCATTGCACGTAAGCCATCAAAGGCCTGTGGAGAGGTGACTTCATGAACTAAATGACGATCGATATATAAAATAGGCGTTTCATTTGGAGCTTCATAAACGACATGCGCATCATATAATTTCTGATACAGTGTTTTTGACATTGCAGATTCCTTATTATTTTTTACAACTGGTATTAGTTTTAAACTTTGACATTATTTATATTTACTAATCCTATAATTAATTGGATTAAAAAGGATACAAGTAGCAGTTTATTTTGCATACTTGAGTATCTTTTTACTACACATTTTACATAGCTAATTCAACTAAATAAGCTTACAAATAATGTCTCCCATTTCATCAGTTGAAACGGGTTGTTCTTTTTGTGCAAGATCGATAGTACGATAGCCTTGCTCTAATGCTTTATTTACTGCTGTTTCGATAGCTGAGGCAATATCATCACGTTTAAAGCTGTAACGGACTAACAAGGCTAATGACAAAATTTGTGCAGCAGGATTAGCAATATTTTTGCCAGCAATGTCAGGTGCGCTACCACCAGCAGGTTCATATAAGCCAAAGCCTTGTTCATTAAGACTAGCAGAAGGTAACATCCCCATTGAACCAGTTATCATGGCACATTCATCGGATAATATATCTCCAAATAAATTTGAGCATAAAATAACATCGAATTGAGACGGATCTTTAACAAGTTGCATTGTGGCATTATCGATATACATATGCTCAAGTTCGATATCAGGGTAGTTTTTAGCTACTTCATTAACCACCTCACGCCACAAAATTGAAGTTTGTAATACGTTGGCTTTATCAATTGAAGTTACTTTTTTGCGACGTAAACGTGCGGCTTCAAACCCCATTTTTGCAATACGCTCTATCTCAAAACGATGATAAACTTCAGTATCAAATGCTTTTTCTTGAGCACCACTACCTTCACGTCCTTTAGGTAATCCAAAATAAATACCGCCAGTTAATTCTCGCATACATAAAATATCAAATCCACGCTCTGCAATATCGGTGCGTAATGGACAAAGATCTTCTAAGCCTTGATACAAACGAGCAGGGCGCATATTAGCAAATAATTTGAAGTGTTTACGTAGTGGCAATAACGCACCACGTTCAGGTTGCTTTTCAGGTGGCAAATTAGACCATTTAGGACCACCCACTGAACCAAATAAAATAGCGTCAGCTTTTTCACAGCCTTCAAGTGTTTCATTAGGTAATGGGCAACCATGAATATCAATTGCTGCGCCGCCCACATCATATTCACTAGTAGTAATAGAAAGTTGATACTTTTGGCGGATAACATCTAATACTTTATAGGCTTGTCTCATTACTTCTGGGCCAATACCGTCGCCGGGAAGTACTGCAATATGGTAGTTTTGTGACATTTTTTATTCCTTTACAATCTAAATTAATTTTCATGTTTTGCTGTTAAACGGCAAAACAAATTATTTTTTAGTCATGATGTAATTTTTGTTTTTCTTGTGCAACTTGATTTGCTCTATACACATTATTCAATACATTAATTAAAGCCAAAGCCGATGAGTGAACAATGTCGGTTGCAAGTCCAACACCATGGAATTTACGACCTTTATATTCGGCAACAATATCAACTTGTCCTAAAGCATTTTCACCTTGTCCTTTAGAAGCTAACTGATATTTTACAATCGAAATAGGCTCGCCAGTAATACGGTTGATAGCTTGATAAACAGCATCAACGGGGCCATTACCTGTTGCTGCATCAGAATACTTTTTATCACCAATTAACAAGCTAACCGAAGCGGTTGAAACAACCGTCGAACCTGATTGAACATTAAAATAATCCAAAACATAATGTTCTTTTTCATCTTTTAATTGATTGATAAATATTAATGCCTCTAAATCATAATCGAATACTTGGCCTTTTTTATCAGCTAATTCTAAAAATGCCTCATAGACTTGATCTAAGTTATAATCTTTATCGTGATAACCAAGTTCTTCTAAACGATGTTTAACGGCGGCTCGTCCTGAACGAGAGGTTAAATTTAATTGGATTTGATTTAATCCGATTGATTCAGGGGTCATAATTTCGTAAGTTTCACGATTTTTTAAAACCCCATCTTGATGAATTCCTGAGGAGTGGGCAAAAGCGTTACTACCAATAATTGCTTTATTACCCGGAATTGGCATATTAGTAATTTGGCTAACAATTTGGCTGGTACGATAAATCTCTTGGTGATTGATATTTGTGTGAACATTTAAGATATTTTGACGAACTTTAATCGCCATAATAACTTCTTCAAGTGCGGTATTACCCGCACGTTCGCCTAAACCATTCATCGCACCTTCAATTTGCCGAGCACCTTCTTGAACCGCGCTAATCGAGTTAGCCACCGACATGCCCAAGTCATCATGACAATGAACAGAGATAATCGCTTGATCAATGTTCGGGACACGTTCAAATAGGGTACGAATAATGCCACCAAATTGATAAGGGACAGTATAACCGACAGTATCTGGAATATTGATCGTTCTTGCCCCTGCTTTAATTGCTGCTTCAACGATACGACATAAGTTATCAATTGGGGAACGGCCTGCATCTTCACAAGAAAACTCCACATCATTAGTATAATTACGTGCACGTTTAATACAGTGCACAGCTCTTTCAATGACATCATCAAATGTCATTTTTAATTTATCCTTAACATGTAAGGTTGATGTTGCCATAAAAGTATGAATTCGAAACTGATCTGCAACTTTTAATGCCTCGGCAGCAACATCAATATCTTTATCAACACAACGAGACAATGCACAAACACAGCTATCTTTAATGGTCTTAGCAATCGTTTGAACTGATTCAAAATCACCGGGAGATGAAACAGGAAAGCCAACTTCCATCACATCGACCCGCATTCGCTCCAAAGCAAGCGCTATTTGTAACTTTTCTTTAACGCTCAAACTTGCTTGTAATGCTTGTTCACCATCGCGTAACGTTGTATCAAAAATAATGACTTGATCGCTCATTGTTTTTCCTTTTATATATTTTAGCGCTATCTCGGTATTTCAAGTTAAAAAAACAAAAAACCCGCACTTTAGCGCGGGTTCTTGTTAATTTGTTGAGTTGTTTATTTAACTACTTCTTTTTACTCCACACACAAGCTATCCGCGCAAGTTAATGCGAGGAGGAGGCTGAGGTCGAGTGATAAATAGTTAACAAACATAAAAAAATCTCTATTTGAATTGTAATTAATACAGACAAAAACTGATGTTATTTTTACCAAATGATATCAGTGGTGTCAAGGATTATTTGTAGTCAATCTAAATATGTTCTATTTTTATTAAAATAAAGTACTCAATACTAATTAAAGATTGCTTTACTATTTGACAAATCTATTAAAATAATAAGTTGAGACATAATAGAACCGAATTATAATGGTGAAAAGAATAACTCACGAGGGCATAATAATGAACATAGTTGATATTTCTCAAAAACGCTACACTACCAAACATTATGATCCAACAAAAAAAATTCCTGCCGATAAGATTGAACAATTATTAACTGTTTTAAGAAACAGCCCATCATCAGTTAACTCACAACCATGGCATTTTTATGTTATCGAGAACAACGAGGCAAAGAATAAAATTTTACCAGCTATACTTGAATTTAATCAACCAAGGGTGACTGGCGCTTCGCATACGATTGTCTTTTGTATTAAAACACCATTAGACGACGCCCATTTAGTTAATCTACTCAATCAAGAAGATAAAGACGGTAGATACCCTTCAGCCGATCTTAAACAAGCACAAGATCAAGGTCGTAGGCACTTTGTAAAGCTCAATAGTGCAACCATTGAATCGCAACAATGTTGGGAAAGTAAACAAGCTTATCTAGCATTGGGGCAACTGCTTTTTGCAGCAGCAGCAATTGGTATTGATTCAACGGCTATTGAAGGATATGATACCCAAAAAATGGACGAGATTTTAGATCTCAAAAGCAAAGGACTTAAAAGTATTGTTGTTGCTACATTAGGCTATCGAGCCGAAAATGACGGCAATGCGCATCGACCAAAATCACGCTTACCTAAAGAGCAACTTTTTACGTTTTTATAAAATAACGAGCAATATTCTCTGTATGAATTAAGATAAATATAGAGGATATTTTTTGAACTATGATAAGTTTAATTGTAGGAAAACATTAAGTTGTTTATACTTCATGTGTAGGATTTATTCGCATTATTTACAGTAAATCTGAGAAAATATGGTAATGAATATACGTAAAACAAAATTAACGCCTTATCACAGACAAGAGATATGGCGTTTATATCATAAAGAAAAAATAACCATCACTGATTTGGCTAAACGTTTTATGGTCAGTCGCCCGACCATTTATAGCGTGCTAAAAAAAGCCCGATTAAATTTGTTTGTGCCTTTAACCAGTAAGAACAAACGTTATAAAACGATTAGTTATGGTATTAAACACCTAGTTAAAATTGAAAAATCCATTGAAGATAAATTAAGGCGGCAAGCTAAATTATATAACAAAACAAATCCTGACGAAATGTTACATGTCGGCACCAAATATTTACCTTTACCTAAAAACAAAACAAAATAACTGTGATTGGCTATTTTAATAGGTTGCGCTATCGTGGTTGAAAGTAATGGTCTATTTTAGTTGGTCAGATTTCGGACGTGATCACTATTATTAATTTATTTACAAAAAACAGTACGTCCGAAATCACGATACCATAATATCTTAGCTCGCTATAAACACTTGATTTAACCAAAAATAAAATAAAAAATTCAATAAAATCAATAGACTACCTAAACGATTTTAGAGCAAAAAAACACACCACTATAAGGTCAATATGCTTGTTTTTTTGCAGTGTCAAAATACGCTAATGACAGAACTAGGGTCGCCGCCAAACAGGATTATTTCATTTGTATGTTTTTTACAAAAATCCACCAAAAAACTAGCCAACTATTTTTTTAACGGCTATACTTTTACGGTTATAGGAAAACAAGCTTATTAAATAAGTAAATAATTATAAAAAATCTAAATAAAACAAAATATTACTTGACAGGTAAACAATAATGCATTATCATTTCTGGCACAAGGCACAAGCACTGGCAAACCTACGATTTAAATTTATTAAATAATCCTCTTCGCCGAGTTTTTGCACGAAACTCATTTATATTTTCCAAATTATCTCTCAAATTACCCCGAAAACTCTTGTTGGTGTTGGGCGTGTTATTATTGCCATATTCATGGAGTTTAGAAGCATTAACTAGTAAAAATGGTCGCGTAAAAAATCATCGTAGTGATGCCATAATATTACCGTCGTTCGAAAACCCGTGTCTAAAATATGGTACAGGCGGAGATGCAGGTTCAGTTGATTTATGGATATGGATATCGAATCCTGATTATTTTGAACCAAGTGCGCCATTGGTTTGTTATGCTCAACCTAATTTATCAAACGATTCCAGTAATAATACTGAATATAAAGATTTAGATGGTCCTGATTGGGTAAAAGGAAAAGGA
>NZ_FMWS01000093.1:223-3119 GCF_900103255.1 Gilliamella bombi | reverse complement strand
GATTTTAAGCTCAGTTCGGCAAACATCTGCTTAAGCTTGCGGTTTTCAGCCTCCAGCTCCTTTAAGCGTTTGATATCCGAAGTTTCCATTCCGCCGTATTTTTCTCGCCATTTATAGAAAGTTGAATTACCCATGCCATATTTACGGCACAGTTCTTTAACCGGAATACCCGCTTCAGCTTCTTTTAAAATAGCGACGATTTGATGTTCAGTCATTTTTTTCATAATTAAATCCCCTTTTCTTTTATCATAGAGAATTTTCTACTTTTTTGCTGTACTATTTTAGGGGATAGTTACAAAGTTAAATAATGCTTGTTGAATTTAGGTGGTGAAAAGATGAGCTATATAATTTCAATAGAAGAAAATACATATAATATGCTTGATTATCTCCATGATATATCCATGGATTTCTCACTATTTAATGAGGGGATTAGCCTTAAAGGTCTTGATTGTACTTTAAAATATAAAGCTAAGAATAAATCCTGTTTTAATAAATTAAAAAAGTGTCACATGCTATCTACTACTGGACCTGAGTTAGTTAGCCTGAAGCTCAGGGCTATTCTTGAAAGTGTAGTGCCAACAGAAGTTGAATTTTTTAATGCCGAAATAATATATGGAAATGAAATTTTTGATGGTTTTAGTGTGATAAATCCCATAATAAAGATAGATTGTTGTGATATGAACAAAAGCGAATATCAGTTGACTAATTTCGATCCAAATAATCCTGCTTACATGTTTTTATATACAGTAATATTAGACGATATACCTGATGGTTATAATATTGTTAGATGCAAAGAACAACCAAATTTAATTGTGATCAATAATAAAGTAAAATCGGCTATTTTAAGTGCTGGCTTACAGGGAATTAAATTCTGTAAGGAAATTGATTTGACATATAAAGATCGGACTATATGTGAATCGAGTTGAATATATTTTCAATTAGATTAGTTATAAAAAATTCTAAAATTGTAACTATCCCTTAAAATAGTGGAATGGCAACACATATTCAAACAACAAAATTAAGGAGTGGTTGTTAGTTAAACTCTATCGGTGGCAAATAACATAACGATGAATGCAACCATTTGTGATTGTACCAATAAGCATAGGCTGCAAAAGATTGTCGCAATTCTAAGGAAAAAATAATAATAAAAGGAGAAATGTTTAAAGTTTCAAAAAGTGAACTAATAAATTTTATTCAAAAATCAATAGATATGGGTGATATGCGAGAATTTCTGATTTCACCGATTTCGACCAATAGTAAAAAGGAAGTTCTATATTTAACAGAAGATTCATATTATTTATATGAACCTTAGTTTTATTTAATTATACATATAGAAAGTAAATACATCACGACAACCTAGACAGGATGGTAAGCAAAAAACACAGCAAACACGGCCAAACCGATTACCGCCACGACGAGCACGGCCGAACCCAAACCAAACAGAGCATCGGCGCCACCCAGCACTACCACTACGACGCCGAACACCGCCTGAGCGAAGTACGCATCGAACAGCTCAACAAAACCGAACGATACCGCTACCTCTATGACGCCCTTGGCAGACGCATCGAAAAACAGAAGTTAGACCGCGAAGGCAAACCCTACAACCGTACCCGCTTCCTGTGGGACGGCTTAAGAATGATTCAGGAAACCGGCCCGAATCACCCCACCAGCCTGTATATCTATACCGACCAGAACAACTACGAACCACTGGCGCGGATAGATAAACGAGGTAATGACCCAGAAAGAGTCATGTACTTCCACACCGACCTCAACGGCTGTCCGGAAGAGCTTACCGATGCAAACGGTGAAATACTGTGGGAATGCAGCTTTCAGCTGTGGGGAAAACGGATTCATGAAATCGAACATGAATCGGTAGAACAAAACCTCAGATATCAGGAACAATATTTAGACAGAGAAACTGGCTTACATTACAATACCTTTAGGTATTATGATCCGGATATAGGTAGATTTACCCAGCCAGACCCTATTGGGTTGCTGGGTGGCTTGAATCTGTATCAGTATGCGCCTAATGGGTTGACTTGGATTGATCCGTGGGGGTTAACATCTTGTAAACCTGTAAAAGCTGGTGAAGGTGGTAAATTTAGTAAACTAAATGCTCGTGGGGTTAAAGGTGATAAATTGACTCCTCACCATATGCCTCAAGCTGCGGCAGGATTTACTTCAAAAGCTGATGGTGGCGCACTTGTAATAACCGAATCAGAACACTATTTAACAAGGACTTATGGATACAAAGGTGCGATAACTAAGGTACAGGACTTTGGATTATCATTCCGGCAAGTACTTGCAAAAGATATTAAAGATATAAGAAATATTGTTGGCTCTAAATATGATGAGGGTATTCGAGATATTATTAAATATTACAAAACAAACTATCCAGAATTAATGAAAAAATGATTTGGAGATTCTATGAGACGATCTGTTAATGAACTTATTAAAATGGGGCCTTTGCCTTCAGAGGAAAGTTCTGATATTGACTTTATTCAGAAATATCAGAATATTTTACATAGCATTCAACCACCTTTATCAAATGAAGAAGCGACTAAACTAATTACACTCTTTGGTAATGATGAAAGTTATGGATTAGCTTGGTCACTATTACATCTTATTGAATCGAGTGCCGATTTTTCAGTAGATAAGCAACTATTAGAAAATGGAAATCCATGGATTCAGCTATTAAAAAAGAGAACTATGAATAAATAACCTTTAAATTGTAATGAATCTGTAACTATCCCCTAAAATAGTACAGCTAAAAGTAGAAAATTCTCTTCATTAACCCACAGAGGATTTAAATATGAAAAAGATGACTGAACATCAGATCGTAGCTATTTTAAAAGAAGCTGAAGCCGGTATTCCTGTCAAAGAACTTTGCCGTAAA
>NZ_FMWS01000093.1:0-162 GCF_900103255.1 Gilliamella bombi | reverse complement strand
GGAGGAAATCATAAAAAAGCTATAGTGCCTACCAAGGCACGTAAAGCATGGGCTTTGGAGTTACAAGAAAATCATTTTGTTACTATTGCTATGAGCTGCGCTATTGTTGGCTTAAGCCGCTGTGCTTACTATTATCAGCCCAAGTTACCGGATGATTCAGTG
>NZ_FMWS01000115.1 GCF_900103255.1 Gilliamella bombi | reverse complement strand
ATATTTTGGCGAGGATCAGGGTTTGGCTACTTTGGCAATAGCCGCTTCATTTTTTATCCATAATGTCTTTATCTCAGTATCCGATGACTGTATTTCAATTTGTAACCAAGCCACCTTCACATCTTGACTCATTATATTAATTTTGGTCTTTGCATACGGTTTACCCACTGTCGTATCCGATGCAGCTTCTTTTTCTAGTAGTTTGACCTGTTTAGCTATACCCAAAAAGGCTTTATCTTCCTCTGGGATTTTACTCGCTTCCGCTTGTGTTTGAGTAATATAACTTGGTAAGTCTTCACAGGTGAAACATTCAACATGTAAATGAGGACGAAATTCTTTATCGTTTGGACCGTTACCTAATTTTTAGCTGTGCTATTTTAATGACAATAGTGTTTGATCTATCTTTTTGTTTATTTGTTCTACTAAACATTTTGTAATGTTATAAGTAAAACCCTCTGTTTCATAATAATAATTAGGTGCAGCTATTGATAAACATATTTTATTAATTTGTTTATCTATTTCGTCTATAGATTCATTAAGATTCGTTTTTTTATCTTTAAGCGATATGGTTTTTTGAGATAAAAGGTCATGATAGTAACGATAAGAATCTATACTACAACTAGTCGAGTATTCTTCTTGATAACAAGTTTTTAGTTTATTAATTTGAAATTTTGATGTTTCAAGCGAACCTTCGAGAATTTTGAATTGATCGGGGTAAGTAATTTGATATTTATAACCTTCGTCAATTAATAACTCTTTAAGTTGAAATTGTAAGTCTTTTTCATCTATTTGATAATGCTTCCAGAATATTGGTTTTACACTAGTATCGATATCTTTGACCAATAATAAATAAACATCTTTACTAGGTGAAATATAATAGTATTGATTACTTAACCAATAATAACCTTCAACATCATAAGAACTATTTGCCAATATAATTTTATCTTTAAAGTTTCCTTTATGAAAAATGGATAAGTTAAACTCTTTAACCGGATATATTTTATTATTAACGGTTTTATTATAGATTTTTTTATTAATAGTAAGCTTTAAATCATTTACATCATATATAACAATATTATTTCTAATAATTTCATATAAATTATCAAAATATGAAGCCATTTGATTAATTTGACAACGCTCAAGTATTTCTTCTCGTTCAGTATTTGTAATATGCCAAAAATCATCGTTTTTCTTGCAATCTTTTGCTAACTTTGTGATATCTATCTTGTTAAGAACAGATTTACCTTTATAGTTCTCAATAACATCAATTTCTTGACCATAACAGAAAAAATTAAATAAAAATAACACTATATTAATAAAAAATAAATTTTTCATTACTTAATCCTTTATTGTGTTAAAAATGCCAGAAGAACTCATTTGATATTTGTTTTCTGTTGTATAAACTTTTTTATCTTTTGGATTTTCATCGGGTTCAAAAAGATTTTGTTGTTGATGTTGTTTAATTAATATTTTTCCGTCAGGCTTTATTACAAAATCATTCCAATAGGATATTTCGCCATTTTTAATTTTGTACAAAAGTATTGTATCCAACAAATTTCCGTTATTATCATAACTATATAGCTGAAAAGTAAAAACTTTTTCATCATTTTCACCTATAGCCATTTGGATAATGCCTTTATATAAAATGTCCTTATAATAAAAATAACAATGAGGAAAATAAAAAGTTGTTTTAGTAAGATATTCAAATAATTTTGGCTTAAATGAAAATTCTTTATTCGTAAATCTTAATGGAAATGGCACATTAGGGGAAAGATATAAGCCATATTCTCCCCAATAATAATATTTTTTTAATTTATTAGAAGAATAAGGCAATTTGATTTTATGATAGTAACGTAAATCACTATTTAAATTTTCTGAAAATACAAAATTTACATTAAATAATGATAATAGGCAGACAATGATAAACCTTTCAAAAAATTTCATTATTAACTTTCCTTAATGTTTTGTTCTTTTTTATTAGGGAATTATTTAATATAGGCTAATAAAAGTGATGAAGACAGCACGTTATTATTCTAATTTATACTTAGTCACATTCATTATTCAAAATTAATATTACCTTTATCATCAATAAAATAATAACTTATCTTATGTTGTTCAGTCATAAGCTTTTCTGTTTCTATATCAATGCAATATTCTGATTCTATTATTTCAAATTTCTTATTTTTATAAATACGTGTTCTTTTATTGATTGAGCACTCTGCTTGTGCACCATCCACAACAATCATTTTGCTAATCAGTTCATTACTCTTATCAAAAATCTGTAATTCAAGAGTTGGAAGGTTATAATATGAATCTTGATCATTATAATCCCAATAAGCAAAAAGGAACACATTTAGCTTGTTATCAAGCTGAAGCTTTTTAAATAATATCGCTTTACCTGTGTAAGGTTTTCTATGTTCAACCATACTTAATAAAGGCGTGTTGGGATCAAAAAGCGCATTTGTTGGATTCTTTTCATCATATATTTGATTATTATCCGCAAAAAAGTCTTTCAAAGAATGATAGGAAAATGTTTTTTTTGAATATCCTTTAAATTCATAAAGGATATTATTAAGATCTTTATTTTTATCTTCTGCAAAAGAAAAAAACGAGATTAATAAAATGCATATATAGAAAAAATGAAACCTGATCATTTTTAATCCTGTACATTTATAATTAAGTTAAAATCAAAACCGCATATATGTAAATGATGATAATGATCATATCCATTAGGAGGAGCTTTCTTCATATGCTTAGTATATTTAAGTAAAGTATTTGGTTGCTTCTTATATGTAAAATATTCTGAATACATTAACGAAGTCCTTGCCCAGCCAAATTTATACAATGCTGTATTAAATTTTTCTTGCTCATCAAAATCAAAACTTGAATAAGATAACCATGTTAGCTCGCCGTTTCTTTTAGTTGATATATATCTTAAATCGCCTGCGATACCGTTTATATGAGATCTACTCTGAACAGATTTAGCATCGTGAGTACTAAATCCATTAAAGCCTAAATAATCAGCATTCAGTTCTAACATAGCACCAAGCAACCCAGCAAAACAATCAGGATTTATATACCACCTGTGACTATCACTATTAAATGTTGCAAATTTTGCTTTAATACTACCATCAGATGAAATATAACCCTTTTCAAACTCCTTAACATTAATTAATTCCACATTATGTGTTTGTGGAATATTTCCTCTCGCCATAGCCTTAGTCACATGAACAGTAAAAATACCCAACTCATGTGTCTTTTTATTCTTATCATGATAAACGTATTTATATTTTTGCTCATACCCTGTTAATATTTTTTCTGGTATATGTTTTTCAATTTTTCCGTCATGATAAATATGATAAGTAACAATTCCTACTCTAGTGAAATAATCCATCATCGCTACGGGATGAATAAACCACGCCTTGCCATCAGCACTAAGTGTGGCTGGTGGGGTGGTGTCTGCTGGGGGGGTTGTGGTATTGGTTGTCTCGCCATTTTCTGGAGGCGTGTTTTTGGGTTGATTCAACTTAGCTAAGCCTTTAGCGACATCATCCCACCATAACATC
>NZ_FMWS01000032.1 GCF_900103255.1 Gilliamella bombi | reverse complement strand
TCTTTTGCGTTTAATCTTATTCATATTTGTTCCTTTTTTAGTTGTGATAAGTTTACCTTACCCCTTAAAAAAGTTGTATGAATTAGTGTAGCCGATCCAGCATTAAATGAATAATTGACCGAGCATCCGTCACCTTTAACTTTAAAATACACAAAATTTAGGAAGAGGGCGTTTATAGCTTATATTTTAAATTAACACTAAAAATAAGAATAAGGTTTAGGTATACGGCGTTTTTTCGGCGTTTTCTTTTTATATGCTTTGGGCTTCCATTGAGAATAATCCGTGACATAAAGTTCATTAAGTTTTAAATCATAGGGGATGTCTTTTATATTATCAGCGATTTCATCGTAAGGTGAAGGTAGTGTGAAAGATAGACCATAATCATCATCAACAATCAGCATGCCAAGTAAGATAGCTCGAAACTTAGTTAGATAGCACAACTCTTCCATGGTAATGCCAGCATATAACTCGTTTTGATATTTATTTATATATTTGCCTTGGTAATTTTGGTTACATCCTATTCCAATAATGTCTCCGTCAAAAGTGGTAGTGATTGTCAATGTGCCATCGTTTAACGAATAGAAGCACCATCTATTTTGCTCACCAGGTGGAGAATACAATTCACATTCTTGACATTTAACATCAAAACGTTGGTACATTTCATCCAAATAAGTGAGAATGTTATCACCAATTTGAATGTTTCCTATTGATTTATAGCTAATAATGTTAGCATTCAATGCGATCATGACTTACCATCTTGATATTTGCCCATCGTCGTCTAATATTTTAATCTCAGTCTGACTTCTTATCCATGTAAATAACTGCGCTAAATCTTTTTCGATCCTAGGCGGATGAGCACTTATTTCAATAAAAATTTGAGTATCTTCCAAAAATAGTCTGACATCGAACAATCTACTCTTACTATTATCCCAATATGGTGAGCCTGATAAACAGTATGCGCTATTTTTAGCAATATAAGTGGGTAATGATAAAATTTCATTGGCGATATCACAGGCATTTTGCTGATACCATGTGTGATTTATAAACACTAATCTAAACTCGGCTGACATTGAGTGGTGTTATCCCTATCATAATAAGTTTTATTACTAAAACGTATGGCTAAGTATTTGATATCCATTATTCAATAACTAAATAGTTAATCACCAGTAACACGTAATTGTTTAATATTTTTTTGTTTGAGCGTGATGATGATCCGTTGCAGTTCAGGAGTAAAATTTTCAATTTGTGACATAATTTGCGTTAAATCAGTTATCAATATTGCCAAATTGCTAGCATTAAACACAACATTAACGGTGTAATAGTCACGAATTCTTTTTAATTGTTTAAGACTTTTCCAGCAGGTTGATGTACTAAATATTTTTCCATGAAGATCTTCGCTCATGGTAAATATTTCTGATTGCTGATTGTCAAAGTTGATAATAAAATCTAGCGCCATAAATTTAAATACCTATTAGGTAATGAATAGTAAGATATTATCTTACATATTTACAAGATTACTGGATTAATATCTTTGTTTTTACCATAATTATCAGACAGATTAGAGGCTGTTAGATAAAAAAGGTTTATTCAGTTTTTTAGCTAATTTTTCTACACATTCTCTAGCTGCGATTTTGTAATTGATTGCATTTTCATAGGATTCATTTTTATCAACATATTCTTCAAATGTTTTAAGTGCACCTAAAAAACGAGCGGCAACAATAGTAAATTCATTATTGATCCAACAAGCGAAAATTGTTGAAGCAAACCCTTCAAGATTTTTATAATAAACAATATTTTCGATTTTTTCGATATCTAAAATCAGTACATGATTTACCTGTAAACTTTCTGGTAATCGTTTAATCTCTGTCTCATCAATGTATAAAGTTCCGTTTACGGATAAATTTTCGGGCAAGGTGTTAATTTTTTGATTTTGTAAACTTAGATAACCTCCAACTGATAAATTTTCTGATAATTTATTGATTTGCGTGTGAAATAAATCTAAATTACCACCTATAGTAAGATTACGTGGCAATGTTTGAATCTCAGTATATTCAAGTTCTAAACTTCCAGAAACAGAAAGGCCTTCAGGCAGGTTTGTTAATTTAGTGCCACTTAATGCTAAATTACCATTAATAGAGAACTTTTCTGGTAAACTTGTGATATTTGTATAGCTTAAATCTAATCCCCCACCAATTGATAAATATGTTGGTAATACTTCAATTTGAGTATCGTATAAATTTAAATTTCCCTTAACTGTGATATGTTCAGGTAATGCTTTTATCTTAGTATATTGCAAAATTAAGTTACCAAGTACGGTTAAGTTATCAGGTAACGATTCTATTTTTGATGAGTCTAAATCTAAATTTCCTCCACAAAAAAAAGTGTTAGGTAATGTTTTAATATCGCTGTAAGCTAAATATAAATTACCACCAACTGATAGATTATCAGGCAATGTCTGGATATGGGTATAATTTAAATTTAGATTGCCACCAATCGTTAAATTTTGAGGTAATTCTTCTATATGTGAATGAGCTAAATTTAGATGCCCACTAATTGATAAATTATTAGGAAGTGTCTTAATATTTGTATGATATAAGTCCACATTACCATTAATGGTTATTTTATTGTTTTTAATAAAATAATTTATTCCCTTTTTTTTAAGTAATATGAAAAATTCTTCCACCACTTATTTCCTTTTTTGTCAATGCGTTAATGGATTGTTGTGTACATAACTTGGCTTTTTTCTATACAGAATAGTTTTAATGATTAGTAATGTTTTAGTGCTATTGCTGTTGTCCTGCTTCAAAATGGTAGTGTTCCATTGAGGCACAGGTAAAAGATTCAATAAAGGCAGGTTTTGTATGCCACGTTTGTTTGGCAGTAAACAAATCATTAGCAATGGCCCAATCATACACCCCAGTATTCACAGGATAACGGGTTAATACACCAGATAATTGATGTTTTTCAATCCAAGTTTTAGCTTCAGTTAACGAGGTGAATATACCAGCAGGAAAGTTTGCTCCTTCACCATTAAATACCCATATTTCTTTCATTTTTGCTATCCTATTTAATCAATTCTGGTTGCAACATGGTATTATGCTATAAAATTAATATGTGATTTAAAACATGACAGTAGTTTAAGAGAAATGTTGTCGAAAATAGATAATTCAAAATTATTAAGATTATCTTGATATTCCATTACTTTATCCACACCATAATTTGAATAGACAAGGCAAGTTATATGTATCATATCGTTTGTGATGCAAATATTAACAATATCATTATCAAATAGTTCCATACTGTTAATTGATAATTTGAAACGCAGATAAATTTGTTGTTTCAAGATATTAACATGTACATAACTAGCCATATCAGTTAATTTAAACTGCCTAGCAATATTCGATTGTAATAAAATACCTAATTGATTGAGTTTATCAGATAAGTTTGATATCAAGTCAACTGTTTTTTTATTGTTATAAATCATCATACTGTAAAAAAGCATCGTTTTTAAAATAAAAGACAAAAGAGCTAAATAAATCCTCTAATGTTGGATTATCTAATTCATTGTTAGCTACGCTAATAATATCTTCAATTTCGGCTTTTTCTAGCGTTGGTATCCAACCTTCTTCTATAGCTTGTTTAGGCAGGTTTGAATCATCATCATCTAAAATATCTTCATCCTCAAGACTAAAAACTCCTTGGGTATCAAGTGTCCAAGATGAGTGATCAGCGGGAAGATAAAAAAAACTGTATGGCATGTCTTCTATGTTAGAAAGCATATCTCGTATAGTAATAAAATTCATCATTTTCAAAAAAATTAAAAGGTTAAGATACTTTCAATATTCAGACATCAGTATAATGGCATATTAAATGATTGTCAGTATATTTCAATAAGCAATGTATTCATTTAATCACCATCGGCAATAATCACTTCGTCTTCACTCACAGCTTGCTTAAGTAGCATAATTAGTTTTTGGATTTCGCTGTCGTTATGTTTTTGTAACAAGTTGATTAATATTTTTTGATGATCGGGATAGATTCTGTTTCGCCCATAGACATCAATCATGATGCCTGTTTTCCGCTTTAAATCGATAAAAGCTTGCTCAAGTAATTGCACTTTTTTATCACTTAAAACAAGAGATGGCTTACTGTCTTTTTGATCTGATAAGTAGGAAAAATCTAGCATCTTTTATATTCCTTGATATTGGTAATGCGTTGATTATTCTTGGTTACATAAATTAAGAATATATTGAGGTGTCTTTTTTCGATAACGTATGCTCTGTTTTAAACCGATGGAGCCTTGCCTTACACATTTTAGCAGATCCTCATCACTAATAATAAAATCACTATCTTCCAGAAAAATATCAATCACTGCTTCGGCAAATGAATCTGGAATATGATTTAAGACAAAGTTAAAAATACGATTTTTTGCATCGTTGTGTTGTAATATTGATTCAATGATGATCGATGCATTTTGCTGCCAATTTTCGGCAAACCGTAGAAAATCTTGCTCATTGAACGTATCTTGCAGAATGATTTTAGCTACCATTTCGCCTCTTTAGTAATATTGTAAGGTAAATATAATTGTTATTTAAAGATAAATCCTAACTCGCAACAACGATCATCGCTATATTGATTACCAATATTCAAAAAATATATAGATAATTTATTATAAACAATTTTTCATCTTAACAACTATCTAGTATTTCAATACAAAGATTTTAGTTAAGTGATATTTTATTCTTTTTAATCAAAAAATAGCGTTTGGAAGAAATTGGACGGGAAATGTAAGGTAGATATCTAAGTGCAAACGGAAAGGTTTTTATAGGTTTGTTAAAAAGTTCGAGTAACCAACCATCAGAATCCTTAAACGACATAAATTCAAAACTTATCGTATTATCGGATAAAATTTTAATATCATCAATACCATTCCCAGCAAACCAAGAAGAGTAGCCACCACCAATTCTAGCTCGATCGACAAATTTATTCCTTTTTAAATCAAGTAAATAAATAGATAAAATCTCTTCCCAAGCGTCACCATTTTGTGACAAAAAAAGTAAGATATAATCATCATTATAACTAAAAGCCGCTTCTAAATAGCCCCCTTTCAGTTTTTCATTACAGCAAACACCATCAACTTCAACAAGTGAATAGATTTCGCCAGGTTTCCTGAGAGGTAATCGCTTTACTACAACATTGGATATCATTTTTATCATACTTAATCTAAAAAATGTTATTTAAAATATCAATAGAAAGCCTATCAACACTAAACTTAATAAAATCACCACTTAAGTAAGCAAAATCATAAAATAAATCATCTTGAAAAACAAGATTCGATAGTATTAATCTATTTTCAAATAGATAACCATTAATATGATGAACAAAAGTATCAGCTTGTTGCATAATAGAAAAATGCTTATCTCCAGATAGTTCAGGCTTTATCTTGTCAATAAAACACAAATTAAGTTCTAATAGATAAATATTGTCCTGATTTAGCGCACAAGCGGAAGAATTGATAAAACAGCAAAGTTGATATTGACCAAAATCAAAAGTAGCCTGCTCCTCAATATATGGATCTATAGCAACTAGCTTTGCGTAATATTTCATTGTTTTTTCCATGTTTGATTGTGACTAGTGAGTGATCGCATAATTAGGGGATATAATAACAGAACATCCAGATGCATAAGATCACTAAAATTCAGTTGTATTATCCTATAATTATCTTGGTTTGTAATTGTATGATATTGATGCATTATTTCGTGAAATGAATGATTTGATATAAAAAATGAATTTAATAACCTTAACACTTTTCCCAAATCAAAATATTATCTTTGATCCTTTTGCTGGCCCCAATTGATCTATATCAATACCAATAGAGCCTAAATAATCTATCATTTGTTGATACAAATTGAATTCATGAATTTCATCAATAATCGTTTCATGTTCGTCGAAAAAATCCACACCATCGACTAGTTTTATAACTTCGTAAAGAACCCTATACTTTTTATTTTTAAAATTTATAGCAATAGTAGTAAATTGTGAAGCATTATTGGGAAGATCATCAATAATTGTTGTTTGTAATGTTCGCCCTAATCGAATATATTCATTTTTAGTATATTTCATATAACCATAACCTTTTTATTCAATATGATTTTAGAGCCTAATAGGTTTGTCATGCACTAAAGCATAAAAACAAATCATTTACTCAGTCTGATACGTTTTATACAATGCTATTTCAGCCGATATACATTGGCTAAATTTGCAATTTAAATTTTTTATTACGTCACCTTCTGTATAACAATAGACCATAGGATCATCATGTCTATCCATAAAGAATAGACTTGAATAACCTTGATGTAATAAAAAAGCAAAGAAATTAGTGGGAATAGAAATATTGTTCTCGACCAGTAAAACTAAAGAGCCTTGGTTTATATCATCAATTTCATGAAATAATATAGCTGTACCAAGTTTAAAATCACCTGCATTAATGCCTAGTTTTGACAAAAAAATTTTATAATATACAGGAAGCCGACCATATTGGTGTTCAAGTTGAGCCAATTGTTGGTCATTACAGCCTTTGGTAACAAAACCTTTGGAAGTCAATATAGCAATTAATTGATTGAGTTGATGATTAAACTCCCATTTATTCAATGTGATTTTACCTTTATTTTTCTAGTTGGTAGATGTTTTTAGCTTGTAATTGTATTTTAAGACAGTAATTAAAGTACTTCAACAGTTGCCACTTGTTTAGGTCCCTCATAAATAATTATTTTAAACCCTTTATTGAGTAAGTAACTGGGCGCATTTTTCATTAAAAAATGGGCTTCACCAAAACCTATTCTTTCATGAGTATTAATGTCCTCATTATTTTTAACATTTATTACCAATGACCAACTTGTCATATCACCCTGCTTATCTTTAAGCGGTTCAGTGATCGGATAGTATTTTGTATTTATAGGAAGCGTTTTTTTTCCACCTTGTTGTATGGATCGCCAATAAATTTTGACATTAACTGTCGAATGTAGCATTTTTAGATTCCTATTTAGTCATTTGTTATTCTGTTATTTTTTAATGTGTTTACCAATTTATTTAATAGCCTTCTTAATAATAAATTATCAAATTTTATTTAGCCATAAAGATTGTTTTTTGTTTAAAAAATCAGATTTTACATACTTTCATTGTGATAGGAAAATTTATATAGAAAATTACACTTGCTTCAATTTTAAGCTGGTAGGTGAATACCTTCTTATAAATACATCACTGTATTGCTCAATCAATTCTTTTGTGACGATATTATTTTTATAATCTGTTAAGTAACTTTTGTTTAATTTGCTATAACCATTTTTATCCAATGTATCCGTCTGCCAATTGCAAACAGGGCATATTTCAAAAATAGCATCTTCAGCATTTTCGAACACCACAAATTGGCAACAAGCACAAGCTACCCCTGATATTCCACTATCTGGGTGATCTATAATCTTTATTTTATTACCGGTAATTTGCTCTATTTTTGTTTCGAGATAACGATTTTTTAATAACGGTGAGGGTTTATAATTATCAAAAATATCATTATTAAATATTGCTTGTTTAGCATGCTCGCAAGATTGCTGGTTTATTATGCCATTTTCAAACAAATATGTTGTTCTAGCTTGTAAGCTTAAACTAAATAACGCATGATAACTTAAAAAATTGATGACCTCATTACGCAAAAAAGATATACACATAATGTTGCTATGCCTCTATTAAGCTCATAGTTAAATGAACGCTATAATGCTAATTATCTATTTAGCAAAAATATAATTATCACAAACGGTTATTTTTTGAAATAAATGTAAAGCGCAATTGAAGCAATAACCCAAACCCATATAAGAATATCTAGCTGGCGATCTTTCTTATATTTTTTGTCAAGAGATTGTAATACCTCATCCAAAAATAAAATAAAACAGTTAAATGATTCAAATTGCAGTGTTAATTTTTGCTCTACGACTGACCAGTAGTAAACACAACCATTATCTTGAGGCCTTAATGAAAGCAGGTAACAATTCAAGTATAGATCAGAAGCAAAAGGGAGCATATCTTGTAGCTGCGGGAAATCTCGTTTAAACTGCGCATAAATATTTTCTATTGTAAGGCCATATTTTATGCTAAAAAAATTAATCAAAAACTTGTCATCAACATAATTACTCATTTTACTATCAAGTTGTATAAAAGTTCCTCCGTTAAATTGGCGGTAAAAGTTGATAAAATCATCGGGAATTTTATTCCCAACGAATTGGCTAAATTCGTTGAGTTCTTCATCAGTTAATTGTTGTTGTGTTTCTTCAAGTTTCAATATCATTTGTTTTTTCTTTTTCACCCAAACCATATTAACTAAAAAGCATGACTTATTATTTTTTTGTTTAATAGCTTCATTATGGACTTTTTATTATTTGAGTTATAAATTGATTTCGTCGATAGTTTGCATTACTCGTGCTGTAATTAGAGGCTTAAGTATTGTATTCATGGTTTCAATTTTTCCTAAGTTGGTATCATTTTGATCATCTAAATAACCTTGCTCTCGTAGTGATGCGACTAATGTTGAAAATACACCTTTGTCGAAGAATTCTGGAGCATTAATACCATGCAAAACAGATAACCGTTCAGCAATGAGACGCGCCTCTTTTTCTAGTTTTGCACGGCTAATAGTTGGATCTTTTTGCAATAAAGAAAACGCAATAGCATAACGTTGTAAAGTATCTTTAGAAGATGAAGCAATTAATTGTAATCCCGAAATTTTTAAAGAATTTACTGTCAATTTATCTGTCGAGTCGCTAATTAAATTCAATTTGGCATAAGTTGCTATGATTTGTTGTACATATACAGTTAGCTGTTCATCATTATGATAAAGGAATAGTTCTGATTTTATTAAAGGGAAAAACCGTCTTACTTGTTCTAATATTTCGCCAGATGATATTTGGTTATATTTGAGCACAATTCTAGCTACGATTGCAGGAATAATCAGTAAATGCTGAATATTATTTCGGTAATAGGTCATTAATACTGCTTGTTCAGTTGTAAGTCCAACCATTTCACCAACTTCATCGGTAGTAATAATGAATTTACCCATTTGTTTGGCGTGTTCAAATAATTCTTCAGGTGTTTGATCTGGAATAGTTATCAAATCTGAATAAGGAATATTTTTTAATAATTTTAAAAAATAATCGATATGTTCCAGTAACCTTACTTTGGTTAGTGCGCGTTGGTCTGCGGCCAATAATATTGAACAGCATAAGTTCATCGCATTAATTGCAGCTGAAGAGTTAATATGCTCCATAATTTGTTTAGCAAGTAAATTGGTTGTTGGTGTTAACCAACTAGGGCGCTGTGTACCAGTTGGTTCTATTTCATTTCGCCAATCAGGAACTTGTTGGTTTAAAAATTGATTTAAAGGTATAGGTTGGCCAAAATTAACATAGCCAAACCCTAATTTTTTTAATTTGAAAAATGCTTTAATTGTGCGTCCTAAACTCTCTTTTTCTTTTTTTGCACCACGGAGTTCATTGGCATAAGTTGCAACTTCTAAAACATGTTCATAACCAATATAAACAGGAACAACAGTAATTGGGCGTGCATCACCACGCAATAATGTTTGGATTGTCATCATCAACATGCCTGTTTTAGGATCGAGTAACCGGCCTGTGCGTGAGCGTCCACCTTCAATAAAATACTCAACAGAATAACCACGGATAAATAGTTCAGCCAAATATTCACGAAAAACGGCAGTATAGAGCTTATTTCCTCTAAATGAGCGGCGAATAAAAAATGCACCTAATCGCCTAAAAATAGGACCTGCTGGCCAAAAGTTTAAATTAATGCCAGCAGCAATATGAGGAGGAACTAAACCTTGTCGATAAAGCACATAGGATAATAAAAGGTAATCCATATGACTACGATGACAAGGAGCATACACAATTTCGTGTCCGTTTTGCGCAAGCTCACGAACTGGATCTGCGTTTGTCACTTTAAGACCTTGATAGAGCCTATTCCATGCCCAAGTGAGAACAAAATCAGTTATTCTTAACATACGATAAGAAAAATTTGCGGCAATTTCGTTTAGCATTGCTAAAGCATTTTTTTTCGCTTTGTCAATATCAATATTTTTGCTTTTAGCCTCTTCTTGTATTGCTTCTGACAGTCCAGGATTATTTAATAATTTATTAAGCATTTCTTGGCGAATGGGTAGTTTGGGGCCGACAGAAGCTATCCTTTGCTTTGCAAAATGAATACGCGCAACGCGAGCCAATTTATGTGCTAACACTGAAAGATCTTGTTTATCGACATGAATATCTTTAAACGAAACAGTACGAGAAAAGCGTGTATAACAGTCTCTGCCTGATGTCATTATTTTTAATAATTTACTGGGTGCACCAAGTACTTGCAGTGAAAGTTTTTTTTCTCCTTCTTTATCAGGGCGGCGACCAAACATGACCGAAATAGGTAGCATCTGAATATCAAGATCATGATTATGTTGATGTGCAGAAATATAATCCCTTAAAATTTCAATCGCTTTACTTTTTTGTTGATTGGATGCAAAAATACCAGGTCCTTTATCAATATAGATATAAGCTGGAATAACTTTACCATTAATATCTATGCCAACTAATGGATCAGGTAAACTATATTGCAAACAAAGAGATCGAACCACCATCAAATCAATTTGAGAGTTATAAGGAAGTACGTATAAAATTGGCTTGTTGGTATCGAGGTCTAATTCTGTTATTGGATCGGTAGGAATTGGTTTGCTTTTAACAAAAAGCTTCACCAAAATTTGGATTAGAAAAAAATAAACTTTAGTCCACCAAGAAAACATAAAAAAATAAACCTCATACGTTTTTATTAATTATCCATTTAACTAACTTAGATTCTGCACTTTCTAACTAAACTGAGAAATGAATGTTTAAATTAAAAATTTAAAGCAGTTTTGTTTTTAGTCTGCAAAAGCATTTAATAGTTAATGCAGTATATACTTCTTACTGCTTATCTGTTAGTAAATTTGCACAATCTTTAGTCCATGTAATTAGCTGATAAAAACAACTTATATAACAATATCCAAGTCTAATATAAAGGTTTATTGATATCAACTACATGGCTCTCTCTGTTTTTTGCTTTCTTTAGCTAATTGATTAATAAAATAGTTTCAGTTGAATTAACTACGACTTTGGTATAATGCGTCTAAAATATATCGTAATTGTTTAACATCTAATTGACCTGGTGCCGATGCATTCTTAGCCGCTCCAAAAGTCATTGCTGAACCAAATGTCGAACCAGAAATACGACTAACAGTTCCAAGCCCAGCCATTGACATGGTAATAATCGGCGTGGTTGAGTGTTTTTTGTTCATTTCTGTGGTGGCAGCTAGTAAGGTTAATACATCATCCTCGGTGTTGGGCATAACTGCAATTTTGGGAATGTCTGCGCCAAGTTCTTGCATTTTTTTTAGTCGATAGACAATATCGCTCTTAGATGGCGTTTTTTCAAAATCATGATTTGATACCACAACAAATATCTGATGTTTGTGTGCGACATCGATAATATCTTTTACATAGTCATCACCAATAAACATCTCAACATCAATCAGATCGATAAGCCCACTACAAGCCATTTCTTTATTCAATTGGATATAAGATGTTAATGGCCATGGCTTAGCTCCACCTTCGTTTGCGGTTCTAAAAGTGAATAAAATAGGTTTATTTGGTAGTAAATCTGCTATTTTTTTAGCGACTAACTTTACAGTATTAAGATTATCAACGTGGATAAAGTGATCAACACGCCACTCTAAAACGTCAAAATCAATTGATTGTAAAAACTGTACTTCATCAATTAATTCTGCCTCAGTTTTACCGATAATTGGCACAATAATTTTGGGTGCGCCTGAACCGATTTCAAGTTTTTTGATGGTAAGTGTTTTCATTTTGTATCCTGTTAGCTAAAAATTCCGTTAATAGACCATAATTTTATCTGGTTTTAATTTTGTATTAAATAAAACAGTAGAATGAAGTCATTAGCATAAGAAATTATTTATTAATCATTAAAACCCATTTGCTCTTTCACATATTCAATAGGGGCATCTTCACCTGTCCAAATTTTTATTTGAGCTGCACCTTGCCATAACATCATGCCAATACCATTTAATATTTTACAACCTTGTTGCTCAGCTATTTCAAGTAGTTTTGTTTTACGCGGACTATAAATACAATCTGTAACAACAAGATCGGGGGGGAACATTGTTGGATCTGTAATTAAGCTTTTTCCTTCTAATGGTTTCATTCCTACACCTGTAGCATTGCAAAGTACAACACTATCTGAAATTTCTTTGCGTAGCTTATCTTTATCGGCCAGATCGATAACGCGTACATGACATTGAGTATTTTGATTTAATTTTTTTGCAATGGCCTCTATTTTTGTATAGCACTCATCCTTTTGATTAAAGACAGTGATCTCTTTTACGCCATCAAGAGCAGCTTGCACAACAATGGCTGTTGCAGCCCCTCCAGCGCCTAGGATGGTTATTTTTTTGCCTATCACATCAATGTTGGCTTCTTTGAGCATGCGCATGTAGCCCATTCCATCTGTGTTATAGCCTGTTAAAACACCATTATCGTTTGAAATAGTATTACACGCACCACTCATTTCCACAGCAGGTGTTAACTTATCAAGGTATTGGCAGACTAGTTGCTTGTTGGGCATGGACACGGCACTGCCGCGTAATCCTAATGCTCGAATTCCTTTAATTGCGTCAGGGAGTTTTTTTTGGTCAACTTCAAATGCTAAATAAACATAAGGTATCTTTAATTTAGAATAAATGGTATTTTGCATTTGAGGGGATAAGCTATGGCGAATAGGGTAAGCCATTAAACCAATCAATAAAAAATGTCCGTCGATATTATTTCTCATTAACAACTCTCCACAATAGCCCTACAGTTTAGTTAAGGGTTCTATTTTTAGAATTTTTTATTAACATATTTTTAATTTTATATATATTTATATATAGATGAAAGAGTGAGTATACACTATCGATTGCACTTTCAACATCTATCGCCTAAAATAATAAGTTTTCTTCTTAAATAAGAATTTATTTTATGAATACAGTGCTTGATTTGTTTTCTTCAATAAATGCGGTTGTAGTTGCGGTAATTTGCATGTTAATTTTATCTCTTTGCCGTGTTCATGTCGTTATTAGCTTAATAATTGGCGCATTTGTTGGTGGACTATTTAGCCATTTATCGTTAAAAGAAACCATTGATGCATTTAATACTGGGATCAGCAATGGAGCTAATATTGCACTTTCTTATGCTATGTTAGGTGCGTTTGCAGTGGCAATATCAAAATCTGGCTTACCCGAATTATTGGCTGATAAAGCTATTAAGCAACTTACATCAAGCGATGCCAAAAAACGTATCAAGTGGATTTTGATTGTTATTATTGGGTTAGTAAGTATTTCATCGCAAAATGTTATTCCTATTCATATTGCTTTTATTCCGCTTTTAATTCCACCGCTTTTATACGTGATGTCCCGCTTACAGCTTGATAGAAGAATGATTGCTTGTATTATGACATTTGGATTAATTACGCCTTATATGTTTTTACCAGTAGGATTTGGGAATATCTTTTTAAATCAAATTTTATTAAAAAATATTACCGCATCAGGAATGGATGTTAGCCATGTAAATGTAATGCATGCAATGGCAATTCCTGCATTAGGCATGTTTGCTGGTCTATTATGGGCTATTTTTGTTAGTTATCGTAAGCCTAGAGAATATAAAATTATTCGTGGAGAGGCAAATCAAGATGCTTTAAAAGATGTGAGTAAGCGCTCTCTTATTGTTTCATTATTGGCGATTATTCTATCTTTTACTGTTCAACTTTATACTGGTTCAATGATTTTAGGTGCCTTAATTGGTTTTATTTGCTTTATTGTGTCGGGTTCGATTAAATGGGGCGAAGCTGATGGCGTTTTTACGGACGGCATCAAAATGATGGCTATGATTGGGTTTGTAATGATTTCAGCGCAAGGTTTTGCCGAAGTGTTAAAACAGACTCATGAAATAGAACCTTTGGTTAACAACAGTGCAGCATTATTTGCTGGTAATAAAGTGATTGCCGCTTTTGTGATGATGCTAATTGGGCTGGTTATTACATTAGGTATTGGATCTTCATTTTCGACAGTTCCTATCATTGCTGCAGTATATGTCCCACTTTGTGTACAACTCGGTTTTTCACCAATTGCCACCGTATGCTTAATTGGTGCATCAGGTGCAATTGGTGATGCGGGATCGCCACCATCAGATACTATTTTAGCGACCTCTTCTGGGCTAAATAGTGATGGGCAACATGATCATATTCGTGATAGTGTTATTCCAACATTTACCCATTTTAATATTCCATTATTTATTGCTGGTTGGGTTGGCTCGTTAATTTTATAAGTTAATCCAATTAAATGAATTAAGGTCGTTATTCATTATGAATAAAAAATCATCCCAAAATATTAGAGCTATTTGTGCGCAAGCTATTTTTAATGTGCTAGAAGAAGGACAGTCATTAGGCGCTACATTGACAACTTTAAACCACAAAATAGCCGATAAAGATAAGGCGTTAGTACAAGAAATCTGTTTTGGTGTGATGCGAGTATTACCAGAACTCAACTTTTATATTCATACCTTGATGAGTAAAGTGTTAACGGGTAAAAATAGAATTTTACATGACCTATTGTTAGTGGGTATTTACCAGATTCTTTATACCCGTATTCCTGCACATGCTGCAGTTGGTGAGACAGTTAATGCGGTCAATACTCTCAAAAAAACACAGCTTAAAGGGGTTGTAAATGGTGTATTGCGTGAGTTTTTGCGCCAACAAACATCATTACAGCAACAATTTATGCAAGACAGCAAGCAACAAAACCAGCAGACATTACACCCAAGTTGGTTATTAACACGCCTTAAGCAGGCCTATCCAGAGCAGTGGCAAGCTATTGTTCATGCTAATAATCAAAAGCCACCAATGTGGTTGCGAGTTAATCTTAACCAATATTCAGTAAGTGATTACCAACAACTACTTGCTGAACGACAAATTGAATCTGATAGCTTTCCAGAGTTACCTAGTGCTCTGCGATTATTGTCGCCTGTCAATGTAAATAAATTACCCTATTTTGATGAGGGTGCTGTCACGGTACAAGATCTGTCTGCTCAATATGCCGCTTATTTGTTAGCACCGCAAAATGGCGAGCTCATTTTGGATATGTGCGCAGCACCTGGTGGTAAAACCACACATATTTTAGAAGTTGCTCCAAAAGCACAAGTTTTAGCGGTGGATATTGAGCCTAGCCGAGTGAAGCGCATTCACGAAAATTTAACTCGATTAAACTTACATGCCGAAGTTAAAGTTGGTGATGGATTAACCCCAGAACTATGGTGTGAAGGGCAACAATTTGATCGCATTTTACTTGATGCGCCTTGCTCAGCAACAGGCGTTATCCGCCGTCATCCAGATATAAAATGGTTACGCCGAGATAGTGATATCATGCAGTTGACCGAATTACAATACGCCATTTTAACTAAAATCTGGGTTTATTTAAAAACTGGTGGTACTTTGGTTTATGCTACTTGTTCAATCCTACCAGACGAAAATAAATTACAAATTGAGCGTTTTTTGCATGAAAACACCAGTGCCAAATTACAAGGTGAAATTAAACAATTTTTACCTACTGAAAATGGTGGTGATGGTTTCTTTTATGCAGTATTAAAGAAAGTATAATTTTCCCTTTTATTTTTGTTAAAAAGTTTCAGGTAACTATGTGTTTAAGTATAAAAAACTAAAAAAATCACACAATCCTAATTTGGACAATCTTTAGTAGTTGTGATAAATTTTGGGCTTGTTTTATCTTATAAAGATGTTCAGATATGGCTTATACTCTCACCTACAATGATTTACCTGAAAATATCCAACATTGGCAAGGTTTACCGCTGTCATTAAATGGCTGTGAAGTGGTTCCTTTAGATTATAATGCAGGTAAAACAGGCTGGATTATTTATGGTAAAAAGTTAAATAAAACAGTCTTATCAAAGTTCCAAGATCAACTTGCTATGCCAATGGTGATTGTTTCATCATGGAAAATCAAAACTTATCAGATTGTTCGTATTGCAGGGGTGATACCTAAAAAAGCTAAATCGATATCATTAGCATTAGGTATTGATGTTGCCCCAATCGATAATTTACCCACGCTACGCTCCCCGGGGTTACTTGTTATGGACATGGATTCGACAGCGATTGGCATTGAATGTATTGATGAACTGGCCAAATTGCATGGTGTAGGGCAGCAAGTTGCAGCGGTAACTGAACAAGCTATGCGTGGTGAACTTGATTTTGCCACAAGTTTGCGAAAACGTGTGGCAACCTTAAAAGGGGCGCATCAAGCTATTTTAGATCAAGTTAAAGATAATTTACCACTTACTCCTGGGCTTACTTATTTAGTAAAAGAACTGCATAAAAAAAATTGGCATGTAGCTATTGCCTCAGGCGGTTTTACCTATTTTGCGGATCATTTAAAGCAAAAGTTAAAATTAGTTGACGTTTATGCTAATGAATTAGAAATCAAACATGGAAAATTAACTGGTAAAGTTTCTGGTCAAATTGTTGATGCAAAATATAAAGCAAGGACATTACAACAACTAGCAGCATCGTTGGAAATTCCCATTGAACAAACTGTCGCAATTGGTGATGGAGCCAATGATTTGATGATGATTCGTATTGCTGGTCTAGGTGTTGCTTATCATGGTAAACCTAAAGTTGTCGAAAAAGCACGAATTAGTATTAATTATGCAGATTTAACAGGTTTATGGTGTATTTTATCCACTAGTTTATTAAGTGAAGGTTAGGAGATTAAATTGGCAAAAGCAGTAAAACGTGCTTATGTTTGTAATGATTGTGGAGCAGATTACCCACGTTGGCAAGGGCAATGTAGCTCATGCCATGCTTGGAACACCATTACCGAAGTTAGGCTTGCAAGCACCTCTTCACGTAACGACAGATTAACGGGTTATGCAGGTAGCGGGATTGGGCAAGCTAAAATTCAAAAATTGTCCGAGATCAGTTTAGAGGCACTGCCAAGATTTTCAACTGGTTTTTCAGAATTTGATCGTGTGCTTGGTGGTGGTGTCGTACCGGGGAGTGCCATTCTCATAGGAGGGAATCCCGGAGCAGGTAAAAGTACGTTGTTACTGCAAACCATGAGTAAACTCTCATCACAAATGAATACACTTTATGTTACAGGTGAGGAATCCCTCCAACAAGTTGCAATGCGTGCCCATCGATTAGGGTTACCTGCGGATAATATTAATATGTTGTCCGAAACCAGTATTGAGCAAATCTGTTTATTGGCTGATCAGTCCCAGCCTAAATTAATGGTGATTGACTCTATCCAAGTGATGCACCTTACTGATATCCAATCTTCGCCTGGTAGTGTTGCACAAGTACGCGAAACAGCGGCTTATTTAACTCGTTTTGCTAAAACAAAAGGCATTGCTATTATTATGGTGGGGCATGTTACTAAAGATGGCTCTCTTGCTGGCCCAAAAGTACTTGAGCACTGTATTGACTGTTCAATTTTATTAGATGGTGATGCTGATTCTCGTTTTAGAACTCTACGCAGTCATAAAAACCGTTTTGGAGCAGTAAATGAGCTGGGTGTATTTGCTATGACAGAACAAGGTTTAAAAGAGGTTAGCAACCCATCAGCAATCTTTTTAAGCCGTGGAGATGAAATGCTACCGGGTAGTTCGGTAATGGTATTGTGGGAAGGTACTCGCCCATTACTGGTTGAAATCCAAGCACTAGTCGATCACTCGATGTATGGTAATCCAAGACGTGTGACTGTAGGATTAGATCAAAATCGGCTTGCATTATTGCTTGCAGTATTGCATAGGCACGGGGGATTGCAAATGGCCGATCAAGATATTTTTGTTAACGTTGTTGGTGGTGTAAAAGTTACCGAAACAAGTGCGGATTTGGCATTGATTGCAGCACTTGTATCAAGTTTTCGCAATCGCCCGTTGCCACAAGATATCGTTATTTTTGGTGAAATTGGTCTTGGTGGCGAAATTCGACCAGTACCAAGCGGACAAGAACGAATCTCTGAAGCGGCTAAACATGGTTTTAAAAAAGCAATTGTACCTATTGCCAATATGCCGAAGAAGAAGCCCGAAAATATGCAGATTTTTGCAGTTAAAAAAGTGTCAGAAGCACTAGATATTTTAGGTGATTTTTAAAAACCAGATAAAATAGTAATAGTTAAAATTAATCCGCCAATAAGATTATCGGCGGATTAAAGTTGGATTCAATTTCTATTAAATGGGTTAATATTATTGTTTAATAACAAATTTCATAACAAGGTTGATAAGCGCTTCCTCCTGGCAATTTCATTCGGTTTTGTTTAACAAAACTACGCAATAAATTATCAAGTTGCTGCATAATTTCAATATCACCTTGTAATTTGTATCGACCATTTTCGGCAATTTGCTTCATACCAAATTCTTTAACATTTCCTGCAACAATACCAGAAAACGCACGACGCAAATCAGCGGCTAACAGCTCGACAGGTTGCTCACGATGAAGATTTAATGAGGCCATATTAGCGTGAGTAGGTTCGAAAGTATGTTGTAACGATTCATCAATTTTTAATAGCCAATTAAACCCATAAGCATCGCCTGTTTTTAAGCGTGAAGCTTTAACATGCTTAACACCCTCTTTCATAATACGAGCTACTTGTTCAGGTGAATCGATAATAATTTGATAAAGTTTAGTGGCCTCATCGCCTAATGTGCTACGAATAAAATTATCTATTGAAGCAAAATAATCTTCGCATTCTTTAGGTCCAGTCAGAATAAGAGGTAGGGTTTGGTGTTTATTTGCAGGGTTTAATAAAATACCCAGAATATAAAGCAACTCCTCAGCGGTGCCTGGTCCACCAGGGAAGATAATAATGCCATGAGCCATTCGCACAAACGCTTCAAGGCGTTTTTCGATATCGGGCATAATAATCAATTCATTGACTAATGCATTAGGCGGTTCTGCTGCAATAATTGACGGTTCGGTCATACCAATAAAACGGCTTTCTTTATAACGCTGTTGCGCATGACCAACGGCAGCTCCTTTCATTGGTGCTTCCATAACACCTGGACCACAACCAGTACAAATATTAAGTTCACGCAAACCAAGTTGCATACCTACTTGACGGGCATAATAGTATTCATTTTCGTTAATCGAATGTCCACCCCAGCAGACAACCAAATTTGGCTCTTCACCCACATGGAGCGCATTGGCATTGCGTAAAATAGAAAAAACAAGGTTTGTAATATAAAACGAATGATCCCTTTCAAATTTGAAATCGGAAATAAGCTCTTTAACTGCACTGATTTGACTATTCAAAAAAAGGATATCGCGTAACACTGCAAACAAATTAGCTTGAATTGAACGAATAATTCGACCATCAACAAAAGCGCTTTCTGGAGCATTAACCAACTCCAACTTGACGCCTCGCTCTTTACTAATCACATTAATTTCGAAAGACTGGAATCTATCTAATAGATCTTTCGTATTATCGGTTTTACTACCTGCATTTAGTGTTGCTAACGAACAATTTCTATATAATTTATAAAGTTCGCTATTGGCAGATTTTTTCAGAATATCGACTTCTGCCTGAGCAAGTAGATCCATTGATCCTAATGGGCTAATATGGGTGATCATTACAACCTCCATTTGACTATTTTATCAGCAAGGCGACTATTATATACTTAAACTGACTGAATAGGTAAAGTTGATAAATCTTCTTGATAACAGATTAACAGTTTAAAGTGATACAACAAAATCCAAATAGAATTAAACTCACTAAAGTCTTTACCACTAAACTATGAGTAGATTAAATTAGACTACCTATAATGAATAGAGTAAAGAAAGAGACTTTTATCTTATATCTTTATTAATTTTTTACTAAAACACATAGTAACCTGAAACTTTTTGACAAAAAGTCAATTTATCTTTATCCAATGCTTATTATTAATCAATTCGTTTAATAAAGTGTTTTATCTTAAATCCCATGGCAATCAATGATGCAAAATAGACTAAAATACCCACAATAACCAATAAAAATAATCGCCCGATACGAATCAACATTGAACCAGTTGACCAATCAGGTAATAACTGTGAACCGAACCACAATATTGCAGACATTAGAATTACCGCAATGACGATTTTACTCAAAAAGCAACGCCAACCAGGTTGGGGTTGATAAAGCTGTTTTTTACGCAACTGCCAATATAATAATCCAGCATTAAAGCAAGCGGCTAAGCCAATTGATAGCGAAAGACCAGCATGTTGTAATGGACCAATAAAAGCAAGATTCATTAGCTGTGTTAAAATTAATGTAATAATTGCAATTTTAACTGGTGTTTTAATATCCTGACGTGAATAAAAGGCTGGAGCTAGCACTTTAATCAAAATCAACCCAAGTAGACCTATAGAATAAGCAACTAAAGCTCGCTGGGTCATTAAAGTATCATTTAAGGTAAATTGTCCATATTCAAATAGCGTTGATATAAGTGGGCGAGAAATAACCCCTAATGCAATTGTACTCGGTAGAGCCAATAAAAAACAAAGGCGTAACCCCCAATCTAACAATTCACAATATTGTTTATGATCACCTTTAGAAAAGCTTTTTGCTAATGATGGCAATAAAATGGTGCCTAATGCTACACCAAGCACTCCAGCAGGAAACTCCATTAAGCGATCAGCATAATACATCCACGAAACCGAGCCTGAAACTAGAAATGAAGCAAAAATAGTATTAATAATTAAAGATATTTGCCCTACAGACACCCCTAAAATTGCTGGTCCCATTTGTTTTAAAACCCGCCAAACACCGCTATCTTTTAAGCTAATACGCGGTAATACTAGCATGCCAATTTTCTTTAAATAAGGTAGCTGGTAAAGCAATTGTAAAATCCCACCAACACCAACAGATACAGCAAGTGCCAATACTGGTGGATTAAAGTAAGGCGTTAAAAATAGGGTAAATACAATCATACTCACATTGAGTAGTGTTGGAACAAAAGCAGGGACAGAAAACCGATTCCATGTATTAAGGATGGCTCCAACAAGTGATGCCAACGATATAAAAAAGATATAAGGAAAGGTTATGCGTAGCATGGTAGTTGCAAGTTCAAATTTTTCAGTTGATTCTTGCATAAATCCAGGCGCAGTTAGCATAATGATAAAAGGCGCAGTGATAACTCCAATTAGCGTGACCAACGCCAAGACTAAAGTTAATAATCCAGCAATATAAGCAATAAATGTGCGAGTTGCCTCAGTTCCTTGTTGATTTTTATATTCAGCTAAAATTGGTACAAACGCTTGTGAAAAAGCGCCTTCTGCAAAAATACGGCGGAGTAAATTAGGAAGTTTAAAAGCAACAAAAAATGCGTCGGTGGCCATACCTGCGCCAAAAAAACGTGCAATAATGGCATCACGCACAAAACCTAATACACGAGACACCATCGTCATTGAGCTGACAGTAGCTAAAGATTTTAAAAGATTCATATTCAAATTATATACAAAGTATACAGCCTAAAACTGATAATGAAGCATAGTCTACAAACTATTACTTTAAATAACCATGCTTTTTTAATAAACTTAATTTTATACATGCCGCCAGCAAATACTGGTGATCTTCTTAAGGTGTAAACAGCACGAATTCAACTATATCTTTATAGGCATGGCGAATAACTGACAATCATCAAAATTGAGTTCTTCAATCCAATGAGCACACCACCCAATAATACAAGACATTACAAATAATGTCGTATAATCATCTTTTGATAAGCTAATCATGTCATAAACACAAAGCCGGAATAGAAATCAACATTGACACAAACGAGAATAAGCAAATAAAGCGCTATTTGAATATATTGAAATCTATTATAATCAAGTTCATCGACATTCCGCCAATGGTTGAATATTGTCACACAAAAATGAAATTAAGTTATATAAGGTGAATACTGCTTAATATTTGTTTTGGCGAAAATCTGAAAAAAGAGCATATACCAATTATGAAGATACCAAAAATAGTTATTCTAACCGGTGCCGGTATTTCGGCTGAATCGGGTTTATCAACCTTTCGTGCCCAAAATGGATTATGGGAAGGTTATGATGTTAATGATGTAGCAACTTACGAAGGCTATATACGCAACCCAACAGCGGTACATGATTTTTATAATATGTTACGCCGTAAATTACAAAATCCAGATGTTAAGCCTAATGCAGCCCACTTTGCGCTAGCTGAATTAGAACAGAAATTAGGTAGTGATAACCTCTTAATTGTGACACAAAATGTGGATAACTTACATGAACAAGCTGGATCTAAAAATATTATTCACATGCATGGTGAATTATTAAAAGTGCGTAATGAAAAAACAGGACAGATAATTGATTGCTTTAACGATGTGGATTATCAACAAAACAAATTCATTCGCCCACATATAGTCTGGTTTGGTGAAATTCCGCTACAAATGGAACAAATTTATGATGCACTTTCGCAAGCTGATTGTTTTATATCCATTGGCACATCAGGTAATGTCTATCCTGCTGCTGGTTTTGTACAAATCGCTAACCAAACAAGTGCTAAAACGGTTGAACTTAATTTAGAGCCCAGCTTAGGTGAAAGTCTGTTTCAAACCAAAATTTACGGACCAGCAAGTAAAATTGTTCCTGAATTTATCAAAAAATTCATCTAAAGCAAATTGCTACTTTAGTTGTTTAAGATAATTTTTGTTGCCTAAATTACTCATTTGGGCATGAATCCATTTGGTTCTCTTTTTTACTCGTTCACTTGGTTTAATTGGGCTCCAGCGTCTAGGATTAGGTAATACTGCCGCAAGTAAACTTGCTTGTTGTGACGTTAATTGATTGGCACTTACATTAAAATAATACTGAGAAGCCGCTTCAATGCCAAAAATACCTTCTCCCCATTCTGCACAGTTTAAATAGACCTCAAGAATACGCTCTTTTGACCAAAAAAGTTCTATCCATAATGTAAACCAAGACTCCATTCCTTTGCGAATCCAACTACGAGTTGGCCATAAAAAGATATTTTTAGCGACTTGCTGAGTAATTGTGCTAGCACCTTTAATATTTTTGCTATTTTGATTATGATTTAGCGCTAGGCGGATAGCGTTAAAATCAAATCCCCAGTGCACAGGAAAATTTTGATCTTCTGAAGCGATTACCGCAATTTTTATATTATCTGAAATTTCGTCCAAATCTTTCCAGATTCGTTGCTGTGGTGTATTCCAATGCATTATCTTACGTTCTATCATTAGCATAGAACCGAAAGGTGGATTCACCCAACGCATTACTAAGGTCGAAAAAATAGATAATAGCATAAATCCAATTATCGCTTTTTTAGTTATATTTAAAAATTTCCTGAATAAAAGCCTCATGCTGATTTAGATAAAATAACGTAAAAAATTAGCAAATAAGATACGATATATTATTGATTAAATAAATAACTTTTTATAAATTCAATAAGTTGAAGTGGGTTGTTTATATCCAAAATGGGTAAAAAAGCATCTAACGGCTCATCACTAGCAATAGCCAAAGTAAAATCATCAATAAAAAACGGTTTTTTAACGGAGCTTCGGTGACAAATAATTTTAGGAATTTGCTCATCTTTAAAGCCCTCAACTAAAATAATATCAACATCAGAAAATTGATTAATTAAAGTCTGCAAATCGGCAGGTTTATTGGGTGTTTCACAAATTAAAGCGTAACGGTTATCACAAGCCACAATTGTTTGTAACGATCCAGCTTTACGCAATTTATAGCTATCTTTTCCTGGAATATCAAATTCAACATCGTGATGCGTATGTTTTAAAGTCGCCACCTTAAAGCCCTGCTCAACAAGTAGCGGAATAACCTTTGCCAACAAGGTAGTTTTACCACTACCACTGTAACCACAAATAGCGAGCGTTTTTTTTATATTCATTATTTCTTGGTTCAAAATGGTTATAATCAATTTAAACCTAATATACACTATTTTCTACCTCGAAAGAGATAAAACCAATGCAAAAGCCGCTAAAATCACAACTCAAACAACACCACAGTCAACTATAACCGTTTGATTTGATTGGAAACAAAACTTCAATAAAATCAATAGTCTACCTGAACGATTTTAAAGTAAAAAACACACTTATAGCACCACAATATTAATATGCTTGCTTTATCACAGCATCAAAATATGCCGATAACGAAGTAAAGTTAGTACGCCAAACTGGGCTGTTGGGTGTGTTTGTGTTTTAGGTGTTATTAGCAATATTAATTATTCAACCAAAGGTCAAAATGTTTGAAATCTGACATCATAATTTAGTTAAAAAATTCACCTATTTTTATAACTGAATCATTTCTATCTTTATGTTTCTTTAAATTTATTTACATTTCTTTACAAAAAAGTCCGCCAAAAAACTAGCCAACTATTTTTTTTACGGCTATACTTTCACAGCTTTAGAAAAATAAGTGAATAATTATAAAAAATTGAAATAAAACAAAATATTACTTGACAGGTGAAACAAAATGCAGTACCCTTTTAGACACAGGCAAACCTATGTCTTAAATTTATCAAATAATCCTATTCGACAAGTTTTTACTCGAAACTCATTTATATCATCGAAATTATCTCTCGAATTATTATCGAAATTATCCACAAAACTATTTTCAAAAATTCCATTGGCATTAGCGCCGTTGTTGTTATTGCCGTACTCTTTAGAATCGCAGGCATTATCGGCCACGACTTCTGAGCGCATTCACGGTACTGCGCCTTATTTAACCTTTGATGGCGGTACTACCAAATTGACTACCACAGATGACTTATTAAGTATTAAGTTATCGGATGGTCGAACATTTACATTGCAAAATAATTCTTCATCACCGACAGCGCCAATCAAGTTACCGAATGTAGAGGATACTTTTGCTGATATTGAAATGATAGTCCCGTCATCAAGCAACTCAATAAATATAAATGACTTAGTGGCACAAGGTAAATGGGGCGATGATGATGGGGATGGACAGGGAGCAGGTGAAGTTACTGCATCAGGAAGTATATCGTTAGTAATAAAAGATAAAGATGGCAATACCGTTAATCGTAGTGATACATTAAGTCTATGTAATGCACCTTATAAGGTAACCTTAGATAGTTCAGGGGGAACTTTAACTACGCAGTATGGCATGCCGAATAGTAGTACTTTTAGTGGAGGAACAGCGGAGTATTATATCACTTTACCGTCACAGCCCGTTATTTGTGCGGTCAGGCCAAATCTAAATTATGGCACAGGCAAGTATGCAGGTCCACCTAGTATGTGGAACCCAGCAAAGGGTTTTTTAATTCAGTCCACTAATCCATCATCTTACGGTTTAAATTTTCCAACAACAGGTGCAGATGGATTGTATTTTGATTTGGATATAGTTGGGGTAGATGCAAGTCAGTTGAGTTGGTCTGTTACCACATATGGTGGTAGTGGTGATATAACGGCAACGGTGAGTTGGACAAGGCCACTTTCAGGGACATTCACGGACCCAAAAGGGTATACTATACCAGCTGATGAGTGGATTACTGATAAATCCAAGAACGTAACGAGGGTAACGTTGAATGGTCCTAAAGCTGATAGTACTCAGATAAATTCAGATAATCCAAGTTCACTAACACGTCCATCTTTACCGCAAACCTTTGAGTTAGTCGGAAGGGATAGAAGTGGTAATGAGGTTCGGTATGGATTTGAATTAAGGCAGTGGTTCGTTAATCGAGGAGGTCAAAGAACTAGCTATTCTAATCAAACTACATGGTGTAATAGTTTGGGTTATCGTCCTCCGCAGGTAAGGAATTTAACCAATTCAAACTATAATAATTTAGGCGCAGCACCTAGTTCATCAGATAATCATTACCAGCGTAACATAGGCGCTGGCTTTTTCACGGAGTGGGGCAGTATGCAATACTATGCTGATGTGGGATTCGTAAACGACGCTTACTTTTCAAGTGAATTAAAAGATGGTAAACGTTCGAACGTTGTTTCCGCGAATTTCGGCGCCACCGGTACTTTCGATCCTGTTTACGATGGTGGCTATACTATTTGTACTGCACCTTAATTTTTAGCGTTTATTTCTTAATCCTTTAGGTGCGGAAGGTGATTATGGTGCCTGAGAGGAAAATATAAAAAATAATAAAGCTCCAACGCAAGTTGGGGCGCTGAGTTTAATGACTAAAAGCCAAAACAACGCCTGACCGAAACAATTTTAAAGTTTGCGCTTTTGTTATTAACTAGCTGTTATTAACAAGTTGCCAATAATAGCTATTATCAAATAACAAAAGCGCTTTTATTAAAAAGTCAAATTCAATGTAATAAATAACTAGCCTATAAGTGTTTGATTTTATTTAGAAACGCAAATAAAAGTTCAATAAAATCAATAGCCTACCTGAACAATTTTAGAGCAAAAACACGCCTATAGCATCACAATATTAATATGCTTGCCTTATCAGAGCGCCAAAATATACCGATAACTAAGTAAAGCTAGCACGCCAAACTTGGCTGTTGGGTGTGTTTGTGTTTTAGATGTTATCAGCAATATTAATCATTCCGCAAAAGCCAAAATGTCCTAAAGCTAACACCATATTTTTTATGAAAATAAATGATTATTTATCTTCTTTCTGATTAAATGAATTAAGCACCTCTAGCGTGTTGATATTGCTAAAACAAACTGCTTTATCGCTAAAATCAACCGATTTAGCACTGATTTGTTCTAAAAACAGCATCAGCTTGCGTTCGCCTTGCTCTAAATAGATTTTTAGTTGTTGAGTAACTGTTTTATGAATAAGTAGAATGGTTGGATGGTAGTATTGTCCATCATGTGGATAAATAGCGCTGTTATTTGCAGTATAAACAGCTAAACGGTCAATTAAATCAGCTGGCAAAAAAGGCGTGTCACAACTGACAAATAAGTTCCAATCGGTTTTGCTGCGTAATAAACCGCTGTAAATCCCCGATAATGGTCCACAAAATCCTGCTAGGTCATCACTAAATATAGGATAACCTGCTTTTTGGTATTGTTCTGTGTGACGATTGCAATTAATCATGATTGCATCAACGTGAGGTTTGATGCAATCAATGACATGTTGATAAAGTGGTTTTTGATGTAATAATAATAGTCCTTTGTCGTTGCCATTCATACGGGTACTTTTACCTCCAGCTAGAATGATTGCAGTAATAGAGGGTTTTTTCATAAATTATTTCTCTTTTACGTTGCGAAAAAACAAAATAACATTACTATATAGTAATGTTATTGCAAGTCGTAGCGTATCATTTTTAATGATTGCTTAATTATCATTATCTTCGAAAGGTTTGAAGATTTACTAAAGGTAACAATTATGAAATGTCATCGTATTGATGAAGTAATGGAATTATTGCAACCCGCATGGGAAGGGGATTCTGATCTTAATTTATTACAATTTTTAGCTAAATTAGGTCAAGAGGCTGGTTTTGAAGGTGAATTAAAAGATTTGAGTGATGAAGTTTTAATTTATCATTTAAAAATGCGAGGTTCGGATAAGAATGATGTTATTCCGGGTCTAAAAAAAGATTATGAAGAAGATTTTAAAACCGCATTGTTAAAAGCTCGTGGGATTATAAAAGAATAAGGAGAATCATTAAAATGAAAAAAACACTTATCGCAATTAGTATTTTGCTTTTTTCTGTAAACTGTTTTGCAAATGAAAGCCCAACTATTACTAAAGCCGACACGTCAGCGAATGCATTTGAGCCGATTGAATTAGGTAAACAATATGCTGCGCTACCAACTAATCCATCGCCAGATAAAGAAGTTATTGAGTTCTTTTCGTTTAATTGCCCAAGCTGTTTTAGATTTGAAATTCAAAATCAAGGTCCTCAAACTATTAGCAAGGCTTTACCAGAAGGTGTTAAATTCAAACGCTACCATTTAGAAGATTTTGGACCATTAGCTAAAGATCTTGCGCAAGCATGGGCTGTGGCTAATGTACTAGGTATAGAAGATAAAGCTTCAGATGCACTTTATAATGCGGTTCAAAAAGATAAAACGATAAAAACAGCAGATGACATTAAAGCTGTTTTTGAAAAATTAGGTGTTAGTAATGAAGTGTATGATAAAACAAAAGATAGCTTTTTGGTTAAATCATTTATGGTACAACAAGCAGATGCGATTAAAGAGATGAAACCAGATTCAATCCCTACGGTTATTGTTAATCGTAAGTTTTTTATCATAGCAAATCAACTTAATGTAACTAGTGATGATGCATTTATTAATGATTATGCAAGAGTTACTGCATTTGTAGCAGGATTAGATCCTAATGCAAAAATAGAAGAAAAAGCGCATTCTGATAAAAAATAAATGGTTAACAAGTTTAGAAACAACATAAGTTAATCCCTTATTTTTGACGTTTTAAATCCCATTGTATCATTTTGTGCAATGGGATTTTTTATTATATCAATTGTTACTCTCGCTCTAAAGCATAAATTGGATCGAGTTTAGCAGCCCGTCTAGCAGGGAAATAACCAAAAATAATACCAATTATACTTGAGAAACTAAATGCTGCTATAATAGCTATTGCCGAGAAATTCATTGCAAATGATGTAACAACAGAATTAAAAATAAAGCCAATGGCAAACGAGAGTACAATACCTATTGTTCCGCCAATTAAACATACTAATACAGCTTCAATTAAAAATTGCTGTAATATGTCGCTTGATCGAGCACCAACGGCCATGCGTACGCCAATTTCTCGAGTTCTTTCTGTGACTGATACTAACATGATATTCATCACACCAATACCGCCAACAACGAGTGAAATCAGCGCAATAGCCGAAACCAATAACGTCATTACCCAAGCGGATGAGTTGATTGTTTCTCGTATATTATCGGAATTAAAGATGAAAAAATCTTTTGTACCATGCCGTTGTAACATAATTCGATTAATAGCTTGTTCAGCAACAGATAAATTAACATTATCTTTAACACGTACTGTAATGCTTTTTAACGAAGTTTGACCTACCATGCGGTTAATCACGGTAGTATAAGGTAACCAAACATTCAGGCTTTCATTGCTACCAAATCCTTGCTGTTGTTTAGTTGCAACACCTATTATTCTTACTGGTAACTGTCCAACCATTAAAATTTTTCCAATTGGGTTTTGATTTGCAAATAACCGTTTAACAGTATTGTCATCAATCACTGCATCTTGTGCTGAGGCAATAATACTTGCTTCATCAAAAGATTTTCCTTGAGAAATAGTGTAACCACGAACCGCAAAAAATTGCTCCCCTACACCATTTACTGTTCCAGTTACTGCTAAATTATTAATTCGGAAATAAACACTGGTTGCAAGGTTAGGAGTCGTACTGTGGACAAAGTTTTGTTGCGCCAAAAAATCTGCGTCTGATGAGCGTAATGTAGTAATTTTATCCGCATTACGATCACCAAAGCCCGATCCTGCATAGATTTCTAACGTGCTAGTTCCTAATGAGTTAATGTTAGATAAAATTTTCTGCTTTGTGCCTTGTCCTAATGCAACAACAGAGACTACCGAGGCAATGCCAATAATTATGCCTAACATGGTTAAAAATGTCCGTAATCGCTGCGAAAGCATTGATAGCATGGCCATTTTAAAAGCATCTCGAAAACGGTAATATTTTGCTAGTAGATTATCTTGGGTTCTGGTTGCTTCGATTTGCTTAACTTGCCGATTATCATTTTGTTTAGATTGATAATTAGGGTTAATAGAATCAGAAATAATATTACCGTCACTAATTTCAACAATCCTTTGGGCACTTTGGGCAATATTTGAATCGTGGGTAACAATAATAACAGTGTGACCTTGTTGATGTAACTCTTGTAAGATAGCCATCACTTCTAAACCACTTTTACGGTCAAGTGCTCCCGTTGGTTCATCAGCTAAAATGATTTGTCCACCGTTAATTAAGGCTCTGGCAATACTGACCCGCTGTTGTTGCCCTCCAGATAACTGGTTAGGTTTATTGTGGATTTTTTCGGCAAGCCCTAAACGTGTTAAAATTTCGTTCGCTCTTTTTTGACGTTGTTCATTGGTAACACCAGCATAAATAGCAGGGATTTCTACATTGCCTTGTGCGGTTAGTGCATTTAATAAATGGTAACGTTGAAAGATAAAACCAAAATGCTCACGGCGTAATTGAGCTAACTCATCAGGTGACAATTCACTTGTTGTGCGTCCTCCAATAGAATAAGTGCCTGAGGTCGGTTTATCTAAACAGCCTAAAATATTCATCAAAGTGGATTTACCCGATCCTGATGCGCCAATTATCGCCACCATTTCACCAGCATTAATTGTTAGATTTATGCTTTTAAGAACCTGTATGGTTGAATCGCCTGCTGGAAATTCACGAACAATATTCTCAAGCTTAATAAGAGGTATATTATTGACCATATTAGAATCGAATCCTTGGGGCTCTTGCATTATTACCACCTAGTGAAGCGCCATTAGTGCCACTGACCACAACCATATCACCCTCTTTAATCCCCGATTTTATCTCAACATTGACATTATTATCGATACCCAAAGTAACTTCATGTTCTTCGATCTCATTATGTTTATCTAACAGGTAAATAATGGCTTTATTATTGCCCAATTTTTTTTGAATTGCTTGAGATGGAATGGTTAGTACATCTTTTGCCTCAGACAAGACAATATAAACTTGCGCTGTCATTGAAATTCTTAACACATGGTCGGGATTATCTACATCAAATAATCCATTATAATAAATTGCGCTTTTTGTTGTTGATGATGAGCTTGACGAGGTTGTTTCAGTATTAATTGAGTCTGGTGCAGGCTCTATAGCTCGTAATGTTAAACCATCAAAGCGTCTATTAGGTTGACCTAAAATAGTAAAATAAACAGGCATTCCTTTTTTTACATTGATCACATCGGCTTCAGAAATTTGCGCTTCAATGGTCATTTTATCAAGTTGTGCGACTTTAACAATGGTTGGTGCACTTTGAACAGAGTTAACAGTTTGTCCTTCATTGACTGGAATTGCAACAATCACTCCATCGATAGGGGAGCGAATTTTAGTATATCCCAAATTAACTTTGGCGGTATCGACTGCAATTTGTGCTTTAACGATATCAGCATCAAGTGCTGTAATATCGGCTTTGATTGCATCGAGTTCGGCTTTTGCCGCATCTAAATCCGATTGAATGCCAACGCCTTTATGAACAAGTTTGTACTGGCGATCATAGGTTAATTGATTGTTAACTAATCTCGCTTTTTTTGCCTCACGTTGTGCCTCTAAACTATTAAGTGACGCTTCAGATTGTTTTAAATCATTGCTTTGTTTAAGATCGTCAATCTCAGCAATCATATCGCCTTGTTTAACTTCATCACCCAGCTCAACATAGAGTTTTTTAATTTGTCCAGAAACCTGCGCACCAACACTAACTTGTTTAAAAGCACTAATTGTTCCATCGGCTAGTACGGTTTTTTCAATATTACCTTTGGTAACTGGTGAGGTAATATAATTAGCTGTAGGCTCTGAATGAGATATGAATAAACATACAATATAAATAATTGTAAAGAAGATGGTAGCTATAACTAAATATTTAATTTTCATTAATTTTAACAATGTTTTTCACCCTTTATTTTCTTATTATAATTTTAACATTTTACCGTAATAACAAAAATGATATTGATAATTATTATTAATAAATTGTAATAATTATGAAATTTTAAATTTTAAACTAATTTATAGAAATTATTCGTGTTGTTTATAGTAATTTGAGGAACTATTGTAATAAACATGAATAAAAAAAGTAAAATTGATCAAACCTACCTATCCACAAATAAGTGGAAAAGTAAAAAGAGTGATACGTACTCAAATGAAGATGTGGTATTGTCAATAAACATTTAGCAACTCAAAAATAAAAAACAAATTTTTAAGTGATTTATTAACTATTATAATATGGCTAAACTGCATAAAATGATTGCGAGGAAAATAATTTATGAGTTTTTATAGGATTATTTTAACTTGAAGTGTAAACAACCTAGTGTTTTTCTACATTTTGTAATTAGAAAAAAATCTGACAAAAGAACAAGAATGGTCTCTTTTATTGAATACATTGGGCTTTATTCTAAAATAAGATAAAATGATCTTAGAAAATGTTATGGGATAATTATTTATGGTTGAACAAAAAAAAGAAGGGTTTTTCTCTCGTTTAAAAAAAGGTCTTTTTAAGACTAAACAAAATATTGGTTCAGGTTTTCTTAGTTTATTTAAAGGGAAAAGGATCGATGATGCTTTATTTGAAGAATTAGAAGAGCAGTTACTTATTGCTGATGTAGGTTTTGACACAACCCAAAAAATTATTGATTCCTTAACTAAACAAGCATCGAGAAAAGAGCTAAAAGATGCTGATGCATTACATGATCTTTTAAAACAGGAAATGAAATCTATTTTAGATGGAGTAGATAAGCCCCTAGATATAGAAAGCCATAAACCATTTGTAATATTGATGGTTGGTGTTAATGGTGTTGGAAAAACAACAACAATTGGCAAATTGGCTCGTCAATTTCAACAACAAGGCAAATCGGTTATGCTTGCGGCGGGTGATACCTTTCGGGCAGCGGCTGTTGAGCAATTACAAGTTTGGGGAGAACGGAATAATATCCCTGTTATTGCTCAGCATACTAATGCAGATTCCGCTTCTGTCATTTATGATGCAATACAAGCAGCAAAAGCAAAAAAAATAGATATATTAATAGCCGATACTGCAGGGCGCTTACAAAATAAATCTCATTTAATGGATGAGTTAAAAAAAATAGTACGCGTAATTAAGAAACACGATGAAACAGCACCCCATGAAATTATGTTGACTATTGATGCTGGTACTGGTCAAAATGCGGTTAGCCAAACCAAACTATTTAATGAGGCTGTTGGTGTCACTGGGATGACATTAACTAAATTAGATGGTACTGCAAAAGGGGGAATTATCTTTAGTATTGCCGATCAGTTTAATATTCCTATTCGTTATATTGGTGTCGGGGAGAAAATTGAAGATTTAAGGCCTTTTGTTGCTGATGATTTTATCAATGCTTTGTTTGATGAAACAGATGGTTAGAGAGTGTCATGATTCAATTTCAGCGCGTAAGTAAAGTGTATTCTGGCGGTAAACCAGCACTACAAAATATTAGCTTCACTTTATTACCTGGTGAAATGGCTTTTTTAACTGGACACTCAGGGGCTGGTAAAAGTACGTTAATGCGATTAATTTGTGGGTTAGAAAGAGCGAATGATGGCAAAGTGTTGTTAAATGGCGTTGATGTTTCAAGTTTAAGACGCCAAGAGATGCCATTTCTACGTCGCACAATTGGTATGATTTTTCAAGATCACCAATTACTGATGGATCACACTGTTTATGATAATGTAGCTATTCCATTAATTATTTTAGGTAAACCAGCTGAAGAAATTAAAAGAAGAGTTTCCGCTTCACTGGATAAAGTTGGATTACTTAATAAGATGGAATTTTATCCAATACAGTTATCTGGTGGTGAACAGCAGCGAGTAGGTATCGCTCGCGCTATTGTTAATCGTCCTAGTGTTTTGCTTGCTGATGAACCCACAGGTAATTTAGATGATAAACTATCAAAAGATATCTTAAAGCTTTTTGAAGAATTTAATCAAGCTGGTGTAACGATTTTGATGGCAACGCATAATATGGGACTGATACGACGCAAGCACCATCGAATATTGCATTTAAATCAGGGACGTTTAGAGATTAAAAATTAATGAGCTTAACTAATATCAAACCTAGTAAATCGAAGAAGAATGAAAATAGCTTTTTCTCTCGCTGGATAAGACAAATCGGTTATGCTTGGCGTAACACGTTTAATGACTTTTCTCAGCATATTATTGCTTCATTACTGACCATTTTTGTTATTGCTATTTCAATTACTTTACCAACTATCAGCTATTTACTTTGGAAAAACGCTAGTCAAACTGCACAGCAATGGAATCCAACTCCCAGTTTGACAGTTTATATCAATAAAGAATTAACATCAGAACAAACAACAGAATTGATTGCTAAAATTAAATCTTATTATGAAGTTGATCAGGTTGAATATCTTTCCAAAGATGAAACAAAAGAAGAATTCGAAACGTGGTCTGGGTTTAGTGATGCACTCGATTTGCTAGATGAAAATCCATTACCTGCAGTAGCAATTGTTATTCCTAAAGATGAGTCAAAAAAGACAGCTGTATTACATCGATTACAAAAAGAATTGCTTACCATTGATGGTATTGATGATATAAAATTAGATGATAGCTGGTTTACTCGTTTAACAGCACTAACTGATATGGTTAAATCTATCGTATGGATTATTTCTATATTTATGATTATAGCTGTATCCCTTGTGATTGGTAATAGCATCCGTTTAAATATATTCTCTAGAAAACAGACGATTATGGTTATGCAATTAATTGGGGCAACAGAAGGATTTATTTTGCGTCCTTTTCTTTATAGTGGAATGTTTATTAGTTTTATTAGCGCTATTATAGCGTTAGTGTTATCGGAAATATTTATTTATCAAATAGAGTTAATTATGTTGAATGTTTCTGATACATTTGGAACAATAATCCATATTGAAGGGCTATTATGGGATGAGAGTTTATTGATTGTCCTTATAACAGCTAGTATTGGGTGGCTTTCATCGTTGATTGCGACTAAGAAATACTTAAAAATAGCACAAATTGTCTAGTTATTTTGCTATAAATTGCCAAGATATATATCAATTTAATAAAAGGCTAATATTAAGTAAAACATTTTAAGTATTTTAGCTAAAATAGTGAACTAATTTATAATTCATTGGTCTAATATTGTAATAAACGCTAGTTTAACGTTTTTATTGTTACATATTTAATGTAACGAAATTTATTATTTAAGGGGGAATTAAATGAGTACTGATTTAAAAATGCAAGTAGGTGCTTTAATCCCACAAGGAAATATAGAATCATACCTTCGCATGATTAACACCTATCCAATGTTAACTGCAGAAGAAGAAAAATCATTAGGTGAAAAACTCTATTATCACGATGATGTAGATGCTGCTCGCCAGTTAATTTTATCTCATTTACGATTTGTAGCGCATATTGCCCGTGGTTATTCGGGTTATGGTTTACCACAAGCTGACTTAATTCAAGAAGGTAATATTGGCTTGATGAAAGCAGTACGTCGATTCAATCCTGAAATGGGTGTTCGTTTGGTCTCATTTGCTGTGCATTGGATAAAAGCTGAAATCCATGAATATGTATTAAAAAATTGGCGTATTGTTAAAGTTGCAACAACGAAGGCACAAAGAAAGCTATTCTTTAATCTAAGAAAGACTAAACAACGTTTAGGTTGGTTCAGTAATGCAGAAGTGGATATGGTAGCAGATGAATTAGGTGTAAGTCGTAAAGATGTACTTGAAATGGAATCACGTATGTCGGCACAAGATATGTCATTTGATATAGATAATGATGACGATGATAATTCAATTATTGCACCGGCACTTTACTTAGAAGATAGCAATTCTGATTTCTCAAAATCAATTGAAAATGATAATTGGGAAAATGATGCGACAGATAGGCTACATGATGCATTATTAAAATTAGATGAACGTAGCCAAGATATTATTAAAGCACGTTGGTTAGATTCTGATGAAAGCAAATCAACTTTACAGGTCTTAGCCGATAAATATAGTGTTTCAGCAGAGCGTATCCGCCAGCTTGAAAAAAATGCAATGAAAAAGTTAAGAGTTGCTATTGAAGCATAATTTTTTCATTTATAATTTTTTAATTAGTGTTAACTTCCTAAATCTTACTTTAAAAAAAGTAAGGTTTTTTTTATAACTTAAACTTATGAAATAAAAGGATATAAAATAAACACAGATATGATTAAGTTATATTTTCGATTGAATCAATCTGTAAATATAGTAGTGATTTAATTTTTAAACAGAAAAGAGACCTAAAAAAACAATCAAACCAACATAATTATTATTCATAAATGCGCTAAAACATTTGTTTCTTTCTCGATCTTTTATCAACCATTGTTGGTAAATAAATAATGCTGTAACTAGTAATAAAGCAATATAAACTATCAACGATAGTTGGTTGATTAAACTAATCAATAATAAACCAATAATAGAAGCTATCTGTAATAATCCAATGATTAATTTATCATAACGTCCAAATAAGATGGCAGTGGATTTTATACCTATTTTTACATCATCGTTGCGATCAACCATCGCATATTCGGTGTCATAGGAAATTGTCCAACAAATATTAACAAAGAAAAGCAACCAACAGGTTAATGGGAACTGCTCAATAGTTGCTGCATATACCATCGGAATGCTCCAACTAAATGCGATACCTAAGATGATCTGAGGTAAATGGGTATAACGCTTCATAAAAGGATAAATCAGCGCAGTTAATAACGCAAAACAACCTATCAACCATGATAGTTTATTCAAAGTTAGCAATAAGCAAAGAGCAATAAATAATAATACAAATAACGTCCATAATGCGTTCTTTTCTGTCAATGCTCCACGAGCCAGTGGGCGATTTTTAGTCCGTTCAACATGTGCATCAAAATGACGATCAGCATAATCATTCACTACGCAACCTGCCGAGCGCATTACAAATACGCCAAGTATAAAAATAATTGTTATGTAAATAGAGGGGTGTCCCGTAAGCCAAATTGCCCAAAGGGTAGGCCAGAGTAAAAGCAATGAGCCAATAGGTCTATCTAATCGCATTAGTTGTAAATAGGCTAGCATTAATTATTTACCTTGAAAAAAGCATAGCATGGATTATACCGATTAAGATAAAAGCTGCAATGTTACAGTATGACAAGTTACAATTCAGCATTAAGTAAAATAATCATTTACCTGAAATAACTATTTTTTCAAAAAATAGAAAATACAATTAAAGCATCTGCAAATATTGATCAGCAATCATAGCTAATGCCCGATAAAATGGACTTATCTCATTTTGCTTTAGTCTTTTTAAATAGGTTGAAGACCAGATCAATAAATGTTCATTGATTAACTGTTTTGCTGCTGTATAGTTATTATTTTCAAGCAACATGGCATACGCCATTAGCATTAATCCAAATTGATCTTCGGGTTCGTTCATTCCTGTATTGAGTGTCAAACCATGTTGCTGCAGAAATTGGCGGTAGCATTCTTGTGATTCGCCTAGTAATAAATGTTCTTTATCAAGGTAAAATGATCCCCATGGTGGTGCAGGCATTGTTCCTTGACCTTCAAATAGTAACGAAAACTGATAATTAAGTTCTGAGTCATCAATGTGATTTGCTAATATATTGCACTGTTCAGAAATAATATAAGGGTTTAACCATTTGACTAAATCATCAATATGCAATAATGCCTGTATTAATGGTGTAGTAACTTTATTATTTGGTGGATAATAAAAAAAAGTACTAAGTAGTTTTGCTAATGTGATTCTGGTTATGTTATCCAAATAAATATCCTTGAAGGTTTGGTTTTTGCGCCTAAAAACAATAAAGAGACAAGAGCTGCTGAACTTTTGTATTAATGATAACCCTCCTTTATGTTTTTAGCCATATCAAACAATGGTTAATGCAACCATATTGTAGAAATTAATCGTATTATTTGCAGTAATTTGAGAAACGGTGGTAATGAATATACATAAAAAAACTAATTTCTTCTCAATTGGTAAGAGATATGGCAATTATATCATTAAGAAAAAATAACTTTCACTAATTTGTTAGACGCTTTATGGTCAGTTGTCTAACTGCCTTATAAATTTTTATACTTAAACGTAGTGTTACCTGAAACTTTTTTATATTAATATAATTTTTCACCATATTAAACATAAATTAAGCTGTCATTATTTTATTTTTTGACATATGTCAAAGTTTATAAATTCATATCTGTTTATCCCTTTATTTCCATTTGATTAAAGATTATCATTACAGCTAGTAAGGATGTTAATCGCTTCCAATATAATAAATTAAAACGTAATGTCAGCTTTTTAAGGAGTCCATATGCTATTTAACCGTAGGCAGTTCTTTAAGATCTGTGCTGGTGGTATGGCTGGAACAACGGTAGCTACGCTTGGTTTTTCTCCAAATGTAGCGCTTGCTCAAACTCGCCAATATAAATTATTGAAATCAAAAGAAACTCGAAATAATTGTACTTACTGCTCTGTTGGCTGTGGTATGTTGCTATATAGCCGTGGCGATGGGGCTAAAAATGCCGAATCGTCTATTTTCCATGTAGAAGGAGATCCCGATCATCCTGTTAGTCGTGGTTCTCTTTGTCCTAAAGGTGCAGGTGTTCTGGATTATATAAAAAGCGAACAACGAGTTAAATATCCTGAATACCGTGCCCCTGGTTCAGATAAATGGCAACAAATAAGTTGGGATGAAGCCATTGATCGTATTGCTCGTTTAATGAAAGCTGATCGAGATAAAAATTTTGTTGAAAAAAATGCGGAAGGCACAACAGTCAATCGCTGGACAACAACAGGCTGGCTTGTTACCTCAGCGGCTAGTAATGAAACAGGTTGGTTAGCGTTCAAAGTTGCTCGCGCATTAGGTATGTTAAGCCTTGAAACCCAAGCTAGAGTTTGTCATGGTCCTTCTGTATCTAGCTTAGCGGCTACTTTTGGTCGCGGCGCCATGACTAACAACTGGAATGATATCAAAAATGCTAATGTTGTTATCGTAATGGGGGGAAATGCAGCTGAAGCTCATCCGGTTGGTTTTAAATGGGCTATAGAAGCAAAAATTAATAATGGTGCTGAACTAATTGCCATTGACCCTCGTTTTCATCGAACAGCCTCAGTGGCTGATTTGTATGTACCTATTCGCTCAGGTTCTGATATTGCTTTTCTACTTGGTATTATCAATTATCTTATTAGCAATAACGAAGTTAATTTTGACTACTTAGTTACTCATAGTAATGCAGGCCTAATTGTTCGTGATGATTTTAATTTTGATGAAGCTACAGGGCTATTTAGTGGCTATGAAGCTGATACCAAACAGTATGATCAGACAAGTTGGGCATATCAAAAGGATGACAACGGTTATGCTCTTCGGGATAAAACACTAAGTCATCCTCGTTGTGTATGGAATCTATTAAAACAGCATGTCAAACGTTATACACCCGAAATGGTAAATAAAATAACGGGAAGCCCTATTGAAGGTTTTTTGCATGTTTGTCGCTCACTTGCTAGCACTAAAACTAACGATAGAGCAGCCACATTTTTATATGCATTAGGTTGGACTCAGCATACTTATGGATCACAAATTATCCGTACTGCTGCCATGATTCAGCTTATTTTAGGCAATATTGGCGTAATGGGCGGAGGTATTAACGCACTACGTGGACATTCAAATATTCAAGGCTTAACTGATGTTGGTTTATTATCAAATCGTCTGCCTGCTTATCTTGATTTACCAAAAGATTCTCAAGTTTCACTTACTCAGTACCTAGATGAAAAAACACCAAAACCACTTGGTCCAAGCGAAGTGAATTTTTGGGGGAATTATCCAAAATTCTTTGTCAGCTTTATGAAATCAATGTACGGTGATAAATCGACTAAAGATAACGATTGGGGATTTGATTGGTTACCTAAATGGGATAAAACCTACGATGTTTTAAGATTTAGCAAAATGATGCGTGATGGTCAAGCCAATGGCTTTATTTGTCAGGGCTTTAACCCACTTGCTGCACTTCCCGATAAAAATAGTATTCGCGAAGGTTTATCTAACTTAAAATTCTTGGTGAGCATTGATCCAATGCCAACAGAAACAGCTGAGTTTTGGAAAAACCATGGCGAATCTAATGATGTAGATTCTAGCAAAATTCAAACCGAAGTATTTAGATTGCCATCAAACTGTTTTGCAGAAGAAAACGGTACAATAGTTAACTCATCTCGCTGGCTACAATGGCACTGGGCAGCAGCAAGACCGCCTTATGAAGCTTTATATGATCCTGAAATTATTGCGCGTATCTTTTTGAGAATAAAAGAGCTGTATGCTGAAGAAGGTGGTGCTTATTACGAGCCAATTGAAAACTTAGTTTGGGATTATAAGGAGCCAGAAGGCCCAGCGGCTGAGGAATTAGCCAAAGATTATAATGGACGAGCACTTGCTGATATAACCGACGAAAATGGCAATGTTATTCTTAAAAAAGGTCAATTACTAAGTGGTTTTTCACAATTAAAAGCAGATGGTACAACCTCATCGGGTATTTGGATATTCTGTGGTTGTTGGACAGAACAAGGTAACCAAATGGCAAGGCGTGATCCAAGCGATCCATCTGGTAAAGGCGTTCATGCTGGTTGGGCGTGGTCGTGGCCGATGAATCGACGAGTACTTTATAACCGTGCTTCAACGGATGAAAATGGTAAACCATGGGATCCTAAACGAGTTTTAGTAAAATGGAATGGCTCAAGTTGGGTAGGCAATGATGTACCTGATTTTACAGCAACATTACCACCAAGTAGTGGGGCTGGTGCTTTTATCATGAATAATGATGGTTTAGGTGGGTTATTTTGTTTAAATCGGTTAGTCGATGGGCCATTCCCAGAGCACTATGAACCGTTTGAAACACCTATTAGTAATAATCCATTGCATCCAAATCAAGTCAGCAGCCCTGTAGCTCGCGCATTTAAAGAAGATTTGGCTCGCTTAGGGAATGCTAGCGAATTTCCTTATGTTGGTACCACTTATAGTATCACTGAACATTTCCATTTTTGGACGCAACATGCAAGGCTAGCCTCAATTACTCAACCTGAGCAATTTGTTGAGTTAAGTGAAAATCTTGCCCTCAAAAAAGGAATCAAATTAGGTGATACGGTTAAAATCACTTCACATCGAGGTTATATTAAAGCTAAAGCAGTTGTGACTAAACGTCTTCCAACTTTAACAGTTGATGGTAAAGAGATCGAAACCATTGGAATCCCAATAGTATGGGGATTCACAGGTCAGACAAAGAAAGGTTTTTTGGTTAATGAATTGACGCCACATTTAGGTGATGCAAATTCACAAACACCAGAATATAAATCATTCTTAGTCAATATCGAAAAAGTTACTACAGCGGCATAAGATGGGAGGATAAATTATGTCATTACAAACTCAAGATATTATACGCCGCTCAGCAACTAATGCTTTAACTCCAGCGCCACGAGCTAGGGACTATCAACAAGAAGTTGCAAAACTTATTGATGTGACCACCTGTATAGGTTGTAAAGCATGTCAGGTTGCTTGTAGCGAATGGAATGACCTTCGTGCAGAAGTTGGCAATACTGTTGGTGTTTATGATAATCCTGCCGATTTAGAGCCAAAAGCATGGACTGTAATGCGGTATTCAGAAGTCGAGATAAATGGAAAATTTGAATGGTTAATTCGTAAAGATGGCTGTATGCACTGTTCTGATCCTGGTTGTTTGAAAGCATGCCCATCAGAAGGTGCTATCATTCAATATGCTAATGGTATTGTTGATTTTCAATCGGAACACTGTATTGGTTGTGGCTACTGTGTAGCAGGTTGTCCGTTCAATATTCCACGAATTAGTAAAGAAGATAATCGCTCCTACAAATGTACATTATGTGTCGATCGCGTTGCTGTTGGTCAAGAACCCGCCTGCGTTAAAACTTGTCCTACTGGTGCTATACACTTTGGTACTAAACAAGATATGATTCGCCATGCTGAACACAGAATTGTAGATTTGAAAAAACGTGGTTTTGAACATGCTGGTCTTTATGACCCACAAGGAGTTGGGGGAACACATGTTATGTATGTTCTTCATCATGCAGATCAGCCAGAATTGTATCACGGCTTACCAAAAAAACCTAAAATTAGTGAAATTGTCAGATTTTGGAAGGGTATTTGGAAACCGTTATCTGCAGCTGCATTTGTGGCAACTTTTAGTGGTTTGCTGTTCCATTACATGGGCGTTGGTGCAATTGAAGTTGATGAAGATGACATTGAAGAAGAAAAAGAAGCAGATAAACAAGCTCGAAAGCGTTTAGGCTTGCCTGTTTTAGAACAGAAAATTGACTCTAATTTATCACAACAGGAGAATCATCATGAATAAGAAAAGCATGATATTAAGAACACCACTTATTGTTCGCTTCTGTCACTGGTGTATGGTCTGTCTGTTTATTCTGACTGCGCTATCTGGCTTATCTTTATTTTTTCCATCTATAAAACTGTTTGGATTATTTCTTGGTACGCCACAATTAGTAAGAGCATTGCATCCATTTTTAGGGTGCATTGTTTTTGTTTTACTCATGTTTATGTTTATAAAACTTGCTCACCATAATATTCCAAATAAAAATGATCTTTTATGGATTAAAAACTTTAAACATGTCATTTTGGGCAAAGAAAGAGGCATTCCAATAGGCAAATATAATGTAGGACAAAAGTTTTTATTTTGGTGCATTATGGGGTTAATTTTAGTTTTATTTGTTACAGGCCTCATCATGTGGCGCCGTTATTTTGCGGATAATTTTTCTGTTCCAGTTGTCCGTATTGCGATATTTTTTCATTCTCTTGCTGCAATTGGCTTAATCCTGCTTGCAATTGGTCATGCTTATATGGCTATTTGGGTTAAAGGTTCCATTAAAGGGATGATAACAGGCTATGTTTCGCGTGCTTGGGCACAAAAAAATCATTCAACTTGGTATGAAGAAGAAATGGAAAAGATCTATCAAAATGAACTAAGGTTAAAGGCCAAATCTGAAGAAGAATCTACAGATATTAAACATAAACCAGCATAGTAATTTTCCTGCATCTATAATGGTATTTTCCGCTGATAATAACTATCAGCGGTGTCATTTTAATAGTAAAAAAATAAAAAGCAGTGATGAATAAAATCACAATCAATGAGCATTTATAATGAGTATAAAAATTATCCCCCAAGAACAACTTGAACAACAAGCTACAAACTCAGTTATTAGACAAATCCCGTTACTATTTTATCCATCACCTAAAACACTTTATGCTCATCGAGCAGAACGTTTAAAAACTCTTGCAAACAATAATCCAATTAGTGATTATTTGAATTTTTGTGCAATTATAGCTGAACAACAAGCCAATTTAATTAAACATAAGCCTATAGATATTGATGTAACGTGTTTATTAAATAGCGAATATCCTCCACTTAGTTTAGATAATTTACCTCTTAAAGATACTTGGCAAGATTACTTTACTCCATTACTCGACTCATTTTCTGATACCACGCAGCAAATCGCTATAGTCATTGAACAGCTTAAAAAAAATAGCGCTTTAGAATTACAAAATAAAGCATTACATTTGCTTAAAGGAGAATTTGATAAAGTTGATGGTAATGAAGCAATATTTATTTGGTCATCATTATCTGTTTATTATTGCCAACTGGCGAGTCAAATTAAAAGTAAAGCTATCGCAGAAAATACAGATAAACTCTGGTTATGTCCAGTTTGTAATAGTATGCCTACTGCTAGCATTATTCAATTAGGCGGTAACAACGGATTACGCTATTTACATTGTAGTTTATGTGAAAGTGAATGGTATGTACCTAGAATTAAATGTACCTGCTGCGATAATATGAAAGACATACAATACCTCTCTTTAGAAAAAGAACTCGCTGCAATTAAAACCGAGTGTTGTGATGCTTGCCATAGCTATTTAAAAATATTTGATCAAGATAAAGATCCTCATATTGAAGTCATTGCGGATGATATTGCTTCGCTGATATTAGATATCAAAACCGAAGAAGAAGGGTTTGCTAAAAGTGGGGTAAATCCTTTTATATTTGCTCAATAAAAAAACAAAGATACTGATAATATAGTTTTATAGGCATTATATCGAATATGAAATAATTCATTCAAAGCTCATTAATTATTTAACTATTTTACAATAACGATTATTTTGTAACATGATCATCAATTAAATAAAATACAACTTCACATTTTTGATTAATAAAGCTAGAATTAAACTAATGTACTAGTTTGAGAGTTTAATTCATGAAACGTTTTATTTTATTGGTAACAATATTATTGCTTACACCTTTTTTAAGTTTTGCAGATACAATTAAAAATGTGGCCATTACGGCAATTGTTGAGCATCCTTCATTAGATCAAATCCGTGATGGTGTTAAAGATGAATTGGCAGACAGCGGTTATACGTTAAACAAGAATTTAACTGTCCAATACAAAAGTGCACAAGGAAGTAGCGCTACTGCCGCTCAAATTGCAAGGCAATTTGTAGCAGCAAAACCTGATGTTATTGTGGCAATTGCGACACCAAGTGCACAGGCAACAGCTGCAGCGACCAAACAAATTCCTATTGTATTTGCTGGAATTACCGATCCTATCGCCGCTAAATTAATTAAAGATTGGCAACCTGCTGGCACAAACATTACTGGTGTATCAGATTATCAAGAAATTGGTCCACAAATCGAATTTATGAAAAAAATTGTACCTAATGTTAAATCAGTAGGATATATTTATAGTCCAAGTGAAATTAATTCAACTGTGGTATTAAAAAATCTACAAACTCTTTTATCTCAACAAAATATTAATTTTATTGCGGTACCAGCTCAACGAACTGCTGATATTTCAACTGCTGCCAATACATTAAAAGGTAGAGTAGACTTAATTTACACGACAACCGATAATAATGTTGTTTCAGCCTATGAGTCATTAGTCAAATTTGCAAATGAAAATAAAATTCCTCTTTTAGCATCGTTCCCTGATGCGATTGAACGAGGAGCCGTTGCTGCATACGGAATGAGCTACTATGATGTAGGACGCCAATCAGGTAAGCTTGTTGTGCGCATATTAAAAGGTGAAAAACCAGGAAGTATAACTCCAGAAATAGGGCAAGCATTACGCCTTGTTGTTAATACTGATGCAGCTAAAAAACAAGGGGTTGCTTTGCCTCCAGAGGTAATTCAATCTGCTGACAAAATCATAGGAAAATAATTAAGCCCTACTTCACTAAAATTAATTAAAAATTTTGCTCACTTAGTAGTTAGGTGAGCAAAAAAATGTAACCTACAGTAATCCAATAACTGGATTAACATCAATTAATCCAGTTTACCAAGTTAACATCAAACCACCGATAATGTGTAATAAAAAATTTACACTCATAGCTGTTTTTATACTAGAAAATTATCTTTTTTTGCTTTATAGTAACTCAATATTTAGCTTGATTGTAAAAAAAACATTACAGGAGTGCTCTATGCGTAATTCTATCATTAAACTTTGTATGTTACTTAGTTTATCGTTAGCAACATTTTATTCTTTCGCTGAGGCTAAAACCGAACAAAAATTTGTTGCCATTACAGCAATAGTTGAACACCCCGCATTAGATAATGTGCGTAAAGGTGTTGAGGATGAGTTAAAAGATAGCGGTTATATTGCTGGAAAAAATTTAAAGCTACAATTTTTAAGCGCACAAGGTAGTAGTGCAAATGCAGCCCAAATTGCTAAACAATTTGTAGCAAATAAACCAGATGTTATTGTAGGAATTGCCACGCCAAGTTCGCAAGCATTAGTTGCTACAACAAAACTTATTCCTATTGTTTTCACTGCCGTTACCGATCCCGTAGCAGCAAAATTAACCCCGAGTTGGGATGCATCAAAAACAAATGTAACAGGTGTATCTGACGCCTTATCACTAGATTCTCAAATCGATATGATGTTAAAAATAAAACCTGAGGCTAAAAACATTGGTTATGTTTATAGCCCTAGCGAAGTTAACTCAACAATCATACTAAAACAATTACAAAATGAGCTAGAAAAACGGGGTATGAAAATTATTGCTGCTCCTGCGCAACGCACATCTGATATATCTACTGCGGCTAGAAGTTTAAAAGGTAAGGTAGATATGATTTATACTACTACCGATAATAATGTGGTTTCTGCTTATGAAGCTTTAGCAAAAGTGGCTAATGAAAGTAAAATTCCTCTTATTGCATCCAATCCCGAATCGGCAGAACGTGGTGCTATTGCCGCTTTAGGCATGAGTTATTATGATCTTGGTCGCCAAGCTGGTAAAATTGTTATTCGTATACTTAACGGCGAAAATCCTGGTGATATTCCACCACAAGTGGGTAATGTCACTCAATTAACAATTAATAAAAAAGCGGCCGAACGCCAAGGTGTTATATTACCTGAAAATGTATTAAAATCAGCTACCAAAATTGTTGAAAAATAATTTTTATTTTTTTTATAACTAAGCCGCCAACTTTAGCGGCTAACTTTTATGGATTTTTTTCATGTCTTCTGAATTTTTATTAGGCTCAATTGGAATTGGGCTTATTTATGCACTTGTTAGTTTAGGTGTATTTATTTCGTTTCGTTTACTGGATTTTCCTGATCTTACAGCTGATGGTAGCTTCCCTCTTGGTGGGGCGGTATGTGGATTATTTATCTACATTGGAGTTGATCCTTGGATTGCAACATTCTTTGGCATGTTAGCAGGTTGTCTTGCTGGTGCGATGACAGGATTGTTATATGTCAAATTAAATATCTTACAACTACTCGCTAGTATTATTGTCATGATGGGGCTTTATTCAATAAACCTTAGGATTTTAGGTATTGGTCGTTATGTCACAGGTGAAGCTAATCAAATTGTGGGTACGCCAAACCTATCATTACTAGGTTCAGATACAATTTTTACATCACTTCCTTTTGAAGAATCCACCTCGCAATATCTTATAATATTAGGATTTGTCATTGTATTTTGGATGCTACTAAACCTATTTTTAAATACCCAAAAAGGCCTTGCTTTAAGGGCAACGGGAACTAACCAACGCATGGCAAAATCGCAAGGAATTCCGACTGATGGCATCATCATTTTAGGGATGGCGCTCTCAAATGGTTTAATTGCGCTAGGTGGTTCATTATTTGTACAAACACAAGGCAGTGCTGATATAACTATCGGCATTGGCACTATCGTTATTGGGCTTGCATCAATTATACTTGGAGAAAGCATCTTCCCCACAAAACGCATCTGGTCGATTATGTTTGCGATCATCTTAGGATCTATCTTATACCGTTTATTTATTGCTTTTGCATTAAGTAATGAATCCCTAAAAAGTATCGGTATTGGAACTGAAGATCTCAATATTATCACCGCATTATTAATGATATTAGCTCTTGTATTACCAAAACAAATAAGAAAACTCTCGAATAAAAGAGGAAAGTAAACATGATTAAAGCAGAACAATTACAATTAACCTTTAATCAAGGTACGCCGATTGAAAATCATGTATTACGAGGGTTAAATCTTAACATCAGCGAAGGAGAGTTTGTCACTATCATCGGTAGTAACGGTGCAGGGAAAAGCTCATTACTTAACGCAATTAGTGGTGATTTACTAACTGATTCTGGCTCTATTGTGATCAATGATAAAAATGTTACTCGCTGGCCAGCATGGAAGCGGGCGGGTATGGTTGCTCGAGTATTTCAAGATCCAATGGTTGGCACTTGTGAAAAACTAACGATTGAAGAAAACCTTGCTATTGCTTATAACCGAGGTAAAAAATTTACATTATCTTCCGCGCTTAACCGCAAAGCACGATCGATATTTAAAGAAAAACTAGCAACATTAAACCTAGGGCTTGAAAATCGACTAACTGACATGATGGGACTACTTTCTGGTGGGCAAAGGCAAGCCGTTAGCTTATTAATGTCAACTTTACAACCGTCTAAAATACTACTTCTAGACGAGCACACAGCGGCACTTGATCCTAAAACTGCGCAATTTGTTTTAGATCTTACTGATAAAATAGTATCACAAAACAAATTAACGACCATGATGGTAACCCACTCAATGAAACAAGCCTTAGAATATGGCACCCGAACGGTAATGCTTCATCAAGGACAAGTTGTGCTTGATGTATCTGGAGAACAACGAGCTAAATTAACTGTAACGGATTTATTAGATATGTTTGAAAAAACACGTGGTGAAAAAGTTACCGACGACGCTTTGCTTTTAGGTTAATAATAAATCAAAAAGCAATATTTCTATCAAAAATATTGCTTTTCCAAACTTATTGATGCAAATTTTATTCTGGTCATATCTTGCTATTCATAGAGCCATTATATTTACTTGTTAATACAAATTGTAATAAAGCTACTGATGTTTACGTATAAAATATTCTATAACATCAAAGAAATAATATTAAGTTAACAATCATTTAATCTTAAAACAAATTCAAAAATTCTAATTAGCTATTTTTAATAACACATTTTTAATTTTTGTCGAACTGCCATTAAAGCAAACCCTAATAAATTTTTACCTTGCCATGTCAATGGGTTATCTATATTCGGAGCATCTTGGGCTAAACCAATTCCCCAAATTTTATCAGTGGGACTAGCTTCAACTAAAACTCTTTGTTGAGTGGATAATAAAAAATCAGCTAATTGTCGATTTTGAGAAAATTTAGCGAAGTTACCCTCTATAACAATGGATAAACACTGTTCATCCCATATTTTATCAACAAATCCTCTGACTTGGCGTCCCAATGATTTAGCAAGGCCTGGATTGTTAGCTTTAAGGATCTCTTGTAATATTTCTTTATCCTCAAATAATCGTGCTTTTGCTGCCATCATATAATGTTCAGCTGTAGCATAATAAATATCATTAACAGTAAATCCGCTAGGGTACCATTGGCTAAAGCAAGATTTTGTAATTATAGACGAAGGCTCTCTTTGGTTATGTCCCCAAAAATATACATATTTAAATCTTTCTCCTGTTTTATAACGTTGGCATAACTCATCAATATCTACAATTTTTAGAAAAACATCGGGTTGATTATATTTCATAGTTAAAATAGTCCTTTAAAAATTCATAAGATATTTTTTTCGAAATCGCTTTATGGAGGAGTATTGTATTATAGATGATTTAATTAAACTTTTTCTGAAAAAAATTTACAAAAAAAGACGATTATTTTTATAACGCTCTTTTATTTTTTTTAAAAAAGATTATCTTATTAAGAATTCAAGTCAACATCTCTTTAATTACAAACAATGAAATTATATGGCCTTTCTGGTACAAAAATTAGCTGTGCATTTATATCTGCATGTATAAGTACCCCTTACAACACAACTCGTTTTATCAAAGATTTAATAGCTGGAATAACTGTTGGGATTATTGCTATACCACTAGCAATGGCACTAGCTATTGCTAGTGGTGTACCACCACAGCATGGTCTATACACAGCAATTATAGGTGGTTTTATCATTGCATTAACGGGTGGTTCAAGGTTTAGTGTTTCTGGACCTACAGCAGCATTTGTAGTTATTTTATACCCTGTATCATTACAATACGGATTATCTGGACTACTAATTGCAACATTGCTATCGGGTATATTTCTTGTATTAATGGGATTAATTCGATTAGGTAGATTAATCGAATATATTCCTTTACCCGTTGTATTAGGTTTCACATCGGGCATTGCCATAACTATAGCAACCATGCAAATTAAAGATTTTTTTGGTTTAACACTTGAGCACATGCCAGAAAGTTATATTGGTAAAGTTACGGAACTAGCTAAAACACTACCAACCATTAATATTGCTGACACTTTAGTCGGTGTAGTAACACTAATTGTGTTAATAGTATGGCCAAAACTTAGACTTAAAATATCAGGACACCTACCTGCTCTAATTGCTGGTATTGCTGTCATGTTTATTTTTAATCAATTTGGCTATCAAATTGAAACGATTGGTTCACGATTTACCTATACACTAGCTGATAATACGATAGGTCATGGTATACCCTCTGTTCTACCAGAGTTTATTTTACCTTGGCAGCACGCTGATTTTACTTGGGATTGGTCAACATTTACTGCCTTACTGCCAATTTCACTGACCATGGCAATGTTATGCGCAATTGAATCATTACTCTGTGCTGTGGTATTAGATGAAATGACACACACTAAACACCACTCAAATAGTGAACTCATTGGCCAAGGCTTAGGTAATATTATTGCACCATTTTTTGGTGGCATTTCAGCAACAGCGGCTATTGCGCGTTCAGCGGCAAATGTCAAAGCAGGTGCAACCTCGCCTATTGCAGCCGTTTTGCATTCTTTAGTTGTTTTACTTGCTCTTATTTGCTTCGCACCAGCATTATCATTTATCCCACTTTCTGCTATGGCGGCATTATTACTTATCGTGGCATGGAATATGAGTGCAGTTCAACGCGTCATTTATATTATCAAATGTGCTCCTAAAGATGATATTTTGATTATGCTTATTTGCATGTCATTAACAGTACTATTTGATATGGTGATTGCAATTACACTTGGGATTATACTTGCCTCAATCCTATTTATGCGCCGTATCGCCCGCATGACTCGCTTAGTTGAACTTAATCGCAGTAACGATAAAACATTAGTGCTACGTATTAACGGGCCACTATTTTTTGCTGCCGCTGAACGTACATTTTTAGAAATTTATCAAAAGATTAATGGATATGAACACATAGTGCTACAATGGGATGCGGTACCTATTCTTGATGCTGGTGGGCTCAATGCTTTAATTCATTTTATTGATGAACTACCTGAACAAGTTGATCTATCAATTTGTGAGTTACAGTTTCAACCATTAAAAACATTAGCTCGCGCAAAAATTGTTCCAATTCCTAACAAACTAATGTTCTATTCAACGCTAGAAGAAGCACTGAAAGATAAAGATTAATTCTAAAATTAGATTTATTATATTAACTAATTTATATGCACAGTAACGGTTTGAACAGAAACTAATTACTGTGCAATAAATTGTACCTTCACTACCTTTCTTTTCATTTACTAAATCACCATTGACAAACTATAAGTGTTAAAAAGTGATTTTAATTTGAAATCCAAAATTAACTTATAAAAATAGGTAAATAACATGATATCTAACGAAAACAATGTCTACAATCTTAAAGAAAAATCAAGTTGGTTTATTTTAGTTGGTGTTATTTTAATTATATTGGGGGGCTTAGCTTTAGGTTATCAGTTCATGGCAACCGTCTTTTCTGTCTATTTTATTGGTTCATTAATTTTAATTGCAGGTATTGCCCAAGCGCTACATTCATTTCGCATTAAAGATTTTGGTCAGTCAGCATTATGGGCAGTAATGGGGATTTTATACATTTTTATTGGTCTAATGTCATTTTTCCAACCTGTTGCGGTTTCATCAGCCTTAACATTGGTGATTTCATTCTTGCTAATTATGAGCGGCTTTACACAAATATTTGCGGCTATGAATAATCGCAATTTACCTCGTTGGGGATGGGTTTTAACCTCAGGGATTATTACATTAATTTTAGGATTTATGATTATTGCAGGTTGGCCATATGACAGTCTTTGGGTATTAGGTATGTTTTTAGGTATTGACCTTATTTTCCAAGGTTGGGCATATGTAGCTATTGGTTTTGCATTAAAAAAATAGATGTTAAATAACACATTCGTTGCTCACAATCTAGCAATGACTTTCAAGAGGTTACCACTAATTGTGAGCAGCAAGTAATTACAGTAATGACTCGAAAACAAATACAACTTATTTAATTTTGTTATAAATGAATTAAGCTGATTATTTATAGATTTTGTTAGTTTTTGCCTTAACTTCTTGCATTGTCTGTAAAATCCGATGATAGTTATCAAGCCTTGATGGTGCAATTTTACCGTCTTGTACTGCTTTTTGTAGTAAACAACCTGGCGTATCAAAGTGATTACAATCACGAAAGTGGCAACCGCCTAAATAATTATCAAATTCTTTAAAACCACTAATCACTTGTTCTGGCTCTAAGTGCCATAAACCAAATTCGCGGATCCCTGGTGAGTCAATAATATCTCCACCATTTGGTAAGTGGTAAAGCCGAGAGGAAGTGGTTGTATGTTGACCAAGTCCGGATATTTCTGAAATACCTCCAGTCATAACTGATTGTGATTGATGAGGTAACAGTAAATTAATAATACTTGATTTTCCCACACCAGACTGCCCAACTAAAATGGAAATCTTACCTTGCAAAGCTTCTTGTAATACAGCAATGCCTTGTTGATTTTGACATGAGACATACAAAACTTGATAACCGATATGAGTATAAATCGTCAATTTTTTTTCAACTTCAGTGCGTTGATCATCATTAAGCAAATCAATTTTGTTTAAAACAATAATAGGTTTTATATCAGTGCATTCACAAGCAACTAAATAGCGATCGATAATATTTAGTGATAATTCTGGCAAGACAGCCGAAATAATCACGATTTGATCAACATTTGCGGCAACGGGTTTAACGCCATCATAAAAATCAGGCCGGACAAGTTCAGAATGTCTCGGGTGAACCGCTTCAATAATACCATTGGTATTTGGCTCTAAACTTTCGCGCCATACTACTTTATCACCAGTGACTATCGACGGTAACGTGCGACGAATACTACAACGATAAATAAGACCTGCACTATCTTCAACATCTGCAGACTTACCAAAACGACTTATTACTACACCGTCACGAGGTGACGAAAAATTTGCCAGACTCTCATCTTGCTTTATTGCTAATCGTTGCTGATGTTTTGCCGCTACACGTCTTTTTTGATTATTGGATAGTTTATTTTTTGCCATAGTACTCATTTTTTACTAAAACAGATTGTCAGTTATGCTACACTACTCAGTATCAAAAAGAAAATCTCTATAGCAAATTATGAACAAACAATCTCAAATTAATAGTAACAATCTTATTTGGATAGATCTTGAAATGACTGGACTCAATCCAATAACTGATCGCATTATTGAGATCGCAACCATTGTTACCGATTCTAACTTAAATATTCTTGCTGAAGGACCTGTGATTGCAGTTCATCAATCTGATGAGCAATTAGCATTAATGGATGAGTGGAATCAAAACACCCATGGCAAATCAGGACTTATTGAGCGTGTTCGCAAAAGTACTATTAGTGAACAACAGGCCGAACAACAAACCATCGAATTTTTAAAACAATGGGTACCAGAAAACAGCTCGCCAATTTGTGGTAATACTATTGGGCAAGATCGTCGTTTTTTATTTAACTATATGCCTAATTTAGAAAGTTATTTTCATTATCGCTATTTAGATGTCAGCACTATTAAAGAATTAGCTAAACGTTGGAAACCTGAAATACTAAAAGGGATTAGCAAACAGAGTTCTCATCAAGCTCTTGATGATATTCGTGACTCAATTGCTGAACTTGTTTATTACCGTGAACACTTTTTTGATCTAACTAACTTATAATTAGTATGCAAATTTTATATACTTTTTTATTGTATTTGATTCAACCACTGGTTTGGCTAAGACTGCTTTGGCGTAGTCGTAAAGCACCAGCTTATCGAAAGCGTTGGCTTGAACGCTATGGTTTTTGCAAAAATAAAGTTAAATCTAACGGTATTTTAGTGCATGCCGTATCGGTGGGTGAAACGATAGCAGCCATCCCACTAATCAAAGCACTTAAACAACAATATCCTTGTTTACCTATCACAGTTACCACCATGACGCCAACAGGCTCAGAGCAAGTTAAATCATTACTTGGTGATAGCGTCAGCCATGTATATTTACCTTATGATTTGCCCTGCGCGATAAATCGTTTTTTAAATACGGTTAAGCCCAAATTAGTGATCATTATGGAAACTGAGCTTTGGCCTAATTTTATCTGTCAGTGTTATAAACAAAATATTCAGCTAATTATTGCCAATGCCAGATTATCAGAACGTTCAGCTAATCGATACAGTAAACTCGGGCGATCCATTAGCAATTTACTATCAAAAATTAGTGCAATTGCCGCACAAAATAAGCAAGATGGGGAACGTTTTATTTCACTGGGTTTACCCCGTGATCGCTTAACAATAACCGGTAGTATTAAATTTGATATTGATTTAACAGATCAACAACAGCAAAAAATCAAAATGCTAAAACAGCGGTGGCAATTAGACCGCCCTATCTTTATTGCCGCAAGTACACATAATGGAGAAGATGAAATCATCTTATCTGCCTTTAAGCGGTTATTACAAAAATATCCCGATTTGTTATTGATTATTGTCCCCCGCCACCCAGAACGCTTTAAAACCGTCGAAAAATTAATTAATGATTGCGGATTAAATTATATAAACCGCAGTAGCGGTCAAATTCCTGCTAAACAAACCCAAGTCATTTTGGGTGATACGATGGGAGAATTAATAGAACTTTATGGTATTGCCGATATCGCCTTCGTTGGTGGCAGTTTAGTGAAACATGGAGGGCATAATCCATTAGAACCCGCACTTCACCACATCCCAATCATTAGTGGCGAACATTTTTTCAATTTTAAAGTGATTTGTGAGCAACTTATTTCAGCTGATGGCATGATCATTTGTGCTAGCACAGCCGATTCCCTTTATTCAGCGATTAATGGGCTTTTAGAAAATAAAACGCGTAGTCAACAAATTGGCGAACAAGCGTATCAAGTATTAAAACAAAATCAAGGCGCACTACATAGGCTTTTTAACATTATCAACTATTATCTTTGCTCAAAATAAGGATTACTTGTGAATAAAAAACAAGGGTTATTGCTGGTTAATCTAGGTACACCAAACGCGGCAACACCAGATTCAATAAAACGGTACTTAACCGAGTTCTTACTCGATCGCCATGTCGTTGATTTACCGAAACTGTTTTGGTATCCGATTTTAAAGTACCTTGTAATACCTAAGCGAGTGCCTTATATTATCCATCATTATCAAAAAATTTGGATAGATGGCTCATCACCTTTACTTCATTACAGCCAATTATTATGTGATAAATTACAACTCCACTTACCAAATATTCAATGTGAATTAGCCATGACCTATGGTGAACCCAATATTCAATCTGCATTGAACAAGCTTCAATCATGTTCAAAAATTACGGTATTGCCACTTTTCCCACAATACTCAACGACCACAACACTCGCTGTACTTGATAAACTTAAACAAGTTATAGCAACCGACAAAATCATAAATAGTATTGACTATATTCGTGATTATGCCGATCATCCAAGTTATATCAATGCACTTTATTTACAAATTAAGCAAGCATTTCAATGCCAAGGTGAGCCTGAAGTGCTTATACTTTCTTATCATGGTATTCCAGAGCGTTATATTTACAAACGAAAAGATGATTATATTCAACGTTGTGAAATAACCACACAGTTAATAATCGAAAAATGCCGAACAAATAACATAAATATACCAATTCAAATGGCTTATCAATCGAAATTTGGAAAAGGCAAATGGGTTACACCAAGTACCAGCGATACACTACAAACATTAGCAAAAAGTGGTGTTAATAATGTGCACGTCATCTGTCCTGGATTTTCGGTAGATTGTATTGAAACTATTTACGAAATTGACGAAGAAAATCGAGAAATCTTTTTAAATGCAGGTGGAAAATCATTTTATTATATTCCCACATTAAATGACACAGACTTACAGATTAATTTAATCATGGCATTAATCAACCAAACTCAGCCACCTATACTTAATAATTTATACTGAAACACATAGTTACCTGAAACTTTTTGACAAAAACTACTATCTCTAATTCTAATGTGAAGGAATAGCGAAGCTATTACTATATGAAGCAGACTCTGTGCACTCAAACGTACTGTAGGAATTCAAAGAGCTAGAGGCTGAAAATCGCAAGCTTAAGCAGATGTTTGCCGTGTAAATACCCCAAACTTAGTACACAACTCACGTAGAAAATTAAGCTGTCTGTTTTAATGTTTTATATTCGAGCGGTGTCATGTTATTTAATGCCTCATGCGGTCTTTAGGTATTATAAATCGTTAACCA
>NZ_FMWS01000053.1 GCF_900103255.1 Gilliamella bombi | reverse complement strand
AAGTTTGGGGTATTTACATTTGCAGGTTGCTGCATCAGAATGATAATCTTCTGCCGGACGACCGTTATTAGGGCAATAAAGTGGTGCTACCGCTTCTCGAATAAATTCAAAATCAATGACTTTAGCTATTTTACGAACAAGGTGATTTTGAGGGACAAGCGCATCTAACGAGATTTGCTCTATTTTTTCGGGTGTCGCTGGCGTTGGTTTTTTTAGCATAGAAGAATTCCTCTTATCATGGACTCTTCTCTATTAGATCAAAAAACTCGCCAAAAAGCGAGTTCTTTGTCATCAATCTGGAAAAACCCGATTTATCGGGTTTTTTATAACAATAGATTATGGTTCTTTTTCATTCAATAACGTCACTAATAGTGATCCATTAAATAAAGCTTGCTGCACTAATGCAAATGCGCCAATTGCTGAGCTGTCGTTAAGGGAAGAACAAGTGATAGTTAGGTTTTTCCGTAATCCCTCTAAGCTTTGAGCATTTAATGCACTATTAACAGCAGTTAATAGTATTTCGGGCGACTTGGTAAGTTCTCCTGCTAACACAATTCGCTGTGGGTTAAAGATGTTAACCATAATTGCAACTGCTCTACCAAGATTTTCACCTGCATCCTTAACTAACTTAGTAGCTAGTTCATCGCCTTGATTAGCATACTGACAGATATGATATATATCACAGTGTTCTAATGTTAACTTCGATATATAACCTTGCTCAATCATCTGTTTAGCTCGGTATTCAATTGCTTTATTTACAACTCGGTTTTCCAAGCAACCGAAGTTACCACAATGGCAACGTTCACCTAATGTATCTACTTGAATGTGCCCAACTTCACAAGCGCTTTGATTGTGGTTAGTAAGCAACTGTTGATTAACGATAACACCAGAGCCTACCCCGCGATGTACTCGGATTAAAATAGAATCATCAACATGTTGTGTTGAACCAAAATAACTTTCGGCTAATGCTAGACTTTGAATATCATTTCCTAGAAAAATAGATACATTGAATTCCTTTTGTAGTATCTCACCTAAAGCCCACTCTTTTACTTGAATATGTGGAGTGTATCGGACAATGCCATTAACTGAGTCAATCAAGCCTGGGAGTACAATAGATATTGCAACTAAATATTTTATTTTTTTGCTGTTTACCTGAATAAATTCTTTAATCAATGCAATTAGATATTCTTGAACTTGTTGTTGAGTAAAATTGATAAGTGAGCATCTTTTTGATGTAAGGCATTTAGCCCCTAAATCAAAAAGCTCTATTGTGACGTGGGATCGACTTAATTGTACGGCAATTGCTTGGTAATGTCCAAACTTAGCTTCGATTGAAACTGCAGGTCGTCCCCCCGTTGATTGTTGTGCATCAACTTCTTTAATTAATTTTTTTTTAAGAAGTTGACGGGTTATTTTGGTAATGCTTGCAGGAGCTAATTGGCTGATTTCGGCCAATTGAATACGAGAAACAGGTGCTTGCTGAACAATCAAACGGTAAATCATTGCATAATTTAGCTGTTTGATTAATTCAGCGTTGCCAACTAAGTTCAGATAATTAAATTTCATATATTACTCAATATTTTTCATTAACTATCTGATATTCTAGCGACTCACTTCTCCATTAACAACAGTTTTAATTATTGTAAAGTCACGATTAAATACAACAAGGTTTGCAATTTTACCCTCACTAATACTACCAAGATCTTTATCCACACCGATTGCTTTGGCAGGATATAGCGTTGCCATTCTTAACGCTTCATCTAGTGCAATACCGACATATTCAACTGTGTTTTTTACGGCTTCAATCATGGTTAATGATGAACCACCCAATGTGCCATTTTCATCAACACAGCGACCATCTTTATAATAAATGGTTTTACCTGCAAATACTCCCGACTCTAAATTAGAAGCGGCAAGTAGCATAGCGTCAGTAACTAAAATTAAATGATCTTGTTTTATTTTGTGACTATTGCGAATATTTGCCCAACTAACATGTTGACCATCAGCAATGATACCAACATAAACTTCTGGTTCATCATAAATTGCGCCAACTACACCAGGCTCTCGCCCTGAAATATAAGGCATAGCATTAAATAGATGCGTTCCTAAACGAATGCCATCATTAAAGCCACGACGGCAGTCATCATAATGACCATTTGAATGACCAACCGAAACATGAATGCCTGCATTAACCAATTGCTTGATGAAATGGCTTTCAACTCTTTCTGGCGCTAAAGTAATGATTTTAATTACATCAGCATTTTCGCAAAGGAAATTAATCATTTCTTTTGACGGCTGTCGAATAATATTTTCGTCATGAATTCCTTTTTTTTCAGGGCTGATATAAGGTCCTTCAAGATGCAATCCAAGTGCTTGATTAGGATGCGTAGCTAAGTATTCACGCATCACTTCAACTGCCTTTATCATAAATTCATCAGTTGATGTAATTAATGTAGGCAAATAGCTAGTACAGCCAGAAATAAGATTTGTGGCCTGCATGGCTTCTAATGTTTCAACGCTCAGTGCATCAAACGTTTCATTAAATTGCACACCACCACAACCATTAACTTGGATATCAATAAATCCAGGTGCAACAAGTGCATCTTGTAAATTTTCAATTTTGATATCTGTAGGTAATTCGTTTTGTTTACAGACTTTTGTAATTTTATCTCCATCAATAATAACAGCGTGGTTATCAAGGATCTCATAGCCTGTATAAAAACGGCAATTTGTTAATGCATACATTGAATTATCCTTTATAAAACGGTCACTTTAAGATTATCAGCTTCCATTTGTTTAAAATATTTTAGTGTTTTCACTTTAAGATCATCAGTACTTGGTTCATCACAAACAATAATTGATGCAGGATGCATTTGTAGTGCAGTGACAGTCCAAAGGTGATTAACAGATCCTTCAACACCAGCTTGTAATGCTAAACTTTTGTTATGACCACAAACTAATAAAATAACTTCCTGTGCATCCATTAAAGTTGCAACACCAATGGTTAACGCATGTTTTGGTACTTGATTCACATCATTATCAAAAAAGCGAGAATTAGCAATGCGTGTATCTTCAGTTAATGTTTTGATGCGTGTACGTGAACAAAGTGAAGATCCTGGTTCATTAAAAGCGATATGTCCATCTTGACCTACCCCCCCAACAAAGATATTAATTTTGCCGTAAGCTTTGATCTTGGCTTCATATTGACGGCACTCTTGATCAATATCTGGCGCATTACCATTTAATATATGGATATTGTTTTTATCAATATCAATATGATTGAAAAAATTTTCGTACATAAATGTGTGGTAGCTTTGTGGATGCTCTTCTGGAATACCAACATATTCATCCATATTAAAGGTTACAACATGTTTAAAGCTGACGTTACCTGCTTTATATTGTTTAATCAATTGTTGATACATAACTAATGGTGAACTACCTGTTGGCAGCCCCAATAAAAATGGACGATCTGCGGTAGGTTTAAACTCATTAATTTTATTAACAATGCGCTGTGCAACCCAGGCACCGACTTCTTGTGCATTTTCTAAGGGAATAAGTCTCATGTGCTGTTACCTCTTGTGATATCATTATAAACTTTTTTCTTGAAATAAAATATGTTGTCTTTATTTTACTATATTAAACTAATTAATCAAAAAAAATGGTGATTTAAATCACAAAAAAAGAATAATTAATTTGCGAAGTAAAATAAATAATATAGAGTGGAATAATAATACTTAATTATCATCACTTAAAGATGTAAAATTTTATTACTTTTTATTATATACCCCTAATAACTATATGAGGTTAAACTTATGGGAATTTTAGCTTATATGCAACGTATCGGGCGTTCATTGATGGTACCTGTGGCAGTTCTACCAGCTGCTGCAATACTACTGGGGATTGGTCAATGGGTTAGTCATATAGGGTGGATTAGTCATGTAAATTTGTTTGGACTTATGGAATGGGATGCTAGTATTGTTGCTAAATTTTTAGTGACATCTGGTAGTGCGATTCTAAGTAATATGCCAATACTTTTTGCTATTGGTGTTGCTTATGGAATGTCTAAAGATAAAGATGGTGCTGCAGCACTTTCTGGTTTAGTGGGCTTTTTAATTATAACTACCTTATTATCACCAAAATCGATTGCTTTCTTTCAGGGAATAGATACAGAGACCGTTAAAGATTGGCAAAAACTAGTACCACCAGCATTTAATAGTATCAATAACCAATTTATTGGTATTCTTGTTGGTATTATTGCAGCTGAACTTTATAATCGCTTTAGTCAGGTTGAATTACATAAGGCGCTATCTTTCTTTAGTGGAAAAAGATTGGTACCAATTGTTGTTTCAGTTGTCATGCTGTTAGTTTCAGCTGTTTTATATTTTATTTGGCCAACTATTTATGATGCGCTAGTTGCTTTTGGTAAATATATTAAAGAATTAGGATCTTTGGGTGCTGGCATTTATGGATTCTTTAACCGCTTACTTATTCCTGTTGGTTTACATCATGCTTTAAATTCAGTATTTTGGTTTGATGTGGCTGGAATTAACGATATCCCTTATTTCTTAGGCGGACAAACTTCTATTGATGCAGGTAATGCTGTTATAGGTATTACAGGTCGTTACCAAGCTGGATTCTTCCCTGTTATGATGTTTGGTTTGCCTGGTGCAGCATTAGCTATGTACCATACGGCTAAAAAAAGCAATAAAGATAAAACTGCATCAATCATGTTTGCAGCCTCTATTGCTGCATTTTTTACTGGTATTACTGAACCACTAGAATTTGCTTTTATGTTTGTTGCTCCTGTACTTTATTTTTTACATGCGGTTTTAGCGGGTATCTCACTTTATATTGCAGCAGCAATGCAATGGATATGTGGGTTTGGTTTTAGCGCAGGTTTAATTGACATGGTACTTCAATCTGGTAATCCGCTTGCGGTCCATTGGTATATGTTAATCCTTCAAGGTCTAGCATTCTTTGTGGTCTACTATGTGGTATTCCGTTTTGTAATTGTAAAATTCAACCTTAAAACCCCAGGCCGTGAAGATGAAGATACGACTGTTTCGTCAACTGAAAGTACCCAGAAAAAACAAGTCATTGGGGATATATCTAAACTTGCTGAACAATATCTAGCGGTTGTTGGTGGGAAAGAAAACCTTACTAACATTGACTCTTGTATTACACGTTTGCGTTTAGGTGTAAATGATTCAGAATTGGTTGATGAACAAGCAGCTAAAGCACTTGGCGCGATGGCTGTGATTAAACTCGGTAAAACAGGTGTGCAAATTATTGTAGGCACTCAGGCCGAAAAAATTGCCGATGAGATGAAAAAACTTGTTTAGTCAATTAGTATAAAATAAGAACCAAATTAAATAAAACTAATATAACAATCCACTCTATTTAAATAAGCAAAAAATAGAGTGGTTTATTTATTTGATTTAACTTTACAGATTCCTTTGCTTTATTTATAAACGCTCCAGTATATTTTTCATTAAAAACAAACAAATAAAAATTCCAATAAAATCAATACCTTTCCTGACCGATTTTTTTAGATATAAGCTTGTTATTGTGGTATAAAGTTTTGCTTTCAATATAAAATTAAAATCGCAAAATCACATCTTTAGTTGTTAATAGTTGATTTAATAACTGGGTATTAATGACTTTACTCGGGATGTTTCTACTTATTTGGATTAAGTTTCTTGATTTAAGTGAGGATTCACAGGCATATACATCATCAATATCATAAAGTTCAAGCATGTTTAATGTTGCAATATAATCTCGCATTAGAATGCGATCAGGTTGTTGATTTGGTAATAAGTGAAAAACACCATCATCAATAAAAAAAACAGAAATGTGGTTAATGACTGATATGGCCAATGCTATATCAAGAGCTTCTCGGCCTTTGGCATTTCCGTGAGGTGGTGAGCTAATAATAATTGCTAATTTTTTCATTTCAGTATCTTAAGTCAAAACTGAATAGTTCGATCTGTTGTTGCAATTGATTCACTTAATTCTCCAAGGCCCGTTAAATGAAAATAATCTGCGAGATTATTTTTAATAACGCCACGCCTCTGAGCGGCAGCAACACAAACAGTTAAAGTTAAAGGGTATGTTTTTGCTAATTCCTGCCATGCAGAGATTAAATCAAATTCATCATTAGCGGGATCAGTATAACTGTTGCCATTATAAACACCATCAGCATAAAAAAAGATATTTTTAATGGTATGGGGAGTCTGTGACAGTAAAACTTGTGCAAATTGATATGCACAATAAGCAGATTGGGTCCCATAAGCAGGACCCATAACAACAAGAGTATAACTCAATGAATCAATCAAGTTAGTTAACTTGTTGTTCTTGATTTTGAGCTGGCTCTTGATTTTTATCATTTTTATCCCCATCAATGCCAAGCAATTCAACTTCAAAAATTAAAGTTGATGCAGGTTGGATTCCAGCTTTACCTTCTTGGCCTGGAAGACTTTGGTCACCATAAGCTAAATCAGGTGGTACAACAAGTTTGATTTTTCCACCAATTCCGATCAACTGAATTCCTTCTGTCCAACCTTTGATAACAGCATTTAGTGGAAATGTTGCTGGTTCACCTCGATCATAAGAACTATCGAATTTACGTCCATCAGTTAGTGTTCCTGTATAATGAACAATAACTGTATCTTGAGTTGTTGGATGACGATCTGAACCTTCTTGAGTGATTTGATAAAGTAACCCTGATTTTGTTTGTTTTACTCCATCTTGTTTAGCAAATTCTGCACGGAATTTCTCACCAGATGCTGTATTTTCAGTTTTTTCTTTTTCAAAGCGCTCTTTGTTTTCTTTTTGGATTCTTTTACCAAATTCATCTAAGGTGGTTTTCACTTCATCTTTTGAAAGTTGAGAGGCATCGCGGAAAGTTTCATTAAAGCCACTGATTAAATATTCTTGGTCTGGTTTAATTTCATTTTGTTCTAAATTTGACTTCATGTATGTTGCAAATGATGAACCTAATGCATATGCTTCCTTTTGTGCATCAGTTGAAATTGTTACTTTATTTGATGAATTTTTTTCATCACAACCAGCTAATGTTAATACAATTGCGCTGCTTACTAACGTCATTTTAATCAATGATTTCATTCTACTTCTCCAGATTATAAACTTTTTGGGTAATTATCTTAGTTATTATATCTGATTTGATATAAGATAATAAGGGTTTACAAATCATTTATTTTATAAATCTATAGTAATCCATAGATAATATATTAAGGAAAGCATCTTTTGCAATTTAAATCATCCTTGAGTGAAAGTGGTATCCTCAGTTATAATGTTAACAATTTATAGTAATAATGTATAAGGATAGCTATTTTGACTACCGAACTTAATACCCTTGATGTTGAAGAAATCATCAGCCTGTTACCTCATCGTTATCCGTTTTTAATGGTTGATAGAGTTCTTAGTTACGAGAAAGGTAAAACACTAAAAGCGATAAAAAATGTTACTGTGAATGAGCCATTTTTTCAGGGGCACTTTCCAAATAAACCCATTTTTCCTGGTGTTTTGATTTTAGAAGCAATGGCCCAAGCGACAGGAATATTGGCTTTCAAAAGTATTGAAGAGCTATCACCAGGTCAACTTTATTATTTTGCTTCCATTGATAAAGCTCGTTTTAAACGTCCTGTTGTACCAGGAGATCAACTTATGCTAGATGTTGAATATATTAAAGAACGTCGTGGTATTGCATTATTCCATGGTGTTGCAACTGTCGATGGTAAGTTAGTTTGTGAAGCTGAAATGATGTGTGCCCGTAAATAATCGTTTTTTAGCATTTCCCCCCACAACAGTATTAAGGAATAACTATGGCAATGGAGATACATCCAAGCACAGTGATTGAAAAGGGAGCAAAAATTGGCGATAACGTCAGAATTGGTCCGTTTTGCTTTATTGGTGAGAATGTTGAAATTGGTGACGGTACTTTTTTAAAATCACACGTTGTTATCAATGGTCACACAAAAATTGGTAAAGATAACCAAATCTATCAATTTGTTTCGATTGGTGAGGTAAACCAAGATTTAAAATATCGTGGAGAGCCAACACGCACTGAAATTGGTGATCGTAATATGATTCGTGAAAGCGTAACTATTCACCGTGGCACTATTCAAGGTGGTGAATTAACGCGAATTGGTAGTGATAATTTATTGATGATTAATGCACATGTTGCTCACGATTGTCATATTGGTGATCATTGTATTTTAGCAAATAATGCCACTTTAGGTGGGCATGTTCAATTAGATGATTATGTAATTATTGGCGGAATGACAGCCGTTCATCAATTTTGTGTGATCGGATCACATGTTATGGTTGGTGGTTGTTCAGGTGTTGCTCAGGATGTTCCACCTTATGTTATTGCCCAAGGTAATCATGCAACACCTCATGGCGTAAATTATGAAGGCTTAAAACGTAGAGGGTTTAGCAAAGATGCTTTGCAGGCGATTCGCAATAGTTATAAAATCCTTTATCGAAATGGCTTATCGTTTGAAGAGGCAAAAGTTGAAATTGAAACCTTTGCCAAGCAACACTCTGAAATCCAATTGTTTATTGACTTTTTTGCCCGTTCAACGCGTGGCATCATCCGTTAATGGCTAATGAAACAGTAGTCATTGCATTAGTCGCAGGAGAAGCCTCGGGCGATATTCTTGGCGCAGGATTGATTCGTGCGCTAAAAAATTACCATTCTAATATTGAATTTGTAGGTATAGCGGGTCCGAAAATGCAAGCCGAAGGCTGTAAAGCTTGGTACGAAATGGATGAATTATCGGTCATGGGAATTGTTGAAGTATTGGGTCGATTACGCCGTATTTTATCTATTCGCCGAGATATCACTAAACGCCTAGTTAAACTCAAACCCGATATATTTATTGGTGTTGATGCTCCCGATTTTAATCTTTCCCTAGAAGGAAAATTAAAGCAAGCTGGCATTAAAACGATTCATTATGTTAGTCCATCTGTTTGGGCTTGGAAGCAAAAACGCGTTTTCAAAATTAAGCGTAATACTAATCTTATTTTAGCCTTTTTACCTTTTGAAAAAGTCTTTTATGATAAGTTTGATGTTCCTTGTCGCTTTATTGGGCATAAGATGGCGGATGATATTCCTTTAAATCCAAATCAAACAACTATGCGTCAACAATTAGGTGTTCCCTTAAATAGCCTTTGTTTATCATTATTACCAGGTAGCCGTCATGCTGAAGTGACATTATTATCAGCACCTTTTTTAAAAACAGCAAAGCTATTGCGAGAGCGTTATCCTAATATACATATTCTAGTGCCTTTAGTTAATGCTAAAAGACAAAAAGAATTTGAACAAATCAAAGCTCAAGTTGCACCAGAACTTAAAATACAGTTACTACATGGTCAAGCCCGTGAAGCGATGATTGCAAGTAATGCAGCAATCTTAGCATCGGGGACTGTGGCATTAGAATGTATGTTAGCTAAGTGTCCAATGGTAGTTGGGTACAAAATGAAAGCATTCACTTTTTGGTTAGCTAAAAAATTAATTAAAACGCCTTATGTGTCTTTACCTAATATTTTAGCCGGTAAAGAGATTGTACCTGAATTGTTGCAACAAGATTGCACACCAGAAAATATCGCCAACTATATTATCCCTTTTTTAGAAGGGGATAATTCAGTATTGAAAGACACCTTTCTATCTTTGCATAAACAAATCCGTTGTAATGCTGATGAACAAGCTGCACAAGCTGTATTGGATGTTTTAAATAAATGATATCCTAATGATAATGTTAGAGGATTTACCTTGTTGTTAGAATTTACTTACCCCGATGCTACATTAATTGCTGGTGTCGACGAAGTTGGACGAGGTCCACTTTGTGGCGATGTTGTTACGGCTGCAGTTATTTTAGATCCTAACAAGCCCATTAAAGGCTTAACTGATTCTAAAAAACTAACCAAAAAAAAACGAGAACATCTATTTGATATTATCAAACAAGATGCTTTAGCTTGGAGTGTTGCAAGAGCATCTGTGGACGAAATTGATAAATTAAATATATTACATGCTTCCATGCTTGCTATGCAGCGAGCTGTATCTAAATTACCTATTAACCCCGATTTTGTATTAGTTGACGGCAATCGTTGCCCCGATTTTGGTATACAAACACAAGCTGTAGTTAAAGGCGATTTATTAGTGCCAGAAATCAGTGCTGCGTCTATTTTAGCTAAAGTTACACGCGATCGTGAAATGGTTGAGCTTGATAAATTATATCCACAGTATGGACTTGCTAAACACAAAGGTTATCCAACTAAATCGCATTTAGCTGCAATAAAGGAACATGGTATTAATCATTTATACCGTAAAAGTTTTGGACCAGTTAAGAGTTTAGCATTATTTTAATTCACCATTGTTTATCAAGCGTTGTCAGCAATGGTGAGTTAAAAATAGAAACTGGTAAAATGACCATTTCTTGATAAAGAATTTTGTTTCCATAACGTTCTTTCAATTTCTTTTTTACGGCAGACGATGAAAGATTAAAATCTTTGATAGTTTTTAATTGGCCAATTTTCAATTTAAGTGCCTTATCATAAATTATTTTCCAAACTACTTGCTTTAATTTAGCAATTTCGCTATTAGGATCTGTTGATCTTTTGTGTTCATATATCAACCAATAATACATTGGTAGCCACATAAGTATAAATGCCAGCAATAACATGCAGGCATAATTGCTTTCTAATTTATCATATCTTTTTGATATTGAACGATACTGCTTAATTCTGTCAAACGCATTTTCAATTAAATGGCGATATTTATACAGATATCAATCCATGCTATTAACAGAAAGGTGGATTTTAGTTGAGTTTCCTCCATAGTTTTTTCCTATCTGTTCTTAATGCTGAGTTGGTGCATTTTGAGCTATGTTGATGCGCTCGCATAATAGAATCATCGAGGAAAGCCCATTCGAGATTAGCTATAATCAAAGATAACCCCCCCATTTATTATTACTCGTTAATGGCTATCTTACTTATAAAATTGATATTAGAATAGCAACTAGATTTATTAATAACGATCAGCGATAATCTTAACCCAATCTTACTAATAATTAGTGTTGTTATGTTTACCATTTATCATTCAAATCAAGTCGATTTACTCAAAACATTATTGAGTGAATTGATGCGCAGGCAACCATTAGATGATGTATTTACACCTGATGTTGTTATGGTGCAAAGTCAAGGCATGGCACAATGGTTGCAAATTGCGTTAGCGGATGAACTTGGTATCGTGGCTAATGTTGATTTTCTTTTTCCAACTCAGTTTATTTGGCAACTTTATCAAGTCTTGTTACCAGAGGCGCCAATTGAAAATAGCTTTAATGTTGAATCAATGAGTTGGCGTTTGTATTATTTGTTACCTCAAGTTATTAAACAACCTGAGTTTAGCGCGCTTAAACATTATCTTGATATTGATAAGCAAGATAAAAAACGGTATCAGCTTGCAACGCGTATTGCACGATTATTTGACCAATATTTAGTTTACCGTCCAGATTGGCTAGCAAAATGGGAGGCAAACCAGACTGTTGCCGAATTGAATCATCATTCTGATGAAACGTGGCAAGCGGAGTTGTGGCGAAAACTAATATCAATTAGCCAACCTTATCATCGCGCTAATATTTATCAACAAATGCTTGAAATGTTATTAAATAATAACTTTGAACGTTCACGTTTAGATGCATTACCTAACCGTATTTTTATTTTTGGTATTACTTCTCTTCCTCCTATTTATCTTTCGCTACTTTCAGCACTTGGCCAACATATTGATGTCCATTTAATGTTTAATAATCCGTGTAAATGGTATTGGGGCGATATTGCTGAAAAACAGTTGTCAGATATATTAAATACACCCGATAAAATACCCAATCCTCTGTTAACCTCATGGGGAAAACTTGGGCGTGATAATCTATTTTTGTTACAAGAATTTAATAATAAGCAAGATATTGAAGCGTTTGCCGATCAGGATCGTTCTTGTCTATTACATGCTATTCAGCAAGATATTTTAGAACTGTATCAAACCGATTTTGATAATAAAACTTTTGCCGTAACAGATAAGTCGATTTCGTTTCATGCCTGCCATAGTGAACAACGTGAAGTTGAGGTATTGTATGACTACCTGCTATCGGTTTTTGATGCAGATCCTACGCTGGAGTTGCGCGATTGCATAGTTATGGTATCAGATATTGATAAGTATGTTCCTTATATTCGAGCCGTCTTTGGTAATGCTGTTGAAAAGCGCTATTTACCTTTTACTATTTCAGATCAAAAAGCACGAAATATCGATCCTATCGTTCAAGGCTTTTTTGCCATTTTAAATTTTCCAAATAGTCGATTTACAGCAGAAGAACTATTTAATTTACTTGAAATCCCTGCTATTGCCGAAAAATTCGCTATTAACGAATCTCAATTAACCTTGTTGCGAACTTGGATTGTTGAGTCAGGCATTCGTTTTGGACTTGATAGTGCACATAGTTGGTTATTTGGGCTTGAGCGGTTATTACTCGGTTACACGATGAACAGTGAACAAGGCGGTTGGCAACAAATATTACCTTATGATGGTGCAACAGGTTTAGATGCCGAATTAATAGGCCAATTAGCCGAATTTATTAAAGTTGTAAGTAAGTGGTTTGCTATCTTAAATGAAGAAAAACCGCTAATTAATTGGCAATCTTGTTGCCTTGAATTAATCAATGACTTTTTTGTAAGTAATGTTCAACGTGAATCCATTTTATTGATGATCGAAGAAGAATGGCAAGAACTGATTAATAGTGGATTATCGGCTTGTTATACAGATAATATTTCTATCACTATTCTACATGATGCTATGCAATCACGCTTAGAGCAAAATCATTTAGCGCATCGTTTTTTAGTTGGTAAGATAAATTTTTGTACCATGATGCCAATGCGTTCTATTCCATTTAAAGTTGTTTGTTTACTTGGTATGAATGACGGCGATTATCCAAGAACGTCTCTTCCACTTGATTTTGATTTAATCGCACAACATCCAAGACGAGGGGATCGTAGCCGTCGCACAGATGATCGTTACCTTTTTTTAGAAGCAATTTTATCTGCGCAAAAACAGTTGTATATCAGTTATATTGGTCGCGATATGAAAGATAATAGTGAACGTTATCCTTCTATACTTGTTGATGAGTTTTGGGAATATATTGGCCAATATTATGGCAAGGCTAAAAATAATACAGATGGCACTACAAATAGCTTAGATTTTTTACGTGTAAACCATACACGCACACCGTTTAACCCCAAAAATTTTTTACAAGAACCCAAAAGCTATGCCGATGAGTGGTTACCTGCAGCATTGCAACAAGGTGAAAGTCAGTTATTTATTAGTGAAATACCAATTATTAGTGTAGATAATATTAATCTTGATGAATTAAAACGATTTTACCAGCACTCTATTAGGCTATTTTTACAAAAACGGTTTAATTTTTATATAAATTATATGGATGATACCTTACCAGATGCCGAAAACTTTAATCTTGATAGCTTAAAGCGCTATCAATTAAACTTACAGATTTTAAATGAATTAATTGCCAATAGATCGCAACAATCAGATGATTTCTATCAACGATTAGCGTTAACAGGTGACTTACCAGATGGTGCGTTTGGTGAAATTATTTATGATAATCAACTTGAATCACTGCAACCTTTGGCCAATAAAGTTGACCAAGAACGTTTAGTTATGACAACGCAAGAAGTTAATTTAACCATTTCATCTAATGATCAACATTACCAATTACAAGGTTGGTTAACTCACATTCAAGACGACGGTATATTGACATGGCGACCGTCAAAGCTTTCGATTCGCGATGGTATTTCGTTGTGGATTGATCATTTGATTTATTGCATTTTAAATCCTGATAAAATTGATAGTCAAAGTCGTATGTATGGTCGGGACGATAATGAATGGCGATTTTCACATTTAAATGCAGATCTGTCCTTAACTATATTAACTAATTTAGTTGAAGGCTATTTGCAGGGGATCAATGAACCATTATTAATGCCATTAAAAAGTTCGTGGAGTTGGTTAATTACAGCTTATGATAAAAAAACAGGTCAGATTATCGCTAGTGAAAGAGCTATCAATCAACTTTTAAATTCATGGCAAGGCGGATTTAACCAATCCGCCGAGTGTGACAGTTATTATACTCGTCTTTATCCTGAGTTAACCGATACACTGATTGAACAAATTATATTTACTGCTGAGCGATTTTTATTGCCAATTTTATTACATCAAACAACGGCAGAATAAGAGGCATTAGCATTATGTTTATTGATACACATTGTCATTTTGATTTTCCACCTTTTAGTGATTTTCTTGCTGATTCAATAAATAAGATTCGCCAAGCGAATATCGTTGGGTTAATTATACCCGCAGTTAGTGCTAACTATTTTGATGCTGTTTTACAACTTACGAATAAATACCATGAACTTTATGCCGCTTTGGGGTTGCATCCTATCTATCAACATACTATGGCTGATTTAGAACTATTAACCAATATTGTTAAAACAAAACCTAAAAAATTAGTTGCCATTGGTGAAATCGGGCTCGATCGCTACGATTTAAGTATCGATTGGCAACAACAATTATTATTTTTTAGGTCGCAATTAACAATTGCCAAACAGTTTGATTTGCCCGTTTTAATACATTCACGCAAAGCGCACGATATTATGTACCGTGAATTACACAAGGCCAACTTACCTTGTTGCGGCGTAATACATGGTTTTTCAGGTAGTTATCAACAAGCCATGCAATTTGTTAAGCTGGGTTATTATATTGGTGTAGGTGGCGTAATTAGTTATGAACGTGCAAATAAAACTCGCAATACAATTGCTCAATTACCACTTGGCAGCCTAGTACTTGAAACAGATGCGCCCGACATGCCATTAAGTGGGCGTCAAGGTCAAGCAAATCGCCCTGAATATATCACTGAGGTTTTTAAAATCTTGACACAATTACGTACTGAATCACCAAATCACATACTTAACACAATTTTAACAAATACCTTGACGCTATTTAGTGGAATCAATAGAATAAAAATTTAACAAGCAACTAAAATAAATTTACTATTATTATGAAGTTATTTTAGTAAACCGACGACAGTAGGTTTATATGGCTAGACAATTGAATCAACTATTTGCTCAATCTATTTCCTCTCTCACCCGATTATTTCCTTTGTGGGCAGTTTTGTGTGCTGTTATGGCCTATTTTTCTCCTGATACTTTTACACCTATACGTCCCCATACATCACAATTACTCATGTTTGTGATGTTCACCATGGGTGTTACATTAAGTATTGATGATTTTAAACGTGTAGTCACCAAACCTAAAGCGGTGGTTATTTGTACTTTGCTACATTATATTGTTATGCCGTTAACTGCTCTAATTTTAGCAAAACTGTTTACAATGAGAGCAGAACTATTGGTTGGCATGGTGTTAGTTGGAAGCGTAGCTAGCGGAACAGCATCAAATGTGATGATTTATCTTGCCAAAGGTGATGTTGCATTGTCTGTTACAATTTCATCTGTTTCGACACTTGTGGGAGTAGTTATAACACCACTGATAACACTACTATTAGTTGGAACAACAGTTGAAGTCCCTGTTTGGGGAATGCTTGTACATATTGTACAGATTGTACTAATACCGATTATATTAGGATTAATTGTTCACCATTTCTTAAATGCTATTGTTAAAAAATGTGAGCAATTTTTACCACTTTTATCAATGATTTGTATTTTATTAATTATTTGTATCGTAGTAGCAGGTAGCCATACTCAAATTGGCCAAGTAGGGGGCACTGTTATTTTTGCAGTTGTGATTCATAATGCGTTAGGATTGCTTGGTGGTTACTGGGGAGGACGTTTATTTGGTTTTGATGAATCAACCTGCAGAACCATGTCACTTGAAGTAGGAATGCAAAACTCTGCCCTTGCAGCTACTTTAGGCACCACCTACTTTTCGGCTTTATCGGCTTTGCCTGCTGCAGTATTTTCTGTTTGGCACAATATTTCAGGCTCATTACTGGCTGGTTATTGGCAAGGTAAACCAGTAAAGAATCAGAAAAAATCCAATCATTAACAAATAATATTGTAAAATAGCATTCATCAGCTCTCTTTCTTAATCAACTCTAAGTAAGAGAGCTTAATTTTCTGAGCTTATATCCAACCGCTCCACTAGCATTTAAATTAATTTTAGGCCAAATTAAAATGAATAGCGAATTACAGTTACCACCGTTTGTCTATCGTATATTACCGTGGATTGCGGCGTTTGCATTCTTTATGCAATCACTTGATACCTCGATATTAAATACAGCCCTCCCCACTATGGCTAACGACCTCAATGAGTCCCCATTAAATATGCAATCAGCCGTGATAAGTTATGCTTTGACCCTTGCATTATTTATTCCTGTTAGTGGTTTTTTATCTGATAAATTTGGCACTAGAAATATTTTTGTCATGGCCGTTTCACTATTCACACTGGGGTCATTACTTTGCGCTTTATCTAATTCATTAATTTTTTTAAATATATCACGAGTAATCCAAGGCATTGGAGGCTCCATGATGGTGCCTATATCACGTTTAGTATTGATAAAATCTTTTAAGCGTAGTGATTTTTTAGCTGCTTTAAATACTGCCACGATTCCTGGATTAATTGGTCCCGTTTTAGGGCCTGTATTGGGAGGATATCTAGTTGATATGGTAAGTTGGCACTGGGTGTTTTTTATTAATTTACCCATTGGTATTTTAGGTATAATAATTAGTTGGAAATACATGCCTAACTTAAAAGGCCAACACATGCCTTTTGATTTATTAGGCTTTATATTTATTGTTGTTAGCTTTATTAGCGCCACTTTGAGTGTAGAGATTTTAAACCAAAATCAGACATATTATTGTCCATTACTACTTGCGACAATTAGTCTACTTTTTTTATTTATTTATCGTGAATATGCAAAAAAGAAACAAACTCCATTATTTCCACTATCGCTATTTAAAATCCGTACGTTCAAAATAGGAATTATCGGAAATTTAATTTGCAGATTAGGTATATCAGGAGTGCCTTTTCTTATTCCACTATTATTACAAGTGGGATTTGGTTATTCAGCTATTTTTGCCGGCATTATGTTGATGCCAATGGCCATTGCTTCAATTTGTACTCGAATCTTTATTCCGCGTATTTTAGCACGTTTAGGTTACCGTTTCGTACTAGTTACTAATACAATTTTAGCTGGCATAATGATTATTTTAATGTCCGTATTAAATTTATCGACACCACTTATTCTTATCAGTTTATTGCTATTTTGTATCGGTGGAATCAACTCCATGCAATACACAGCCATGAATAGCATAACCTTAGCTAATCTAGAAAACGACAATACAAGTAGTGGAAATAGCTTAATGGCAGTAAATCAACAATTAGCAATTAGTTTTGGTACCGGATTGGGTGCCGTTTTATTACGCTTAATTAGCACCACAACAGGTACTATTCACGCATTTCAGTTAACATTTGTTATACTTGGTATGATTACCGTTTTATCAAGCATTATTTTTGCACAATTAAAAAAAGAAGACGGACGAAATCTAACCAATCATCAGCAAGAAATAAGGAGATAAATCTATGTTTCAGTACCAAATCATTCCAGTTACAACTTTCCAAGAAAATTGTAGCATCATTTGGTGCGATCAAACCATGGAAGGTGCATTTATTGATCCCGGAGGTGAACCCGAACTGCTTATAAAAGCGGTTGAAAAGCTAGGCGTTAATATTAAGCAGATTTTATTAACCCATGGACACTTGGATCATGTCGGTGCTGCAACTATGTTGGCTAAACATTATGATGTGAAGATTATTGGACCAAGCCAAGAAGATGAATTTCTATTAACAAGTTTACCACAACAAAGTACACAATTCGGTTTTCCTTATACTGATAGCTTTTTGCCTGATCGGTGGTTAAAAGAAGGTGAGCAGATTCAAGTTGGTAATATTAGCCTTGATGTACTTTTTTGCCCGGGTCACACTCCGGGACATATTGTTTTTATTAACCATTTGGATAAGCTGGCTTTTGTCGGCGATGTATTATTTAAAAGTAGTATAGGAAGAACTGATTTTCCACGAGGCAACCATGCCGATTTAATTTCATCAATCACTAATAAATTATTACCACTTGGGGATGACTTTATTTTTGTACCAGGCCACGGACCTATGTCTAGTTTTGGTCATGAACGAGTTAGTAATCCTTACTTAGTTTAAGTAACAAATTATTTTAATTATCACACTCTTTATTTTAGAGTGTGATAAAAATATCCTATATCCCACCCCAATGTAAACAAATTAAAAACAAAAAAGTTTACAACAATAATAATTGCGCTATTATAGTTCTACTATTTATATAAAAGGTAGAAAATAATGAAACTTCAACCGACTTCGTATTATCCAACATTTATCACTACACTTGTAAATTTATCTTCTTGGCAACGTAAATTATTAACCACAACAAGTGCAGTATTACTTTTAGGATTAGCCGCTAACATTAGTATTCCAACTTACCCTGTTCCATTTACATTACAATCATTGGCTGTATTGTTAATTGGTGCTTTTTTAGGTCGTAAACTAGGTGCATTAGCAATAATCCAATACCTTATTTTAGGTGCAATTGGGTTACCGCTATTTGCCAATGGTAGTGGTGGAATTATGGCGTTAGCATCACCATCTTCAGGTTACTTATATGGCTATGTATTTAGTGCCTATTTAGCAGGGTTTGCAGCAGAAAGAGGTTATGATCGTCACTTTATTTTAGGTTTAATTGCATTCGCTTGTGCGCATCAATTGTTATTTGTATTTGGCGTTGTCTATTTAATGGGCTATTTACACATCACGCTAATTGATGCTTTAAAAGTGGGTTATCTGCCATTTGTTGGTGTGGATGCGCTTAAATTTATTATTGCAACTTGTGTAATGTTTTCGCTATGGCGCTATCGTGCTAAAAAACAATAATATCCAATGTGGAGATATTATCTTCCAAAGCCTAAAAAAAAATAATGCTTTTAATGGCGCTGTAAGCCTTTCAGGTGCATTGTCAAAGATAGATGAAATAACCAAAAGTATTAATCATGTTGGTTTATATATTGGAAATAATACCGTTATTGAAGCAACGCAAAACTATGGCGTGATTGAACAATCGTTTACTAATTTTATTTGTGCAGCTAAGCACAATATCATTGGTAGAATCCATGATTTAGTTGTTATTCAAAATGCATTAAGACGGGTAAAGAAATGCTTGGGTTCACCTTACAATCACAGCTTTCATCCCAATGCAGATGGGTTTTATTGCAGTGAACTAATTACTTATGTCTTTAAAACTGAGCAAGGTAATGATTATTTCGCATTATATCCAATGAATTTTAAAGATTTAGCGACAAATGAGATTTTATCTTATTGGGTTGATTATTATCGCGATCTAAATCAGATTATTCCACAACATGAACTAGGATCGCACCCACAGCAATTACTTAGACAACGCCATTTATTCAAGACAATCCTAACACTTGAATGATAATAAAAGGAGGAAATTTTACACAAAAAAACATTTAAAATAATTTAACTATTGACATAGCGCCATTAAATCTATAATATGCGCGCTACATTTCGGTTCCTCCATAGTTCAGTCGGTAGAACGGCGGACTGTTAATCCGTATGTCACAGGTTCAAGTCCTGTTGGAGGAGCCAACTTTCAGATTTTCATATCTATCTTTCCCTGTTGTTTCATATTTTAAGTGATTTCTTTTTGCCTGTTTTTTATCGTGTTAGTTCAAAATTCTGTATTGCAATTGCAAATAAATTATTCATAATAACTCAAAAATAAATTTATATCCTTTGATATAAATTTTATCAAATCATAATGTTAATAATGATATTTATAGACAAGGAGGAGTTATTAATGCATATACATTTTATTATTCATGAGGATTTCGAAGCGCCCGGAGCTTATGAACAATGGGCGATAAATAATCATCACACTATAACTTATTCTCGCGTTTACCTTAATGAACCACTTCCTAATAGCATTGATGATATCGACTTTCTTATTGTTATGGGCGGTCCACAGTCACCATCAACGACCAAACAAGAATGTGCTCATTTTGATTCTAAAGCAGAACAAGCCATTATTTTATCAGCAATAAAAGCAGAGAAAGTAGTCATTGGTGTATGTCTTGGTTCACAATTAATCGGCGAAGCTCTAGGGGAAAGTTATAGCAACAGCCCAGAAAAAGAAATTGGCAAATTCCCTATTATGTTAACTCAAATCGGTAAAACAAATCCTTTGTTTACTGATTTTGGTAGTACATTAGAAGTCGGTCATTGGCACAATGATATGCCAGGTTTAACCAAAGATGCTCAAATTATTGCGTATAGTGAAGGGTGTCCTCGTCAAATCATTGCATACAGTAAATTTGTTTATGGTTTCCAATGCCATATGGAGTTAACACCTGAAGTAGTCGAATTATTAATTACCCATTCACAAAAGGAACTTAGCCAAGCAGAAAAATACCGCTTTGTCGATACACCTGATAAGCTTCGCTCTCATGATTACACTGAAATGAATCAAAAACTTTTCACTTTTCTCGACAAGTTAAGCCAACGCTATCTGTCACCTTTAGAAAAATGACTGATTATATCTTGTCGATAAGGGGATAGAAAATATGCAGGATATTATTATCGATAAACCGATAAAACGCAGTAAATTAAGGCTAAAATTAGGCAAAGAATATTTTATCTTAAAACGAAAATTTGATTGGTGGCGACATCGTAACGCATATTGCACTGTCGACATAAATAATAATACATGTTGTTTTTCACACAAAAAGCATCAGTCTGTTTTATTAAGACAACTAAAAGATGTTGATATGTATTTACAATATAACAAAATCACTAATCTTAGATTAGCAATTGAAAAACTTAATGGTTCAATCATTAAGCCTAATCAACGTTTTTCGATCTGGCAAAAAGTAGGACGCCCATCCAAAAAACGGGGATTTTTAGAAGGACTATCATTACATAATGGACAGATAGGCAAAGATATTGGTGGAGGATTATGCCAATTAGGTAATTTGATTTATTGGATTGTATTACACTCCGATCTTACAATCATAGAACGTTGGCGTCATAGTTTTGATGTTTTTCCCGATATTAATCGAACGATTCCTTTTGCTTGTGGCGCCACCTTATCTTATAACTATGTAGATTTACAGTTAATCAATAAAACCAATAGCACTTACCGGCTTAATCTTTGGCTTGATGATCAATATTTACATGGTGAATTACTTGCTGATACCCCCTTAAGTAATCATTATGAAATCCTAGAAACCGATCATCGTATTGAACAACAATGGTGGGGAGGTTATACCAGACATAATAAAATATGGCAACGTAAAACACATTTAATTGATAACCATGTTGAAGAAAAGCTCATCAGCGAAAACCACGCAATTATGATGTATACCCCATTTATAGCAAATAATGAAGACGAATTGAAAAAGCAATAGTCATTCTGATAACAGATAGTCACTAACTATCTAAGTGATAGTTTGAGAGCTATACTAATAGCCCGTATACTCATGAAATAAAGTAGTTAATAATACCTAATATATGAAAGGAGCAAATTTCATGGCTTATACTTTACCTCCATTACCTTATGCTTATGATGCATTAGAACCTTATATTGATTCTGAAACTATGCATCTGCATCACGATAAACATCATCAAACCTATGTGAACAATGCAAATGCCATTCTTGAAACTTTGCCAGCTGAATTAAAAGAACTTTGCCCTAGCACTTTGTTAAAAAATTTAGATAAAGTACCTGCTGACAAAATTACGGGTATTAAAAATAACGTAGGTGGTCATGTTAATCACACTCTTTTCTGGGAACTATTAAAAGTTGGTACTGAACTAAAAGGCGACCTAAAAGCGGCCATCGAAAAAGATTTTGGTTCGGTTGATACATTTAAAGAAAAATTTGCAGCAGCGGCAGCAACTCGATTTGGTTCAGGTTGGGCTTGGTTAGTATTACAAAATGGTAAACTTGAAGTTGTTTCTACAGCCAATCAAGATTCACCGATAATGGGTGAAAAATTTGCTGGTGTTTCTGGTACGCCGATTTTAACACTAGATGTTTGGGAACATGCTTATTATTTGAAATATCAAAATCGCCGTGTTGATTACATTGGTGCATTTTGGAATGTAGTTAACTGGGATAAAGTTGCTGAGCTATACGCTGAAGCAAAAAAATAACTTGATTGTACTCATATTCTTTTCACCTTAAAAAGTGGCGCCTAGTGCGCCATCTTTTCTTTTCGAGCAATGCTTTATTTACTGAGTCAAAGTCAAAAATAGTAATTGGCAATTGCTAAATTATGCCCAAATCCGCTACAATGGACGCTTGTTTAATAAATCATAAAACAGAGCAACTCCATTTAAATCATGTTTGAAATTAATCCAGTTAAATCAAAGATAGCAGAACTTACCGAACGCACAGCCGTGATTCGGGGGTATCTTTGACTATGATCTAAAAAAAGAACGGCTCGAAGAAGTTAATGCCGAGCTAGAGCAATCCGAAGTATGGGCCGATCCAGAAAAAGCACAAGCGTTAGGTAAAGAACGCGTTGCACTTGATGAAATAATCAATACTATTCATTCATTAACTCAAGGTCTTGACGATGTTGAAGGCTTGCTTGAACTTGCTATTGAAGCTGAAGATCAAGATACTCTCGATGAAGCTAATTTTGAACTTGAACAGTTAGAGAAAAAACTGGCTGGACTTGAATTCCGACGAATGTTTTCTGGTAAATATGATAGTGCAGATTGTTATTTAGATATCCAATCAGGCTCAGGGGGAACTGAAGCACAAGATTGGGCAGAAATGTTACTTAGGATGTATTTACGCTGGGCTGAATCAAAAGGTTTTGCAACTGAAGTGATGGAAGTATCGGATGGTGATGTTGCTGGTATCAAATCGGCAACGATTAAAGTATCGGGTGATTATGCTTACGGTTGGTTACGCACAGAAACTGGAGTACACCGCCTAGTTCGCAAAAGTCCATTTGACTCAGGCAATCGACGCCATACCTCGTTTGCTTCTGTATTTGTTTATCCTGAAATTGATGATGATATTGATATCGACATTAACCCTGCCGATCTCCGTATCGATGTATACCGTGCGTCAGGTGCTGGTGGTCAACATGTAAATAAAACTGAGTCTGCTGTACGAATCACTCATATTCCTACGGGTATTGTTACTCAATGTCAAAATAACCGTTCACAACACAGCAATAAAGATCAAGCAATGAAACAGTTAAAAGCAAAACTGTATGAGCTTGAGATGCAAAAAAAGAATGCTGAAAAACAACAAATGGAAGAGACTAAATCTGACATTGGTTGGGGAAGCCAAATTCGCTCTTACGTACTTGATGATTCGCGTATCAAGGATTTGCGTACTGGCGTTGAAACTCGTAATACACAGGCCGTATTAGATGGCGATTTAGATCAATTTATTGAAGAAAGCTTAAAAGCAGGTTTATAAACCGCTTGGTTATAAATAAAAGGTAAAACTATGTCAACAGAGCAGCAAGATCAACAAAACCAAATTGAAGAGTTAAATAATGAACTAAAAGTACGTCGCGAAAAGCTCGCTCATCTTCGCGAACAAGGTATTGCTTTCCCTAATGATTTTCGCCGTGATGCGATTTCTAGTGATCTCCATAAACAATATGGCGATAAAACTAACGAAGAACTGATTGAAAAGAAAATTATTGTAACTGTGGCTGGCCGTATGATGATGCGTCGTATAATGGGTAAAGCCTCGTTTGTTTCTCTACAAGATGTTGCTGGACAAATCCAACTTTATGTTACTCGTGATGATCTCCCTGAAGGTTTTTATAACGAGCAATTTAAAAAATGGGATTTGGGAGATATTGTCGGCGCTAAAGGTTACCTATTTAAGACTAAAACTGGTGAGCTATCTATCCACTGTGAAGAAATTCGTTTATTAACTAAAGCTCTTCGCCCATTACCTGATAAGTTTCATGGACTTGCCGATCAAGAAATGCGTTACCGTCAACGTTACTTGGATCTTATCACAAATCAAGAATCAAGAGAGACTTTTAAAGCGCGTTCCAAAGTTGTCAGTGAAATCCGCAACTTTATGATTGAAAACCACTTTATGGAAGTCGAAACGCCAATGATGCAGGTAATTCCGGGTGGTGCATCAGCTAAACCATTTATTACGCATCACAATGCGCTTGATTTAGATATGTATATGCGTATTGCGCCAGAACTTTATCTAAAACGATTAGTTGTAGGCGGCTTTGAGCGGGTATTTGAAATTAATCGCAACTTCCGAAATGAAGGCGTATCACCAAGACATAATCCAGAATTTACCATGATGGAAATGTACATGGCTTATGCTGATTACAAAGATCTGATCGTATTAACAGAAACATTATTCCGTCGTTTAGCTATTGCGGTAACAGGTGATGCTGTTGTGCAATATGGTGAACATACGTTTGATTTTGGTAAACCATTTATCAAAATGACCATGCGTGAAGCCATTTGCCATTACCGCCCTGAAACCAATAATACTGATCTAGATGATTTTGATAAAGCTTGTGCCATAGCACAATCAGTTGGTATAAAAATTGAAAAAAGTTGGGGTCTTGGTCGAGTGGTAACTGAAATTTTTGAAGAAGTGGCTGAATCAAACTTAATTCAACCAACCTTTATTACTGAATATCCAGCTGAAGTATCCCCACTTGCTCGTCGTAACGATGAAAACCCATTTGTGACTGATCGATTTGAATTTTTTATTGGTGGTCGTGAAATTGGTAATGGATTCTCAGAGCTTAATGATGCAGAAGATCAAGCTCAACGCTTTGCTGATCAAGTATCACAAAAAGATGCGGGTGATGATGAAGCGATGTTTTATGATGAAGATTATATTACAGCGCTGGAGCACGGTTTACCGCCTACAGCAGGACTTGGGATTGGTATTGACCGTACGGTGATGCTATTTACCAACAGCCATACAATTCGTGACGTAATTTTATTCCCAACCATGCGTCCAATCAAATAAAACCGCTTATCACTACTTATCACTAAAAACACACTTATTTTTTGATAAGTGTGTTTTGATACTTAAACACATACTTTCCTGAAAGTTTTTAACAAAAGCTAGCTGTTTGTTAGATTATTTTTTTGTAAAAAATATTCAGGATTCTATACCGTTTCGCGATTTATTATAAATATCGCTGGCTATAAATACCCAACGATATATAAGAAGTTTAAGGGCTTTAATGAGTACCTGTCGACTTTTCTTGATGAGGTAAGATCAGGTTTAATACAATGGCTAAAATTCCACACAAGCTTATACCTTGTAATGCATATGATCCAAAGTCAAAAATCATACCACCAATACCAAACACCAAAACTAGTGAAACAATACACATATTACGTGATACAGACAGATCGACTTTATGTTTGATTAAAATATTAATACCTACTGATGCAATAGAGCCAAATAGCAACACCATAATACCGCCCATAACCACCGTTGGAATTGAACTTAAAAATGCACCAATCTTACCAACAAAAGACATTAAAATAGCCCAAACAGCAGCCCATGTCATTACTCGCGTTTTAAAATTTCGGGTTAAGGTTACAGCGCCAATTACTTCTGCATAAGTAATACAAGGCGGTCCACCAAAAAGACCAGCAGCCGAAGTTGCAAGCCCATCACCTAATAATGTGCGTTGCAAACCAGGATCTCGAGTATAATCTTTACCCGTTACCGAACCAATCGCCATAATATCACCAACATGTTCAATGGTTGGTGCAATAACAATTGGAATCATATATAAAATTGCTTGCCAATGAAACTCAGGAAACGTGAAATCAGGCACTTTAAACCATGGCGCATTAATAACAGGTTGAAAATCGACAATGCCAAATAAACAAGACAATATATATCCCACCACGATACCTGAAATAATAGGTAATAATTTTAAAAATCCTTTTGCCCAAATTGCCACAATTAAAGTCGTTAATAGTGAAACCATTGATATTATAATCAATTTATAATTTTCGACTGGCACCTTAATTTCTTTACCCATTGCCATTCCTACCGCAACAGGTGCAAGTGATAAACCAATAACCATAATAATCGGACCAGTTACAACTGGCGGTAATATACGGTCAATAACATGGCTACCATTAATTTTTACTAAAAAAGCAAAAAACATAAAAACAAAACCTGCAGCCACTAAACCGCCTAAAGTGGCAGGAATGCCCCATTGTGCAACACCAAATGAGATAGGAGCAATAAAAGCAAATGATGACGCTAAAAATACAGGAACTTTACCTTTGGTTGTCAATTGAAATAACAACGTACCAACACCAGCAGTAAAAAGAGCTACATTTGGGTTTAATTTTGTTAAAAGGGGAACTAATACCAAAGCCCCAAAGGCGACAAATAACATCTGTGCGCCGGTAAAAATATCTTGCCATGAATGCTTATGCTGTGATGTTATATTTTTTGTTTTATCTGTTGTGATATTGCTCACATCTCGCCTCTCTTACTTAACGAAGTTTATTGTATAACTTGCCTGATTAACAGGCATAAAAAAACCGGATTAACCGGTCTAAATTTTGAGATTTTATTTTGTGCCGAAGATTTTGTCTCCAGCATCACCCAGTCCAGGTAATATGTAGCCTTTTTCGTTCAACCTCTCATCAATCGATGCCGTATAAAGTTCAACATCAGGGTGAGCTTGTTCAAGCACTTTAATACCTTCTGGTGCAGCAACTAAAACTAATACTTTAATATTTTTACAACCTGCTTTTTTAAGTAAATCGATTGTCGCCACCATTGACCCACCTGTTGCTAACATTGGATCAACAACTAAAGCCATTCGATCTTCAATATCCGAGGTTAGTTTTTGAAAATAAGGAACAGGTTCTAACGTTTCTTCGTTACGATAAAACCCGACAACGCTAATACGGGCACTTGGCACATGCTCAAGCACACCATCCATCATACCTAATCCGGCACGCAAAATAGGTACAACCGTAATTTTTTTACCCTTAATACGTTCTACTTGAACAGGTCCACACCAACCATCTATTGTTACTGTTTCGGTAGGTAGATCAGCAGTTGCTTCATAAGTTAATAAACTGCCAACTTCGCTGGCAAGAGCACGAAAGTCTTTGGTGCTAATATCGTGTTCACGCATTAATCCAATTTTATGGCGTACAAGAGGGTGTTTTACTTCAACTATTTTCATGGAGGCCTCAGTGTTATTTTCTATAATCTGTTAGCTGGTATAAATAACCACTGAGCGATAATTCTAACATAGTTATCACTTTATGAAAACCTGAAATCAACAGCCTTATAGGCAATGTAAATATTGATAAAAAATAAAAATAAAAAAATTTAACGATAAAAATCAGTTTTATTTTCGTTTTTTTTTCATTAAAATAGCGGCCCCAAATAATTTATTTCAGTAATTAATTAAAAAAAGGAATATAGGAATGAATTGGTTTATTGATTGTATTACAAAAAATTATGCAAATTTTAATGGTCGAGCTCGTCGTAAAGAATATTGGATGTTCGTTTTATTCTATATTATTTTAACTTTCATCACGATAATCATTGATAAAATGATTGGAAGTCCCTTAGCTATAACCGCTATCTTAGTGTTGGCATTATTCCTTCCTAGTTTAGCTGTTACTGTACGCCGCTTACATGATACAAGTAAATCAGGTTGGTGGATTTTGTTACAATTTATTCCATACATTGGTGGTATTATTATATTAGTATTCTGCGTAATGGACTCAACACCAGGCAGCAACCAATACGGTGAAAACCCTAAAGGTTTGTAATTATTACTAATAACCTTATCACTAAACGTGGTAAGGTTAAATCATTATCAATGTCATCTTCTACTTTATTAAATACTTTCTCCGTTTAAATACTCAACAGGTAAATCAATCACTTTTTTATCAATTTGTTCACCATTAATCCGTTTTAATAACAGCTCCGCTGCAATTTTTCCCATTTCAATTCTCGGTGTTTGTATAGATGCCAATTTGGGATTCATAAATTGACCAATTTGGTGTCCATGAAATCCAACAATCGCTATCTGTTTTGGCACTTCAATCCCCACCCGTTGGCATTCAAGTAATACCCCTAAAGCCAAATCATCATTGGTACTAAAAATACCATCAACACAAGGAAACTCTTTTAAAATTTGATGTAAAAATCTTGCCCCTAATTCATAAGATGATGCTTCTTTAGTCGCTAGCGTCCGAGGTGTCAATCTAGCTTCTTCCATAGCCTTTTCATACCCTTTTTGGCGAATAATACTTCGTTGATCTTGTCTTGCACTAAAATAGACAATATTACGACGACCTCTATCTATCATGCGATGAATCATATTTCTAGTTGCAGTAAAATTATCAAATCCAACAGCCATATCAAGGCAAGGCGAAACACTGTCCATAATTTCAACCACAGGAACACCCGAAATTTCAATCATCTTTAATGTTGCTGGAGTATGCGTTCTTTCCGTTAAAATTAACCCGTCAATATTATAAGAAAGTAATGAGCGTAAGCGTAACTCTTCTTTGTCAGCACTGTATCCAGTATGAGTGATCATGGTTTGATATCCTCTTACATCAGTCACCATCTCAATACCTTTTAAAATATCGGCGAAAACCTGATTGGTTAAAGAAGGGAACACAATACCAATGGCATTACTTTTAGCGTTAGACAGCATATCGGGAGCTTTATTAGGAATATATCCTAGCTTATCTATTGCGGCTGAAATTTGTAATTGAAGTGGTTTAGATACAAGATTGGGATCACGTAAAAAACGACTCACTGTCATTTTACTAATCCCGATTAAATTTGCAATTTCCTGCAAACTTGTTCGACGTCTTTTATTATTACTCATGTTTGTTTTTCCGCTAGTCTTGGTTGCCAATCTATTGCTTTTTTACCTTGTTGCATAATAAGGTCATTCGCTTTGGAAAAGTGCTTACAGCCAAAAAAACCACGATGAGCAGATAACGGTGATGGATGCACCGATGTTAATACATGATGTTTTTGGCGATTAATAAACTGCCCTTTTTTTTGTGCAGGAGATCCCCACAATAAAAAAACCACACCTTCAAGATACTCATCGATTACTGCTATCACATTATCAGTAAAAGTTTCCCAACCTATTTTTGCATGAGAATGCGCTTGCCCCGCTTCAACAGTCAACACATTATTTAATAGTAATACACCTTGAGCAGCCCAAGAAGCTAAATAGCCATGAGAAGGAATTGTAAAACCATCAATATCGGTTGCCAGTTCTTTATAAATATTAACTAACGATGGTGGTGTCTTAACTCCGGGTAAAACAGAAAAAGAAAGACCGTGAGCTTGATTAGGACCATGATAAGGATCTTGCCCTAAAATCACTACTTTGATTTGATCAAATGGTGTAAAACGAAACGCATTAAACACATCATGCTGAGGCGGGTAAATTATCTTGCCATTAGCACGCTCAGTCTTTATAAATTGCATTATTTGTTGAAAATAAGGTTTTTGTTTTTCTGCACCAATAACTTCATGCCAAGTCAATTTTGTTGTCATATTTTGATATCACTCATCAATAATGCCAGTGTTTCTGGGCAATAACTAATATAGTTCTACATAATAACCTATCACAAAAGAAAATAGAAATTAAAGGTATTACTTATCGAAGCAATAGTTTTTTTTGACTTTTATCAAATTTTTAAAGTGCTATATTAACCCTAATTATTTTAGGGCAATAAGGCCCCGTTAGGAGGATTTAAAATGATTACAGGTATCCAAATTACTAAAGCAGACAACTCAGCACTTCTAAACTCTTTCTGGTTATTAGACGACTCTACAAAAGAAGCTCGTTGTGTAGCTGCTAAATCAGTTTATAAAGAAGATCAAATCATTCCTACTGCAGAACTTGGTCAATTCGAATATCGCGAAGTTCCATTAGATGTTGCTCCAACTGTAAAAGTTGAAGGTGGTCAACATTTAAATGTGAACGTTCTTCGTCGTGAAACTTTAGAAGACGCTGTAAAACACCCAGAAAAATACCCACAATTAACAATTCGTGTTTCTGGTTATGCAGTACGTTTTAACTCATTAACAGCAGAACAACAACGTGATGTTATTGCTCGTACGTTTACAACTAAAATTTAATAAAATAACAAAAGTTTTTAACCCAGCATTTGCTGGGTTTTTTATAATAAATAAGATATTTATTCCGAATTTAATTTTTCATCTTATCAGATTAACTATTTTATCCTAGTGATGTTAAACATTTCAGCAATACTTCAGTTAATTTCGATGCGTTAGTCCTTTTTATGTAGTTGACATGAATATAAGAAAAAGAATTTTCTTGCTCAAGAATATAAATAGTTGCTATTGTAGCTATTATCGCGATTAAAGTCATAGCAGGTTACTTAAGTTAGGTATTGGTGGATGTGTTTATGCTACCAACCGTACTTTTTATTCCTTAAACTGTTTTATATTGAACAATATTTCTTTATTTTGTTAATAAAATTTTTTTCTAAAGATAAAATTTAGTAGATGTTTTTGCTTGCTAAGTAAAAACACAATACATTCATAGCGATAATTAACCATTGATTGCTTAAACAAGTACTAATTAAATTCCACCTAACTCTACCACAATTGAAATAACTTTACACATTCTACAATATAGTTAAGAATAAAATTATTTTAATATCAAAAATCATAAACTTTCTATAAGGAATTTTTAGAATGAAAACAATTGGTTTAATCGGGGGTATGAGTTGGGAAAGTACAACAACTTATTATCAAGTTATTAATCAAACTATTGCTAAATCATTAGGAGGCCTGCATTCAGCAAAAACGATTTTATATAGCGTTGATTTTCAAGAAATTGAAAGTTGCCAAGCTAATAATGAGTGGAACAAAAGCGCAGAAATTTTAATTGATGCGGCTAAAAGAGTTGAATTAGCTGGTGCAGATTTTATTGTTATTTGTACTAATACCATGCATAAAGTCGCTGATCAGATCCAAAAGGCAATTAATATTCCAATCATTCATATTGCCGATGTGACGGCTAAATATTTGCTAGCACAAAATATTAAATCGGTCGCTTTGTTAGGGACTAAATATACAATGGAGCAGGACTTTTATAGATCTAAACTGATCGATAAAAATTTAAATGTGCTTATTCCTGAATCTCAAGACAGAAATATCATTAATCAGATCATTTATGATGAACTTTGCAAAGGTATTATTAAGCCTGATTCTAAGCAAGCCTATCTTAATATTGTTGATAAACTCGTTAAAAATGGCGCAGAAGGTGTTATTTTAGGCTGCACAGAAATTGGGTTATTAATCTCTCAATCCGATCGCAATACACCTTTTTTTGATACAGCCTTAATTCACGCACAAGAAGCCGCATTACTTGCTATAAGAGAATAATCTATTCTTCGTTCGTATATTCTAATATATCACCTGGTTGGCAATCTAGATGAATGAGCATAATACTAATCGCAAGAAATAACGTTATAATTTCATCACTAGAAAAAGAAATAGAAAAGTAACGTACTGATTCCTCTTGATTATAAGTTAAGATCGTTGTTAATAACGGTTCAGATAAAAAACTTATAACCACCCAACAAACAAGCAATTTGCCAAAGATGTAACAATGGTGTAAATACCCCAAACTTAGCACACAACTCATGTAGAAAATTAAGCTGCTTGTTTTAGTGTTTTATACTCAATCGGTGTCATGTTATTTAATGCCTCATGCGGTCTTTCGGTGTTATAAATCGTTAACCATTCTTCGGTTATTCTCCT
>NZ_FMWS01000043.1:336-33893 GCF_900103255.1 Gilliamella bombi | reverse complement strand
TCTTTCCCTACACGACGCTCTTCCGATCTTGATTTAATCGTACCTATCGTACAAAATTATTGAATTTATATCTATTTAATAATCTAGAGGCAAACAAGGATAGTAACTGAAGAATGATTAGCCATCTATAACAGTGAAAGACTTCATGTTGAATATAAATACGAAAACAAGCAGTATGATTTTCTAAAATTTTTTGCAAAGATTGAACTACTCAATAAGCGATAATGCGATCTTTATTCGGATTTATTGGTGATTACGCTATAATGGCGCTAATTTTTTAATTAGTAAAGTTAGAATAGCAATGGCGTTAAAAATAACCAATAAGTGTATTAATTGTGACATGTGTGAGCCTGAGTGCCCAAATGAGGCAATCTCAATGGGGTTTGATACTTATGAAATTGATCCCAATAAATGTACAGAATGTGTCGGTTATTATGATCATTCGACTTGTCAGCGAGTCTGCCCTATTCAAAATGCTATTATTGCGGATCCTGAACATATTGAAACAAAAGAAGAGTTATTAGTAAAATTTGAGGGACTTAAGTCTTCTTAAATCAGGTTGATTTAATGTCAATTCGAAGTTCTTTTGGAATTTCAAAAGTGATATTTTCTAAAATGCCATCTGTTTCAATAAGCGATGTGCAACCTAAGCTTTTTAAATGATCAATCACCTGTTGTACTAAAATCTCAGGCGCAGAAGCACCTGCTGTTACGCCGATTGTATGTGCGTTTATTAACCACTCTTTTTGGATGTCAGATGCAAAATCAATTAAATAAGCTTGTTTGCTGTTTCGCCTTGCTAGCTCGGCTAGGCGATTTGAATTAGACGAATTTTTAGAACCTACGACTAAAACAATGTCTGCGCGTGATGATAACTGTTTCACTGCTTGCTGGCGATTGGTTGTGGCATAGCAGATATCATTTTTGCGTGGGCTGCGAATATTAGGAAAACGTTTTTTTAAAGCATCTATAATTTGAGCCGTATCATCAACGGATAAAGTTGTTTGAGTGGTAAAGCAAAGATTATTTTCGTTTTTTACCTGTAGCTTTTTTACATCATCAATTGATTCGATTAAATAAATGCCACCTTCGGGATTGTTATATTGTCCCATTGTACCATCTACTTCAATATGCCCAGCATGGCCGATTAAAATAACCTCTTCACCACGATAACTCGATCTAGCCACTTCCATATGTACTTTGGTTACAAGTGGGCAAGTGGCATCAAAAACACGGAGTTTATGTTGTTTGGCTTCCTCACGGATAGCTTTAGACACCCCATGCGCTGAAAAGATAAGAATTGAGTTATCGGGTACTTCGCTAATATCTTCAATGAAAATTGCCCCTAATTCTTTTAGGCGATTAACGACATAGCGATTGTGTACTACTTCGTGACGGACATAAACTGGTGCGCCAAACAATTCTAGTGCACGTTCAACAATTGTGATAGCACGATCAACACCAGCGCAAAAACCGCGAGGATTGGCCAAAATAATTTGCATACTATACAGTCTTCTTTGGTTTTTTATAATTACTGAAAATAAATAGTCCAATACCAACGCAGATTGCACAGTCAGCAATATTAAAAGTTGGATAGTGCCAGTCACCAAAATTGACATCTAAAAAGTCAATCACAAATCCATGATAAAGACGATCAAATAAATTACCTAATGCACCGCCTAAAATCATTGATAACGACAAGTTCTCTAATTTTTGTTGGCAAGTGTTGCGGTATAACATGCGTACTATCACGGCACTGATAATTAAAGCGATAGCAGCAAGCATCATACGTTGCCCTTCAAAAATGCTAAAGGCAGCGCCAATATTGCGTACATAAGTGATAGAGAAGAATGGCAAAAGATTCACTGATTCAAATAGCGAGAAATTATTTATAATCCAAAATTTACTTGCGATATCAATGATAAAAACAATGATTGCAAATAATAACCAGTAAAGTCCATTATCTTTTTTCATATAGTTTGTGCTCATTATTATGTTTCCGCCGACAATCGTCGGCGGAAAAGGTACTAGATTGCTTAAGGGATTGGCATAGCTCCATTTAATTTACTAAATAGGTTGCTATGCGAAATGCCTTACCTCGCCTTTGCCGTGAATGTTTTCTTCACAACGCTTACATAAATGTGATGTTGGCTCATTATCGACGGTATAGTGCCAACAACGAGGGCATTTATCACCTTGTGCTTTAGCGAGTTCAATTTTTAGTCCTTGAATATCGCTTTGCACTGCATTTTCTGGTGCTTCTTGTAATGGTTTTACGCTAGCTTGTGATGTTAGTAATACAAAGCGTAATTCGTTTTCTAATTTAGCTAATGTTGCTGCAATATCTTTATCAGCATAAAGCGTAACAGCAGCTTCAAGTGCACCACCAATCACTTTATCATTACGACCTTGTTCAAGCACTTTATTCACTTCGCTACGAATGGCTAAAATCTGAGCCCAATATTCGCTATTTAATGCTTCGCTTTCTGGCAATGTAAATAGTGCTGTATACCACTCATCTTCAAAAACAAATTCTTGTTTATCAGCCATTGGCAGATATTGCCAAATTTCATCAGCAGTGAATGATAAAATAGGTGCAATCCAACGAACCATTGCTTGCGCAATATGATATAAAGCAGTTTGGCAACTGTGACGGGCAATACTATCACTTTTTGCTGTGTATTGGCGATCTTTAATAATATCTAAATAGAATGATCCCATTTCGATTGAGCAAAATTGCATAATACGTTGTACGACTTTATGGAAATCATAATTTTCATAAGCCTGAATAATTTGTTCTTGTGCTTCTTTTGCCATACTAACTGCCCAGCGATCAAGAATAACCATATCTTCTTGTTTTACCATATCTTTAGCTGGATCAAATCCATTTAAATTTGCCAGTAAAAAACGTGCGGTATTACGAATACGGCGATAACTATCGGCAGCTCGTTTGATAATTTCTTCCGAATAACTCATTTCGCCTGAATAATCGGTCGATGCAATCCATAGGCGTAAAATATCAGCCCCAAGTTTGTTCATCACTTCTTGTGGTGTCACAATATTACCTAGTGACTTAGACATTTTACGGCCTTGACCGTCAACCACAAAACCATGTGTTAATACTTGTTTATAAGGGGCTTTATTATCAATTGCTGTTGATAACATTAATGAAGACATAAACCAACCACGATGTTGATCTGAACCTTCTAAATAAAGTTCTGCATCATGTCCTTCAAATTCAGGGCGTGCACGCACAACAGAAGAGAATGTTGATCCTGAGTCAAACCAAACATCTAACGTATCAGGTACTTTACGATAATCATCAGCATCAGGACCTAAAAGATCTTTAATATCAGCATCCCACCAAGCTTGAATGCCATCTTTTTCAACTAACTGTGCAACTTTTTCAACTAATGCTAGTGTATCTGGATGAAGTTCTTCGGTCTCTTTGTGAACAAACAACGTCATAGGTACACCCCATGTGCGTTGGCGAGAAATGCACCAATCAGGGCGATTAGTAACCATGGTTTCAATGCGTGCTTGTCCCCAATCAGGGATCCAACGAACTTGTTTAATTTCTTTTAATGATTGTGTTCGCAGACCTTGTTTATCCATGCTAATAAACCATTGTGGTGTAGCACGATAAATAACCGGTGTTTTATGACGCCAACAACATGGATAGCTATGTTCAATATTTTCAAAGTGTAATAGTGCGTTATGTTCTTTTAACATTTCAACGACAACTTTATTCGCTTTGAACACAAATAACCCATCGAGACCAGCGCCCGTTCCAGGCAAGTAACAACCATTACCACCAACTGGATTTGCCACTTCAAGACCATATTTTTGACCGACCATAAAGTCTTCTGTACCATGTCCTGGTGCGGTATGCACAGCTCCTGTACCTGCATCAATTGTAACGTGTTCGCCAAGTACAACTGGTTCATCAAAATCAAGGAATGGGTGTTTAAAACGTAACAACTCAAGAGCATTACCTTGGCAGCTACCTAATACTTTCCATTGGTCGATATTGGCACGTTGCATCACAGACTCAACTAAATCAGTTGCTAAAATTAAGCACTCTTTATCATTAATTTGAACAAGTTGATATTCAAAATCAGCATTTAAAGCTATCCCTCGGCTAGCTGGTAATGTCCAAGGCGTGGTTGTCCAGATAACAGCATAAATGGTTAAATCAGTATTGATACCAAATTTATTTGCTACGGCTTGATTATCAACAGCTTTAAATTTCACATCAATTGCTGGCGATGATTTATCATAATATTCAACTTCTGCTTCGGCTAAAGATGACATACAATCGGTACACCAATAAACAGGTTTAGCGCCTTTAACTAAATGACCGTTTTTTATCACTCTACCTAACGCACGGATAATATTCGCTTCGGTATTGTAGTCCATTGTACGGTAAGGGTTTTGCCAATCACCTAGTACGCCCATACGGATAAAATCAGCTTTTTGTAGTTCAACTTGTGAAGCGGCATAATCGCGGCAAATTTGACGAAACTCAGCAGGTGTTACTTTTACACCTGGTTTTCCTACTTGCTCTTCAACTTTTTGTTCAATCGGTAAGCCATGACAATCCCATCCTGGAATATAAGGGGAATTATAACCGCTTAACCCTTTTGATTTGATAATAATATCTTTAAGGATTTTATTAACGGCGTGACCAATATGTAGTTTTCCGTTTGCATAAGGAGGGCCATCATGCAGAATAAAGTTTTTTTTACCTTTTTTGGCCGAGCGAATTTTGCGATAAAGTTCTTTATCGTACCAATTTTGTAACATTGCTGGTTCGCGTTTAGCAAGATCTCCTCGCATTGGGAATCCAGTTTCCGGTAGATTCAATGTATTTTTATAGTCTGTCATGCTGATTTATTCCAGTTAAATGTGTTGATACTACTTTTTATTGGTTAATTTTGCACTGATCTTTTTCGCAGTGCAAATATCTTGTGTAATTTGTTGTTTTAATTCTGCTAATGAGTCAAATTTTTTCTCATCGCGTAATTTTTTGATGAACGTTATGTCTAAATATTGTCCATATATATTACTCGAAAAGTCAAAAAGATTTACTTCAAGTATTGCGGTTTTTCCATTAATAGTTGGTCTTATCCCAATATTGGCAATACCGTGATAATGCTGATTATTGCAGATATTTTTGACTTTAACAAAATAGACTCCTTGTAGTGCAGGCTTTTTTCGATGTAAGTGAATATTTGCTGTTGGAAATCCCAATTCCCTTGCTAAAGCATTGCCATGGACTACGCGACCTTGAATTGTATAATCACGGCCTAATAGACAATGAGCCAATTCAAAATCACTATTCAAAAGTGCTTGGCGAATAGCAGTACTACTTATACGAAAATTATTCCAAACAAATGTTGGTATGCTTTCTACTACAAAATCATGATTTCGCGAATATTGTTGTAGAAGGTTGATATCCCCTTTACGTTCAAATCCGAACCGAAAATCATCACCAATTGTAATGTATTTAGCTTGTAGCTTATTGATCAACCAATCTTGAATAAAATGATCGGCAGACATATTGGCAAAAGTTTGGGTAAATGGAATAGCAATAATATAGTCGATACCTAATTTTTCAATAAAAATAACTTTTTCATGAAATGAAGTTAAACGTGACGGCGCATTATCTTGGGCAAAAAACTCTAGTGGTTGCGGCTCAAATAACATCACAACAGTGGGAAGATTGAGTTTTTTACCTTGTTTAATAATATGGTTAATTAATTGTTGATGTCCTAAATGCACGCCATCAAAATTTCCCAAGGTTAGAACACATTGAGAAAACTGATTTTTTAGATTAGTTATACCACGGATAATCTTCATGAAAACAATGTTATTTATATTAAGTAACCAAGAATTATACCAATCTTTCTTGAAGATGCACGCAATATAAAGTTAGATTTTGTCGCTTTTCTTCAAGCATTTTCACTGTTTGAGATAAAATGCTAAGTGACTCGGTCATACTTTAAACTGTTGTGATTCAAACATACCCATTTATAAAATTAATAATGGTTTAGTGCTCGCAAAAATTCTTGCCTTGTGCTTGGGTTTGTTTTAAACCCACCTCCGAGGGCAGTTGTTGTTGTAATACTATTGGAGTCTTTAATGCCTCGGGCTTTAACGCAATAATGGGTTGCATCAATAGAAACCGCTACATTAACCGTACCTAGTAGTGTTTGTAGTGCCACTAAAATTTGTTGTGTTAATCTTTCTTGTACTTGAGGGCGTTGGGAAAAAAAAGTTACAATTCGATTAATTTTCGATAAACCAATGACTTTATCTTTGGGAATATAAGAAACCGTTGCTTTACCGTCTATTGTGACAAAATGGTGTTCACAGACACTAGTTAGTGTAATATCGCGAACCGTTATCATTTCATCAACTTGCATTTTATTTTCGATTAACGTAATTTTTGGAAAATTTTCGTAATAAAGACCAGAAAAAATCTCATCAACATACATTTTCGACACGCGGTGAGGAGTTTGTGCAAGGCTATCATCAGATAGATCAAGTTCCATTAGCTTCATAATTTCACGAAAATGCGACTCGATTTTTGCTTTACGCTCATTATTATCTATAACTAGACGGCATAATGGTGTTTCAAGATTTTTAGCTGCAAGGGCTTCTTTGACTTTTTGCGCGGCAGGGCTTAATTGTGTCATTTATTACATACTCAAGCGAAAATGAATGCGTTATTATATAACACTCATTGCGCAATATACAGTTGTTTACACATGATTTTATACTGAAACATAGTGTTACCTGAAACTTTTTTACATTATATTGTTGACTTGGTAAGAATATTATTGCCAATTAGGTGTTATACTATCAGCCATTAAATTAAATAATGTTTAGGTAACCATAATGCCAAATAATACACCGATTATTTTAATTGATGGATCATCTTATCTTTATCGTGCTTTTTTTGCTTGTCCACCATTAACCAATGCTAAAGGTGAGCCTACAGGCGCTATTTTTGGTGTGGTTAATATGGTTCGTAGTTTAATTAATCAGTACAATCCTACACATATTGCCGTGGTTTTTGATGCAAAAGGAGGATCATTTCGCAATGAGCTTTATAATGAATATAAAGCCACGCGAGATGAAATGCCTGAAAATCTTCGTCCGCAAATCGAACCTATTCATACTATTTTGAAAGCCATGGGATTACCATTACTTTGTATTGAAGGTGTTGAAGCAGATGATGTAATTGGTACATTAGCAAGACAGGCTGAGAGGGAGAATCTAGAAGTATTAATCAGTACTGGTGATAAAGATATGGCACAGCTAGTGAGCGATAGAATTACATTGATTAATACGATGAATAATACCCAATTAGATTCACAAGGGGTAATAAAGAAATTTGGTGTTCCGCCAGAAAAAATTATTGATTATTTAGCTTTAAGAGGCGATTCGTCTGATAATATTCCTGGCGTACCAGGTATAGGTGAAAAGACAGCACAAAGTTTGTTATCTGAATTTGATGGTGTAGAAGATATTTATAATCGGTTAGACGATATTGAAAAATTGAAGATCCGAGGCGCTAAATCTTTAAAACAGAAATTGATTGATAATCAAAATGATGCCGATCTTTCTTATTTACTTGCAACAATCAAAACTGATGTTAAGTTAGATTTTTCCAATGAACAATTATTGGTAGGTGATATTGATGTTAAGGCTCTAGTTGAATTATTTAATTATTATGGTTTTCATCGTTGGCAAAAAGAATTAATGGCTGGTACTTTTTTAAATCAGCAGAAAAATCAAGTTATAGAAGGTGATGATAATTACTTCATTCAAGAAGAACAAACAACAACACAAAAAAGAGAGACTGATTACCAGTGTATATTAACTGAAAAGCAATTAGATGAATGGATCACAAAATTAACAAATAGCGGACTATTTGCTTTTGATACTGAAACAGATAATGTTGATCACGTGCATGCTAAATTAGTTGGTATATCATTAAGTGTTGAACCTCATCAAGCGGCTTATATACCACTTTCTCATCAGTATTTAGGTGTTCCTAAACAATTACCACTAGATGATGTATTAGCTAAATTAAAACCAATATTTGAAAATCCAGAAATCAAAAAAATTGCCCAAAATGCAAAATTTGATTACAGCGTGCTAGCAAATTATGGCATAACCATACAAGGGATTGCGTTTGATACTATGATTGAATCTTATGTATTAAATAGTACTGACCGTCATGATATGGATAGTTTGGCCAATCGTTATTTGGATCATAAAACCATTACTTATGATGAATTAACTAAATTTGATAAAATTCAGGTTACTATTGATAATATTGATGTGGAAAAAACCACACAATATGCTGCTGAAGATGCTGATGTTACCTTACAATTGCATAATAAATTATGGCCAGATCTTGAAAAAGATGAAAAATTAAAAGCTCTATTCACAGATATTGAAATGCCTCTCACCACTTTGATAGCAGAAATGGAACGAACAGGCGTTTTGATTGATGTCAAGTTATTAAATAAACATTCTAGTGAATTGAGAAAGAAATTAAACGAAATTCAAGAAACGTTACAATTGTTGGCAGGTGAAAAATTTAATCCAGCATCACCTAAACAGATTCAAGCTCTTTTATTTGATAAACATCAATTACCAGTTCTCAAAAAGACACCAAAGGGCGAACCATCAACCAGTGAAGATGTTTTGAGTGAGCTAGCTAATCAATACGAATTGCCACGCATGATCTTGCTTTATCGTAGTTTAGCTAAGTTAAAAAATACCTATACCGATAAATTGCCATTGATGGTTAGTCCTATCGATCATCGTATTCATACCAATTATAATCAAATTGGTACTGTAACTGGGCGATTGTCTTCAAATGAGCCAAATTTACAACATATCCCAGTGCGAAATGAAGAAGGGCGACGAATTCGCCAAGCTTTTATTGCACCAAAGGGATATAAAATTATTTCGGCAGACTACTCGCAAATTGAATTACGGATCATGGCGCATCTATCACAAGATAAAAGTTTACTTTATGCTTTTTCTCATGATAAAGACATTCACCGTGTTACGGCTAGTGAAATTTTGGGTAAAACTGAATCTGAAGTGACTTCTGAAGAGCGAAGACGTGCAAAAGCGGTTAACTTTGGATTAATTTACGGTATGAGCGCCTTTGGTTTATCCAAACAAATTAATATTGCGCGTAAAGAAGCTCAGTTTTATATCGATCGTTATTTTGAGCGCTATCCAGGTGTTCAAGCGTATATGGACCAAATTCGCCAACAAGCTGCTGAACAAGGTTATGTTGAAACCCTATCTGGTCGACGTTTATATCTTCCTAAAATAAAATCAGGAAGTGGTATTGAACGACGCGGTGCTGAGCGTGCTGCCATTAATGCTCCAATGCAAGGTACAGCGGCTGATATTATTAAAACAGCAATGATTAAGGTAAGCGAATGGATAAAAAGCTTGCCTGTAGGTAATATTAGAATGGTTATGCAAGTACACGATGAGTTAGTATTTGAAGTAAAAGAAGAATTAGTTGAGCAATATAAAGCCCAAATAAAATCGATCATGGAAAATTGTTACCAACTATCTATACCATTAAAGGTGGATGTAGGTGTGGGTGATAATTGGGATGAAGCACATTAATCATACTAAATTCGTACTAAATAATTCAGCCTTATCTGTCTAGTTAAGGCTGATATTATACTTAAACGTATACTTTCCTGAAACTTTTTAACAAGTTAAATTAACCTGTTAACTATAATGGAACTATTGCCGAAACCTTTCGGCGTGTTAGAATAAGCAACTAAATTGAATCGATACAAACATATTATTCTGCTTGTTGATATATGGCAGAATTAAAGGAAATGGTGCTGGTATTCGTGTTGTTGTTAAAGCTCTATTTTCGTTATTATTAGGATTATTTCATGAAAATCAAAACCCGTTTTGCACCTAGCCCAACAGGCTATTTACATGTAGGTGGTGCTCGTACAGCACTTTATTCTTGGCTTTATACTCGCCATGCAAAAGGTGCATTTGTATTACGCATTGAAGATACCGATCTTGAGCGCTCAACGCCTGAAGCGATTGAAGCAATAATGGAAGGTATGAATTGGTTAAAATTATCATGGGACGAAGGTCCTTATTATCAAACTAAACGCTTTGATCGTTATAATCAAGTCATCGATGAAATGTTAGCCAAAGGCACAGCTTATCGTTGCTACTGTTCTAAAGAGCGCCTTGAAAAATTGCGTGAAGAGCAAATGGCAAAAGGTGAAAAAGCGCGTTACGATGGGCATTGCCGTTGTGCTTCAGTACAACAAGAGCATACTCATGATGAGCCACATGTTGTTCGTTTTGCTAACCCTACTGATGGCACCGTTATTTTTAATGATTTAATCCGTGGTCCAATTGAGATTGCTAATAAAGAGCTTGATGATCTTATTATTCGCCGCACTGATGGTTCACCAACTTATAATTTCTGTGTCGTTGTTGATGATTGGGATATGGAAATTACCCATGTTATTCGTGGTGAAGATCACATCAACAACACACCACGCCAGATCAATATTCTAGAAGCATTAGGAGCGCCAATTCCTAAATATGGTCATGTATCAATGATTTTAGGGGATGATGGACAAAAATTATCTAAACGTCACGGAGCGGTTAGTGTCATGCAATATCGTGATGATGGTTATTTGCCCGAAGCATTACTTAACTATTTAGTGCGTCTTGGTTGGTCACACGGTGATCAAGAGATATTTTCTGTTCCGGAAATGATTAGTTATTTTTCATTAGATGCGGTTAGTAAATCAGCCAGTGCCTTTAATACTGAAAAATTACTTTGGTTAAATCACCATTATATCAACCATCTTGATGCGGATTATGTTGCTCAACATTTAATTTGGCATATGAACCAACAAGGATATGATTTATCACAAGGTCCTGATCTTATCACTATTATTAAGTTATTTGGTGAACGTTGTAAAACGCTTAAAGAGATGGCTGAATCATGTGCTTATTGCTATCGAGATTTTGAAGATTATGATGCCGATGTAGCTAAAAAACATTTGCGCCCAGTCGCCAAACAGCCATTAGAAACAATTAAAGCAAAAATTGAAGCTATTGCTGACTTTGATTGGCAAATTGATAAAATTCATCATGCGATTGAAGCAACTGCAACCGAGCTTAATGTTGGTATGGGTAAAGTTGGCATGCCATTACGCGTTGCTGTAACAGGTATCGGGCAATCGCCATCGGTTGATGCAACTGTTTTTGCGGTAGGAAAAAAACGAGCGCTTGCTAGAATTGATAAGGCTTTGGCATATATTAATCAACGTGAGCAATCTCAAAATTAATATATTTATTACAGGGAAATCCCTGTAACCCTTTTTGTCAAAGTGAGAACTTCTATGGTTCGCTTAAAAAAACGCTATTGGATCTTACTCAGTATCTTATTTTTCCTCATACTGTTTTGCTTGTTTGGATGGCATTATTGGCAGACTTTCAAGCAGAAAAATGGGATTATTGTTGATTGGCATGGTGCTAGCGTTGGCTTTAAAGGTCTTACTTTTGACGAACTTACTGTCAGTAAACCATCCCAAGTTTCTATAACTGCTAAAAATTTATCAATTTCATTATCGCAGTTAACTGCAAACAATTTAGATATTTATTGGCAACCCAATGAATCTGAAATAGCTTTAGAAACTATTGAAAACACGGTTGATACAACGACTGAAACGCTTAATCAATCTGATCCCGATCTCTCTTTGATTTCAACTATTATTTATTGGTTACCTAAAACGATTCATATAGATACACTGCGATTTTATGAACAAAATAAAGCGAGATTAGATTTAAAAGTTGATATAAGTAAACAGCAAGAAGCAATACAACTTAATTTATCAACCAATACCCAAGAAATAACACAATTGTCTGCCACTTTGTTGTTTAATCAACAGGCTTTGCGGATTGACATACAAAACGGCCTTTTTAAAACATCCCTAAATCAATTTGGTTTACAAAATAGTAATTTAGTTTTACCGTTTACTGGTTGGCTATCTAGTCATCAATTGGAATTAACAACTTCGGATAAAGCATCAATTAGTTTAGAAAAAGCAAATCTTTCTGATGATTTAATCCTTGGTTCTTCCAATGGAGATTTCAATATTCAACTTAAATCAAACATTCCATTTGATAGTAACCAACTATCTGCTATAGCAACATTAACCATTAATAAACTCAATGGTATTTATAAAACTAGTGAAATCAAATCGGTTACAGGCGATATCAATATTATTATCAAAGATAACCAATTTACTATTTCAACACCGGCATTAAATATTCAAGAAGTAAATATGGGGATCGCTTTTGAAAAGATTAAATTAGTTGGAAGCTATTTAGCTTCGTTTAAAGCACCAAACAAAGGAACGGTTACATGGAAAAAAGCTCAAGCTAATATCTTCTCTGGTTTGGTTTTTATTGAAGAAAATAAATTGAATTTAGCTAAATTACCCCAACAATTTAATTTAAGGTTAAAACAGATACAACTAAAAGATATTTTTAAGCAATATCCTTCTGAAGGGCTTGCTGGTGATGGTGCAATTGATGGAGTTTTACCTATTACGTTATCAGAGATAAAGAAAAAGGGTGAAACAGCTTTAAAATTTGTCATTAACAATGGCAAGTTAGTTACGATCAACGAGGGTTATTTACAATTTGAAAATTCTGCTCTCAAAAGCTATGGGCAAAATAACCCCAATATGAAAATACTCACTGATATTATTAAAAATTTTCATTATACTAAGTTACAAGGCGCAGTTGATTACGCTAATGACATTGCCAAATTAAAATTGAATATTCAAGGCAGTAATTTGGATGTCGAAAATGGCAAAGCGGTTAATTTAAATATCAACCTTGAAGAAAATATGACTAAATTGCTCATGAGTTTACAGTTATCCGATCAAATTAGTGAGCCAATCCGTAAACGTATTGAAGCTTATTTAAAAAATAAATCTTCAAAATAAGGGGTTATTTTATGGTACGAAATGTTATTGCAATTATAATATTAGCAGGTGTATTAACGGGATGTTCACCAACAGTTAAAGTTCAAGCACCGAGTGAACCAATTAATATCAATTTAAATGTTAAGATAGACCATGAAATTAATATTAAGGTTGATAAAGCTTTAGATAATATAATCAATAAATCTGGATTATATTAATTAATAAGTTTTATTTTTATCTGTCTTTTTGATTATAAGTATTAATAAAAATCTATACTCACATTCAAATAAATAAAATACGATGTATTTATTAAGGAGTTTGTTATGAATATCTGTAAGAAAGCAACCTTGGCATTATTTTCAGTTGTGTTATCTTTTTCTGCGTTTGCATTAAATTTAGATCAAGCAATAGATTCATTAAGCCAAGCCAAAGCTCAAGGGATAGTTGGTGAACAGGCTGATGGTTATTTAGGTGTAGTGAAAAACGAAGGTAACGCTTCTGAAATTGCGCAATTAATTAATCAGGCTCGTAAAGAACAATACCAAAAAGTATCAGCTGAAAGTAATGTCCCTTTAAATGAAGTAGAAAAAAAGGCCGGTAGTAAAGCGCAAGAAAAGACCCCAGCAGGTCAATATATAAAGCGACAAGGCCAATGGTTAAAAAAATAATTGCTACTTTTTTCAGTAGTAAGAAAAGTATAATCACATTATGCTTTAATTGTGTATAAATAATGTGTATTCTGTTTGTTTAAATATTTGTTTTATGTTTAACAAAATAAAAAAATTTATCTAGTTAGTTTTTACTTGTAACAGTATCGCTTATGCGATTTGAAATGGAGAAAATCAATGTGTTCGATTTTAGGTATTCTTGATATTAAATCAGATCCAGAACAACTACGAACAAAAGCATTAGAGCTATCATGTCTACAGCGTCATCGTGGTCCTGATTGGTCTGGTATCTTTGCGTCTGATAAAGCAATTCTTGCTCATGAACGTTTATCAATTGTAGATGTTAATACAGGATCTCAGCCTCTTTATAATAAAGATAAAACCCTAGTTTTAGCGGTAAATGGCGAAATTTATAATCATCAAGAACTCCGAAATCAGTACAAAGATCGTTATGAGTTTCAAACAGGTTCTGACTGTGAAGTGATTCTTGCTTTATATCAAGAAAAAGGTATTGATTGCCTTGATGAATTACAAGGTATGTTTGCTTTTATCCTTTATGATATCAATAAAGGCAGCTATTTTATTGGCCGTGACCATATTGGTATTATTCCAATGTATACAGGTCATGATGAAAATGGCACATTTTATGTTGCCTCTGAAATGAAAGCATTAGTGCCTGTTTGTAAAACAATTGAAGCTTTCCCTCCAGGATGCTATCTATCTAGTACCGAAGGTGAAATCAAAACGTATTACAAACGTGACTGGATGGATTACGAAAATGTGAAAGACAATAAGACGGATATTAATGCACTGCGTGTTGCATTAGAAGAGTCTGTAAAAAGTCATTTAATGTCTGACGTGCCATATGGTGTTTTATTGTCAGGTGGACTTGATTCTTCCGTCATTTCAGCGATCACTAAAAAATTCTCAGCACGTCGTGTTGAAGATCACGAAAAATCAGAAGCATGGTGGCCACAGTTACACTCATTTGCTGTAGGTTTAAAAGGTGCTCCAGATCTAAAAGCTGCACAAGCGGTTGCTGATCATCTAGGTACAGTTCACCACGAAATTAACTTTACCATTCAAGAAGGTATTGATGCTATTCGTGACGTAATTTATTTCATTGAAACTTATGATGTCACCACAATCCGTGCTTCAACACCAATGTATTTAATGGCACGTAAAATCAAAGCAATGGGAATAAAAATGGTACTTTCTGGTGAAGGTGCTGATGAAGTGTTCGGCGGTTACCTCTATTTCCACAAAGCGCCAAATGCTAAAGAGTTCCATGAAGAAACCGTACGTAAATTAGCAGCACTACATATGTATGATTGTGCACGTGCGAATAAAGCAATGGCGGCTTGGGGCGTTGAAGCTCGAGTACCATTCCTTGATAAAAAATTCTTAGATGTCGCAATGCGCATTAATCCAAAAGATAAAATGTGTGGTAGCAATGGCAAAATGGAAAAACATATTGTCCGTGAAGCATTTGAGTCTTACTTACCTGCATCTGTTGTTTGGCGTCAAAAAGAACAATTCTCTGATGGTGTTGGTTATAGTTGGATTGATACATTAAAAGAAATTGCAGAAAGTAAAATTACTGATCAGCAATTAGAAAATGCAAAATTCCGCTTCCCATATAATACGCCAACTTCGAAAGAAGCTTATATGTATCGTGAAATTTTCAATGAACTATTTCCAGTTGAAAGTGCAGCTCATTGTGTACCAGGTGGTCCAACTGTTGCATGTTCAACTGCTAAAGCAATTGAATGGGATGAATCATTTAAGAACTTAAACGATCCATCTGGACGTGCGGCGGTTGGTGTTCATAACGACGCTTATAAAAAATAATTGGTTTTAGCGATAATTATTTGATATAAAAAAACGGGGAATATTCCCCGTTTTTTATTAACGATAGACTAAATTAAATTATTAATGTGCAGCGCCTTTAGGTGCACCAATCGGTAAAACCGTACGACCAAATTGCTCATTAATCACTTCTGCCATTGCTAAATAAACAGCACTTGCTCCACAAATAATGCCTTCAAAACCTGCAATATGAATAATGCCATGGTTACCTGAAATATTACCAATAGCTAATAAAGCAAATAAAACGGTTAAACTAGCAAAAACAAATTGTAATGCGCGGTTGCCTTTTAATGTACCAATAAACATAAAGCCAGTAAAAATTCCCCATAACGCAAGGAAAATACCAACAAAAGTGGCATCAGATGGCGCTGTCGCTGGTGAAGTTGGTAAATACCAAATACCCACTAACGCAATCCAAAAGAAACCATAAGAAGTAAATGCCGTTGTACCAAACGTATTACCTTTTCGAAATTCTAAAATGCCAGCAATGACTTGCGCAAGGCCTCCATAAAAAATACCCATTGAGACAATTACTGTCATAGCAGGAAAAAATCCAGCATTATGAATATTCAATAAAATTGTTGTCATACCAAATCCCATTAAGCCAAGAGGGCCAGGATTTGCAAGTTTTGTTTGTTCCATAAGGATCCTATAAATTAAGTAAGATGATTAAAGAGCGGCAATAATAAGTGTAGAAAACGCCATAATCAAGGTTTTAGAAAAATAATTTTTTTGTACCCCCTTGATATTAATAATAACGTTCCCATTTATGTGAAAACAAAAAACATTTCTTTGTGAGGTAAGGGCTTGAAAATTAAAATTTAAGACTTATATACAAGAAATAAAATACAGGTTTTGAGGAGAAAAGATTATGGGTAAAATTATTGGTATTGATTTAGGTACAACAAATTCATGTGTTGCTGTAATGGACAATGGTCAAGCAAAAGTATTAGAAAACGCTGAAGGCGATCGTACAACCCCTTCTATTATTGCTTATACACAAGATGGAGAAATCTTAGTTGGTCAACCAGCAAAACGTCAAGCAGTAACCAATCCACAAAATACACTATTTGCAATTAAACGTTTAATTGGTCGTCGTTTTGAAGATGCCGAAGTACAACGTGACGTTAGCATCATGCCATATAAGATCGTAAAAGCTGACAATGGCGACGCATGGGTTGATGTTAAAGGTCAAAAAATTGCACCGCCACAAATTTCTGCTGAAGTATTGAAAAAAATGAAAAAAACAGCAGAAGATTATCTTGGTGAAGCAGTAACTGAAGCGGTTATTACTGTTCCTGCTTATTTTAACGATGCACAACGTCAAGCAACTAAAGATGCTGGTCGTATTGCAGGACTTGATGTAAAACGTATCATCAACGAACCAACAGCCGCAGCGCTTGCTTATGGTTTAGATAAAGATGTAGGTAACCGAACTATTGCGGTTTATGACCTTGGTGGTGGTACATTTGATATATCTATTATCGAAATTGACGATGTTGATGGCGAAAAAACCTTTGAAGTATTAGCAACAAATGGTGATACTCACTTAGGTGGTGAAGATTTTGACTCACGCTTAATCAATTATTTAGTTGACGAATTTAAACGTGAACAAAACTTCGATCTAAAAAATGATCCGCTAGCAATGCAACGACTAAAAGAAGCGGCAGAAAAAGCGAAAATTGAATTATCATCAGCGCAACAAACTGATATTAATTTACCTTATATCACTGCTGATGCAAGTGGTCCAAAACATTTAAATATTAAAGTGACTCGCGCTAAATTAGAATCATTAGTAGAAGATTTAGTTAAACGTTCAATGGATCCTGTAAAAACAGCATTACAAGATGCAGGTCTTTCTGTTTCTGACATTAAAGACGTTATTCTTGTTGGTGGGCAAACTCGTATGCCAATGGTTCAAAAAGCGGTTGCTGACTTTTTTGGTAAAGAGCCACGTAAAGATGTAAACCCTGACGAAGCGGTTGCTGTTGGTGCGGCTGTTCAAGGTGGTGTACTTGGTGGTGATGTTAAAGATGTTTTATTACTTGATGTAACTCCATTGTCTTTAGGTATTGAGACTATGGGTGGTGTAATGACAACTTTAATTGAAAAGAACACAACTATTCCAACAAAACATAGTCAAGTGTTCTCAACAGCTGAAGACAATCAATCAGCAGTAACCATTCATGTATTACAAGGCGAACGTAAACGTGCGGGTGATAACAAATCATTAGGTCAATTTAACCTAGACGGTATTCAACCTGCACCTCGCGGTATGCCACAAATTGAAGTTACTTTTGATATTGATGCTGACGGTATTTTACATGTATCAGCTAAAGACAAAAACACTGGACGTGAACAAAAAATTACGATTAAAGCCTCATCAGGATTAAGTGAAGAAGAGATTCAAAAAATGGTTAATGATGCAGAAGCAAATGCCGATGCAGATCGTAAATTTGAAGAACTAGCTCAAACTCGTAACCAAGCAGATCATCTAGTTCATTCAACACGTAAACAAGTGACTGAAGCAGGTGATCAGTTATCAGCTGATGATAAAAAAGCAATTGAAGATGCCGTAAGTGCTTTAGAAACTGCCGCTCGTGGCGAAGATAAAGCAGAAATTGAAGCAAAAATTAATGCATTAATGGAAGCTTCTAAAAAATTGCTTGAATTAGCACAACAACAAGCTCAAGCAGCTCAAGGTGCAGAAACAAATAGTGGAAGCTCTAATGCGCAAGATGATGTTGTTGATGCAGACTTCAAAGAAGTTGATGATAATAAAAAATAATCATTAGTTACTATGTTTTTTAATGAGTTATTCCAACAAGTTTTAAACATGTAATACATTAAACGGGCGCGAGGTAACTCAAGCCCGTTTAGTTGTTTATGAAAACAGATAAAAATAAAGGTTAATTATGGCGAAGAAAGATTATTATGAAACATTGGGCGTCAGTAAAAGTGCCAGTGAAAGTGAGATAAAAAAAGCCTATAAACGCCTAGCCATGAAATATCATCCTGATAAAAATCAGGATAACAAAGCCGAAGCTGAAGAAAAATTCAAAGAAGTAAAAGAAGCTTACGAAGTCCTAACCGATCCGCAAAAAAAGGCGGCTTATGATCAATATGGCCATGCTGCTTTTGAACAAGGTCAAGGCGGTGCAGGAGGATTCGGAGGCTTTGGTGGATTTGGCGGCGGAGCTTTTGACGATATATTCAGTGATTTCTTTGGTGGTGGTCGAGGTCGTGGACAAACTGCATCTCGCGGCAATGACTTACAATACAATATCACACTAACATTAGAAGAAGCTGCCGCAGGTGTTAGTAAAGAAATTAAAGTTCCAACGTTAGTAAGCTGTGATACTTGCCATGGACAAGGAACCGAAAAGCCTTCTGATGTGGTAACGTGTAACACATGTCATGGTGCCGGTGTTGTACAAATGCGCCAAGGCTTTTTTGCTGTGCAACAAGAGTGTCCAACTTGTCATGGTCGCGGTAAAGTAGTTAAAAATCCATGTAAAAAATGTCACGGTGAAGGCCGAGTACAAAAAACAAAAACATTATCTGTTACTATTCCTGCTGGTGTTGATACAGGAAATCGTATCCGACTTTCTGGTGAAGGTGAAGCTGGATTAAATGGTGCGCCATCTGGTGATTTATACGTACAAGTGCAAGTTAAATCACATGCTATTTTTGAACGAGACGGTACAAACTTACATTGTGAAATTCCAATTAATATTGTATTAGCATCACTTGGTGGCGAAGTTGAAGTGCCAACACTTAATGGCAAGGTCAGCTTAACAATTCCTGCTGAAACACAAACAGGAAAAATGTTCCGACTACGAGGTAAAGGCATAAAATCGTTGCGTGGTAATGCTGTCGGTGATCTTTACTGTCATGTTGTAGTTGAAACACCAGTTAATTTAACCAGTAAACAAAAAGAGTTACTAAAAGAGTTAGGTGAAAGCTTTAAAGCTGATAAAAACTCTAAACACAGTCCCAAAGAAAAAAGCTTCTTTGACAAAGTGAAAAAGTTTTTTGGTTAATTTGATATAGTAAAAGCACGATTGAACAGTAAAATCACTTGTTCAATCGTGTTTTAGCCAACATTAACACCTCTACACCCATCCCTATTTATTCACAAAAACAAAAAACTTTTAGGCAAAAATTAGTTAATGCAGATATTAACTTTATTAAAGTTTTTGGTGTTTTTTAGCCAAATTAACCGTTTATGCAACTATTTCGTTTTTACTGCGATCCTGTTTTTTGCTTGCGATATTTTTCGGTCAAAATTGCGACATAAAACTTACCGTCAGTTTCTCGGGATAGATGTAAAGCGTATGGTTTATAGCTCCATATTTTATCCCCTACTATGTTTTTATATTCTTCTTTACCATATTTTTGGGTTAATTCTTTATAAACTTTCTGCTCTATTTCTGCTGTGTATGTCATTTTTTTATAAACATTGAACACAACTAATTTGGTAGGATTACGCTCTAAGTCATCTTCAAGTCTAATTGTTAATTTTTCGTCTTGATTGTTGACATTTAAAGTTATTTCATAGCTTTTGATTGTGCCTTCGATTATCGATTTTTTGCCTATTTTTGATGGCGGTAATCGCATTTTCATTTCACTAATTTTTATGTCATTTTCAGAAAGGTGATATTTGTTTTTGAGTAATTCAACCAGTTCCAATTCGGTTATTCCAAGCTTAACCCCTGCAAGTTCAAGATTTTCCGCCTGCTGTTTTGTTAAACCATCAGCCCAACAGATTGGGATACAAAATAACAAAGTGAATAATAAAAAGTATTTTTTTAACATTGTTTAGTTTGAATAGTATAATGAATTATGAAGTTATCATTTTATTTTAATAAAATAATAAATTAGAAGCTAGCAAGTGAAAAAATAAGTATGGTGCAAAAAGTAAGCAAAATAAATTCCTCAATCAAACTGATTATTTATACAAAAGAAATACTCAAGGAAGATTATTTTATCATAATATTGGCATTAGAATGCGCCGATAACGAAGCGAGGATAAGATGACAAATATAAAAATCTTTCAATATGTTAAAATATTCTCCAGAAGCTTAATTTGCTATAACTCATCCTCGCCAAAAAATTTCTTCAAAAAAATAGTTAGAGCTTTAACAAACAGCAATGCTCTCACTGATTTAAAAAATCAGCTTATTAAGTAACTAAAAATAAGAAACTAAATAAAATACTTGAATAAGTAGTAGATAGGATGTGATGCACTATAATTCTAAACACTGGCAAATCTATATCTTGAATCTTTTTAGAACATTTTCAAAATAATTTGAAGTTAGCACTAAATTACAACAAGATAATGCTATTGATTTAACACTTTAGTCTGATATTGATAATCATATTGCTGAATATTATATCATTAATATTTTAATTAATTATCTTATTAGATGATTAATAGTTATAAAATTTAAATGAATATAGTGTATTATTAATGCTATTTTTGTATGATTTTTATTGAGTTAAGAGGATAATGTATATGTTTTTCAAAAAGTTTTGGAAAAAATCACCACCTGATATTAAAAACACACCAAAAGAGCAACAAAGCACACAAGATTATTTAAGTGCGATGATTCGAGATTTTTGGCAACAAGTAAAAAATTCTGAACAATCTCTTAATGAACTTGATATTTTAGATATAATGAAAAATATTAATAATCTATTAGATGAAAATCAGTTAGATGTCATTGCTGAAATTACTGTAGGGGATACTAAGAAACATAAAATTATTTTTACTGCGGATGGAAAAATTGAACGCTTCGAATATGTAATAGAAATTTTCCGACAGGCACCTGATCTTCAGTTTTTCGAAGTAGAAGCATTTCGTCAGCGCATTAATAATGTAGATACATTTGTTATAACATCTAAAGAGAGTTCTTTTTCATTAGGTGCAACTGATTTATTAATTCAATACAAAGAAAGTCGTCGTAAAATATCTATCGGTATTATGTTTGCTAAGACAGTCCCTGAAGAGATGATAAAACAGGCAGAAACGATGGCATTAATCTATCTCGATCATCTATTAGGTGAATATGATTTTGCTGTTAGAGTAGAAGCTGTTGAGTTTTTAAAGATAGATCAGAGTGCTACCACAATTCCTGCTAACCAATTTGTAACTATTTTTGATCGGTTATGGAAAGAAGATTTAAAACATACCGGTATATTTAATATTCAAGAAGATCAATGGATTGTATTTGAATTAACAGATCTTAAAATGTTAGTGCATCGTAATGAAGCGGCTAATTCTTTGTTAGGACATGAAAATTATTGTTATGCACTTAATGTTATAGTTGATGTTGATAGTAAAGAGACACTTTCACTTGTTTATGAATTAGAAGATGCTATTAATCTTGCTTTACGTGCTGATGAGAGGGGAATTCATTGCCAAAACAGTTTTAGTGAAGGTGTAAGAAATATGCTATGGTATGTAGGAAATAAACAGTCAGTACTCCAATTAGTTAAACAAATAACAAACCGATATAATACATTATCAGTTAAAATTGAATGTAAGTTCGATCCTTTTTGGTTACAGTACTTACGCTGGGTTGAGTGTTATCAAGCATAAAAAAGTATCTATGATTAATGGATACTTTTTTGCACAATAACTATTGTAGCAGGGGATGTTGAGATACTATTCTAAATTTTGTGTATTTACCTGTTAAAGGTGACGGTTTATATGGTTACCAAATTCTGTAATAAATGGACTCAATGCATTTTCCCTGTTTTGGATGGACATAGCACATTTTTTAGAAGCTTGCTGTATTGCTGAAATAGATAACTTTTTAACCGATCGGTCGGGAAAACTTACTTTCATTAGGAAACCACAGCGTAAATGTTTTTCAGCTATATCGTTTAATACTAAATTAATCATCCAATCATCCAATAACTTAGGTTGATAATAGTAAGAGCTCATGACAATTGGATTGATTTAGTGGCTTGTAGTTCTTTTGCCCATGTTTTTGTTCCTTGATGGGCATACATTCTTTTATGATTTCTTCCTGAAGCTGTGATTTTAAATTCAATTCGGCAATTATCTGTTTAAGTTTGTGATTTTCGGTCTCAAGTTCTTTTAAGCGTTTGATATCTGAACTTTTTACTCCACCGTATTTTTTCCGCTATTTGTAAAAGTTAAATTACCAATATCATATTTTCGGCAGTGTAAATAGTTAGAGACGTAAAAGAGAGAGAACAAAAGCTTAAGCAATGCCTATTAAAAAGCCCTATATGTTTTTAGTGGATTAATTTAATCATGAAATGTAAATGCCCCGATATTTTCTTTACACAGATTATGTTTAGTATGATAGAAAATGATTTTAAAAAAATGATATATGATTTTTAAATCACCAAGCAAAATTTTATTATCATCACTTCCCATCTTAGATATTGTGCAATTGCTTTTACGGGTGAAGCTCGATTCTATCACCCAATTCTTTTAGGTTTTAGTTTAAGTAAAAGTAACTGAAGGAGTTATTTTATTTATCAGTCTCCCATTTTGCCAAAATAAATACCGATGCATAATTAGTTTATACTATCTTAAGTATGAACTACTGCTTCTTAGCTATACCTATAATTGCGATCTTTTCGTGTATATTTCAAACACGCTTTTCCGTCGGGCATAAAATAAGTCCCATACTTAACTAGTCCACCTTCTTTAAAATGACAAATAAGTTCATAACCAAGCACCATTGAATCACTGCTTTCTTCTGCAATATTAACCTTAATTGATGCAAGCCTTGGTTCATAAAGAAGCAGTGTTTTCTCAATGGCTCTCATTAAAACATAAGCCGATGACGGTAAAGCTTGAAAGATCGTTGACATATCGGGTAACCCATAATCTGGCATGTGTTTTACAGCACCTGCTCGGCTATTTAAAATACGTTCAATATTATCCATTACGCTGATAATTGTCTGTTCATTTTCACTTACATCTTCAACGGCTATGCCTGATTCAAAATAACCATAAAGTTGGTCGTATAATGAAGCACTCATTTATTTTTCTTCCACCAATTTTATTGTGTATTGACTTGCGATTATTTGACGTGGTTGAGTAATGTTTAAGTCTCCGCGTTTTAATACTAGTCGCCAGCTATTATCTTTTAAGTCTGGTTCTTTATAAAGCGCAGCAATACCTACCGCCTTAGCCTTCTTATCAAATGAAACATCAATAGAAATAGCGGTATCTGGCTTTAATACTATTTCTTTACTTTCAATCAATGAATCTTTTAGTTCATCGCTATCTTGATCAACTAACTCTTGATAAGCAACAGAATTAAAAACGTCAGCTTCTTTTAATTGATAAATTCGAATCACAACTGGCGAGGATCTCCCTTCATCATCCATATTTAACTCAGCTCTTGCTGTAATATCTAGATGCAAAGTTCTTACATCCCATTTAAAAATAGAGTTGCTCAAATCAGTCGCTTTTTCTGAGACACTTTGCGCAATACCGCATCCTGTTAGATACATAGTTAATAAGATAGTAATGAATATATTAATTATTTTCATATTTATTTCCTTTCTTTATATTATGCTGCATAACTAATGCCGTAATAGCAACCTAAATTTACAGCGACTTCATCTTGAAGAGGTTCACCATCTACTGTTTTTTTAGTAAATGATGCAGTTTGCCCTAATCGGCTATTTTTAGATACCAATTGACTACGAGGTAAAAATTGGCGCTGAATATAGAGCGTCATTTTGGCATCCACTTGATATCCCAGATAAGCGCGTAATAGGGCCAATAAGTCATAGTATAATTGCCCACCAGGTAGTAAATCTGCAATCTGGCTTTCATGTTGTGGAGTAATTGCAATATGGACGGTTTGATTACATTCTCTAAAGCGAGATCCTAATATAGCACCACCATCTAAAGCAGCTTGTTCATGCCGTTTTCCCCCCAACTGTGCGGGGTTATCAATTGATTGCCAAACAGGATGAAACTCACTTACAACAACTTTTGCATCATTGACTAACACTCGCACTAACCCAACTATACCTTCGGCTGTACGTGTTTTTTGTGTAATTAAACCTAATAATGCTAAAAAACGAGATAGTGGTGTACCAATTTGTTTACTCGTTCCTTCAATACCAAATCCCGTTAATCCAAGTAAACATAGTGATATCGGATCTTTTCCGCCATCTAAAAAGCTTGCTGGATAATGATATTTCAACCAAATCCGATAAAATTGGGTTATTATTCGATGGTTAAATATATCTAAAAAGTCGGTCATGGTTTGATAGTTTTCTTCACGGCGAATAATATTATCAAGTAAGCCGAGTGGTAATGCAGCATCAACACCATACAACCCTAAAAATCGAGTTCTAACTGTAGTTGGCCGATTAATATAAGGCGCTCTCTCTATATATTTCAATTCACTTGCCGGAAAAGACATATCGATAGATGGAGCAAAACGCAAAGGATCCGCTGTTGGGGTTTCGTGTTTACCCAACACAGGACCATCTGCATAAATTTGTTCAATTAACTGACAAAAACGATAAAAATTCATTTTTGGCAGGTTCTTTTCAAGAGCCTGCATTAAAGGACTGCTTTCGATGCTTTGCTGTGATGCCATACAATTTTATTTCCTGTTGGTAAAACTATAATCGCTAATTGCGTAAATAAGTTAACATCGGCATATAATGCAAAAAATTGGTGTAACAACTCACCAAAAAGCATCACATCACCATCACCTGTAAATTGGTAACTATTAATTGTCACCTCAATTTCTATACCGCGTTGCAACATCCCTTTTTCAATACGTTTGATCATTCGATGAGAAACTTCTACTATTCCCTCTAAACGGCGGCGATTTAATTCGTTATCAGTCCAATCATATAAAGCAAGTGTTCCACGCAACACTTCCGCATTCATTAATGACAGATAATTAGGTGCTAAATGCGATAGCACCCGCCAATAAAAGCGATCTTCTGTTGGTGGATAACAAGGTAACGTTGGAGAGCATAAATTTCTCACTTTTGCGATAAAATTTTGCGAATGACACAGCTCATGAATTCGAGCATTGCGTAATGCTTTACGAGGTAACATGCCATTAGTACCAGTGATGCGTAATGATAAAGTTTCTGGTTCAAGCTCATCCTCTTTATCCCAAATCTTACCACCCAAAATCAACCAAGTATCATGTAAACCCGATGCACCTTTACGAACTCGAGTATGATAATACCTTTCTGGAGCATCATGCCGTAACATACCACCTCGATGTTTAAAGCTCGTAAAAGGGACATAGTGGTAACGTCCATTACGAGTGATAGATTCAACATGCTCAACAGAATGAACCTCTACATGTCCACTTTGACGCAATAATGGACGAAGCAAATATTCACTTTCTAATTGGTTAACAACAATAGGATCAGCTTCCATATCGAATAAATTAATGGCTGGTACACAATGCAAACGAATATTGCTATGGTCAAAAGGCATATCACTTGGCCAAGTTTGGTTAAGCAATAGTTCTATATCAATGTAATCACATTGTTCCGGAATAGCATGTTTCTCTAACCCATGCAAATCAACAAACATAAATTTTTCACGAAATGCAAAATACTCTAATAATAGTTGATACCCAGCAAAAGCATTATCAGGTTTTAGCCACAAACGCTCATCATCACCAAAACCGACTGGGGTTATTTTACCTTGCAAATTTATGCGTTTTTCAGGTTGGGTTGCATAACGCAAGTATATTGAAGCTACCTGCTGTGTTAACGCATAATATAACGCTGATGCAATCGGTCCATCTGCATTTAAATATAATCGTAGTTGGGACAAGTCAAGTAGTTTAAGATCAGCTAACTCACCAAAACGGAGACGAAGAGTAATCATGCTTCGACCATCATAATTGATACCTATTTTTGCTTGACTGATTTTTATTGGTTGTAGTGTCACTGCTTGTGTCGTACGATATGGGCACTGCGTACCTGCCTGACCAAGTGGTTCTGTCTGTACTTGTAATCCTTTGGGAATCACTTCTGGGCAAGATAATGTCATATAATTTGGCGTTAATTCAATAATAGACAATGACGGAATTAACCGCAAATAGTGTGGCCAAAGTAGGCTTACTAAACTTTCAGTAAGTTCAGGTAAATCATCATCAATTTTTTGGCGTAGCCGCCCAGTTAAAAAAGCAAAGCCTTCAAATAATCGCTCCACATAAGGATCACGATCACCAACGCGATCTAAATTCAGTTGACTTGCTCTATCAGGATGAATTTTCGAAAATTCTTTTCCTGCATCTCGCAAGTAACGCATTTCTGATTCATAATAACGTAAAATTAAATCATCCATCGTTTATCTCTTTATTCTTTATATTATTTAGTCAGATTATTTTTTATTGTTGATAAAATTACATCACACTTAATGCCCTTGCTGGATCTAGATGAATTAGCTCTTGTTGTAATAACTCAACTAACTCTAACAAATGTGGCTTGATTATCTCTTTAGATTTCGTTTTTTGCTTGATTAATCGCAATAAACATCGCTTAACCTCAAACACCAATTCTTGCTCCCACTGTAATAATGTCAAGGATTGTTGTTGATTATTCAAACCAATAAATAGCTTTAATGCAATATCTTGCTTGCCAAGTTGCTCTGCAACTCTTGCCTGTGTATATTGCAATAAAAAACGTTGTTTAGGGGAACGTAACAATGGCAAGTTTTGTAGCCAATAAAACGCTTTTTCTAAACTTTCGGCATGAGCTAGTTCTAAAGCTTGTTTTTCAATTTCATTCCAATCATCATCAGCAGATACTGCAATGGGTTGCATACTGTCACCTTCATCTAAATGATGAATACGCGCATTATTTGCAATCCAATCTAATGTTTCATCATCAGCGAATGGCATACCATTTTCAAAAAAGAGGTGCTCAACACCATTTAACCGCTCTAACATCAACCCAATATCTGTTAAATAAATATCCGCCCATGATTGATAAGGCTGTCCCATTTTTTGTAACGACATTACCGTTGCCCGTTGCAAATCTAACCAAAAATGATTAGCGCTTTCCATAAAAGCAGCTTCAACACGTTCAAAAAGCTCTGACCATTGTTGTTGAAGAATTAAACGGCTAATATGCTGTTTAAGCTCTGTTCTTGGGGCTGGTAATCGTGTTTTTCCCCGATGATCAGCAGGAGGTAAATCAATAATCGTATCCCATCTTAGCACCCTTAAAAAGCGACCAGCGGCAAGATAACCATCAGGCTTTTCACGCAAAAAAGTCGCCATTTTACGGGCCAGATCGAGCAAATCACGTTGAGAACCAATCTTCATTCCAGTTATATTTTTAGGCGAATCTAATTGCGAAGAAGGTTCTGGGGCTACCGGAGTGGCTTGCGCAACATTGGGCGTTTTAGCAGGTTGACTTATACCACTATTAAAAAAGTGAACTAATGCTGATAAATCGGGCGAATCAATAGGTTGATTAGGATCATCACTAACAAAAAGTTTTTGGCAACTATGATCAATTTGATTTAACGCAACAATAATACGCGTCAAGCAAAGTTCAGGTATAGGGCGTAATTGAGTAAGTTGATCAACAAATTTTGCATTAGCAAGCCATTCTACCGCATTTTTACGAATATTATGCCGTGAAGGGTAAATTGATGAACCGAATTTATTCAGTAACCCAGCTAACAGCTCAACGCCATCAGCAAAGCCATCCGCACCATCTACATATAAGCGTGCCAAACAATAATAAGTTGCAACACGAATATCTTTACTATTTTGTTTTAATATCGTTTCACTTTCAGTAATAATCAGTGGGTAATCAATCCCAGACAATTTTGCGATCTCTTCTTTAATTTCTTGGAATGTGTCGTGATAGGTTAAATCTTCTCCTGTAGGCTGGTCTGGTGTAATGGGTTGCAACCAGTCATTCCAACGTTGGTTTAACTCTCTTGTCATAGATTGACTAGGGGTTTGTTGCCCTAAAAAACGGCTTAATAATTGGCTAAACATAATAATAATCCAATATTTTAATTAATTGTTATTCAAATACCGTTTTCGGTAAAGTAAAATTACGTAACTTCAATAATGTTAACGGGCCACCCCCTAACTGAGTACGTAAAATAAATCTTAACTTACGTTGATCTGGCGCTTTCCAAACAATTTCATAACGGCTTGAATCCAACGGTTTGACAGAAGCTGAACCAAGTAAACGGATCCACGCCCAATCACCACTATAGTATTTATAAAGCCGTAATCCTGACGTATCACTACTCCAGCTTAGCTGTGAATAAGGTGAGTATCCATCGCCTGGCCAATTAAAGCGTTTCCAAGTAGGAGACTGATTAAAATACTCCAACTTTTGCTTATTAATCACCAATTCTGTCCGAGTAATTTTGCTACCACTACGAGGCATGATATCAAATGATAAAGCGACATCCCCTGTTGTGAGCAATTCTGCTGATAATTCATTAAATAATTTTAGCGCATCAAGAAACTTAGGTGAAAAATTAAGACCTTGAGCATTGACTGAATTGATAACCCAACTTCCACCTTTCTTTTCCAATACTCCACTTAGCTCACTGGTGATAAAACTATCAATAATTCCTGTATCGGCACGTAAAAAACGGGCTAGCTCAGCCAATGATGCTTCGTTGTCACTATTTTTAAAAGGATAGCGACCAGCAAAAGATTTTTCCCATTGACTAACAATGTAATTTTGCCAAACCTCATTAAAACTATTGGCCGCTGGCGTTAACACCACTTGCCATGATTGTTCTAGCGGTCGTTTAAATAAGCTATAACCAAATCCAGACCACTCTTCACCTAAATTAGCGGCAATTAAGTTTCCATAATCTCGTGTTTCTGTTAAATCAATCGAAGTACCTTTAAAAACACTTTTCGCCAATCCTTGCATCATCGCTTGGGGATCGGCACTATTGGCTATATTTTGTAATTTTAAACGAACTTGAGTAATGCGTAACAAATAGGTCTGCAAAGAAAGTCCATTCGTATTGTTATTATTAAGCAAACTGGTAACAGGTAAAAATGTTGCTGTTAATGGCCCAGAGGCCTCGTTATTTATCGGCAACCCTGTCTTTGATTTATTTCCAATCAACTCTTGGGCTGAACGAATTAAATTATCGGATAAACCATCACCTGAATAAGCAACTTCAGACTGATACTTAACCACGTTGATTAAAGCAATTAAAGGAGACTGGCGAGTATCAGCCAGTAATGTAAGTTGCTCAATAACATCTGAAACATTATTAGATGAATGCCACTGAATTGTATTTAAAAAGTTTAACCATGCAGCACTATATTCACTAAAATAACGGTCGGTTAGTTGTTTTTTTAACGTATCAGGAGAAATTGAAGCAGTTAAATCATTTTCTCCATCACTCAATACCCAATCAATTTGTTCTTTTCGATATTTTGCCACCTCAGCAATTTCATCTTTAATAGTATTATCCCAAGCTTTGCGGGTATAAACGCCAGGAATCTCGGTATCCGTTGAAAATAGCACTTGACTGTCTAACCCTTCCAGTAACTGATTCATATTTTGATTTGCATAATGCTGGCTAGCTCGTTGAATCATCTCTTGATAAAGTGTATTAACAGCATTTTGTACACCAATTTTATTAATTAAAATTTGTCTAACGTCTTTAACTAAACGAGTATCATTACTTTGTGCCCAATCAGGATGTAAATTAAGCATCTGTCCCCAAAAACGAACCAAATCAGGCATAAGTCGTTGCCAATCTCCATCACTCACACCTTCTGGTGCTCGCCATTTAGTTGTAGCAAACTGGCTTAAATAAAGCCCATCACTCTTATCTGGGTGTCCCATCATTAAATAAGCTTTTAATACATCATATGCAGAATCGACTAATTTTTCCCGACGAGAATCGCCTGGTGGTAATTCAGTTAATAAGTTCAAATAATCGGTCATGATATTATGAAAGGGCGTAGCAATATTACGTGAATTTGTTGCACGATAGGTAAGCCACATTCTTTTAAGTACCTCATCATTATGATTTAAGCCAAACCGATTAAATAAAGGTGCACCATGTTGTTGACGATAAAGTAACTGCTCTAAATGCTGTTGTAACTGATGTTGTATTTGCAACCGTGAAGTATAATCTTGTTTGATGGAATCATCGGCTTGCTTAACAAGTTCAAAACTATCATCAATAAGCGATGCATTTCGAAAATACGAAGTACACAGCGCTATACACATTACGCCCATAAGTGAAAGTAGTGCATAACAAGACCAAATATCCCATTGGATCCCCATGCGTCGCCCCATTTGCGAATTAGCATCATCTCGAATTGATTGCCATGTCGGAGTCATGGCTAAAGAATGCTCAAAAATAGGCATATTTTCATCATTTGACTTTGATTGAGGAGGAGCAAAAAATAGTCCTCGAACATGAGGAGAATAAGGAAAAGCAATTAGAGATGTTAAATAACGTCTAATATTCGTAATATCGCGCTTAACTAAATTCTGACTTAATTTGAGCAAAAACGAATAACAAGTATTATCTTTAAGCTGTCTTACGCCACGTTGACTACACTCTTTTGCTAATTGATTAAGAGATACAACAACAGATTCCATGTCATCTTGTTTTAACTCAGTGAAAAGCACCCCAACACTCTGCTCTATCCGCCCTGTTTGTGACCATTCACTCGACTGCCCTGCAACTAAATAAAGCGGTGCAGACCATTTTAAAACTTTATTACGAGCTTGTAGCTTTAATACCGCCTTTTCAAGCAATAATTGTTGTTGGCGGTTATTATCAAGATAATGCTTAGGTACAACCCAAATAACTGCATCAAGCGGTTTGCTAAAAAATGGTAAAATACGCGAAAAGTATTTTTTTAAGGTTTCTAACCATTGTGTATTTGACTCATCTTGAATATCGCCACCGTACACTATGAGCGTATTATCAGACAATTGCCATTGATCTTGTGACAAATTAGGTAACAAATGCTCAACGTCAGAGTGATGACCCAAAACTAAACATTTACAAACTTTATAACGCCAAAAGAAGCCATAACGATATCGACATTGTTTTTGAATATCCAGAAATTCAGCAAATGGAATAACTTTTTGTTGTTTTTGCTTTTTATTTTCTGTTGGGTTAAGTTCCTCACGCTTAGCTTTTTCTTGATTCCATAATTTGTATCCCATTGTGAAGATAGCAGGTAAAAATAACAAACCTAATAGCAGTAACATTACTTGTACCCAAATGGTGGTTTTTTCCTTCATTGTGTCATAACCAAACCTATCACCAAAAAAAATAAGTGCTAAGGTTAATAATATGGCGCCTAAAAATATAAGCAAAATATAACCAATGTTTTTCCATTTATTTTTCATTTACTATTCCCCATTCACTGCTGTCACGACTGAAAGCAACCATTGATTTTGGTTTATTGCTGCAATTAAATTATTTTGTTTTGTTTGAATTACCGTTTCGCACGTCAATGCTAGTGAAAGCCAGAAAGAAAATTCTGTTTGATTACCAACAACACTTTCTAATTGATACATCTGTTCAGGAGAAATTTCCCATTCAGCCAACTGTTTAGTAACATCTACTTGTTTTTTGTTATCAAGATTTGAAAACCAAAGTCGTTTTATCTGATGAATGGCTGGTTGAATTGAGGTCATCTGCTGAACGCCTAAAGGCATATCCGAGGTTATCATTGGCCTTAAAATTTCACTTTTTGCTATGTCGATTGCTAAATCTTGATAATATACCTTATCCATCAATAAAAAAGCACACAAGAAAGCTGTTCCTGAAGAGTTAGCGTTATTAATAATAATTAAGTGTATGACTGATTGAGAACTATCAATCCATTCATTTAATTTATCAATATCACTATGATTCATAACATGGTAGGATACTGTATAAGGTTGTGCTATTTTTACACTATCACAGACATCATTAAACTTATTTTCAATAAGATTATATGATTCAGGTGACGAGTAAACAATAACATTGATCGGCTCCTTAATAGGAAGTTGAGATAACACATCTCGCATTGACAAAAATAAACTTTCAATAGATTCAATCAAATCAAATTTTTCTTCAAATGCTAATGATTTATTAATTTTAGAAGTCGCATCCGGATTAGTTGTCAAAAGGTCTTTTAGTTTGAGTTCATTTGGTAAAACATACAAACTATCAAGAACAACTAATGATTGCATTGCCCAATTTTGCCAATTTTGCTCAACATTCTTTTGTTCATGTAGCCATAGTTCATATTCTTCTTGCGCCAGCCCATAAAGATAAAGCCGAATACTAAGTGCAATACTCTCTATTACGGTCGAAATCAATATAATGCTTAACCAAAATTGCCATTGCAAAAAATAATTGTTATCAGTCCATAATAAAGCAAGCACAATACTTGAAATTAAAATCAATATGATAAAAAAGAATAGCCACCATCCACGATGTAATGCTTTAGGTGCTTTTAAGGTATCAATGATGATAGGTTTAGGCCAAGACATAATATTATTCCATTATTGCAGAGTTAATTGTAGAAAGAACTTTACAGCCACATTCACATAAACACTGATCAATGACCACAAGCTTACCATCAGAAAAGCCCATTTTAGCTCCTTCAATAATTTTATTTATGCCATGATCTTTTTTAGGACAACTGACTAGATCACCAATCAAAGCGACAGGTTTTCCTTCAATTACTATCGTTGAGGATGCAGATATGACCGAACCGCCATGTGTTGTTGGATCACCTAATCGAACCACATTTTTACCCATTGTTTTATTCCTTTATTTTTTATATTTATTATTTATTATTTATTGACTAATGTCTAAAGTTTTTATATTTGAATCAATTTTTCTATAAAAAATACCTTTATTGCTCCGTCTCATAAACTTATCGTCTAAACTTTGTAGAGTCGGATAGGTTGGATGATATTTACCTCTTTTAATTTGTAGAATAAAAAATGTAAATACCCCAAACTT
>NZ_FMWS01000043.1:0-249 GCF_900103255.1 Gilliamella bombi | reverse complement strand
GTACGATAGGTACGATTAAATCGCTCAATTTAGCAACAGACTTTTTGCTGAATGTTTGTTTTTATCTTTAGTGGCAAAGTCGATATAGCAATTAGAAGTGACGGGTAACTCTTGAAATTTTCCTTCTTTTGTGACTTGGAAATGTTGTACTTCTATGGTTTCATCCTCAAAACTGTAAATACCCCAAACTTAGTACACAACTCATGTAGAAAATTAAGCTGCTTGTTTTAGTGTTTTATACTCAATCGG
>NZ_FMWS01000034.1:17689-17885 GCF_900103255.1 Gilliamella bombi | reverse complement strand
GATTGGGTAAAAGGAAAAGGATTTGTACCACAAGATATAAACAATCCACAACGTAATTTCCCATCGACAGGAACAAATAATGTTTATTTTTATTTATTATTAGCAAACGTAACGCCCGAAGAGATTATCTCAGCTAATGGCGCTAGAGTATTTCCGGAATCAGGGAGTGGAGTTAGTTTAGCTTTATCATCTGCAA
>NZ_FMWS01000034.1:0-17650 GCF_900103255.1 Gilliamella bombi | reverse complement strand
TTTAAGCTTTATTCAGATAGAGCCAAAAGTAACGTCTTGTATAGCTTTAAAATTGAAAGATGGTATATAGCCCAAGGGGCTAATATTAATGCATCTGTGCAAGATGCAAAAAATTACTGTAACCGAATTGGATACCGAATGCCAAGTGTTGCAGATTATACTAATGCAAATAATGATGATATTTGGACTGGAGGTATTCCGGGAAGAAATATCAATGGTTATCGCCGTCAATTAAGCTATCGCGGCGGTAATGGCAAGTGGATTGGTGGGCTATTTAATGAATGGGGAACCTTATTTAACAATCCTAATCACTATTTAGGTCTTGATGACTGGGAAACTAGTCATCCTCAAGATTGGTATTGGGCAATTGATACATACAAAGGAGAACCAATTCGAATCGATTTGGGGGATGGAGATTTATATGATTCTAAATCAACTAATAATAAACTTAGAGCTGCTTGTGTCAAGCCGTAGTTAAATTTGTTTTATTTGTTCAGCAAATAGTTTGATTCTGTAACTTTTTGAAGTTACAGAGGTTATTACGAGTAAGTTAATTATAGAACTTACTCGCATTGTTTACAGTAATGGTATGTTCCCACTTTTTAGTACCAAAAATATAAGGTTAACGATTCCCATCAACATGCAATGATGAATAATTTGATGATTATTTTTTACAAAATTGGTACCTAATATTTAAAACTATAAAATCAGTCTATTTCTTATTATTTAATATAATTTTCATATGGTTATATATTATTTTTAATAATCAGACTCATTTAATCACATGTTTACAAATCTTAACAAAAAAGTTATTTTTTACATAAAATTAACATAATATAATAAATATGATCAAATTTGTGTTTTATCAGTAGTTATGATTTGGATGCAAATGATTTTTTATAGGAAAAAGTAATTAAAAATGGAAGTTATGAATAATAAAATATACAAAAGCAATAAGTTAGCTTTTGAACAACCTCGAATGTTTATTTTAAAAATAGCTAAGTTTTTTGGCCAAATTTTACGAATTATATCGTCAAGTTTACATGTCAAACATTATGCTTATGGAACTATAATTGCTACGTTGGGTATAATGATATCGGGTAATGTTATTGCCTTATCCGCAACCACAACAAAGGTGATTGAAGGGAGTGCGCCTTATCTACAATTTAAAACGTCTCAGAATGATCAAGTCGGTAATAAACTAAAAAATTTAGATGAGTTGCTAGGTTTTATGATGCCAAGTCAAGAAAACACTGGCGAGCTAATACAAATTGGAGTTAATGGTTCAATCTCGAATGGAGGAAAACCGTTAACTGTCCCTTTTGGTACAAAGTTTTCAGATGTTATTGCTTTGGTTACTGCTGATGGACAAGCACATACAATTTCTAACTTGCAAGTGGCGGATGATGATGGTGATGCTTCAATTACTGATAATTTTACCGTCGGTGGTACGTTAACTGCAACTTGGAAAGATGGTTCTCAAGTTGTGAGTGATTTACATCAGGAGTTAACACTATGTGGGGGGCCTTATACTTTAGAGTTGAGTGCACAAGATATCGCCGTAACGACTAAGTATGGCATTCCCAATAAAAATCATTATGGTAGCAAACCCAAAATAACTTACCAATTTATGCTTTCAGGTGGCCCAAAATTGTGCTACGCTCGACCATATAGTATTTATGTTAATTCAGCTAGTAATGATATAACGAAATATCCTAAAGGCTATAACTCGGCAGTATGGAATGGTAATGGTTATAAGGAGGTTAATCAATTTCGTGTAGGATTTATAGCCGAGTCATTTCGACCTATCACTGGTTTCAAAGGGATTAAGTTTGACTTAATAGGTTCAGGGAATGAACAGTCAAAATACCGTTGTAGACTTGATGCTAGCAATATCAATAATTGGGTAACTTTATCAGGAAACGGAAATAAAGAATTGGGGAAAGGTTGTCAGGTTGTTTATAATAATCGTTTTAAACCGAAGACTCCATTAACCATTAATATGGAGTACACAGAAGATAACGGTAACAGTTGGAAAAATATTGGTAAAGTGACTCTTCCGATACCTAAAAAATGGGCAATTCTTGTTGATCATAGGAAGGATTATAAAAGTAGCGGTTTTATTAACTTTGATCGTGAGTACGTGGCGTTTGATGAATGTCGTAAAATTATTGATGGTCATGCAATACCTGCAACAACACGAGAACAAATTAATGATTTTTCTGACGCAGGAAAATCTTGGCGGCAAAAATATATGTATAGAAGGAATGAATTAATTAATTCACTTGATGCTGATTTACCAGAAGGTACTGCTACACTTCCTACACCAAGGACATATAGACATTCCCGTGATTTAGGTACATTTCTAGGAGAATGGGGAACCGTCTCGCGATATCATAACAATGGATCCTATATTTGGACATCTGAAATGTATCGAGCCAATAAGCCTTTTGCTGTTAATGATTCAGGATATATTTCGGGTGATTATTATGACCTTGGTTCTGTTCAGTCCTCTCAAACATTTTGTCGAGGTGAAAATTTACCATAAAAAATATATAAATCAAATTGATATTTAAAATAGGATTATTAATATGTTTGTTTTATAGCCAGTCATTAATTGATGATTATCTTATTGGTTTATGTGTGTCACTCCAAGATTTGAGGATGTTCAGACGTATTAATAATATTTCATTGTTCACAACCCACAGGGTAGTCTGTGTAGTACCTTAAAGGATAGTGAGTAATAAGTAGTATAGTGCTATAAAATAATCACTAAAATCGTAATGGGCAACTAATGTTGTTGTCCATTACGAGTATTTAAAAATGATCATGCTTTTTATAAAGCCCTTTTCTTATAGATATTAAATCTATTTCTTTATTTTTTCCACAACCAGATTAATTAGCGCAAGTCTTATAAAGCTTAACAAAAAAGTTATTTTTTACTTCAACGTCGCATTTTATTTTGATCATAATTCGTCTTGGATATTTATCAGTCGTTATAGGTTAAATAAATGCTATCAAATTTAAAAGTCATTTTTAAATTGATAGCTAACTAATAAATGGGAAAACGGTTTTTAATGATCAACTGGACTATGACATTATTGAGTTGAGGGATACAAAAATTTCTGGGTATCTCTATTACATGCTAAAGGCTATTATTTCTATAAGGGTTCTATGTCTATCTTTAGATTTTCAGAGATGGTGTCGGTATGTGTACCCTCTTAAAAGCGTAGGCGTTAGATTAGAAATTATTCCTATTTTTTCACCGTTACCATTATGGTCGTTGTGGCGAAGCATGAATATACATATACAAGTCCTACATTAAGTTTTGTGTATAGCGAATATTGATTTACCTATATTCTCAAAAATAACCCTAGACCCGATGCTCAGAATCATTACAATATATGCCATCAATTATTTATATAGCAACTGATGTGGTTTGCTATTTTTAAACAAAATTAACGGATGATGTTTTATGGCGCAATATGTTTATACCATGAATCGCGTAGGGAAGATTGTTCCCCCTAAACGCTATATTTTAAAAGATATTTCTTTAAGTTTTTTTCCAGGTGCAAAAATTGGTGTACTCGGTTTAAATGGAGCGGGTAAATCCACTTTACTACGAATTATGGCGGGTGTTGATACCGAAATTGAAGGCGAAGCACGCCCACAACCTGATATTAAAATTGGTTATTTACCCCAAGAACCGAAATTAGATCCTAAACAAACTGTACGTGAAGCCATTGAGCAAGCAGTTGGTGATGCGAAAAAAGCGCTAGCTCGATTAGACGAAGTCTATGCCGCTTATGCCGATCCTGACGCCGATTTTGACAAATTAGCCAAAGAACAAGCGGAGCTTGAAGCCATTATTCAATCGCAAGATGCTCATAATCTTGATAACCAGTTAGAGCGAGCCGCTGACGCACTACGTTTACCTGATTGGGATGCGAAAATTGAAAATTTATCTGGTGGTGAACGCCGTCGAGTAGCAATTTGTCAATTATTACTTGAAAAGCCTGATATGTTATTAATGGATGAACCGACCAACCACTTAGATGCCGAATCGGTAGCATGGTTAGAACGATTCTTACATGACTACGAGGGTACGGTTGTTGCAGTAACTCACGATCGCTACTTTCTAGACAACGTTGCAGGTTGGATTTTAGAACTTGACCGTGGTGAAGGCATTCCATGGGAAGGCAACTATTCATCTTGGCTTGAACAAAAAGATCAGCGTTTAGCACAAGAAGCCTCGTCCGAATCGGCACGTCGTAAATCGGTCGAAAAAGAACTCGAGTGGGTACGACAAAATCCGAAAGGGCGCCAAGCAAAAAGCAAAGCCCGTCTAGCTCGCTTTGAAGAACTCAACAGTAACGATTACCAAAAACGTAACGAAACTAACGAGCTCTTTATTCCAGCTGGACAACGTTTAGGCGATAAAGTGATTGAAGTAAGCAACCTAACTAAATCGTATGGCGATCGTGTGCTGATTGATAACTTATCTTTTAGTATTCCTAAAGGGGCAATTGTTGGCATTATTGGTCCAAATGGAGCGGGGAAATCAACACTATTTAGAATGTTATCAGGCAAAGAACAACCTGATTCAGGCACGATTACTTTGGGTGAAACAGTGCAACTTGCATCAGTTGATCAGTTCCGTGACAGTATGGACGACAAAAAAACAGTTTGGGACGAAATTTCAAACGGTCAAGATATTATGCGTATTGGCAATTTTGAAATACCAAGTCGTGCTTATGTTGGTCGTTTTAACTTTAAAGGTGTTGATCAGCAAAAGCGTGTAGGTGAACTTTCAGGTGGTGAACGTGGGCGTGTACATTTAGCTAAATTATTGCAAGTGGGTGGTAATGTATTACTACTCGATGAACCAACCAATGATTTAGATGTTGAAACGCTACGTGCGCTTGAAAACGCATTATTAGAGTTTCCGGGTTGTGCTTTAGTGATTTCGCATGACCGTTGGTTTTTAGATCGTATTGCGACCCATATTTTGGATTATCAAGACGAAGGCCATGTTGAATTCTTTGAAGGTAACTTTACCGAATACGAAGAATGGAAAAAGCGCACATTAGGTGCTGAAGCATTAGAGCCTAAACGTGCTAAATATAAACGAATCTCCAAATAGCATTAATTTTTATTTTATTCCGCCGATTTATATTGGCGGAATAGTTTTATCTTCTTGATAGCGATTTTAAATATTTTTCAAAATGTAATTATCTAAACTAACCCTTTAGATGAACTAATAATTCTCGAAAAAGTATCCATTAGCAAACGCGGTATAGCGTTTATACCACGTGATTTTGCATCATCACAAATGGCAATCGCAAGATCAGGTTTTGAACTTTTATGAATTGCTTTTTGAATAATTTGATGTACAGGCAGATCAATATGCTGTGTTGTATTATAAGCGGCAAGTTTATAGACATGACTAAAACCATGTTTAAATAAAAAGTTTTCAATGTCTCGCGCAGGTAAAACCGTTAAGTAATCATTAGGGTTTTTATCTTCACCACATAACGATTTTACTGTATCGGCATATTTTTTACCCGCCATATCCCCATCAGTAATTACATACCAATGAATTCCCATTTTATTGGCATATTTTATAAGCGGTTTTAAACCACACTGAGCAAACTCAATAAGCTGAACTCCTTCTGAACTCAGATGATAACCACTTTGTTCTGCTAGTTCACGTAACAACCACACTTCGGTTTCGCCCTCGACTAACAACCAACATCGTGCAAATAAGGCATTTGATCGGCGATAAAGAATATGAAACGCAATACGACGACTATCACTAACGCTTAATGAATTAGGTTCAATGTATTTGGCAATAATTTTATCTGGCAGACGAATTAAACGATAAAGGTTTTCTAATGAAAATAACGATACCAGATCACTTGAGTTAGACGTGATAATTTTTTGTGTAGGGAAGTTTTTTAGTAAGCGAAATGCAACTGATAAAATGATTGGATGTAACAAACTTTCAGGCTCTTCTAAAATTAAAATAGGCATTGAACTTTGTGAAAGTGAATAATTCCCTTTAGCATCAATAATAGAGCCGAAAATTCCTAAAAATACCGTTCGTAAATAATCATTATCAAGATTATCCAATACATCATTAATTTGTTCCAAAACATTCCAATCTTCTGATCTTGGTGTACTTTTGGCATTTTTTTGTTTGTAATGATTGCGGTGTGCTTGATCGACAAAATAATACTCTAATAATGAGCGTGCGGCTTGTAGGCCTCGAGCTAATTCATCTTGGGTTAATTCGGCTGAATGGGCTTTTAGTTGGTTTGAAAGTTGGCTAATGTAGTGTTCGGATAATGGTTCGTTAGTAACAGTTAATTGCTCAGGATTAATTGCATTTTTAAGTGTCATTACTGGATTTAGTTTGATTAATGTTGCAATTAATAATTTTTCGTTTTCTATATTAAAGGGATTGCCTTGTGCATTGAGCAATTTATGTTGTGTTATAATTTGGTTATTTTGTTTATTGGCAGAAATTTGATAAGTGATACGATGCAGATTATCTTGGTGTGATTGATACGAAACTGAGCGTAATGGTTGATAATCTTGATTATTTAATTCATGTAAGTGTGATTGGCAATAAGTGATTTTAATAATAATATTATCGCCATAACATTGGTATTGATCATGATAAAAATCGGAATCGACAAATTGATAAAACTTGTTATCTAGTGATAACAATTGCAAAGCGCTGATTAAACTTGACCGCCCCCAACGATTTTCACCCATTAGTACGCTAGAACTTGCATTTAATTTTAAAGATAGTTGACTAATACCTTTAAATCCGGAAATATCAATTTGTTCAATAAACATAGCGTATCCTTATTGTTAAAGATGATACTTTTCTGTCCTTTTACGAATTCGTTCAACTTTTTGATGCGTACTAGCAATTAACTTAGCTTCATTACGCAAAATCGTTTTTAAAGGTTGATTAAAATACACTTTCAAAAAACGCCAAATATCACGATCAGTTAGCCCAATATTCATGGCTGAAAAATAAAGCCCAATTAAATCTTTATCACGCCAACGAACAGGAACTGTTTTACGGATCTGAGCACGGTGTAAATCAATCACCGATAATTTTATTTGCTGATGATTTTCAAAAAGCGGAATATCAAGCAAAAAGTGACACAAATAACAATCACGATGATTAACCCCAGCCGCATGCATTTGGGCAACCATTTTTGCCAAATAAATCACTAAACAACGCTTTATATGATAGCTAGGTGGATTAGTTAACCATGGCTTAGTAAAATCTTCTAAACTCACAGTCGGGTTAAGATCTCTTGTCACAATAAACGAATGACGAGTCAGCGGATTTAGCCCCTTACGACCAAATGCTCGCCCATCCATCGTATTAACGCCAACTTGCTCCAAACGCTCAATCGCATCCCACTCTTGCTTAGCATCTAAAACAGGTAAACGTAACGAAATAAGATTCTTCACAATCTCTTTAATGGTTGTACCACGATGAATTTTAATAAAATACGATTCATCACCAAGCTCAAAATTCAACGTCTTACGTTGCTTAACCGCTCGATAGACTTTGCCTGATATTAACTCAACTTCCGCAAACGGATCTTTATTTTTCCACAAAGCATCAAAAGGGCATTTTAACTTCAACTCATTCATAATGATCACAACCTAAAATAATATCTGCGGCACGCTGGGCTAAATGATATAAATCAGCCGTTTTACCATAATGTATTGCATTGTTGTGCCATGTTAATAACTGATCGTGGTTTGTTATGGCATTTTGCAACGCTTGATTGAGATCTGCTTGTACAAAAGGTTCGGCAAGGATCACCCCAGCATTGGCATCATCAATATGATAAGCATAGCCCGAAGTGCTTGACACAATCACTGGCACTCCAGCGGCTAACCCTTCAATAAGCACCATACCAGCAGCTTCTTGTCTTGCAGGGTGCAATAGCAAATCTGCCGCAAATAAAAAGTCAGGGATATCATTACGGCCTGCAAAAAAACGTACTTGATACTCAATGCCGAGTTGCTTAGCCAGTTTTTGATAAGCTTCGGGATTATCCTGCCCCACTACTAAAAAAGTCACTTTTTGTTTTAAATCGCAAGGTAGTGCGGCAATGGCGGTTAAAGAACGATCTACTCCCTTACGCTTAAAATCTGATCCAATTTGCACAATCACAAAATTATGTTCATCAATTTGATTTGCTTGCCTAAATTGCTTACCTTTAGCTAGCGACTCATAATTGTATTGGCGATCTTGCGCAATACCGGGTGGCAAAAGGTAAAATCGAGACGGATCAGTATGATAATAGTGCTCAAAATCACTAATTTGCTGTTTTGTTAGTACCATAACTTTGGTTTGGCTATGTTGATTAAATACCGCATCTTCGAAAGCTAAATAGTGCTTACAGCGTTTTGACAATTTATACAAAAAGCCCTTGTGTGAAACCTTTTCGGCATAACAAGTATCACCTGCAAAATAAACATCCAAATCAGGCATTTTATTAAAGCCAACTACACAATCAACAGGATTTGCTTGTAAATGATCCTTCACCCAATAGTAATAAGATTGATTACGACTATGGTTGGATAAGCCCTTTTTAGGTACCCAAATAATGTCAAACCCACAAGGTACATCGCCTTGCCAATCCATGACATAAACACGAACATTATGTCCTCGATTTTGACAAGCTTTGGCTATTTGCAAAAAATCACGTTGCAAACCACCAAAAGGAAAATATTTATAAATACAAAAAGCCAGTTGCATGCAGATTGTCTCAAGTTTGAAAGGCGTATTATATACTTAGTATTTATTTGGGTGCAAAGTTTGATTTTTATAGACCCAAATTTGCTGTAAAATTTGGGTCATAGTGGCAGTTGAATAAGCATACTGTCATTTGTAAAAATAATTCAAGAGTCTATACCATTATAGTTTGGTTTTATTCTTAGTGTGGGTGCGTTACGCTATTGATAATCTCTCAAACTATAATAATTTTAAATGAAATTGTTAGCACCATTGAAAACGTAAAAAGAATGACCAAAAACAATAGAGAATAGCAAGGGACAAATAGATATATCTTATTTTTCTATTTTTTATAAAAAATAAACTCAAAATTAAGGGAATGGTAAGGATAAGAAAAACGTCTTCACTATTTCTTCCACCTAATGGTAACGTGCAAGGGTTGTCTGGATCACCTGTAAAAATCATCCATTCATATTTATTGGTTGAAAATAAATTAATAATTATTAATAAAAAGGCGAAGTGGATAAATGAAAGGATGTCCTTTTTCATAATCATTAAATCCACTTATGATTTAAAAAAGTAACTATCACCAATAGCACTACCTTGAGCACCAAACTGGCGTAAATTGTGATCAACAGCATTCATCGATTGCCAATGGTTTTCACACCAATCAGGAGCAAGTAAAGTTGGTTTTCTGGCATTAGCTGATATGCGATGATACAAAATATTGGCTGGCGTTTGGCGAATAATATCGCCTGCAATATCGACATATTCATCTAATGATAATACTGGAAGCCGCCCAGCCCGCCACGCTTTTGCCATAATACTACCTTCAACAATATGTAAAGGGTGTAATTTTAAACCGTCCACACCACAGTCGAGCACACGCTCAAGGGTTATAAAGTTATCTTGTTTGGTTTCTTTTGGTAAACCAATAATTAAGTGAGTACAGACCTTAATGCCAAGCTTGCGTGCCTTTTGTACGGTTTGATAATAATCATTAAAAGTATGCCCTCGATTAATATCGTGTAAGGTTTTGTTATGAGCAGTTTGTAAACCAAGTTCTAACCAAACTTCATAGCCATTGGATTGATAATTCGCAAGCAAATCAAGTGCTTCATCAGGAACACAATCAGGGCGAGTGCCAACACAAAGCCCAACAATATCCGCACTATTCAGGGCTTCTTCATACATACTTTTTAGAATTTCAACCTCGGCGTAGGTGCTGGTATAAGCTTGAAAATAAGCAAGGTATCGTTTAGACTTTTTCATCTGTTGGGCTTGCGAGGTTAATTGTTCAGAAATTGATTTAACCTGAATAGATTCATCAATGATTGAGGCAACATTACAAAAAGTACAACCACCTTGACTAATAGTACCATCTCGATTGGGACAGCTAAAGCCACCATGTAAAGTAAGTTTATAGATCTTTTCGCCGTAACGACGTTGTAAATCGGAACCGAATGTATTAACGACTAAATGAAGTTGCATTATAAACCAAATAAAATTTTTAATTATTTTAGCAATATGTCTTGTATGCCATATCTTATCCATAATACTACTTTTCAACAATATATAAATATTTTTTATAACTCAAAAAAAAAGATTGAAATTAAGCACTGATTAAGTAAGGATAATTGGTGTTGTTTTTTTATACTGTAGTGTGCGACAACGTTTAAGGTTTGTTGCGATTAATAACTAGGAGTTAACATGTTTAGTAAAGATATGACTATTGCCGATTATGATGCGGAATTGTGGAATGCTATTAAAGGTGAAGAACAGCGCCAAGAAGATCACCTTGAACTGATCGCATCAGAAAACTACACCAGCCCACGAGTAATGCAAGCGCAAGGTTCGCAATTAACCAATAAATATGCCGAAGGTTATCCCGGAAAACGTTATTATGGTGGTTGTGAGTATGTTGATGTTGTTGAAAAATTAGCAATTGATCGTGCTAAGGCTTTATTTGGTGCTGATTATGCTAATGTGCAACCGCATTCAGGTTCACAAGCTAATTTTGCCGTTTATATGGCGCTTTTAAATACAGGCGATACTGTTTTAGGTATGAATTTGTCTGAAGGTGGGCATTTGACGCACGGTTCGCCCGTTAGCTTTTCGGGTAAACTTTATCATGTTGTGGATTATGGTGTTGATGATTCAGGGCGTATTGATTATGACAAGTTAGCTAAAACAGCCCAAGAATCTAAACCTAAAATGATTATTGGTGGTTTTTCGGCTTATTCTGGGGTGGTGGATTGGCAACGTATGCGTGAAATCGCCGATAGTGTGGGCGCTTATTTTTTTGTGGATATGGCGCATGTGGCAGGGCTAGTTGCGGCAGGTGTTTATCCAAATCCTGTTCCTTATGCACACGTTGTTACTACTACAACTCATAAAACTTTAGGTGGTCCTCGTGGCGGTTTGATTTTGGCTAAAGGTGGTAGTGAAGAATTATATAAAAAGTTAAATTCGGCTGTCTTTCCTGGAGCACAAGGTGGTCCTTTAATGCATGTAATTGCCGCTAAAGCAGTTGCGTTAAAAGAGGCGATGGAGCCTGAGTATAAAATCTATCAACAACAAGTGGTGAAAAACGCTAAAGCTATGGTCGAGGTGATTTTGCAACGTGGCTATAAAGTAGTTTCTGGTGAAACACAAAATCATCTGTTTTTAATTGATTTAGTCGATAAAAATATCACAGGTAAAGAAGCTGATGCGGCTTTAGGTAGTGCTAATATTACCGTTAATAAAAATAGTGTACCAAAAGATCCACAAAGCCCATTTGTAACATCTGGTGTGCGCATTGGTACGCCGGCTATTACTCGCCGAGGCTTTAAAGAAGCCGAATCGCGAGATTTAGCTAATTGGATTTGTGATGTTTTAGATAATATAGATGATGAGCAAACCATCCAAGCTGTGAAAGAAAAGGTGCTTGCAATTTGCCGCCGTTTGCCAGTTTATCAGCATTAATGGTTGTTTCATTTCGCCGACGGTTGTCGGCGAAATGGTTTTTTGCTTTTATTTACCAATATTGGCATTTGTGTCAGTTTTGCTTTGGGTTTGTTCTTGATTGTGTTGTTCGATATAGCGGTCAAGGTAACCTTCATGCCATAACCAGCCTCCTGTAACTCCAACACCAAGTAAAATTGCCAACCAAAAAATAATAATTAGTTTGTTGTGACGTTGTTTCATTGGATCGCGCAAATTACGTTTTGCATTGGTAGGGAGCTGGGCTTTGCTAGTGAGCAAGCTTCCTAGCATTAAGTTGATTTTGACTTGCCCATTAATTGCCCAACCTGATGCTTCTAGTAATGGTCCAAGTGTTCTTCGACGTAATTTTAACCATGCTAAAATAACAGAAGGTCCTGAAATAATTAGAAATAATCCAATAAAAACTAAAGGTACTTGCCACCAAGCTAGCGCAAAAATGGCTTGGAATATTGTGGCTAATGCTGTGCCGATTGCGCCAATGGCTAAACCAATTGCAGCAAAAATCCCTACACTTTTACCAATATCAAATTTATTAGCTGGATTTTGTAGTGCTTGTTCGCTTGATTTTTCGATATCGGCATCTTTGCTGCTTGCCCATTTGTTAATTTGTTCGGTAATCACACGCCCCATACGTTGATAAGGTGCCCAAATAGCTTGTTGGATGCTGATTGGCTTAGTGATTATTTTCACAACATTGGCATCCCAATCGTTACCTTTATTGTCAATAAACACACCATTGCGACCTTCAATTAATAAATCACCTTGTCCTGCTGTCATTGCTGCTGCAATTAGCTGTTTTTGTCCATGTCTAGTGCATTCACAATAAAGTAAACAGAGTTCAGAATAATTTGCCATGGTTGCGTGTTTGGCAATATTATCGACCGCAACGCAAAGTGTTGCACAGCGACCATCAATGTAGAGTTCACCAAGTTGAAATGCTGCTCGTGTTTCAGGCTGAAAGAAGTCTGCAAAAGAGGTAAAGTTAACTAGCAAACGGTAAAGATGTTTATGAAATAGGACTAATTTTTCTAACACGAGAATATCTGATGCGGATATCGGTGTTTGATTATCTTGTTCAACCATCTTCTCAAATTCGGTCAGTAAATCATTGTTAGCTAGGTTGGTAATGATGCTAATAGGAATATCATCTATACTGGCCGAAGGCTCAATTTCAACAGTTAAGTGTGCTATTTCGGGCTTAGTGCTAATAAGTGAGGTATATGCTTGCAAGCTTTGTTGTATATTTTGCCATTCTTGTTGTGTTAGTTGGTCTGGGTTGGATAATGATGATTCTATTAATGCCTTAAATCGGCTGATTTTAGCTTTCCAAAGTGGATTTAGCCCATTGACTAGATCTAGAGTATCAGTTGTGTCGATTTTGGATAGCGGTAATTCGGCTAATTCTTCTTCAGATAGTAATCCGTTTTGCGTTGGTACAATATATTTTTCGTCGACATTAAGTGCCGTTTGTGCTTGAGGGGCGTATTGTGCTAATTCAGCACGTAAAAAATAATCATCAATTTTGGGTTTTAATAGCTGAATTAGTTTCCAAATTTCTGCGGTATTTTCACCAAATGGGGTTTGCGTATTACTTATTTTTGTTTGCCATTGTAACCACGTTTGTAGATTTTCAACAAAGGTGGTTGCTATGTTTAAATCAATGCCATCTTGCCCACTCATATCTTTTTGTGCACCAGTAGTTTTGATTGCTGTTGTAATAAACATTTGCATGTTTGGTGACAATTCGTTTGATGGAGGAAAGATCAAATCACCATTATAAAGTTTGTTAGCATTGATTTTTATTGATTGTTGTATATCATCTTGTGTTAAATAATCCACATTTTTTTTATTTAAGCTAGCTAAAATGCTTTGTGCGGTGACCGATAATTTTTTTCCTTGCGGGGTCGATGAGTTAATTTGTGATAATGGTAGTGTTTCACTTGTACTTAAGATACTATCAAATGAATTGATTTTATCGCAAGTCCAGCTAATGGCGTCTAAAATATCAGGTATGCGAATACGTCCGTCATTATCTGAATCGAGTAGAGATAAGGTTCGTTCATCAAAATCCAACCCTGTTGTTGGGCAACTTAGAGCGACCCATAATTTAGGATCTAAATCAGGTAAATTGATAATATCACTGGCACTTTTAAATACGACTTGATCAAGCCCACCAACACGTTGAAATGTCCACATATGGCTCATAATAATCTCCACACAAAAATTTGATAATATCTTTGTTAAAAGAAAACAGTGGGTTGTCTACATTTCATGACTAAAATAACCCTCTAAAAACTCATAAGGCTTTTTACTGGATATCGCTTGATGAGATTTAATTGTATTATAATAGCTAATAAATCGCTTAAACTTTTGTTTTCTATTTTTTGAATCTTCGGATATTTGCTGATTATGCCATATCTCCATTAAAGTTCGTACCACTCTTTCTGCTTTTCCATTTATTTATTGGTAGTTAGGTTTAGTGGCTTTTTGGTTTATGTGATTATTATACATTTTAACAAATCGGTGAATGCTACGTTTTCTTTATGATATAGTGCTGTTGAACCGAGTGAAAAATAAAGCCTAATGGAAAAGGAGGTTGTTAAATGAATAAAATAGGAAAAGATGAATTAGTAGTTACCTCACTTTTATCTATACTTTTGGATGATACACTTGAATATTATAAAATTCATTTAAGTGATTCAAGTCAACCTACGAACGATGATGATCCTTTTGCAAGAGCAAGAAGTATTATCACAAAGCTATCAGATAAAGACCAAGAAAAGATTTTTAATTTTCTGCGTATAGTAATAGTAGATACAATGTCAACGATTTTTGGAACCATAGACGGTTCATGTTTTCCCCCGAATATTAGTGGTGATTTCATTCTTGAGTATGATGGAGATGAAATACAAGGTTCATTGCAAGATGAGTTAATTGCAAAAGCAGAAGAGATTGGTGTCTATGATTAATAGTTAAAAGTAAAGAATTTATTTTATCTTTTACATTTTATTATTTATATACCAATTGCTTTTAAAATATATTTAGGTACTTAATGAATTCGCTGAAAAAAGCTCATACAAAATTATTAAAATGGTTTAATAATGAACAACTGTGGAAAATTACCAAGAGGTAAAAGTGGTTAAGACAATATACGTTGATGTAGATTTTAATGGGATAATTATTTTCGACTATCCAGGGATATTTATCCCCTTTGGGGGAAAAATAAATAATGGAGAAAATATTCTCAAAGAATTTACTACAACAGGCAAAGGTGATTCTGTGCTTGATGAAGGAATTGCCTTACCTATCATGGGTATTGATGATGGTGGCTACGTTGTTCGTTTGTTTTTAAATGAAACTCCTTGTAATGAGAATAGATCCATTATATTCAGTGATAAATATTTTTATCTTAATGTTACTGGAGATTTATATATTGCTGATATGTCAGTTTTTTGGGAGTGGGAAGAATATACTGGTTGGAATAATACCGATATTCCTAAAGGAATATATAAAGTCTGTCTGGAGGGAGTAATTTTAAAAAAAAATGAGGATATTTTTTATTGCTATGATTTGATCTTAGAAAAAGTAAGTAAAATTGGTATAAGAGAAATTGAACCACGCTCAGATTGCAGGCTTTATTAAATATAATCCGAGTAAAATGTCTTAATTGATGTTATAAAGAAAAATAACATGTTGATTTTCTAAATCTTATAAAAAAGCAAACAGACCACCAGTGCTATCCTTATACCACCTTTATAACGCCCTAGCCCTACGTATCGAAAAAACATCAGATTGTTGACTGTAAGGGGAAATTTTAAGGCTAGATCAGCTTTATTCTTTAAGCAAAAAGTACCCGAGTTTGCTACTGTCGCTTATAATGCGGAAAGAAATGTTATTTAACCATTACAAAACGATTTTATAGTTTCAGTAAAAATTGTTTGATGCATATCATAGAGCATATTCAGGCCTAGATGATATTAAAGTTAATCCCAAATTTATAATTTGAGTATTTTTGTAACATACTCTAAAGTTGCTAATTTCATGAAAAGTTGGTTTAAAGAACTAGGATTAATGAAATGAATGACAAAAATCTTATCGAAATTGATGACTATTTATCTACTTCAACAAATTTCAATTTTTTAAAATTATTAGACGTTGATAATGCATTGGATTTAAGAGATGAATCCGAATTTGATTATCAGTGGATGAATGTTTTTAATTCTTTGAAAATGTGTGACTTTAATGCGAATGAAGTGAAATTTATTAATATGTTACGAGAAAAGGCTTTTAAACAATCTTTTAAAATAATTAATAATTTTGAAATATCTTCCCGAATTTCTGATGATATTGAGATAATAGCTAAGAGTTTTATTGCTAAGAAATATAAAAATTGGGCTATCACGCACTTGTGGTCAACCTATAAAAATAAAAAATTTCCAATATAATTATTATTATAACTTAATAAAAAAATTAATTATCTCTAATAAATTGCTTAGCCCATTTTATTTAATGTATTAAATCGTAGCAGCTAGACGGCGTAGACAAGGGTAATGCAGTTATCAATTATGGGGAAAATGGATTCAGAAAATTGAACACCAATTAATAGAGCAAAATTTCAGGTATCATGGACAATATTTAGACGGATAAACCAGCCTGCATTACAATACTTTTAAGTATTATGAGCTGAGCATAGGTAATTTTATTTAGCTAGATTTGATTGGTTGTTGAGTGGGATTAATTTGTATCAGTATGATATTAGTAGGTTGGCTTTAGTTGTAAGTTATATAAAATTCTTCAGATATTAATCTAGGTACTTCAAAAACAGTGAATTCATCTATTTAACCAAAAATAAATGACTAGATAGGCAGTATCATAAATTTAGAAAAGGATATTGGAAATTGAAAGTATTCGATTTTAGGTAGGGTAATTATATGAGTAGTATTAAAAATCTTGTTATGCGTTTAAATCATGAGGCTCAAGATGAAGTGTATTGGCTTGGAGCTTGTGATGAATCACAAATTAATATACTTGAAAATAATTTAAAATTGTCGTTACCAAACGAGTTAAAAGAATTTATTTTATTAGTTGGTGGTGGAGGGCTTGTTGGAGAAGAATTGTCAGGTATAGTTGATAATGATGCTTTGGTTGAGTCAGGAGGCGCTATTTATTATGATACTTGCCTATGTAGAAATGAATACGCGTTACCATTAGATATGGCTGTTATTTACTTTAGAGATGATGATGTATGTTGGTGTGTTGATTGTGGAAGAAATACTTATGGAACAATAGTTAATTATGATCTTTTTTCAAGAAAAATATCAAATGTTCTCGCACCGTCATTCAACAGTTTTTTTGAGGAATATGTAAATCTACGCACATAACTTATAGCAAAAATTTTATAAAAATTAATTATTTAGTTTTTACATGTTTTATTATGAAAGTGATTCGTTTTTAGACTTTGATTGAGATAATATGGAGTCCTTTTTATTTGCTTGGACGAATGTTGTTTAACATGTTAATTAAATTAGATATCTCAAAATTATTGTTTTCTTTTATTGATAACGGTGAGTATTGCAAATAAAACGTAGCTATTCAGTGAATTATTTATACCAATTTGATTGGTAAACATCATCTTCAGGAGACTATTATATATATTTTTAGTGCTACAAAATGGTTTTATAAAATTAATGAAAACATGGTAAGGATCTTTTATGAGACAATCTGTTAATGAACTTCTTAAAATGGGGTTGTAACTATCCCCTAAAATAGTACAGCAAAAAAGTAGAAAATTCTCTATGATAAAAGAAAAGGGGATTTAATTATGAAAAAATGACTGAACATCAAATCGTGGCTATTTTAAAAGAAGCTGAAGCGGGTATTCCGGTT
>NZ_FMWS01000035.1 GCF_900103255.1 Gilliamella bombi | reverse complement strand
CATGCTGGGCTTTTTGCTTTTTGGAATATTTATTAAATATCATTTTGATTATTGAAAATTAATTAATGCAGTAACAAATATTAATTAGTATAAAAAACAGTCAAAAAAAGAAGGTATTTGTCACTTTGTAATTATTTTCTATTTATTTCTTGCTGTATGTATGAAACAATTCAGCTATACAAGGAAAATTTTTTTGAGGTAGTCAGTGATCGATAATGATGGCTACCGTCCGAATGTAGGAATAGTTATTTGTAACAGGTATGGTCAAGTACTTTGGGCTCGTCGGTATGGGCAAAATTCTTGGCAATTTCCTCAGGGCGGAATAAAACAAAGCGAAACGCCTGAGCAGGCAATGTTTCGCGAATTAAACGAAGAAGTTGGTTTATCATCAAAAGATGTGAAGATTTTATCCGTTACTAATGGTTGGTTACGATATAAGTTACCCAAAAGGATGATCCGTTGGGAAAATCAGCCAGTTTGTATTGGGCAAAAACAAAAATGGTTTTTATTAGAATTAATATCTGATGTATCAGTCATTAATCTCAATACATCCTCAGCACCTGAATTTGATGATTGGAAATGGGTTAGTTATTGGTATCCCATTCGACAGGTGATTGCATTTAAACGAGATGTCTATAGAAAGGCAATGAAGGAATTTTCTTTATCTGTGTTTGCTATACAGTCTGAAATAGAGACATCAGTAACTAATATTTCTAAAAAGAAACGATTTAATTTCTTTGCTAATAAACGGAAAAACAAAAAGCGTAATAAAAAATGAATCAATATTTACAATTCCCTAATTTCGATCCAATAGCCTTTTCCATTGGTCCGGTATCACTTCATTGGTATGGTGCAATGTATTTATTTGGAGTGCTGGGTGCACTTTATTTGGCTAAGCGCCGTGCAAATAAGCCAAATAGTCAATGGACGTCACAGCAGGTTGAAAATTTATTATTTTGGGGGTTTTTAGGTCTTTTTATTGGAGGCCGTTTAGGCTATGTCTTCTTCTATAATTTAGAAGCTTTTATCAAAGATCCTATAATTTTATTTAAAGTCTGGGAAGGCGGTATGTCTTTTCATGGTGGTTTAATTGGTGCGATTTGCGTTATTGCCCTTTTTGCAAAGGGAACAAAGAAAACTTTTATGCAAGTCGGTGATTTTGTTGCCCCTCTTGTCCCGATTGGTTTGATGTTTGGGCGATTTGGTAATTTTATTAATGGAGAACTTTGGGGGAGAGTAACTGATTCATCGATTGGTATGTTATTTCCAACATCATCACATGCCGATTTTATGTTTGTTCAGTCTCATCCAGAGTGGTTTTCACTTTATTCCCAATTAAATGGTATTTTACCAAGGCATCCTTCACAGCTTTATGAAATGGTGTTTGAGGGAATAGTACTGTTTATTATTTTAAATATTTTTATTCGAAAACCAAGACCTACAGGCTCTGTATCTGGCTTATTTTTATTTTGCTATGGTTTATTTAGATTTGTTATAGAATTTTTTAGACAACCAGATGAGCAGTTAGGCTTATTTTTAAATATTATCAGTATGGGACAAATATTATGTTTACCAATGATTATTGGTGGTATTTTTATTCTTTTATTTGCATATAGATTTAATAATAAGGCAAAAACACAATGAAACAATATTTAACGTTAATGCAAAAAATTTTAGATGAAGGTACACCTAAATCAGATCGAACAGGTATTGGAACACTATCTATTTTTGGGCATCAAATGCGGTTTAATTTACAAGAAGGTTTTCCTCTTGTTACGACTAAAAAGTGTCATTTACGTTCAATTATTCATGAATTGCTTTGGTTTTTGAAGGGGGATACAAATGTTAAGTATCTTCAGGACAATAAGGTAACTATTTGGAATGAATGGGCTGATGAAAATGGTGATTTAGGTCCTGTTTATGGCAAACAATGGCGGGCATGGGGAGCGGCTGATGGTCGTCAAATAGATCAGATTTCACAGTTAATTGATCAAATTAAAAATGATCCTGACTCTAGACGTATGATTGTTTCTGCTTGGAATGTTGGAGAATTAGATCAAATGGCATTAGCACCGTGTCATGCCTTCTTCCAATTTTATGTTGCAAATGGCAAACTATCTTGTCAACTTTATCAACGTTCTTGTGATGTATTTTTAGGATTACCATTTAATATAGCCAGCTATTCTTTGTTGGTACACATGATTGCACAGCAATGCGAATTACAAGTAGGTGATTTTGTGTGGACTGGTGGTGATACACATCTTTATTCTAATCATATAGAACAAGCTCATTTGCAACTATGTCGTGAACCAAGAGTATTGCCAAAATTAGTTATTAAACGTAAACCTCCAACAATTTTTGATTATGAGTTTGAGGATTTTGAAATTGTTGGTTATGAACCGTATCCAGCAATCAAAGCGCCTGTTGCTGTTTGATTTTCGTTAAAAAGTTTCAGGTAACTATGTGTTTCAGTATAAAAATAGATAATTTTAAGAATAGCTAATAGTTTTAACTGTGAGCTACTTAAATATAAACTGATAACAAATTTAGTCACAGAATAATGATATAAAGTCCTTAGACTTTGTTTATTTTATGCTCCCGAAAAATAAGATATAATAAGCAACTGTATTATTAATAATAATTTGATCTTAATATGAGTCAAAATCAAGAAATTCGCCCTATTTTTACTAAAAGTTTATTACATCCTCGTTATTGGTTAACGTGGCTTGGTATTGGTATTTTATATTTAATCGTTTTATTGCCATATCCAATCATTTATCAATTGGGAAAAGGGTTAGGATTGCTTTCGATGAAATTAATCGGCAAACGTAAAGAAACGGCTAGGCAAAATCTTAAACTCTGTTTTCCTGAAAAAACACAATCTGAACGTGATCAGATGTTGCGTGAGAATTTTATTTCAACAGGTTTAGCAATTTTTGAAACTGGTATGGCATGGTTTTGGTCTGATAAACGGCTTGCTAAAAAAGTTTCTATTGTAGACGATTTTCATATCACAAAAGTTCAACAATCAGGTCAAGGTGTTTTGCTCATTGGTATTCATTTTCTGACATTAGAATTAGGTGCACGTATCTTAGGAATGAACCATCCTGGAGTCGGAGTGTACCGTCCAAATGATAATCCTGTAATGGATTATGTTCAGCTTAAAGGGCGGCTCAAATCAAACAAATATATGTTGGATCGACATAATACTAAAGGAATGATCCGCGCACTAAAAAATGGTGAATTACTTTGGTATGCACCAGATCATGATTATGGTCCTAAAAATAGTGTATTTGCGCCTCTATTTTCAGTAAAAAAAGCTGCAACAACTGTAGGCACGCGTATATTAGTGAAATTAGCTCAGCCAGCTATTATACCATTTACTCCTAAGCGTGAGAAAGATGGTCGTTACACTGTTTATGTAACATCAGAGCTTGAAGATTATCCAATTGATGATGATGTACTTGCTGCTACTTTTATGAACAAAGCGATTGAACAAGAAATTCTAAAAGCACCTGAGCAATATATGTGGTTACATCGAAGATTTAAAACTCGTCCAAAAGGTGATGCACCTTTATATACTGATAATGTTCAATCTGATTAATATGAATATTTTTTATAGCTTCTGTTGAAAGAGCAAAAAATTATAATATGCAAAAACTAAACAAAATTATTCTTTATTGCCGTTGTGGATTTGAAAAAGAGTGTGCTAACGAAATTACAGATAAAGCTGCTCAGAAAGAAGTATATGGCTTTGCTAAAGTTAAAGAAAACAGTGGTTATGTTGTTTTTGAATGCTATCAAGATGATGATGCACAATTATTAATAAAAAATTTAGATTTTCGAACACTAATTTTTGCAAGGCAAATGTTTGTAGCAGGTGATCTATTAGTTGATTTACCTACAGATAACCGTATTTCTCCAATCATTGATGCATTATCTGGATGTATTGACAAAGCTGGAGATCTACGTGTTGAAGTTGCTGATACAAATGAAGGTAAAGCGCTTTCTGGCTTTTGTCGTAAATTTACCGTGCCCTTTCGTCAAGCATTAAGAAGTAAACGTATTTTATTAAAAATTGAGAATCCATCAAGACCCGTTGTCCACTTATTTTTTATCAGTAATACCAGTTGTTATGTTGGTTATTCACTAAGTCAAAATAATTCGCCTTTTTATATGGGAATTCCAAGATTAAAATTTCCCTCTGATGCGCCAAGCCGTTCTACATTAAAATTAGAAGAAGCCTTCCATATTTTTATTCCTTATGATGAGTGGGAGGAGCGATTAAAAGGTGGTTTAAACGCTGTTGATTTGGGTGCTTGTCCTGGAGGTTGGACTTATCAACTGGTTAAAAGAAGTATGATGGTTTATGCCATTGATAATGGACCTATGGATGAAAAATTGATGGAAACTGGACAAGTTAAACATTATCGGGAAGATGGCTTTAAATTTATACCTAAAAAGCATAATATTTATTGGTTGGTTTGTGATATGGTTGAGAAACCAGCTAAAGTAACAGAATTAATAGCCAAATGGTTAATTAATGGTTGGTGTAGAGAGGCTATTTTTAACCTCAAATTACCAATGAAAAAACGTTATGAAGAAGTAAAACAAAATCTATATTCGTTAAATAAAGAGTTAAATAATAAAAAAATCAACGTACAAATTCAAGCAAAACAGCTTTATCATGATCGAGAAGAAATTACGGTTCATGTACAACGAATTTGGGGATAACAAAATTATAAGAGAGTAGGTATGAACTTGAAACGTTACTTTTATGCTATATTAATAATACCATTATTTACATTTTTGGTATGTTGTACTTTAGGAAATTCAGAGAAATCTCTTAACTTTGATGATAACAAAAATTCTAGTTATTATCTTTCACAAGCAGATAATAGTTCTGGAATAGATAAAGTTAATTGGCAATTATTAGCTATTCGTGCACTAATAAAAGAAAATAAATTTTCACAAGCAACTACATTATTATCAAATTTACCACCCAAACTTAATGATGAGCAACAAAAAGAAAAGTTATTATCAGAGGGTCAAATCGCTGTAAAAAAAAGGAAATCATTTGATCTGAATCAATTCACTATTGAAAATTTGTCTAATTCACAACTGTATCGTTATTACATTATTAAATTGGGTTTAGATATAAATGGTAAAGATATTAATGCTCAAGCCCACGATTATCTTCAATTAGAAAAATATGTATCAGAAACAGAAAAAAGGCAATTATTAAATAATACATGGAATTTTTTCCGTAAATTAAAATCTGGTAAAATCCGCAAAATTTTAGTTGATGAAAATGAAACTATATTACAAGGTTGGGTTGATTTAGCTTATGCTTACCAAAATGCGAGTAAAGCATCCACTCCACAAGATGATGATACACCAGAAATTATTGCTACAAAATCCGAAAATCAAAAACAGCTATTAAAACAAGCTATTAACAATTGGGCTATACAATATCCAGATCATCCCGCAAAAGAGATTATCTCGATATTAACTGGAGAACAAACACTTGCTGTTGATGCTAATGCAAAAAAAGTTGCATTATTGTTACCATTAAATAGCTCTTCACGTATATTTGGTGAAACAATTCGTCAAGGTTACATGGATGGAATTAAGTTTTTTCCACAAGAACCACAACAAAATGTGATTATACTTGATACAACTAGTGCGCCAATGAATACTTTAATCCAGCAAGCACAGGAACAAAATGTTGAGTTAATTGTAGGTCCTTTATTAAAGAAAGAAGTTATTGAATTAAAATCACTAGAGCCAGCTATTCCTGTCTTAGCCTTGAATAAGGTTGATAACACTACTGCGTCTGCAAATAAAATTTGTTATTTTGCTTTATCTCCTGAAGATGAAGCAAAAGATGCGGCAGACCATATTTATTCTCAAAATAAAATAAAACCATTACTGTTAGTCCCTCAAAATGATTTGGGTAAACGTGTTGCACAAAGTTTTGCTGTACAGTGGTCACAATTGTCAGCAAATAGTTCACAAGCTTACGTACAATATTTTGGTAACACTCAAACACTAAGCGCCAATATGAATCGTAACATAGGGATTAGTCTTGCTGGCAATCCTATTTTGATAGATGAAACGCTATCAGGGGGAATGGTATCTGCTGGATTTGATGCTATTTATGTTTATTCTTCATATGATGAATTGACGTTGATAAAGCCAATGCTTGATATGGGTGCAAATAAAACTATTGGAAATTCATCTGCGGTTACACTTTATTCAAGTTCTAAAAGTCATGTAGCTAATGCTTCTAATGACTTTAATTATGATATGAATAAAACTGAATATGCAGATATCCCTATGGTTATAAATCAAATGGATAAGGTAAATACAAATATACCTAGCAACATTCAGAAAGATTATTCATTAATTCGCCTGTATGCAATGGGCATTGATGCGTGGAGACTAACAAATCGTTTTAATCAACTTAATTCATATCAACCTAATTTTTTAGATGGTATGACAGGTAAATTATCAACAAGTGATCAATGCGAAGTGACACGTGCACTCTCCTGGCAGCAATATATTTATGGTGAAGATAAATCTGATTCAAAAAGCGAATAAAAAACAAATTGGCGAGCATTATGAAAATATAGCTTGCAAATATTTACTTAAGCAAGGGCTTATACTTCTTGCACATAATAGCCAATTTCGCTTTGGAGAGCTGGATTTAATTATGCTTGATAATAAATGTCTTGTTTTTATTGAAGTACGTTATCGAAAAAATGCTAACTTTGGTGATGCGGAGATGACAGTTACACTAAATAAACAAAATAAAATCAGGCAGGCTGCCCAACAATGGATGATGGCGCAAAATTTAAATATTGAAGATACAGAATTTAGGTTTGATATTTTTGCTATTACAGGTAACAGCAAAAAATGGATTATTAATGCATTTTAATTTTAGGTGAAAAGTGTGCAAGATTTAATTAAAAATTACTTCACTGAAAGTATTCAAACTCAAATCGTGATGGCAGAATCACTTGGCTATTCTATTGAAAAGGCAGCGAATATTATTGTCGATAGTTTACTTAATGGCAACAAAATTATGAGTTGTGGTAATGGTTCATCAGCAGCTAATGTACAAAGCTTTACTTCACGTTTAATCACCAGTATTAATATTGAAAGACCAAGTATTCCTGCAATGGCTTTAGTATCAGACAATGTTTTATTAAGTGCTATAGCTAATCATGAGGAGATTTATGCTCGTCAAATTCAAGCATTAGGGCAACAAAGTGATGTTTTAATAATAGCAACTTGCCAAGGGAATAGCAGATCTATCATTCGTGCAGTTCAAGAAGCGGTAATTAAAGATATGAAAATTGTCGCATTAACTGCTTTTGATGGTGGTGAAGTTATTGGCTTATTAGGCCAGAACGATATTGAAATTAGAATTCCGTCTTACAAAAAAGTGATGGCATACGAAATGCACGCTATGATTCTAAATTGCTTGTGCCAATTAATCGAGAATAGACTATTTATTCACAGTAAATAAGCTGAAATAAAGACGGTTTAATTCTGCATTAATAGTGATTTTATGCTATAATTGTGAACTATTTTGATGACTTAAATTAATAAGAGTACATGGTGTTATGACCGAACTAGCCAAAGAAATAACCCCCGTTAATATAGAAGATGAATTAAAATCTTCTTATCTTGACTATGCAATGTCTGTCATTGTTGGGCGTGCCTTACCTGATGTCCGTGACGGTTTAAAACCTGTTCACCGGCGCGTTTTATTTGCTATGCATGAAGCTGGATATGATTGGAATAAACCTTATAGGAAGTCTGCTCGTGTTGTTGGGGATGTAATCGGTAAATATCATCCACATGGTGATTCAGCAGTTTATGACACAATTGTACGTATGGCTCAACCATTCTCATTACGTTATATGTTGGTTGATGGTCAAGGTAACTTTGGTTCTGTTGATGGCGATTCAGCTGCTGCGATGCGTTATACTGAAATTCGTATGCAAAAGTTTGCGGGAGCATTATTAACTGATCTAGATAAAGAGACAGTTGATTTTTCACCTAATTACGATGGTTCAGAAATGATCCCAGATGTGTTACCAACACGAATTCCTAACTTATTAATTAATGGCGCATCAGGGATTGCTGTTGGTATGGCGACTAACATTCCTCCTCATAATCTCTCTGAAGTTATCAATGGTTGCTTGGCTTTTATTGAAGACGAAAATATTTCAGTCGATGGTTTAATGGAGTATATCCATGGGCCAGATTTTCCAACAGCAGCATTAATTAATGGTCGAAAAGGTATTGAAAATGCGTATCGCACAGGTCGTGGTATTATCTATATTCGCTCTAAAGCTACCATAGAAGTTGATGATCATAGTGGACGTGAAACCATTATTGTTAATGAGATTCCGTATCAGGTTAATAAGAAAAAACTGATCGAAAAAATTGCAGAATTAGTTAAAGATAAAAAAATAGAAGGTATTTCGGCATTACGTGATGAATCAGATAAAGACGGTATGCGCATAGTTATTGAAATCAAACGTGATGCTGTTGGTGAAGTTGTATTAAATAACCTTTTCTCTTTGACTCAATTACAAGTTTCATTTGGTATCAATATGGTGGCTTTACATAAAGGCCAACCAAAACTCCTAAATTTACGCGAAATGATTGAGGCTTTTGTGCTTCATAGACGAGAAGTTGTAACTCGTCGAACCATTTATGAATTACGCAAAGCACGCGAACGTGCTCATGTATTAGAAGGTTTAGCAATCGCACTTGCCAATATTGATCCTATCATTGAGCTTATTCGTGCTGCTGCAACACCTAGTGAAGCAAAAACTAAATTATTGAGCCAAGCTTGGCAACTTGGAAATGTTGCTGCCATGCTAGAAAAAGCAGGTAATGATGCAGCTAGACCAGAAGATTTAGCACCAGAGTTTGGTATTCATGATGGACATTATTATTTATCAGAAGCACAGGCTCAAGCGATTTTAGATCTCCGCTTACACCGCTTAACCGGCCTTGAACATGAAAAAATTCTTGATGAATACAAAGAATTATTGGTTCAAATTGGTGAGTTATTACATATTTTAGCTAGCTCAGAACGTTTAATGGAAGTGATTCGTGAAGAATTAGAAAGCGTTCGAGACCAATTCCAAGATGCTAGAAGAACAGAAATTACAGCGAGCAGTGCAGATATTAATATTGAAGATCTTATTGCTCAAGAAGATGTGGTCGTTACTCTTTCCCATCAAGGTTATGTAAAATATCAACCACTTTCAGATTATGAAGCTCAACGTCGAGGTGGTAAAGGTAAATCTGCCACTAAAATTAAAGAAGAAGACTTTGTCGAAAAACTATTAATTGCCAATACCCATGATACGATTCTTTGCTTCTCAAGCCGTGGTCGATTATATTGGATGAAAGTTTACCAACTGCCTGAAGCCAGCCGTGGTTCTCGAGGTCGTCCAATTATTAATTTGTTACCTCTTGAAGAAAACGAACGAATCACAGCAATCTTACCTGTTCGAGAATTTGATGATGAACATTGTGTATTTATGGCTACAGCACAAGGTACAGTTAAGAAAACATCTTTAATTGAATTTAGTCGTCCACGAAGTGGCGGTATTATTGCGATTAATTTACGTGATGATGATGAATTAATTGGCGTCGATTTAACTAGCAATGATCCATCAGCTATTGTAGATGATGAAGAACTTAATGATGATGCCATTGTTGAAGATATTGACTCAGAAGATGATAACCTGATTGGTGAAATCTCAACGACTGAAGATATTATGTTATTCTCTGCTAATGGTAAAGTTGTTCGTTTCCCAGCCAATAAAGTTCGTTGTATGGGCAGAACGGCCGCAGGTGTACGTGGCATAAAACTTGATAGCGATGATAAAGTGGTTTCATTAATTGTACCTAGAGGTAGTGGCGCAATCTTAACAGCAACTCAAAATGGATATGGTAAACGCACACAGCAAGAACTATATCCAACCAAATCAAGGGCAACTAAAGGTGTTATTTCTATCAAAGTTAGTGAGCGAAATGGTACTGTTGTTGGCGCAGTTCAAGTTGATGAAACCGATCAAATCATGCTAATCACAGATGCAGGAACACTTGTTCGTACTCGTGTTTCAGAGGTAAGTATTGTTGGTCGTAACACTCAAGGTGTCATGCTTATTCGAACAGCTGACAACGAAAAAGTTGTGGGATTACAACGAATAGCCGAAACAGAAGATGACGCAAGTGGATCGGAGGTATCGGAAAATAATGAACGGCACGATTCACTTCAAGTGTCCGAGGATTAATTATTTAATAATCTAAAAGGATTAGTTTTGCTAATCCTTTTTTATTTTAAAGAATCGTAAAAAGGAATAGTATTAGATGTCATTTTTAATAAAAAAAATATTAACAAATCTTGCATGGCAAATTTTGATTGCTTTGATTCTAGGAATTGCCGTAGGTGCTTATTTATTTGAGCTCTCTGCTACAAACCACCCTTTGCATTCATATTATCAATTTTCAATAGTAAATATATTTCAGCCTGCAGGCGATATCTTCATTCGGTTAATTAAAATGATTGTGTTGCCAATTATACTGAGTACTTTAACTCTAGGTATTGCAGGTCTTGGTGGTTCAAAACGGTTAGGGACCTTAGGTTTTAAAACAATTCTCTATTTTGAAATTATTACAACTATTGCTATTTTATTAGGTCTTTCTTGGGGAAATATTTTTTCACCTGGCTCGGGAATTGACTCCTCAACACTTGCAACGACAGACATTAGTAAGTATACCCAAGCAGCTGAAGAATTAAGCGGTAAACCTCATGGTTTAATTGTTATGATATTAGATATGATTCCTGCTAATATCTTTAAAGCTATGACGGACGGTGCTGTTTTACCTGTGATTTTCTTTTGTGTCTTTTTTGGTCTAGGCTTAATGTCTTTGCCAGATAAACAACGTGAACCTTTTCTTTTATTTTTAAAAGTAATTTCAGATACTATGTTTAAAGTAACTAATATGATAATGCGTTATGCACCTATTGGTGTATTTGCTCTTATCACGGTAACGGTTGCTAAATATGGATTTGAATCTTTACTTCCACTACTTAAATTAATTTTAACCGTCTATTCGGCAATGATTATTTTTACGTTAGTGGTATTAGGGCTGGTTTGTAAAATTTGTAAATTTAATATTTTTACATTATTAAAAATCTTGAAAGAAGAATTAGTGATTGCATTTTCAACCGCAAGTTCTGAAACTGCATTGCCTAAAATAATTGAAAAGATGGAAGCTTATGGAGCACCAAAATCGATAACTAGCTTTGTTATACCTACAGGCTATTCATTTAATCTTGATGGTTCAACACTCTATCAAAGTATTACTGTTATCTTTTTAGCACAGTTATTCCACATAGATTTAACTATTTTGGATCAGGTTATTATTGTCATCACTTTAATGATTGCATCTAAAGGGATTGCAGGTGTGCCTGGTGCGTCAATTCTTGTTTTATCGGCAACCCTAGGTAGTGTCGGTATTCCTCTTGAAGGGATTGGTTATATTATGGGGGTAGAACGTATTTTAGATATGGGCAGAACAGTAGTTAATGTGGTTGGTAATGCACTAGCAGCAATTGTTATTGCGCGTTGGGAACATACTTTTGACGACAAAAAAGCAAGAGCTTATGAACAACAATATTTAAAATGATTAAATAATTATGTAGATTAATTTATCCCCAAAAAACTACCTGTTTATCAGGTAGTTTTATGCAAAGTATATCCATTTAATTATTGATAAGAATAAGAAATATTTTGTCATGTCAAATTCAACTCTTTCACCATCGGTGACCACTAATCAGAAAGAAATCAACTTCGCAATGCTCTCTATTTTCATAATTAGGTATTTCATTAATTACATACCCTGATATAGTATTTATCGATTCAAAAAATAGAAAACCAAAGCTTAAGTAATTTCTAGAACACACCTTAATTTTTTAGAGATTATTTAACTATGAAGTATAAACAACTCGTTATTTTCCATAGGTTAATGTTGTTTTATTGAAAATAGCGATAATTTTGTCTACAAATCGATATAAAAAAACCCAGCATTTGCTGGGTTTTTCAGTATTTATTAGATAACTATTTAATTTTAGCTTCTTTATAAATAACATGCTGACGAACTACAGGATCGTATTTTTTGATCTCCATTTTTTCAGGCATAGTTCTTTTATTTTTGCTAGTGGTATAAAAATGACCTGTACCAGCAGAAGAAACTAATCTGATTTTTTCGCGTACACCTTTAGCCATGATATGGTTTCCTTATTAGTACTTTTCACCACGGGCACGAAGTTCAGCTAAAACTGAATCAATACCCTTTTTATCGATAGTACGCATACCTTTAGCAGATACACGCAATTTTACAAAACGTTTTTCGCTCTCAACCCAGAAACGGTGAGTTTGAAGGTTTGGTAGAAAACGACGTTTAGTAGCATTCATCGCATGAGAACGATTATTTCCTACTAAAGGACCTTTTCCTGTTACTTGGCATACTCGTGACATGTCAATAATTCTCCGAAATTTCTATGCTTAAGCCCTGGGCGTAATATGTTAATGGAATTGACCTCGTCAGGCTTTTAGTTTACTGCAGTTCTATCTGAGAAGCAGTTTAACCTCTCACACTACACCCATAATAATGAGGTAGCGAAGTATACGCTGTTATGCGCAAATTCTCAAGTATTATCTTACCTATGCATAAAATTAGTTTACAATGGCATAACTCATATAATATTTATTTTATTAGTTAAAAAAAATTCCTAAAACCATTTTGAATCAATCTGATAGATAAAATTTTTGTAAAAATTTTTTGTAATAGCACTTGCTTTTTTCTTATAACGAACAATTCATTATAAAACAATATACTGTCTTTAACATCATTTTAGAAAAAATGATTTAATTTAATAATAAATATGTTTTAATAAGCTTGATTAAGATTTTTATTTATATCGTGTTAATTTTCCAATTTATAAGGAGATTATATGAACCAGTTCACGCCGTATAGTATATATGGCATTATCGGTTATCCTTTAGGGCACAGTATGAGTCCACTTATTCATACTACGTCATTTCAAGATTATGGGATCCCAGCAGTTTTAGTTCCTTTTCCTACTCCACCAGAAGAGATACCGACACTTTTTAAATCAGTAAGATTACTAAATATCCGTGGATTATGTGTCACTATTCCACATAAACAGACTATCATCCCTTATTTAGATGAAGTGACAGATCATGTAAAAAAAGCAGGTGCGGCGAATTTGGTGTATTGGGAAGGGGATAAACTTTGTGGGGATAATACAGATATTATTGGATTCATGGAGCCACTTCAAAATAAAAAACTGCCAGCAGAATTCAAAAAAGTGTTATTACTTGGAGCAGGAGGTGCTGCACGAGCAGCTGTAGTGGGATTACAGGAACTTGGTTATACCGATATTACAGTAACGGATATTGCTGATGATTTACCTCAGGCATTAGCTAGTGAATTCAACCTTAAAACTATTTCATGGGAAGACCGTAGCAAAGTTGAAGCTCAAATTGTTATTAATTCAACACCATTAGGTATGACGGGTAAATTTGAGAATCAAACACCTTATAAACAAGCTTGGTTTAAAGGTAAAGGAGTGGCTTACGATATTGTTTATACTCCATATAATACTTGTTTTAGGCAAGAAGCAGAAAAAGCTGGCTGGCAATCTATTTCAGGGCGTGAAATGTTTATTGGTCAAGCAAATGCTCAATTTAAGATTTGGACAGGAAAAGATCTTTCTGAACGAGCAAAACAAGCTGTAATTGATGCTTTAGCTAAACATTAATTACCAAACAGGCAAACATATCTAGTTAAATTGGAATTAATCGTATTTTCTACTGTTTATATAATTAGCTGCTATTGCCAACTATATTACGTTGGCATAGGCAAAGTTAATATATTAATTGGATAGATCAAGCGCATTATAATAAGGAGCATTTATGACTAACTTAGAATTGCAAGCGTATCGTCGTTTTCTTATGCTAAAAGTATCAGAAGCTAGTGAATATATTGGCAAAACAGATATTAATACATGGCATGATTGGGAAAATGGTACAAAGCCGATCCCAGAGTTTGTCGGAAAAGCAATGCAAGAACTAAAAAAAATCAGAAACGAAAAAATAAATATTATTATAAATAGTATTAATGATCGTATTGGTAGTAATACAATTCGCTATTTTATGACATACGAAGAGTTCAAAAAGGTAAATTTAGATCTTGATGTGATTCAATGGCGATTACATCAATCAATTGCAACAGAGCTCTATTTCCGTGGTTTAGAAAAGTTATGTTAATTAACTTTATTAAGATGACTTTTAGGTTTTAAAAGCTTTCTTATAATATTGTAAACATTTCATTACGGATATATTCTATATAGGTTATTTTTAATTATATAAAAAATATATAGTTATATATTTTTTATATAATATGTAAAAAATTTGTTGCAAAAATAAGAGCGAATCACTAGCATGGTTAATATATTCTATAAATCTGAAAAGATAAAACCCAATATGAATAAAACAATTTTTTTAGTTGGTGCACGGGCTGCAGGTAAAACAACGATGGGAAAGATGTTAGCAAATAAGCTATCGTTTTCTTTCATTGATACCGATAGATATTTACTCGAAACTACTCAAAAGACGGTAGCCGAAATTGTTGAAAAAGAAGGTTGGGAAGGATTTAGAGCAAGAGAGAGCCAGGTGTTGATTGATACAACTAAACCTAATTGTGTCATTGCAACTGGTGGCGGTATGGTATTAGCTGAGCATAACCGGAATTTTATGAAACAAAATGGTATAGTTATTTTTTTATCTGCACCTGCGGCAACACTAGCTGCGCGTTTAATGAAAGATCCTAACATTGCTCAAAGACCGTCACTAACAGGCCTATCTATTTATGATGAAATGGAAAAGGTATTGGCTGAAAGATTACCTTTATATCATGATGCTGCACACCATGTGATCAATGTTGATCAAGATGAAAGTTTGATTCTTGCAAAAATGTTTGAAATACTTCAAAGCTAATTTAACTTCTTTTAATAAAAATACCGATTAAAAAGTGGTATTTTTATTAATAATAGAAAAAATAAATTTTTAAAATTTAATTAAGATTCTATATAAGTTTAATTTTTGAATAAAACTTTATTGTTTTCTAGAACCAAATGAAAGCTAAGTAACAAATTTATACTTACTATCTTTCTGATTAATATTGATACTTGTATATTGAATAGAATTATAATTTTATGTTTTACATATGGAGTATGACAAGTGGATAATCGAAAGGTCAATTCTTATGGAATTGCAGGATCTATATATGCAAATTATATAATACAAAGTATTGCATTAATTGTGATCATGCAATTTTCATATGATATATCGAAACAACTTAACATTGATCTAATCGGCATTGGTAAAATTGCTTCGGGTATAGGAATTGGAAAAATATTATTAATGTTTGTTGGTGGTGTATTGTCAGATAAATTTGGTCGCAAACTATTTATTTGTCTAGGTATGGCTTGCTATGCTATTTTTTTTCTAGGAATGCCTTTTTGTACTAATATAAATATTGCTTTTTGTTTAGCTATTGCTATTGGGGCTGGAAATTCTTTTTTAGATACTGGTTCAATGCCAGCATTAACAGAATGTTTTCCAAACTCATGTGGTACAGCTAGCGTATTGATCAAGGCTTTCATTTCAATGGGATCTCTTGTTCTTCCATTTATTGTTGTTTTTTGCCATCAATACCAAATATGGTATGGTTGGATTTTTTATGGTTTTGTTGCTTATTTAATAGTTAATACACTATTTTTACTTCCTAAGCAGTTTCCACATATAGATACCTCCATTAAAAGTAATGAATGCTCACAAAGTTATTTTATTGGAAAACCTAATTTTGGATTTGAAGGTATTTTATTAATTATTATGGGATTTACAACAACAGCAACATTCGTTATTGTTTTGCAGTGGTTGCCAACTATCGCTATCAGAGCTGTTAATATGAGCGAACCTGATGCTAATCAACTGATTAGTTATTATAGTACTGCCTCAATTATTTCTGTATTTGTTACGGCTTTTGTAGTCAAACATCTATTAAAACCTATCTTTTGCATCATTATTTTGCCTGCCTTATCTGCGTTGGTATTAATCATTTTTTATTTTAATGTTTCACCTGCAATGTGCGTTATCGTCGCAATAGGAATGGGATTTACTGCGGCAGGGGGGGTACTTCAATTAACTTTGGTTGTTATGCAACAAATGTTCCCAACACGAAAAGGTCTTGCTGTAGGTTGTATGTATACTTTTAGCGGTCTATCGTTTGTTATCATTCCGCTTATAGTACCAAAATTAGCTATGTTCAATGTAAGTTATGCCATATTAATTGACTTTTTTATTGCGATGTCAAGTGTAATACTTGGCTCAATTATCTTTTATCGTTTTAAAAAGGTAGTTGATATAACAAAAATATAATTTTATATATTTTAAGAATAATAATGTTAGAGGGCATGCCAATATGGCATGCTTTTTTTCGATATTAACATCTCATAAAAATTTTAATTTATTTTCGTATTTAACAATTCAATATTTTGTTAATCCATTATTACTTAATCAAAAATCATTAAGCTTAAGCCATTAACTTTTATTAATAGCAAATTTTAAGATTTTTATTAGATTCTTGAAATATTGCTTGCCATAAAACCAAAAATAAATAAAAATACATAAAAAGTGAATAAGTATTCAGCTTGAGGTGGTTGTGAAAATGAAAGAACGTACAACTGAGTTAGTTGATGGCTTAAGACATTCAGTACCTTATATTAATGCACATCATGGTAAAACATTTGTAATTTTGCTCACAGGCGCAGTGTTAAAAAGTAATAATTATTCAAGTATTATTAGTGATATTGGTTTACTTTATAGTCTTGGTATTAAACTTGTTATTGTTAATGGTGCTCGCAATCAGATTGATGAATCTTTAAAAAATCATAATATCACACCTAAATATTATAAAAATACGCGTATTACCGATGCAACAACACTGGACATCATTAAACAAGTTACTGGTTCATTACAACTCAATATTACCGCAAGTTTATCAATGAGTTTAAATAATACTCCATTACAAGGAGCTCATATCAGTGTTGTAAGTGGTAATTTTGTGATTGCACAACCTTTAGGGGTAGATGATGGGATTGATTATTGTCATACAGGTAAAATCCGCCGTATAAACAACGAGGCTATAGCTGAACAACTAGATCGTGGCTCAATTGTGTTACTAGGCCCTGTTGGCGTTTCGGTTACTGGTGAAAGTTTCAATTTAGCGTCTGAGGATGTCGCAACCGAAGTTGCTATTCGCTTAAAAGCGGATAAATTAATCAGTTTTTGCGCTGAACAAGGAGTACTAGATGAAAACGGTCGTGTTATTACCGACCTTTATCCTGTTGATGCGGATAATTATGTCAATAAAAAAGAGCAGCAAGGTAAGCCTTTATCTAGTGAAGCACGTTTTTTACGTGCAGCATCTAAAGCATGCCGTAGTGGGGTCAGACGAAGCCATTTGGTAAGTTATTTGGTTGATGGCTCAATTTTACAAGAATTATTTTCGCGTGATGGGATTGGAACACAAGTAGCGATGGAGCATTCTGAACAAGTGCGTTTAGCAACTATTAACGATATTGGAGGAATTCTAGAACTCATACGCCCACTTGAAGAACAAGGTATTTTGGTTAAACGTTCACGTGAGCAGTTAGAAATGGAGATCGATAAATTTACCATTATTGAACGTGATAATATGACAATTGGTTGTGCAGCGCTTTACCCATATCCTGAAGAAAAAATGGGAGAAATGGCCTGTGTAGCTATTCATCCTGATTATCGCAATTCATCTCGAGGAGATGACTTAATTGAAAAGTTAACAGAAAAAGCAATCCAGCTAGGACTCGAAAAAATATTTGTTTTAACTACACGTAGTATTCATTGGTTTAGAGAAAAAGGTTTTAACCCAGCAGAAGTTGATGATTTACCGATTAAAAAGAAAAAACTTTATAATTATCAAAGGAATTCTAAAATTTTAATGCTTGATATTCTTTGAACTATATTTAAATAGATCTGGGAGCGACTAAAATTTCTAATATATAAATCTGGTATTAAATAATGGGATATTAACGCCAGCTATAAAAAGTAATTAGAATTAGTATGTTACAACAGTATTTAAAATTTGCATTGTAAATGTTTTTTTTAAGTAAAACCCACGTGGTCGAGTTAAAATAATATCACCATTTTCACCAATTGCTTCCGTAAGAGCTTGTCCATTGGCTGCTTTAGGTCTAATTTGTAAATAAGTACCATATCGGGCGGTAATTTTTTCAATATGCCCTAGTGCTATCATATCCATTAACTCTTCCCAGTCTTGTTTGAGCTGTTGCTCTTGTTCTTTAGTTGGTGTCCACATAATAGGTTTTCCAACTTTTCTATCTGCGAGAGGAATCGTTCTTTCACCTTCTATCGGAATCCAAAGCACTTTTGCAAGTTTATATCTAACATGGCTTGTCTCCCAAATAACACCATGATTAGCCATTAATGGTGTGACACTAACGAAGGTTGTTTCAAGTGGTTTACCGTGTTTATCAACAGGAATAGTTTTAAGCTCTATACCAAGATTAGCAAAATCTTGCTCAGCTTTACTACCAGCATTGGCTCCTAAAAAAGTTTCAATAAGATTGCCTACCCAACCCTTTTGTTTATTTAGATTATTCGGTATAGGTATGTTTAAGTATTGTGCTATCTCGCCAAAAGTATAACCTGCTGCTAACTGAGCTCGTTGCAATAATTCTTGTTCACTATTAGGAAAAAATATAGGCATGGCAAAAATAGTTAACTTACTTGTTAAGAAAACACAGTCAATTATATTGACTGTGAATCTTAAAATAAAGAGTTATTAGCTTAACTTTTCAACCCAACTTGCATAGCTATTAATAATAAGGATTAAGAATTCTTTACTTTTTTCAGTAATATTACCACTTTCATCAAAAGCAGAAGCTACATTACCAATATAAGCTTCAGGCTGTTGTAATGTCGGCATATCAAGAAATACTAATGATTGACGAAGTTGATGGTTAGCGCCAAATCCACCAATTGCACCTTGTGAAACGGAAACAATTGCAGCGGCTTTTTTAGACCAAATGCTCTTACCATAAGGACGAGAACCAATATCTATTGCATTTTTGATAACAGCAGGAACTCCACGATTATATTCTGGTGTCACAAAAATAACACCCTGACAATCGGCTACTTCTTTGCGGAAACGAGTATAAGAGGCAGGAGGGGTATCATTATCAATATCTTCATTATATAAAGGTAAATCGCCAATTTGAATAATTTGTAATGAAAGTGATGGTGGTGCAATTTTTTGAAAAACTTTTGCTACTTTTAAGTTATAAGAGTCTTTGCGCAAACTTCCTACCAGTACAGCAATTTTTTTACTCATCTTAAATCTCCACTTTTTTTATAAGAGGTATTTTTAATACCTCTTAAATTAATAGTATTTGTTAATGTCCTGATGAGTCGACTTTTCGTCCTGCTTCAAACAAGAACCATGCACGTTGTTCTGTTTGATCGATCCACTCTTCAATTAAACTGGCAGTAGCCGTATCATTGTATTTATCACAAATATCATGTGCAACACGCATACGTTCTGTTAGTTTTACATTATCTTGGCATAGCTCGGCAAGCATATCTGATGGTTCAACGAAATCTGCATCATTATCAGAAATACTCTGTAATTTAGCAATGTGACCAATTGAGCGTAGAGTTGTGCCACCTAACTTACGGACACGTTCCGCAATCGGATCTGTCATTGCAAATAGCTCTTCACCTTGATCATCTAGCATTAAGTGGTAATCACGGAAATGAGGGCCACTAACATGCCAATGAAAGTTTTTAGTTTTTAAATATAAAGCAAATACATCTGCTAAAACAGAATTCATTGCTCCAGAAATATCTTTTGATGCCTTTTGTCCTAAATCAGTAGGAAACAAAATAGCTGATTGTTGTAGTTTTTTAGCAGAAGCCGTACTTTTAGCCATGATATATTCTCCTTTAAATTGAATAATAAATACCCGTATTGACAAAATTACGCCAACTTAATGTTAATGTCCAATAAAAAACGTTAATTTTTTACTATCATTGCTATTTCAGTAACCTATGGTTTTTTTATCTCTTTCTTCTTTTTTGTTTTTATTTATCTGAAATAATATCTTTCAAAATAAAAGAAAATATTTCAAAATGTGATTTAGTTAAAAGTTTTTATATTTCAAAGTTGATAGCATTAATGCGAAATTTAACTCAATAGGAGACAATATGATTGATGCTATTTCATTTGGTGCCGAATGGTTTATTGGTTTATTCCAAGAAGGCGGCAAGGTATTTGTGGGTATGGTAACAAGTATATTACCATTATTAATTTCATTACTCGTTGTGATGAACGCAGTGATTAAATTTATTGGGCAAGAACGTATTGAACGTTTAGCGCAAGCTTGTGCGGGCAATCCTGTTTCTCGATATCTATTATTACCACTTATCGGAACTTTCGTATTTTGTAATCCAATGACATTAAGCCTAGGTCGTTTTATGCCAGAGTTTTACAAACCGAGTTATTATGCAGCTTCATCTTATAGTTGCCATTCAATGAATGGACTCTTTCCACACGTTAACCCTGGTGAACTTTTTGTTTATTTGGGAATAGCGGCCGGTTTAACTACCCTAAATTTACCTTTAGGCCCTCTTGCTGTGAGTTATTTTCTTGTCGGTTTAGGTGCTAACTTCTTTAGGGGGTGGATTACTGACTTTTGTACTGCCATTTTTGAAAGAAAAATGGGCATCAAGTTAGAAAGAAAAGTTCATCTATAATAAAAATAAGGAATATAAAAAATGGCAAAATTTATCTACCTTGAAAAAGGCGAAGCAGGTTGGGGTGGACCTTTGGAACTTCCAGTTATTGCTGGTAAAAAAATTGTTTATATTGCAGCAGACTCGTCCAGCCATAGTTGACACTTTAGTTGATCTAACAGGTTGGGAAGCTATTGATGGTTTTAAAGATGGTGAGCCGCCTAAAGATGAAATTGGCGTTGCTGTGATTGATTGTGGAGGAACATTACGTTGTGGAATTTATCCAAAAAATCGTATACCAACTATCAATATTCATGCCACAGGTAAATCAGGCCCTCTGGCTCAATATATTGTTGAAGATATTTATGTTTCTGCGGTAAAACCTCACAATATCAAACTAATAGAAAAAGAAGGGAATGTTGTAAGCGAACCAGCAACAAACAATAAATCGTCTGAATTTAAAGATTATGACAGCAGCAAAAAAATTACTGAACAAAGCGATGGTTTGTTAGCAAGAATTGGTATCGGTATGGGTTCTGGCGTTGCTGTCTTCTTCCAAGCTGGCCGAGATACAATTGACACTGTACTGAAAACAATACTTCCCTTTATGGCGTTTGTATCGGCACTAATTGGTATCATCATTGCATCTGGATTGGGTAACTTTATTGCGCATGGGCTAGTACCACTGGCAAACAATCCGCTTGGATTGGTTATTTTAGCCTTAATTTGTTCATTTCCATTACTTTCCCCATTCTTAGGTCCTGGTGCGGTTATTGCTCAAGTTATTGGGACATTAGTTGGTGTTCAAATTGGACTTGGTAATATTCCACCGCATTTAGCATTGCCAGCATTATTTGCCATTAATGCACAAGCAGCATGCGACTTTATTCCGGTTGGTTTATCACTTGCTGAAGCTAAACAAGATACAGTTCGAGTAGGGGTACCATCGGTGTTAGTTAGCCGCTTTTTAACCGGTGCGCCAACAGTATTAGTTGCATGGGCGGTATCGTTATTTATCTATCAATAGATTGTCTAAAAAATGGGATGGTTCCATCCCATTTTAAACTAACGTTAAAAATAAAAAGCTTGGATTAAGTGAAAGCAAGAAATAAGAAGGTTAATGATGTCAAATATTATCTATCAATCAAAAATTAGTCAAATTGGTGAGTTTGCTCAAGATGCATTAACTGATGGTATGTTAATCCTGTTTAAAACTGGAGCACCAGCAGATTTAGCGGATTATTGTTTTGTGCATAGTCATGATGATTTAAAACAAGATTTACAAGTTGGGCAGACCATTTATCTAGGTAAACAGAGTTACAAAATTACCGCGGTGGGTGATGTTGCTAGCGTTAATTTCCGTGAATTAGGTCATATCACATTAAAATTTGATAGTAATAATCAAGCCGAATTACCAGGAACCATTCATATAGAAGGTGAAACTCCAAGTCAGCTTTTTGTGGGTGATGAAATTAGAATTGTAAATGATTAAGGAACATAAAAAATGAAACAAGTAGCAGTTGTTATAGGTGGCGGACAAACTCTTGGTGAATTCTTATGTAAAGGTATCGCTGATGCTGGATACAAAGTTGCCGTTGCAGATTTGAATGCCGCTAATGCAAACAAAGTTGCAGATGAAATAAATCAAAAACATGGCGCTGGCACGGCAAAAGGCTTTGTTGTTGATGCAACCAAAGAAGATAGTGTCATCAAGTTAGCACAAGACGTTGAAGCTACATTTAAACATGCTGACTTATTAGTCTACAGTGCAGGAATTGCACGTGCAGCTCCAATTACCAGTTTTGCATTAAGTGATTTTCAATTATCGGTTGATGTCAACTTAACTGGCTATTTCTTATGTGCGCGTGAATTTGCAAAATTAATGGTAAAACATAATACCGCTGGTCGTATTATCCAAATCAATTCGAAATCTGGAAAAGTGGGTAGCAAACATAATTCAGGATACAGCGCAGCCAAATTTGGTGGGGTAGGGTTAACACAATCACTTGCCCTAGATCTTGCTGATTGTGGTATTACTGTAAACTCATTAATGTTAGGTAACTTATTAAAATCCCCTATGTTCCAATCGTTAATACCACAGTATGCTAAAAAATTAGGTATTCCTGAAAACCAAGTGGAACAAGTTTATATTGATAAAGTTCCCTTAAAACGAGGTTGTGATTATCAAGATGTACTTGACGTATTGCTATTTTATGCAAGTGATAAAGCATCATATTGCACAGGGCAATCAATCAACATTACTGGTGGACAAGTGATGTTCTAGTTAAAATAAAGTGCGAAAGTTAATTTAAACTTATCGCACTTTTTATTCTAGCTTAAAAAAATGGAAAAATATTAAATATGACGACTACTCTAATTGCTATAGCGCTTATTGCTTGGTGTATTCAAATTATTTTTAGTTGGTTTCAAATTCGTCGTTTCAATAAAGCGTTTCTAGCTTTAAAAAAAGGTTGCTACTTAGGTGTTGGTCGTAGTAAAAGTAAACGATTTAGACCAAGAGTATTAATCGCAATTTCATTAGATGAAAATAAAGTTGTGATTGATTCTATCATAATAAAAGGGATTACGGTATTTGCATTGCCTAAATCTATTTCCCAGCTCCATGGCTTATCTGTATCAAAAATAATCCCTGAAGAAATATTTCCAAACGACGTAATATCACAAAGTGCGTTGATTGTTGCCTTAACAGCAAAAAATTAATAATTATCTTTTTATTTTGAAAAGTAATTTCTTTCATTATAAAGTATAATGGTTTGCAAAATAAAATTTCCTATATACTAATAATGATGGAATCATAATATGAAAGTAAGGCAACGACAAACAGCTATTTTAGAATACCTGCAAAATAATGGGCAAGTTAGTATTGATGAATTAGTTGAGCATTTCAAAACGACTGGAACTACAATTCGTAAAGATCTTACTCAACTCAGCCAAAGTGGTCTAGTTTTACGTACCTACGGCGGTGCCATGTTAAACCGTGAAATTGGTGATAGAGCTATTGATCATAAAACCTACATCAACATTGGATCTAAAAAATCAATTGCATACGAAGCAGTTAAATTGATCCAAGAAGGTGACTCAATTATTTTTGATTCTGGAAGTACTGTTGCTCAGATGATTCCTATACTGACAAGTTTCAATAATTTGACTATTATGACCAACAGCTTACACATTGTAAATGAACTTGTTGCACATAATAATGATCATACTATTATCTTATCAGGTGGCACTTTTCGCCGTAAATCGGCCTCTTTTCACAGTAACAGCGCATCAACTGCGGCCATATTTGAATCTTACACTTTTGATAAACTATTTATGGGGGCTGATGGGATTGATTTAGTAGGGGGCGTGACAACATTTAATGAAAGCTATCACGGCAGTGTTGCCATGAGTAAAGCTGCGGCAAAATTAATATTATTAGCTGACTCAACCAAGTTTGGCAGGCGTAGTCCTAATGTTGTGTGTGACTTAAATGCTGTTGATACCATCATCACCGACAATAAATTAGATGACAAATATTATGAAGCACTCATACAACGAGGCATCAAAGTCATTAAAGTAGAAGTAATTGATAAAGAATAAAAAATAGCATTGTTTAAATGTTGCATTAGCGGGAATCTATTTGAGTGATGCAAATTATTAACAAAACAAATTTAATTTACTCAAAATTAAAAACCCGCTAAAGCTGAGTGGCTAACAAGCGTACCGACTTATCACCTTAAAATAACAATCTAGCACGAATTGTTCCTGGCACGTTTTTCAGTTTAGATAACAACTCTTCAGCCTTACTTTGTTTAACTCTATCGATATCAATAACAACATAACCAATCTGAGGATCAGTTTGTAAATATTGTGCTGAAATATTAAGCCCTTGTTCAGCGAATAACGTATTGATAGCAGTTAGAACACCAGGTTGGTTACGATGAATATTAATAAAACGACTAGAGCCTTTAGCTGGAATAGGTAAAGAGGCTTCAGGAAAATTAACTGCTGAAAGTGTTGCACCAGTATCAGAATATTTAGCTAGTTTACTTGCGACCTCAATCCCAATATTTTCTTGTGCTTCGCTAGTTGAACCACCGATATGCGGAGTAATAATTACATTATCAAATTGACATAATGGAGATTCAAAAGGGTCGTTGTTACTAGCAGGTTCTGTTGGAAAAACATCAATAGCTGCCCCACTGAGTTTATTGGCTTTCAAAGCTTTAGTTAAAGCCTCAAGATCGATAACTTTACCGCGTGAAGCATTGATTAAAATTGCGTCTTGTTTCATTGCATCAATTTCGTTATCACTAATCATTTTGATGGTTGTTGGATTTTCTGGCACATGCATTGAAACAATATCGCTTATTGCTAGTAATTCTTTCATTGTTGAAACTTGTTTAGCATTACCTAAAGGTAGTTTTGTTTCAATATCATAAAAATAAACATTCATCCCTAACGATTCAGCCAAAATACTTAGTTGGCTACCAATATGCCCATAACCAATAATACCCAAATTTTTACCACGAGCTTCGTGTGAACCTGTCGCAATCTTATTCCATTTTCCTCGGTGTGCTTTAGCATTTGCATCTGGTACTCGACGAAGTAATAATATTGCTTCGGCTAATACTAGTTCTGCTACAGATCGCGTATTTGAAAATGGTGCATTAAAAACAGGAATCCCTTTTACTGTCGCTGCATCAAGATCAACTTGGTTGGTACCTATACAAAAACAGCCAATGCCAGCAAGTTTAGGTGCAGAATCGATAATGTCCTTAGTTAATTGTGTTCTTGACCGGATTCCAATAAACCGGACATCTTTCAGAGCTTGCTTAAGTTCTTCAGGCGATAATGCGCTTTTATGATATTCAATATTGGTAAAGCCGGCGGATTTTAATATTTCAATTGCGCTAGGATGAACTCCCTCAAGTAATAAAAACTTATTTTCATCTTTGGTTAAAGTTTGAATAACCATTATTTCCTCTCTTTCCTTCAGCATACAAATTGGTACTTATAATTAAATACCATTATTAACTTTATTGTTGTAAATGATTTTATCTCAGCTCTTTTACACCCGTACTGCATCCAACAAGCGCAATATCAGCGCCTTTATTGGCAAATAATCCAACAGTAACCACACCTGAAATGCTATTAATTCGGTTTTCAAGCTCCATTGGTTTGGTAATGACAAGATCATGAACATCTAAAATCACATTACCATTATCAGTTATAACGCCTTGACGATATATTGGTTTACCGCCCAGCTTATATAACTCACGAGCAACATAGGAACGTGCCATTGGGATCACTTCAACCGGTAATGGGAATTTACCTAATACATCAACAACTTTTGATTCATCAACAATACAAATAAATTGTTTAGCAATGGCTGAAACAATTTTTTCGCGCGTTAAAGCTGCGCCACCACCTTTAATCATTTGCAACTGGTGATTAATTTCATCTGCACCATCGACATAGACATCCAAATAATCGACTTCATTACAATCGAGAACAGGAATACCATAGCTTTTTAATTTTTGGGTGGATGCTTCCGAACTAGATACAGTGCCTTTGATTTGATCTTTTATTGTAGCTAATGCATCAATAAAATGGGATGCGGTGGAGCCTGTTCCTACACCAATAAAAGAATCGGGTTTGATAAATTTTAAGGCTGACCAGCCTACGGCTTTTTTTAACTCGTCTTGTGTCATAAGAACCCCCTATTTTGAGGATAATTTTTCTTAAAAAAATAAAATTTTGAAAGCAAAATTGTTGAAGATATGGCATAGTACCCAATTAGAAAGCAAAAATCATTAGGATTTTAAGAATTAAATCAACTTTGTGATATGTTTAAAACTTATTACGATATTAAAGTAGATTTAATATTTGAGCAATGATCAAATCATTAATAAAGAGATTATGAAGCGTCCAGATTATAGAGCGTTACAAGCATTAGATGCGGTGATAAAGGAACGAGGATTTGAAAGAGCTGCTGATAAATTGTGTATTACACAACCTGCGGTTTCGCAACGTATCAAACAATTAGAAAGCTTTTTTGGTCAACAACTGCTAGTTAGGACCATTCCTCCGAAAGCAACCAAACAAGGTGAGCACCTGCTTGGCTTATTACATCAAGTTGAATTATTAGAACAGCAATGGTTAGGTGATAACGAGCAAAATGCCACACCGTTGTCGTTATCTATTGCGATTAATGCTGATTCTTTAGCAACTTGGTTTTTACCTGCGTTAAAACCAGTTTTAGATAAAAATATCTTACGTTTTGATATTCAAGTCAAAGATGAAGAACATACGTTAGAATTATTGCGTTTAGGGACAGTAGTTGGTGCGATTAGCATTCAAGCTAATCCTTTACCAGGTTGCTTGTCTGATTTATTAGGTGCTTTAGACTATATTTTTGTGGCTTCACCTGATTTTGCTAAAAAGTACTTTCCAACTGGGGTAACTCGATCATCTTTATTAAAAGCGCCTGCTGTTGCATTCGATCATTTAGATGATATGCATCAGGCCTTCTTACAAGAAAACTTTAACCTTACGCCAGGTAGTGTAATTTGCCATATCACTAGTTCATCTGAAGCTTTTGTGCAATTAGCTAAACAAGGTTCGGCCTGCTGTATGTTACCAAAGTTGCAAGTTGAGCAAGAATTAAAAAATGGTGAATTAATTAACTTAACTGATGGGTTATATCAAAGACGTATGCTATATTGGCATCGTTTTGCTCCTGAAAGTAGTGTAATGCAAAATATCTCTGAAACCTTGATTCGTTATGCACAACGAACATTATCATAGCCTCAGGATTTAGATCACAAATAATAGATAAATTAAGTGATTTTTATACTGAAACACATACTTACCTGAAACTTTTTAACAAAATAAAGTCTATATTTAAAGAGCTGAAGATATGAGCCAATTAAAAAATGATCGTTATTTACGAGCTTTACTATGTTTGCCTGTAGACTATACACCAGTTTGGATGATGCGACAGGCAGGTCGTTATTTACCTGAGTATCGTCAATTAAGATCAAAAGCGGGTGATTTTATGACGATGTGTCAAACGCCAGAATTAGCTTGTGAGGTCACCTTACAACCATTACAACGATTTGAGCTTGATGCTGCTATTATTTTCTCTGATATTTTAACAATCCCTGATGCTATGGGGCTTGGCTTATATTTTGAATTGGGTGAAGGCCCTAAATTTAAAAAATCGATATCTTGCATATCAGATATTGAACAATTACCCATCCCAGATCCAGAGCAATCACTTAAATATGTGATGGATGCGATTCGATTAACAAAAAAAGAACTCAATGGTAAAGTTCCACTAATTGGTTTTTCGGGAAGCCCATGGACACTAGCCACCTACATGATTGAAGGGGGCAGTAGCAAAGCATTCACCAAAATTAAAAAGATGCTTTATAGTGAGCCCAAAGCGTTGCATCAACTACTTGAAAAACTAGCAAACAGTATCGCATTATATTTAAATGCACAAATTCAAGCGGGAGCACAATCGATTATGATTTTTGATACTTGGGGCGGCGTATTAAGTCATCAAAGCTATCAAACATTTTCACTTGACTATATGCAACAGATCTTATCGCAATTAAAACAAGGTAAAAAAAGTCAAGATATAACCTCGTACATTCCTGTTACTTTATTTACTAAAGGAGGAGGAATATGGCTTGATCGTATTATTAATACAGGTTGTGATGCGGTGGGAGTGGATTGGACTGTAAATTTAAGCCAGATTACTCAAAAAGGGAAAATAGCAGTACAAGGGAATTTAGATCCTTCCGTTTTATATGCAGGAAAGCAAACAATTGAATCCAACGTAGAGGCCGTTCTTAATGAATATGGCTATCACAATGGGCATGTTTTTAATTTAGGGCATGGTATTCACCAAGATATCCCTGTAGAGAATGTACAGTATTTGATTGAAGCGGTACATCGACTATCAAAAAGGTTTCATCATGATTAAAAATCCTGTTCAATTAAGGCTAGAAAAGTTACCACAATGGAAACAACGTCTATTTATGGTCTGCTTATGTGAACGAATGTATCCCAACTTTGTTTTTTATTGTCATCAACAACATCATGAAGATGATGCTAAAAATTATAAAAAAATACTGGATTTAGTTTGGGAATCACTATTAGTTGAAGATGTAAAAATCAATTTTGATTTACAGCTTGAGAAATTAGAACTCATTATTCCAACTGTAACTGATGATAGTCCTTATATGGTTTATCCAGCCATCGATGCTTGTCATGCACTTGGTGAGGTCTTACACTCTTACTTGAGTGGTGAAATCGCTGAACATACAGCTAAAGTCAGTAGTATATCAGCAACTACAGTTGCTGAATTTGAAATGACCAAAACAAATGTTACTCTTTCAGAAGATGAACAACAAACTTTGCCTAGTGTTACAGATGAATTCGATTTGCAGTGGGAAATATTTCGATTGCTACGCGAAGAAAATAATGAAATGAATGAGTTGATAAAAGGCTTGAAAGATGAAATTCGAGCAGCGGGAACTAGTAATATTGGTGTTTTTTTGAGCTATCAAGGCGTTTAAAGTGTAATTTTTAAAATTTTTATTAAATTTTTCTTTAATATTGGACAAATATAGACTACATTTAACAGCAATGTAATCTAAGCAACGTTTACAGTAACGACGCTAAAATATTAAGTTTTAGCTTCGTTTATAATGTTAACTTTAACAATAAAATAATATGTAAGGATATACCCATGAATAAAACAGAACTTGTCGACGCTATTGCTAGCAAAGCTGATATTACCAAAGTAGCTGCAAAAACGGCATTGGAAGCTACATTAGCCGCTATTACTGAATCATTGAAAGCTGGTGAGCCAGTTCAATTAGTTGGTTTTGGTACATTTAAAGTTAATTCTCGTAAAGCTCGTACTGGTCGTAATCCAAAAACTGGTAAAGAAATTAAAATTGCAGCAAGTAAAGTACCAGCATTCGTATCAGGTAAAACTTTAAAAGAGGCAATCAAATAAGTTGCTTTTTCTTACTGTCAACTTGATTGATAGAAGTATTAGGTCATAGGGTATAGTCTTATGACCTTATCAACTCAATAAAAATACATTATTTTAAGGCAAATTGCTTTCGCTTTTTCTTGTTTATAAGTAGTATTAGAACCAAATTAAAATTATATTACTAATAATTTTAAGTGGTTATTTCAACCCATTTCGCTTGTAATATATCAATCAAATCTTGAGGCGCAATTTCAATTTCTAATCCTCTTCGCCCGCCTGATACAAACATTGTTGTGTGCTCACTTGCACTTAAATCAATGAGTGTGGGTAGTTGTTGTTTTTGACCGAGTGGACTAATTCCTCCCACCAAATAACCTGTTACCTTTTGAGCTAAATTAGGATCAGCTAAATCTATTTTTTTACATTTTAGTGCTTTTGCGACTTTTTTAAGATCCAAATGTCTATCGACGGGCAATACACAAACCGCTAACGTCTTATTATTACCGTTTAAACTTACAATCAAGGTTTTAAATACCTGTGTAGCTGTAACATTCAAACTGGGATCAAGTTTATTAACCGCTTCTTGCCCGTAGTTAGTTTGGTTGGGATCGTGTTTATATTGGTGGATATTAAATTTGATTTTTAGCTTTTTAAGTAAATCAATTGCTGGAGTCATAGCTTTTATCCAATAGATTTAGTTAAATCAAAATAGTATATGGTAAGCGATAATATCCTTACCAAAATAGAGTTGGTAAGGAAATGAATAACAATTAAAGAATTAATTAGTGGTCTTCTTTATTTTTATCATCATTGCTAGTAGACGGTGCTGCTGAGTTAGAGGCACTATTTGCTAGCGTATAAAGACGATAGAAAAAGCTAGTAACAAAAATATCAAAAAAGATACTACAGAAAGAGAAGATGGTATCAAGGACAAAATTGTCACTATCGAACGCAATAGCTAATTGAGTAAAAACCATCACGAATGCTAGGAAGATTAATACCATCAAAATAGCTGAGCGCCACTGGGTTTTTGATGACTGAATGCTTAATGAAAGTGAGTCAAGAATATTGTTTTGACCAGGTTCAACCAGCGAAGCAAAAAAGAAGTTACAAAAGATAATTAAAATTAGAATTGGAATCAGTAGTACTAAAAAAATTAATATAAAAATAAGTTCTTTAGGTAAAAGCAAATTTAAACTAATAAGTACTATAGATAACATAAATGAGACTAAAAATATAAAGACTCCAATGATAAGATAAAAAAGAATAATTTTTAATGTATTTGATAACGCTTTAGATAGTAATAGATTTAAATTAAGTTTATCGCTGATATAAAGGTTAGAAATAGTTGCTATACTAATTGCTTTTAAAATAATGCTAATTAGTAATGTCAACATCACGAATAAAACATAGTTAGTTAAATTTTGTGAAAAATAGATTTGTTCAGCTAGATTTTGTTTGTCAAAGAAAGAATTAAAAAACGCATGAATTAAAGCTAGCGTTAGACTAACAAGAACAAATTGCGTAATGCGATTACGAATAAAATTGCATGTTTGTATAAAAATTAAAGAAAAAGAGATTTTTTTTTGCATTTCTATGTAAGTTCCTTATATGTGGTAACTGATTTAGTTACCACTATTATTTTTGAATGATTAAATTCGTAAATTAAGCTTGCAATAATGAAATATCCGCAACTTTTAAGAATAAATTTTGTAGCTTTTTCAAAAGCGCTAATCGATTAAGTCTAATAACTTCATTGTCAACCATAACCATGACTGAATCAAAAAATGTATTTACCGTCTCTTTTAATGACGATAATTCAATTAACGCATCTTGATAACGGCTTTCACTAAAATACGGTGAAAGTTTATCGGTTAAAATTGCCAATTTTTTAGCTAATTCACCTTCTGCGCCTGTCTCTAGCAAGGCTGCATTGATCTGCTCAGGAATAGTAACCTCAATTTTAGATAAAATATTTGACACACGCTTATTAGCTTCGGCTAATGACGAGGCTTCGGGCAAGGTTCTAAAGTGAGTGACTGCCTTAACGCGTGCATCAAAATCAGCGGGTTTAGTTGGATTAAGTGCTAAAACTGCTTGAATCGTATCAATTGCAAAGCCTTGTTCTTGATACCAAGCTCGGAAACGACCCTGCATAAAATTAACAATATCGTCAACTACGTTTTTATTATTAAGCTTATCGCCATATAATGATGCGGCATAATTGGCTAATTCGACTAGATCTAAAGGCAGTGCCTTTTCAACAATAATACGTAAAACACCAATAGCAGCGCGACGCAATGCAAAAGGATCTTTATCACCCTTAGGATGCTGACCAATACCAAAAATGCCAGCTAAAGTATCCAATTTTTCAGCGATAGAAACTGAACAAGAAACAGCAGTACTTGGTAATTCATCACCAGCAAAACGCGGTTTATATTGTTCTTCAATGGCGGTTGCAACTTCAATACTTTCGCCATCTTTAAGGGCCAAATAACGTCCCATAATACCTTGTGTTTCAGGGAATTCAAAAACAGTATTAGTCACTAAATCGCATTTTGTTAATTTGCCCGCTCGTTTGGCTTGCTCAACATCAGCCCCAATTTTATCGGCAATAAAGCCAGATAACGATTCAATGCGAATTGCTTTATCCTTAACTGTTCCAAGCTGTTGTTGAAATAAAACTGTTTCAAGACGAGGCAAACGGTCTTCTAAACGTTGTTTTAAATCAGTTTGATAAAAGAATTCAGCATCGGCAAGGCGAGGGCGAACCACTTTCTCATTACCCGAAATTACAACTTGTGGATCTTTTGACTCAATATTAGCCACAAAAATAAAGTTTGGTAATAATTTGCCTTGTTTATCATAAACAGGAAAGTATTTTTGATCGCCTTTCATGGTATAAACCAATGATTCAGCAGGAACCTCTAAAAATCGCTCCTCAAATTTAGCAGTTAACACAACAGGCCATTCAACTAGAGAGGAAACTTCTTCAAGCAAATTATCTGTTAAATCTGCTTTACCATTTAATTTTGCAGCTTCTTCTTCAGCTTGTTGTTTAATAATAGATTTACGTTTATCGTAGTCAGCAATTACCTTACCACGTTGTTCCAAAATTTCAGGATACTGGTCTGCATTATCAATAGTGAACTCTTGTTCACCCATAAAACGATGGCCACGAATAATGCGATCTGATTTAATCTCTAAAATCGTACCGGGCACAAGTTCATCCCCATACAACATGGTGACAGTATGACATGGACGAATAAATTCAACTTGGCGAGCCGCCCAACGCATTGGTTTAGGGATAGGTAATTTGCTTAATGCGGTTTTAACCATATCACATAACAAATTAACAACTGGCTGACCTTTTTGATTTTGAGTATAAGAAAGCCATTCACCTTTATCAGTTTGTATACGCTCAGCCTGATCAACTGTAATACCACAACCACGAGCCCAACCTTCAGCAGCTTTAGTTGCATTGCCATTGGCATCAAAGGCTGCGCTGACCGCAGGACCACGTTTAACAATTTGGCTATCGGGTTGCGTATCATTCAAATTTAAAACTTTTAATGCTAAACGGCGAGGCGATGCATACCAAAGCACCTCACCATGTTCCAAATTGGCATTATCAAGCTGTTGTATAAAATTAGCCGCAAAGCTTTCTGCTAACGTGCGGAGTGATTTGGGTGGTAACTCTTCGGTACCAATTTCCACTAAAAATGTTTTTTGCATAATCTTCTAATTCCTACTTTGATGCACTTTCGTTAGATTGTGAATTTTGGCACATGGGGAAGCCAAGTGCTTCACGTGATGCGTAATAGGCTTCCGCCACCATTTTGGTTAATGTTCTGATGCGTAAAATATAACGTTGTCGCTCAGTTACTGAAATCGCTTTACGAGCATCAAGTAAATTAAAACAGTGGGCCGCTTTTAAGATGCGTTCATAAGCAGGTAGTGGTAGTGGTTTTTCTAATTCAAGCAAAAACTTGGCTTCTTTTTCGTGTTGTTCAAAACAATAAAATAAAAATTCAACATTTGCATATTCAAAATTATAAGTGGACTGCTCAACTTCGTTTTGATGAAACACATCGCCATAAGTTGTTTTACCAAATGCACCATCACTCCAAACCAAATCATAAACACTATCCACGCCTTGAATATACATTGCTAAGCGTTCAAGTCCATAAGTGATTTCACCAGTAACTGGTTTACATTCAAGCCCACCAACTTGTTGAAAGTAAGTAAATTGGGTTACTTCCATACCATTTAACCAAACTTCCCATCCAAGCCCCCAAGCACCAAGGGTTGGGTTTTCCCAATTATCTTCAACAAAACGGATATCATTAACAGTTGGATCAAGACCTAATTGTTTTAACGAACCTAAATAAAGCTCTTGAATATTATCAGGAGAAGGTTTTAAGATAACTTGAAATTGATAATAATGCTGAAGCCTGTTTGGATTCTCACCATAGCGGCCATCGGTTGGGCGGCGAGATGGTTGAACATAAGCTGCATTAATAGGTTCTGGCCCAAGCGCTCGTAGGCAAGTCATCGGGTGAGACGTTCCCGCACCGACTTCCATATCCAAAGGCTGAATCACAGTGCATCCCTGATTAGCCCAGTAGTCTTGTAACGTAAGAATTAACCCCTGAAAGGTTTTGACATTAAACTTTTGCATGATGTTATCTTTATGGTTGAATTGATATTTCGATAATTTAAATAGTGCTATATATTATACTTTTTATCAATACTTGTGAAATGCCTAATCAGGCTCTGTCTAATATTGAATAAATGATTGATTTTTCTTTAAAAATAAAAAATTAAATAAAATCAATGCCCTATCTGAACGTTTTTTATGGAAAAGTAGAACCACATATAACCTTTTCTGATTAACATTAATTAATCTTTTAATATCAGCTAAATAGATTATATTTTATTGGTAATATGTAATGTACCTTATTTAGCTGTTGGATAAATAGCCACGACATTTATGTATTATTTTTATTGTCATTTGTTAAAAATTGACAAATTTCTTGTTGTGATTTGAGTGTTCTAATGTTTTGTAATACTTCTGACGCTTGAACATAGTGCCGTTTTAAGTAAGCAAGCCATTGTTTGATGCGAGCAGAGTGATAAAGCGGTTTAGCATTATCAATAGATGATGTTGCATAGTGAATTAAAATTTCCATCACTTGTTGCCAATTTAATGCTGATTGCTCAGTTCGTATCATATTAGCTAGGTTTGGAATAGTTAAAATACCGCGCCCTAGCATAATGTCATTAGTTTGGCTTTGGCTTATGCAATTTTTTGCATCTGCAATAGAGAAAATTTCACCATTAGCAATAACAGGAATTTTTAAGTGCTGTTTGATTTGGCCTATTGTTTGCCAATCTATTTTTTCGGATTTATAGCCGTCTTCTTTGGTCCTTCCGTGAATTGCTATTTCGTTGGCTCCGGCAAGTTCAATTGCGTTGGCAATTTCGTGACAATGCAATTTATTATCCCAACCTAAGCGAATTTTGACTGATAATTTATTTGTTGCACCTATAGCTTGTCGTACTTGGCTGATAATATTAAATATCTGCTCTGGATATTGTAATAAATAAGCGCCACCGTGGCTGCCAACTACAGTTTTGGCTGGGCAACCAAAATTGATATCTATACCATAAGAACCTAATTCGATAGCTTTAACGGCATTTTCAGACATCCACTCTGGCGACTGTCCTAAAATTTGGACACGAACTGGCGTGCCAGATTCGGTTTTTCCATTATTATAAAGTTCAGGACATAGGCGATAGAAAGTCCTATTTGATAATTTGTGATGGGTCACTCTGATAAATTCTGTAACACAATAATCAAATTGGTTAATTTCAGTTAAAAGTTGCCTGACTTGATAATCAAGTACTCCCTCCATAGGAGCTAAAATAATTCGATTAATTTTCATTGAGAAACCTGATTGGTATTACCACTACCACAAACGGGACAATTAGGTTGTTTGGTAAATTTAACTTGGCTAAACTCCATTGTCATTGTATCAGTCATTAATACACGACCAATTAATGGTTTTCCATATTGAGTTAACACTTTTATCGCTTCTAAGGCTTGCATGGAACCAAACATTCCAACAAGCGGAGCCATGACGCCGGTCTCAACACAAGTGAGTTGATCTTTACCAAATAAGCGACTTAAACAGTGATAACAGGGTTCATTAGGTTGGTATGTAAATACACTTAATAACCCCTCCATACGGATTGCCGCTCCAGAAACTAACGTTTTTTTTACTTGAAAGCAACAGCGGTTAATTTGCTCTCGTGTCACTAGGTTATCCGTACAGTCTATGACAATATCATGTAGTTTAATAAGTGAAATAAGCTTATTATCATCAAGTCGCTGATTTACTGTTTCAATTAACGTATTGGCATTTATATTGGTTAAGGCCTCTTTTGCCACCTCGACTTTGTATTGATTAATAAAGCTTTCGGTATATAAGATTTGTCGATTTAAGTTGGATTTTGATATGGTGTCAAAATCAACTAACATTAATTTTCCTAAACCTGATGCCGCCAAATAGAGTGATGCAGCACAACCAAGTCCGCCTAAACCAATGATCAGTGCTGAACTGTTTTTCAATATTTGCTGTTTATCAATATCGAAATCACGCAATGTGATTTGTCTATCATAACGAAACAATTCTTGATCTGTAAGTTCTAGCATATTGTAAGATTATTATTGTGGTTAATTATGAAGAAGCATTATAACAGAAACTTGGCACAACAATGTGCCAAGCTATTAAGATTATTTGTCAAAGCCAGATAGAAAGGTTAAATATTCCTCTTTGGTCATTAGTGGTTTATATTCTGACATCAGTTTCTGTGCAGGTTTGGCATCATCATAAAGTAAATCAATAATTGTACATGCCATCATTTGTGCAGGACGGATGTAAGCCATTTCTTCATCAAATACCGTATAATCTTTACCATGTAAAACACCTCGAACTGAACCAATCCATGGGTGGCTAACAGGCATAATGTGAGATAAATCTCCAGTATCCGTACTACCTGTCATATGAGGTGCAATCCAAACATTATCAGCACCAATTAGATCTTGTGCATTACTTTGTAAAAAGTCATTAAGTGTTGGATTGTTTTGCAAAGGTAAATAACCTGGTAGATCTTTAATTTCACACGTTGCCCCAACAGCCATTGCTCCAGCTTTTAATGCTTGATTTATTCGTTCATTGGCATCAATCATGGCAGGCACATTGCCTGCGCGCACATAGCTTTCCATTCTGACATCGCTTGGAACTACATTTACTAAATCACCACCTTGGGTAATAATTGGATGGAATCTAATGTAGTCTTTTTCTTGAAATGTTTCACGAATAGCATGCACCCCCATCATTCCCATCATTGCGGCATTTAAGGCGTTGACACCTGCGTGTGGTGCAGCAGCCGCGTGTGATGCTTCGCCTTTGTATTTAATTAATTTACCGATAAAACCATTGCTAGTTGTTGATATTTCGATAAAACCATTTTGACGTTCATTAGGTACACTAGTTAAATGTATTTGTAATGCCATATCAATATCGTCAAACTCGCCACGTGAAATTAACTCCGGTTTGCCACCAATATATTTAATTTTACCTTCTTCTATTAAGCGATTTCGATAAGTGATTTCAACATATTCTTCAGCTGGAACAGCAAATGGTACGACATCGCCAGCTAAAAATTGCATAGCCCCTGAATCAATTAATCCCATCGTTACTGCCATCATATTTGCAATTTGAGCATTATGTCCACAGCAGTGCGCAGCACCAGATGTTTCGTCAGCAGCAGGGTGATCTGCACAAATAATAGCATCAAGCTCGCCGATAACAGCAATGCTATATTTACTACCTTTTCCTCCTTTTAGGCGACCTTTTACTCCTGTTATTGCTAATTTATTTTTAAATGGAATACCTAGTTTTTCAAAAGTTTGCTCAACTTTTTGAGCTGTTTTGTGTTCTTTATAACCAAGTTCAGGTTCTACCCAAATTGATTCAGCAATCGCCTTAATATCGGCTTTACGGTTTGCAATTGCACTACAAACCTTTTTTTTAAGTTCTTCTTTTGTCATAAATTAAATCCTAGTGCAAATTAGATAACACCTTCCCAATGCAAGGTGATTTGAGCAATGATTGCTGCCAAAATAAAAGTGCCTGAAAATACCGCTAATGAAACAGGAATAATTCGCCATGAGATACTTTTAAATAATGCTAAATCTTTACCAATAGCCAATCCAGCATAAGCAAGCACTGGGGTACAAACCGCCAATAAAGAAACCTTGTCAGTAAGTGAAACAACTTGTTCATGAAAAGGGAAAATAGGTGATGAAGCCACTGCGGCTACAACTGATACCCATAAAATAACTGGAAATTTGTTTAATACTGGAATTTTGCCAACAAAATAACCAACAATTGATATAACAACTAAAATTGATAACGCTTCTAATGACAGCATAAAATCAATTTTGTAACCTACTGTATTACCAGCAGCCATAATAATGGCAACTAAGATCAGTAAAAATATTGTTTCTAAACTTTTCATTATAGCGCTCCTTCTTTATTACGTCGTAAACGGGAAAAGATGTTATATAAGAAAGAGGCAAACGGTAGTGAAAATAATGTATAAATATAAATACCAACAACACTCGACATTAAGTTTGCTGTTGTTGCATAGGCTTTGATTTCACTAGCCATTTCTGGATAAAGGTCACTTATTGGAGCAAGTGATGCCGCCATCATACTACCACTTCCAACCCCAGCTCCCATGGCTAAAGCATAAGGATGGAGAATATCTAGTTTTGCCATCGCACTGGCTAGTATACTCATCCAAATAGCACCATAAAGTGTGCCACAAACATACATCGCCATAACGCCTCGACCTTCAGCGGAATCCAATCCATATTTATCTGCAACAATTGCTATATTCGGTTCGCGAGCAACAGAATAAGTTGCACCTACAGCTTCACGTTTCATGCCTAATATCATTGCTAGTGGCAAACCCAATAAAATCGTACCAGCAAAATGGCCTAATTCCTGAAAAATTAATGCTAACTTAGCATCTTTTAGAATCATATCAATCTTAGGACCGACAGAAACGCCAAGCTTGGCAATAAGTAACATCAAAGTTACAATCATGATGGCGCTGGCATTATTCATATTTTTTAGTTTTAATATTTTTAATTTGGGAACACTTATTATTCCACCAATGATCATGGCGTATAACATCGGATACACAGCGATAATCCAAATAGACTGCTTACCGATAAACTCACATGCCAAAACAACGACTAGTGCAAGTAAATGCACTTTATAATCTCGTAAAACTTTCATTATTACTCCTTAATTTATTTAAAATATTTTTAAAGTATCGTTGCCCCTAATGTATTTTTAAAATGATTTAAAGCCCATTGATGACCGATTGGATCAAAGCTGGCTACTGCCTTTTTATGAATAAATATTTTATACCCTAAATTATAGGCATCTACTGCTGTGTGCAATATGCAAATATCAGTACAAACTCCTGTCAAATGGATTTCACTGATGCATCTTTCGCGTAATCGTAAATCAAGATCTGTCCCACAAAAAGCTGAATAGTGGCGCTTATTTATCCAATAGATATGATTAGTATTTTTATATTTTTGATAAAGGTTATCTAAACTACCAAATAATTGTTGTCCTAAAGTACCAATTATATTATGAGGCGGAAAAAGAGAATATTCAGGGTGAAATCTATCAGAAGGGTCATGAGAATCGATAGCAAAAACGATAAAATTATTATTTTTTATAAATGATTCTGCTAAGTTTAGCATTTCCGCTTCAATTTTTTGACCAGCTAGGCCTGTAGTTAAAGCTCCATTATCAGCAACAAAATCATTTGTATAATCAATTGAAATTAACGCTTTCATATCAAGTAAATAGGCTATTAAATAATATTAAAGCTTATTAATAAATATTTGATATGACAAGTTATTTTCAATAAGTAATTTGATTATGTTTTTTATAAAATTAAGATCTAATTGGTATCTTTTTGAATTTAATTTATTTTATAAAAACTTTTATAAAGTAAATTTATTATTAAAAACTAACTATAAATAAATTAAATGAAAATTATTTTAAATCATGGTCTTTATACCCTGATAAATTGCTCTATAATAATTATCATTATTGCTAATAGTACACAGGATATTTTAATGAGAACAATTTATTGCGGACAACTCAATGCAAGTTATATTAATCAAGAAGTAACATTATGTGGTTGGGTCAATAAACGCCGAGACTTAGGCGGTATGATTTTTATCGATATGCGTGATCGTGAAGGTATTGTACAAGTTTTTTTTGATCCTGATTATCAACAAGCATATCAACTTGCTGGTGAACTTCGTAATGAATTTTGTATCCAAATTAAAGGCAAAGTAAGAGCTCGTCCGGAAGGTCAAATCAATAAAGATATGGCAACCGGAGAGGTTGAAATTTTGGCAACTGAATTGACAATATTTAACCGTAGCGATGTATTGCCTCTTGATTTCAATCAAAACAACAGTGAAGAGCAACGTCTAAAATATCGTTATATTGACTTGCGTCGCCCTGAAATGGCAACGATCTTTAAAACGCGAGCTAAAATTACCGCATTTGTTCGTTCGTTTATGAACGAACATGGTTTTTTAGATATCGAAACGCCAATGTTAACCAAAGCAACTCCAGAGGGCGCACGAGATTACTTGGTTCCAAGTCGAATTCATAAAGGTGAGTTTTATGCGCTGCCACAATCGCCACAATTATTTAAACAATTGCTAATGATGTCAGGATTCGACCGTTATTATCAAATTGTAAAATGTTTTCGCGATGAAGATTTAAGAGCCGATCGTCAACCTGAGTTTACGCAAATCGATGTTGAAACTTCATTTATGACAGCAGAGCAAGTGCGTGATGTTATGGAGAAGATGATTCGTGAGCTTTGGTTACATGTGAAAAATGTGGATTTAGGTAAGTTTCCTATTATGACTTTTGCTGAAGCGATGCGTCGCTTTGGAAGTGATAAGCCTGATCTGCGTAATCCGCTTGAAATTATTGATGTGGCTGATTTGGTTAAAGATGTTGATTTTAAAGTGTTTTCAACACCAGCTAACGATCCGAAAGGACGCGTTGCATTGCTTTGTGTTCCAAACGGTGCACAATTAACACGTAAACAACTTGATGAATATACGCAATTCATTTCAGTTTACGGCGCAAAAGGTATGGCTTGGATTAAAGTTAATGAACGTTGCAAAGGGTTAGAAGGTGTACAAAGCCCAGTTGCTAAATTCTTTAATGAATTGCAAATGGAAGCACTGCTTAATCGTGCCAATGCTAAAGATGGTGATATTTTATTATTTGGTGCCGATAGCTATAAAGTAGTGAGTGATGCGTTAGGGGCATTACGTTTAAAAGTTGGTAAAGATTTAGGTTTAACCGATGAAAGTAAATGGGCGGTACTTTGGGTTATTGATTTCCCGATGTTTGAAGAAACAGATGAAGGTTTAAGTGCTATGCATCATCCATTTACGTCACCAAAAGATTATACACCAGAAGAACTTCTGAATAATCCTGAAAATGCTGTTGCAAATGCTTATGATATGGTAATCAATGGTTATGAGGTTGGTGGTGGATCAGTTCGTATTCACCGTAGCGAAATGCAACAAGCCGTCTTTTCAATTTTAGGTATTAATGAACATGATCAACGTGAGAAATTTGGCTTTTTACTTGATGCATTAAAATATGGTACACCTCCTCATGCAGGATTGGCATTTGGATTAGATCGATTAAGTATGTTATTAACTGGAACGGATAATATTCGCGATGTGATAGCGTTTCCTAAAACTACAGCAGCAACTTGTTTACTTACTGATGCTCCAAGCCCAGCCAATATTGCAGCATTGACTGAACTTGGTATTGAAGTAAGTAAAAGATAGTGATATTTGATGCGAAAATTCAAAAAACCTGAATCTGTTCTGGTGGTGATTTTCTGCCAGACAACAAACCGTTGCCTTATGTTACAGCGCCAAGACGACCCTTGTTTTTGGCAATCAGTAACAGGTAGTATGGAAAATAATGAGCTACCACGAGAAACAGCAATTCGTGAGGTTTTTGAAGAAACAGGCATTGATATTATAGGGCAAAATCTTGAGTTAATTGATGCAAAGTATTCCGTTGAATTTGAGATTTTCCCGCAATTTAGACATAAATATGCACCAGAAGTTAAGCTAAATAAAGAACATTGGTTTTATCTGCCTATTATTAATGAGATAATACCAGTACTTACTGAGCATTTAGATTATCAATGGTTAACAATTGATGAAGCAATCAATCTTACTTTATCTCCAAATAACAGTAAAGCTATTGGTAATATTCACAATTTGATTAAATCTAATTAAGAGGTTTGAAAATGAAATTAAGCCTATATGCCGTTGCGTTGTCCTGCTTATGTTTTTTTGTACAAACTTGTAATGCCGATATAAATATAAAAAAGTGCCAACCTAATCAAAATGATTATACTATTTTCGATGAGTATGACGTTAAAATATCAGAGAAGATAATTGATTATAAATTACATGATCAACCTGAAAAACGTGAAAATAGTGTTATTCAGATATTTGCTAATGAAAATAGTGATGATCGAAATGACTGGATAGCCTCGTTTCTATTTGATGATCAATCTGAACAATTTTTATTTTATCAAGTTGATCAAGATAAATTTATTGAAATCGATAAAAAACAATTTGATGCCTTATTACCTAAAATTGTTGAGTGTAATCAAAATAAACAAGTACCTATATATAGTGAAAACTTTGATGCAGATTAGTTAAATATCAAAGCTACATTAGTATTAAGTATTAAAAATGATTTTAGGATTTGGTTAACTCAAGACTATTAAGTAACAGGGAGTAGTAATAAATGAATTTTTCAAATTTTAGAGATTTTTTAGATTATCTTGAACAACAAGGTGAATTAAAAAAAATTACTTTTCCTGTTAATCCTTATCTCGAAATGACCGAAATTGCTGATCGTGTTTTACGTAATGGAGGCCCTGCTTTATTATTCGAAAATCCGATTGGTTATGATATGCCTGTTTTATGTAATTTGTTTGGCACCGCTAAACGTGTTGCAATGGGAATGGGGCGTGAAGATACTTCAGCTTTGCGTGAAATTGGTGAGTTATTGGCATTTTTACGTGAACCCGAACCGCCTAAGGGCATACGGCAATTTTTTAATGTGTTACCTAAGTATAAACAAGTACTAAATATGCCAGTCAAACATCGTTCTTCAGCACCATGCCAAGAGGTGATTTTTAAGGATGATGAGGTGGATTTGACTCGTTTACCTATTATGCATTGCTGGCCCGAAGATGTAGCACCTCTGTTATCTTGGGGACTGACTATTACTAAAGGTCCTTATAAAGATCGACAAAATGTGGGCATTTATCGCTTGCAACTTTTAGGAAAAAATAAATTGATCATGCGTTGGCTGTCACATCGTGGTGGTGCACTTGATTTTGCCGAATGGCAACAAGCACACCCAAACGAAAGATTTCCAGTTAGTATTGCTATTGGAGCTGATCCAGCCACCATTTTAGGTGCAGTGACACCAGTGCCAGATACTCTACCTGAATATGCTTTTTCTGGATTATTACGTGGTAGCCGAACAGAGGTAGTCAAATCGTTATCGAATGATTTAGAAGTTCCAGCTAGTGCAGAGATAATTCTTGAAGGTTATATTGATCCTAATGAGTTAGCATCAGAAGGTCCGTATGGTGATCACACAGGTTATTATAATGAAGTTGAGCAATTTTCCGTATTTACCGTAACGCACTTAACTCGCCGGAAAGATGCGATTTATCACTCAACTTATACAGGTAGACCACCAGATGAACCCGCAATCATGGGACTTGCTTTGAATGAAGTTTTTATTCCAATTTTACAAAAGCAGTTTCCTGAAATTGTTGATTTTTATTTACCGCCAGAAGGATGTTCATACCGTATTGCGATTGTTACTATTAAAAAGCAATATCCAGGTCATGCTAAACGAGTTATGATGGGAGTTTGGTCGTATTTAAGGCAATTTATGTATACCAAATTTGTAATTGTCTGTGATGATGATATTAATGCACGTGACTGGAAAGATGTAATGTGGGCTATTTCGACACGTATGGATCCTCATCGGGATACGACTTTTATTGATAATACACCGATCGATTATTTGGACTTTGCTTCACCTGTATCAGGATTAGGCTCTAAAATGGGTTTAGATGCTACCAATAAATGGACAGGTGAAACAAATCGTGAATGGGGAAAGATAATTAAGAAAGATCCAAAAGTCATTGCCCATATTGACGAAATTTGGGATGAGTTAGGTTTATAGAATTATCTTTAATCAATATTAATTGTATAAATAAAATAGCCCAAATAAGAATTAAACAAAAACTATTCCCTTATATTGCATTTATGTATAATTATTAAAATTGCTATAATAATTAAAAAATATGAAAAAAATTCAAATATTGTTAGTACTATTGTTATCTATTTCTTATAGTGCAATGGCTACAAATTATAAGACGCAATCAGATGATACTCAACTAAAGCTTAAAGCGTCAGATTCATTGCTCCCTTCTTTACGTTTGTCTGCAGAAAAAGGGAACTCAGAAGCTCAGTACTCATTAGGAAATATTTATAAACAAGGATTAGGTGTCGAGGTTAGTGATGTTCGAGCTTTTTTCTGGTATAAAAAAGCGGCTGAACAAGGGCTTGCCAAAGCACAAAATAATTTAGCATTTATGTACCAAAGTGGTTTAGGTACTAAACCTGATTTAAATGAAGCATTTAAATATTTTAAATTAGCGGCAGATCAAAATTATGCATTAGCTAAATATAATTTAGCTTTAATGTACAAAGAAGGGAATGGAGTAGAAAAAAACATACCGACTGCGATTGATTATTTTACACAGGCTGGTAATGAAGGTATTTATGACGCTTATCTAAATCTTGGTATTATGTATTTTTTTGGTGATGGTGTAAAAGAAGATCGCATGACGGCAGCTGATTGGTTTAGTAAAGCAGCTAAAGATAATATTCCAGAAGCGCAATATTATTTGGGATTAATGTCTGAAAATGGCGATGGTTTAACCCAAGATTATGTGGCAGCTAGCTATTTTTATACACAAGCGGCAGAGCATGGCCATGTATTAGCGATGTACAATTTAGCTATTATGTATGCAACAGGTACAGGAACTAAACCGGACAATACTCAAGCGGCATATTGGTTCACTAAAGCCGCTGAAGCTGGTAATGCTGATGCTCAATATAATATTGGTGTGATGTATGATGTAGGTGGAGGAGTGCCTAAAGACGAGGAAAAAGCCGTTGAATGGTATCTAAAAGCTGCAGAGCAGGGCAGTGTTGATGCTCAATATAATTTAGGTGTTAAATATCTAGAAGGCGAAGGCACGGATAGAGATCAAGATCGTGCTATTTATTGGTTTACTAAAGCTAGCGAGCAAGGAGATCAAGACGCTAAAGCTTATTTAGAACAATTATTACCAGAAAATTAAAAAAGGCATTAGCCTTTTTTAATTTATCCAGAGTTTCTCATACCCGCTGCGATTCCTGAGATGGTGATCATTAGCCCTTGTTCAACTATAATGTTTTCATTATTATTATCGTTGTTTTTTCGTGAGCGACTTAGTAACTCTACTTGTAATAAGTTTAATGGTTCAATGTAAGTATTACGTAATGCTACCGACTGGGCTATCCAAGGTAAATCAGCCATTAAACTAATATCATCAGTGATAGTTAATACTGTATTGATATCTTGGGTTAGCAAATTTCTTAATTCTTCACCTAATGGCCATAATGCAGGATCGACTAAACGTTGTTCGTAATATTGGTGAATATTTGGCGCAGATTTTGCGTAAACCATTTCAAGCATACCTAATCGGGCATTAAAGAAAGGCCAATTGTGGTACATCTCTTTAAGAATGTTTTGTCTGCCTTCTCCAATAACAGCTCTAAGTGCACTACCTGCACCGAGCCAAGATGGCACCATTAAACGGTTTTGTGTCCAAGCAAAAATCCAAGGAATAGCACGTAAACTTTCAATACCTCCACCTGTTCGGCGTTTTTGTGGTCTTGAGCCTAGTGGTAATCTGGCTAATTCAACCTCTGGTGTTACTGCTCTAAAATAATCAACAAATTCAGAACGTTCTCGTACATAACTACGATAACAATTACATGAAATTTCTGACATTTCGTCCATGATACTGCGCCATTCCTGTTTAGGTTCTGGAGGTGGTAATAAGTTGGCTTGTAAAATAGCTGAGGTATAAAGCATAAGACTACTGAGAGCAACCTCTGGCAGGCCGAGTTTAAAGCGGATCATTTCTCCTTGTTCAGTAACTCTAAGTCCTCCTTTTAATGATCCTGGTGGTTGCGAAAGTAGTGCGGCATGAGCTGGTGCGCCCCCTCGACCAATTGATCCTCCTCGTCCATGGAATAACACCAAATTAATATTATATTTTTCAAATAAGTTAACTAATTCCTCTTGTGACCGATATTGTGCCCAAGACGCGGCAAGAGTGCCAGCATCTTTAGCCGAATCAGAATAACCTATCATTACCATCTGTTTACCTTGAATTTTATTGTAATACCAAGGGATATCCAATAGTTTTTGCATGACTGATTTAGCATTATTTAAGTCTTCTAGAGTTTCAAATAACGGTACTATGGGAATGTGTTTTTGGCAGTCAACGATTTTTAATAATAGATAAACCGCTAAAATATCAGAAGGTGCTTTAGCCATTGAAATTACATAAGAAGCAATTGATTCTTCGCCTGCTTTTTTTATTACACGACAAGTGTCTAATACTTCTTGAACCATTTGATCTGGTTGCCAACTGTAAGGTAATAACGGTCGATTTGATTTTAACTCTGTTAATAAAAATGCTTGTTTTTCTTCTTCAGACCATTGAGCATAGCTACCTAAGTTAAGTTCTTTGGTTAATGCGTCGAGTGCTTCTGTATGTACTGAACTGTCTTGACGGATATCTAATCTGACTAATTGTAACCCAAAGCTTTTTATACGACGCAGTGTGTCTAACAATGGTCCATGAGCAATTGTTGACATTCCATTGTCAATTAACGATTCATAACATACATAAAGCGGATTCCACAACTGCTCATTTTTAATCAAAATATCGCAAGGCGCTAATATAGGTTCATTATTCAATAAAGCTTCAATATAGTTGTGAGTTTTGATTAAACGTGTTCGTAACTGCTTCATTACAGCTCGATATGGCTCTGAAACGTTTTTGTTTTTTTCATCTAACAGTTCAATGACCGAATTACTGCATTCCGTCATTGAAAGTTCACGAACAAGTATTTGAATATCTGCTAAAAATAACTCAATTGCCTTTAATCTGGCTTGTAACATGACTTTTTCTGTTATTTTTGCTGTGACATTTGGATTACCATCACGATCTCCCCCCATCCATGAGGTGAATTTAATAGGGACATGATCAACCGATAATTGTTCATCAAACGCATCAACTAATTGGTCATTAAGTTCACGTAAAAATAGAGGTACACCATTCCATAAGCTATCTTCAATGACTGAGAATCCCCATTTCGCTTCATCAATAGGAGTAGGGCGTTTTTTACGTATTTCATCAGTATACCAAGCCTGACAAACTAACTGCTTCAAACGTCGCATAATGCGCTCAATTTCGTAGTCAGCTAAATCATCATGATCCAGTTGTGATAGACAGTTATTTATGGCTGTATAAGTATTAATCATCGTTCGGCGATTGATTTCGGTCGGGTGTGCGGTCAATACTAATTCAATTGACAAATCATTAATTGCTTTTGTAATAGTTTGATTTGAAAAATTAAGGTTTTTTAGTGTGCTAAATAATTCGGTCATTTTTTTAGGACTACTAGAAGCTTCCCCATGGGGTGAAATACCATAATACTCAGCGGCTGTATTGACCAAATTCAAAAACTGATTGAATGCCCGTGCAACATGTAATAAATCGTCATCATTAAGGTTTTCAATTAATTTAAGTAACTCATTATGAGCTTGAGTATCTCCTTGTTGAGCTGATTTTGATAATTGTCTTATCATTTCAACTAAATTAAATGTTTCATTGCCAGTAGCACGTTTGATTGCATTGCCTAGTAGAGTACCTAACATATTGACATTACTTCTCATTGATGAGTATTGGTTATTCATGATTTTCTCGTCTTCGATTTTATTATGCCTAAGCCCCTTTAAGCTGTATGAATCAAAATGACAATTTAATGGGATAGGTATAATGTTGATTAATGTGCATAAGTTATACTTTATTACAATTTGATTTTGAATTTAAATAATAAAATTTTATGGTTTTTATTTGTTATAGTTGTTTTAATTATATCTATCATGAAAAATTAGACTTCGAATGTTTATTCGATATTAGAAATATTCATTAGAAAACTTATTTAACAGGATTATTTTTTATGAATACAGTGGTAAACTGTATCTTGATATCATTTGGGTATATACTAGCTATATTATGAATACACATTGGATTATTTAATGATTGCTGTTTTTTATATCGCGTCGATTATTGCTGTCGTTGCTAGTATAAAAGTAATTAGTAGTTTACGTGTTGATAAAGCAATTTTATATCTTGTTATTTCACTTTTTGCTTCAGCACTAATATTTATTCTACTTAATACATATTATTCAGCTATTTTATATATTTTACTGTTTATTGGTGGATCGGTAACTCTTTTTTTACTTGTCGCTTCAATTTTGAAAATTAAAGATGATAATGTTGAAAACCACAAGCAAGGAATTAGTCCTAAAATCTGGTTAGGTCCACTTGTCTTAGCATTTGTATTATTAGTCGCCCTAATTTATAGTGTAGTAAGTACTGACTATTCAGAACTGAAAGAGTCTCATGAATTAATGCATGAAATGTCTAAATATGCATACATTTTGATAGCTGAATTGGCACTGTTTTTACTATTGGGCGCAGTTGTGATTGCTTATCATTTTATGCATCGGCTTATGTTGGAGAAATAATATGATTCCACTCATACATAGTCTTATTCTTGCTTCTATTTTATTTGTGATTGGTTTGTTAGGAATAATGATTCGACGCCATTTCTATTTTTTATTACTTAGCCTTATTATTATGAATAATGGGGTTATAGTTGCGTTGTTTGCAGCAAGTAGCTATTGGCAACAATCTGATGGGCAAGTACTTGCTATATTAGCAGTAATAACTGCCTTAGCCGAAGTTTGTGTCGGTCTTGCATTGATGATAAAACTATTTTACCGTCGAAAAACATTTAATATTGACTCATTGAGTGAAATGAAAGGATGAATTTACTTTATTTAACTATTATTGTTCCCTTATTTTCTTTTTTAGTATTGGTGAGCTTGGGAAGACATATCAGATCAATTAATGTGATAATTATTGGTATTACTACTATGCTGATAATAGCATTAATTACTGTATTTTCTTGTATCGATTTTAGTTCAAATACAGTACCTGATATGACCTTAGTTTATACTCGACCACTGTGGAATTGGTTTTCGGTAGGTGACTTTTCAGTACCTATTTCCTTAACCTTGGATGGATTATCATTAACCTTTTTAGCGTTGATTTCATTTTTTGGTTTTTGGGTCTATCTTTTTGCAGCTTGTGATTTAACTTCAAAAAAAGATATTTACACCTTTTATGCTTACAGTAATTTATTAATTGCTAGCATATTAACTATAATATTGGTCAATAATTTGTTTGTTATGCTAATGGGTTGGGAAGGTTTGAGTATAAGTGCATACTTGCTCATTGGTATTTACTATAAACAGCCTCGTAATGGTTATGCTGCAGTTAGAGCATTTGTGATTATGCATTTAACTGATATTTTTCTAATTATTGGTATATTTTTACTGTATCAAACTCTAGAAACATTAAATATCCGTGACGTTTTGACGCAAGCACATGATAATTTGGCTGTTGATTCTGATATCATATTTTGGATTACTCTAATGCTATTCCTTGGGGCAATGGGCAAGTCGGCACTATTTCCTATGCATTCATGGTTTGCTGAAACAACATTAGCTCCAATGCCTGCGATGGCTTTATTGCAATCTTCAACAGTAATTTTAGCTGGTGTATATTTAGTTTTAAGACTTAGTGATTTGTTTATGATGTCGAGCGATGTTCTTGCTATTATAGCAATGATTTCATCATTGACTATATTATTTGCTAGCACCATTGCATTAGTGCAGTATGATATTAAACGAATTGTTACATATATTAATTTAACGCAAATTAGCTATTTATTTTATGCTTTTTCAACAAAAAGTTGGAGTTTATCTCTTAATTGCTTAATTAATTATGTCGTAACAAGCACATTGCTAATTTTAGCTTCATCTATTTTAATTAAGAAATGTCAAGGTGAACGAGATATCAGTAAACTAGGTGGTTTACTTAAAACGTTTCCGATGTTATATGCGATATTTTTGTTAATCATGCTATCACTTAGTGCTATGCCTTGGGTTTCATCATCATTTTATATTAAAGGCGATATCATATTGGGTTTAATGACTCAAGATAAATTGATATTAGGAACCATTGGTTTGTTTGGTATTTTACTTTCTAGTTTAGGTATTTGGCGCTTAATTTCAATGGTTTTTTATCGTAAACAAAAACAGTATGATTTTACTAAAACCAAGTGGTTAAGTTATTTACCAATTTTCATCTTATTAATATTTACTACAGCTTTATTTATCTACTTCCCATTACCAACTCAAGGTATTATTCCGATAGCTGAGTTAGATACTAATGGGCAGTTACCTTTTCAACTACTTCTAGTAGCTGTAACTGGATTGAGTTTTTTGATTGCTTATATTTTATATGCTCATCCAAATAGCGAAGTACAAGAAATTCTAAATACGCCAATGGTTAAATTCCTTTTACGTTTATGTAATAGTGATTGGCATTATGATTATTTATTGCATACTTTATTTGTTAAACCTTATGTCTATTTAGCCCGTTTTTTGAAAAAAGATCCACTAGCTTTTTGGGATAATTGGATAATGAGGGGAATCAAAAAAGTAAACGCGTTCACCGTTGATCTAGAAAATGGGCAAATTCGGTGGTATATGGTTTCGATGGTTATAGGTAGTATTTTCATATTAATGCTACTGATTTTTATTTAATAAAGGTGTAATCATTCATGTTATTATGGCTCGTTTTTTTACCTATAATAGGCGGATTTATTGGTTGGTTATGCCATGTATGTTTACAAAGAGGCGTTGTTTCAGCCAATGTACAAATGCGTTGGTCAAAATTACCAATAATTGTAGCTTTTATTACTATTTTTCTTACATTATTGATGTCGATATTATTATGGATAGATGCTATAAATATATTAAATCAAGGGGGAAATTGGGTAAAAGAATTTAATCTAGAATGGATCCCTCTATTAGGAATTCGTTTTCATCTTGTCTTAGATGGTTTATCTATGGTTGTTATTACCTCAACCTTATTTATTGTATTATTGACTATTATCTATTCTAGTAAAGAAAGCTTAAACAATCTTGGTCTATTTTACTTATGTCTATTATTTATGACATCGGCAATCATGATGTTATTTGTAATCACTGACTTATTTTTAATGTTTTTCTTTTGGGAAGCTGTAGCAATCCCCATCTATTTTTTAATCTCCTTATGGGGACGACGAGATTCAAGTTCGCAATTGCGTTTTAATGGTGCAAGTAAATTCCTGATTTATACTCAAGTGAGCAGTTTACTTATGCTAATTTCGATAGTTTCATTAGCTTTGATTAACTGGAATTTAACAGGACATTGGACGTTTGATTATCAAGAATTAACCAAAACGCCAATTTCAAGTTATACTGAATTTTTAATTATGCTAGGATTTTTAGCTGCTTTTATTGTTCGTATACCATTTGTTCCATTTCATGGTTGGTTTATTGAAGCCCATATTGAATCTTCAACAACTGGCTCAATGATGATTAGTGGATTATTACTTAACACAGCTGCATTTGGCTTATTGCGTTTTGTTATACCATTATTTCCTAATGCATCAATCATTATTATGCCGTTAATGTTAGCATTTGCACTACTTACGGTTGTTTATGCTGCTTTACTTGCTTTTAACCAAACTGATATTAAAAAGCTAATAGCTTATATTCATATTGCTTTAATGGGATTTGTAACTGCAATAATCTATAGTGGTTCTGTTCTTGCTTATCAAGGTGTGGTTATTCAAATGATAGCCATTAATTTGGCAATCGTCGGCATGTTTATAATTAGTGGATTATTAGTTGAATGTTATTCAACGCGAAATATAAATCAATTTGTTGGGCTTAAAGAAAGAGTGCCTTATTTATCTTCTTTTACTTTGTTTTTTATATTGGCAGTGTTAGGCATTCCTGGTACGGCTAATTTTATTGGGAATTATATGATGTTGCTTGGTAGTTATAATGCTTTTTCCTATTATACAATTTTACTAGTAATTGGTTTATTATTACTGTCCATTTCATTTATTGTACGTATACAGCCAATTTTTTATGGTGTAGTTGATAAAGGAGCTGCAACAAAATGCCAGCTTAGTAAGAAAGATCTTTTATTATTATCAAGTATTTTAAGTGTACTTATTTTTATCGGTTTATATCCTCAAGTAGTTTTAGATATGTCTTATTCTGTCGTAAATCAAACACAGCAATACATAACCATAGAGCGGGTAGGGGAGTAATAAACTATGATAGCTTTATCACCCATTCTTGTATTAAGTCTAGCCATCATCGTTTTTTTATCTTTACTATTTGCTTTTAAGCTAAGTACCAAAGGATGTGCTATTTTAACGGTATGCGGATTAACCTGTGCTTTAATTTGCTCTGTGATGGTTGGATATAAAATTTCTTTTAGTACTCAAGCTATTACAGATATCAGCAGTGATAATATGCAAATATCAGCATCGATTTCAGAGCCAGCTAAAGAACAAATCCGATCGAGTGAAGAAACTATTGCAATTGATACGGTGTCTACAGAAACGACCGAATCATCTAATGAAGATAAAACTTTAAATATTGATAGTAATACCGAAGATAATAGCATTGACAATAAAAATATCGATACTAATTCTAATTTTGGGGATAATTCGAATATTGATGATGAGTCAACAGACGAGTGGAAAGCACACCATATCACAGCTCTTTTTACTTGTGATGGCTATGGGCTACTTTACACCAGTTTGATTTTAATGATATCTATTTCAGTTGCATGTTTTGCTTATCGCTGGTTTAAACAAGAACAGAATCATCATGGATTATTTTATTTAATTTTACTTTTCATGGCATTAGGTGGTGTAACACTTGTTTACGCAAGCCATTTAATTGCATTTTTTATTGGGATCGAACTATTATCTATTCCATTTGTTGGATTAATTGGTTATCAATATACGCAGACCCATTCATTGGAAGCCGCAGTTAAATACATGATTTTATCTGCTATCGCCAGCGTGTTTTTATTAATGGGGATTGCTTTTTATTATGCAACTACTGGAGAACTTACTTTTAGTGGTTTAAGTTATCAACTCTCAACAATGTCTTATCCAAGTCTATTATTACTGATAGGTGTGTGCTTAATGCTAGTCGGCATCGGTTTTAAATTATCTCTTGTACCATTTCAACTTTGGTTACCAGATGTTTATCAAGGTGCACCAACAATAGTTGCCTTATTGTTATCAACAGTCGGAAAAGTTGCAATTTTTTGTGCTATCGCAAGACTTTTTTTATTGGCACCTATTGTTAACAATGAAACTATTCGTATTATTTTAGTTATTATGGCGTTTTGCTCTATTCTGTGGGGTAACTTATTGGCGCTAATGCAAAGTAGTTTAAAGCGACTATTAGCTTATTCATCGATAGCACATTTTGGATATTTATTAACGGCATTAATAGCTGTGCAATATCAAGTATTAGCATTAGAAACTATTGGTGTTTATCTAATTGGATATATTTTAGCTAATATCTGTATTTTAGGTGCGATCAGTTTAGATTCACACTCTGATGAACTTCAAGATCATGAAAACGAAATTGACCTATCAGGACTATTTTGGCGAAGGCCAATCCTAGCATTAGCCATGGGAGTTGGACTTTTATCTTTAGCGGGAACTCCCTTAACTGCGGGATTTGTTGGACGATTTTTACTGGTGTTATTAGGTGTAACCGCCGAATTATGGTGGTTAGTCGCTGCCGTTGTTATTGGCAGTGCATTAGGTCTTTACTTCTATGCTAGCTTAATTATAAACCTTTATATAAGACCTGTTTGTCGTGATGATCTAATATCAAGCAAATCTTCAATTAAATTAAAATGGACTGATATTAGAATAAGTGAATTAATCATTGTGTTATGTGCCTTATTGACGATGCTTTGTGGAATATACCCTAAATGGCTATTTAATTTAGTTAGTATGGCGCAATATTTGGCAACCTAATTAACATTTATCTGCCACATCGTTTTATTGGTGGAATTATATCAACCTAGGTAGTATTGAATGCTTTGTTTTTATACTAGAACGCATAGTTATCTGAAACTTTTTGACAAGAAATAGTTAATAATAGCTTAATTTATTATGTTATAATTCCGACCTTTAAAATTTATTTTAATCAAGAGGACCAATATGGACTTTTTAATCTCTAATGCTTATGCTACTGATGGGCAAGCCACTGAAAGCAATCCTTATTTTTTACTAATCATGTTAGTAGTTTTTGGGCTATTTTTCTACTTTATGATTATGCGACCTCAGCAAAAACGTGCCAAAGCTCATCGTGATCTAATGGCTTCTATTTCAAAAGGTGATGAAGTGTTAACTAATGGTGGACTTATTGGTCGTGTATCAAAAGTTAACGAAAATGGTTACATTGCGTTAGAATTAAATGATACGACTGAAGTTGTGATCAAACGTGACTTTATTACATCAGTCTTACCAAAAGGGACAATGAAATCACTATAATAGAAATAGTATTTATTCGCTATTATTGTTCATTGTATTAATTACCTAATACCACAAGAGAATATGTCGTGTTAAACCGTTATCCTTTGTGGAAGTACATTATGTTGGTCGTCGTAATTTGCCTCGGCCTTCTTTATGCACTTCCAAATATTTATGGTGAAGATCCTGCTATACAAATTTCAGGATCAGATACAGCTGAAATTAACGTTGCTACGCAAGATAAAATCAAAAAACTTTTAACTGATAATCATATCAAACCAAAATCACTGGTTTACGAAAATAAGTCCATTTTAATTCGTCTTGGTGATAACGATACGCAGCTTAAAGCAAAAGAAATTATATCCGAAGCATTAGGTGAGCAGTATATCGTTGCATTAAATTTAGCACCAGCAACCCCAACTTGGCTTACGGTGTTAGGTGCAGAACCAATGAAGCTGGGTCTTGATTTGCGTGGTGGTGTTCACTTTTTAATGGAAGTCGATATGACAACCGCATTAAGTAAACTCACTGAACAATCTATTGAAAACATAAAAACCGAATTTACTAATAGCAAATTAAATTATAAAACGATCAGTAAAGATAGTAATCAGCAAATTTTAATACAATTTGACAATACTGAAGATCGCAATAAAGCTATCACTAAGATCAACGGTATACAAGATTTCAAAGTTGTTTCTCAAAGTGTTAATGCTATTGTAATTAATGTCAGTGAGCAACGGTTACAACAAGCCAAAAGCGATGCTGTACAACAAAACACTACAATTTTACGAAATCGTGTTAATCAGTTAGGTGTTGCTGAACCAATTGTTCAACGCCAAGGTGCAGATCGTATAGTTGTTGAATTACCGGGTATACAAGACACAGCATTAGCTAAACGTATTTTAGGAGCAACAGCAACACTTGAATTTAGACAAGTTAATGAAGAAAATACCCCTAACTTGCCTGCCATCCTAAATGGTGACATGCGTGTTCCTTATGGCTCAGAAATTAAATATATGGAGAGCGGTCGCCCAGTACTACTTTATAAGCGTATTGTATTAACAGGGGATCATATAACTGATTCTTCATATCGTGCTAATCAATATGGTCAACCCGAAGTTGCTATTACTCTTGATGGCTCGGGGGGTAAAAGAATGTTTGATTTTACCCAAAAAAATCTTCATAAAGCGATGGCAACATTGTTTGTTGAATACAAAGACACAGGTAAACGTGATGAAAACGACAAACCAGTTCTTGAAAAACAAGAACGTGTTATTAATGTAGCAACAATTGATGGTATTTTTAGTGACCGTTTTCAAGTAAGGGGTATTGGTAATATTGATGAAGCTAAAAATTTATCATTATTATTACGTGCAGGGGCTTTAATTGCTCCGATCCAAATTATTGAAGAGCGCACTGTTGGACCATCAATGGGGCAAGAAAATATAACTCAAGGGTTAGAATCTTGCGCATGGGGTTTAGCGATTTCAGTCATCTTTATGTTAGTGATGTATCGTCTGTTTGGCGTATTTGCTAGCCTTGCGTTAGTTGCTAACTTAATTTTAATTGTTGGTGCAATGTCTTTACTTCCTGGGGCAACGCTAAGCATGCCAGGTATTGCGGGTATTGTGTTAACCGTTGGCATGGCTGTTGATGCCAACGTACTGATTAATGAAAGAATAAAAGAAGAACTTAGCAATGGACGCAGTGTTCAGCATGCAATTAATGAAGGGTATGCTGGTGCTTGGAGCAGTATTTTTGACGCCAACCTAACAACATTAATTACAGCTGTTATTCTTTATGCTGTTGGTACAGGCTCAATTAAAGGCTTTGCCATTACATTAGGCATCGGTATTGTAACATCAATGTTTACATCGATTGTTGGTACTCGCGCATTAGCCAATCTTATTTATGGCGGACGCCGTGTTAATAAGTTATCAATTTAGAGGTTTATTGTGGTTATTAATAAAAAAGAAAATCATGATGTTAGAGATTTAAATCATGGTCGCAGAGTCCTCGACTTTTTAAAATTTGGCTTTATTGCTTTTGTTATTTCAATGTTATTGGTAGTTGCATCGTTTGTGGTTATTTTTGTTAAAGGATTTAATCTAGGACAAGACTTCACTGGCGGTACGACAGTAGAACTCACAGTAACAAAAGTGGTTAACCTTGATGACCTTCGTAACAGTTTACGCGACGCTGGCTATCATGAGCCGATAGTACAATATTATGGTAGCAGTAAAGATATCATTATTCGATTACCTTCAGCTAAACAAGAAGATGGCAGTACGTCATCTGCTATTGATAATGCACTAGGTACAAAAATTTCCAATTTAATACATAAAGATATTGATGCCGATGCTCAAATCAAACGTATTGAATTTGTAGGACCAACAGTAGGCTCTGAACTTGCCCAAGATGGTATTTTGGCAATCTGCGCCGCATTAGTGTGTATTTTAATCTATATTGCCTTTCGTTTTGAATGGCGATTTGGTACTGGTGCCGTTGTTGCCTTAGCGCATGATGTTATCATCACCGCAGGTTATCTATCGTTATTTGAACGTGAATTAGATTTAACTATCATTGCTGCAATGTTATCGATAATTGGTTATTCGCTCAATGATACCATTGTAGTTTTCGACCGAATTCGTGAGAATTTTAGAAAGATTCGACGAGCAGAGCCTTATGATGTTATCAACATCTCGTTAACACAAACATTGCACCGTACTTTGATGACATCAGGAACAACCCTTGCAGTAGTCATCATTTTGTATATCTTTGGCGGTTCAATGTTAAAAGGTTTCTCTGAAACATTAGGCGTTGGTATTGTGCTTGGTACAATCTCATCAATTTATGTGGCTGCGTATATGTCACTCAAATTAGGCGTAAAACGTGAACACTTTATGCCACCAAAAATTGAAGCTGAAGGTGCAGATCAACCTTCAATATTGCGTTAATTATGTGAACTCTGCCATTAATTGGCAGAGTTTTAGTAGACTGTTTTTCAAACAAATAACATCAAATCAATTGACACTTATCTTTTAGTTGCATATTATTAGCCACAGTTTTATCCTTTTCATTTGGGGCTATAGCTCAGCTGGGAGAGCGCCTGCCTTGCACGCAGGAGGCCAGCGGTTCGATCCCGCTTAGCTCCACCAATTCAATAATCAGTAACATTCTTTTAAACCCTACAAAGTACACCAAACCCAGTAATAACAAGCCTTAAAGTCTATTTTGTTGCCCATTAAGTATCAGTAAGGTACATTTACAACCATAATTTTTAGGTATATGCTTAGGTATACAGACGCAATATGCTTATATATCGTATACCTAAAATAATTATGGCAAGGAAAACACATCCATTAACAGACACCCAAATAAAAGCAGCCAAACCAAGAGATAAAGATTACTCTTTATTTGATGGCGGTGGTATGTATCTCTTAGTTAAATCGAATAATTCTAAAATCTGGCGTTTTAAGTATACGCGTCCATATACCAAAAAGGGCGCATTAATTAGCTTCGGTAGTTATCCTGAGGTTTCACTACAGCAAGCGCGAAAACAACGAGATGAAGCGCGAGAATTAATAAAGCAAGGTGTAGATCCTCAAGAGCACAAAGCAGAACAAGAACAACGTAAACATGACGAAATTACTAGCACCTTTAAAAAGGTAGCCGCTGATTGGTTTAAAGTTAAAAGTGGTAAAGGACTAACTGAAAGCACCTTAAAAAGAACGTGGGAATCGTTAGAGTTACATTTATTTCCTTATATTGGTGATAAATCAATCTGGAATGGCAACACATTTTCAAACAAAAAAATTAAGGGGTAAGTGTTTTTTAAATTCAACGGGAGGCAAGTAGCCTAACGAAGAATGTAATCGTTTATGATTATACCAATAGGCATAAGCCGAAAAAGCGCGTTGTAACTCAGCCGTTGAGTTGAAACGTTGGCCTTTTACAAATTCCGTTTTAATTGTTTTAAATGTCGCTTCCG
>NZ_FMWS01000036.1 GCF_900103255.1 Gilliamella bombi | reverse complement strand
ATATTTTGGCGAGGATCAAATTTTCTTTTGGCTTGGCGTTTTTAATTTGTGTATTAGTAAGAGGCTTAACTATTTTTACCATGTTATACAACTCGATGTTATATTCAAACGTATAACATAATATATAACATAAAAGTTTGAATTTTGCTAAATCAGGATGAACTTAGTTGAACAGTAAATTAACTGGAAAGCTTGTTAGATAAAGGTTTTTTGAACGTTTTTAAACTTACTTGATTCCTGCGATGGTGGCCCCTACTGGACTTGAACCAGTGACCAATCGATTATGAGTGACACGTATTATTTTATAGCGTAATTTTAATTTGTTATAAATCAACAATATAAGAGGTTAGCCAAACTAATTGCTGTTCATTTATTCACTATTTTTTAGTTTATTTTACATTATTTACGGCACAAATATGTCACAAACATTTTTGTGATCTGCTCTCCATAATTTCACTTCACAAATTCACATCAAAAATAAATCATCATAAAATACTCCAAATAAATACACTTTGCTCATCATGATAACGATAAACTACACACTACCAATTTACATACGTCAAACGCCCGAAGACTTCGAAAATGAAATTACGGGCGAATGCTACATTATCAACAACGAAGAAGATCACAATTACTTGTTCTATCAAACAGCAAAAACGCTATACGATATCGCCGATTTTGTAATGTTACATGACGCCGTTGAGTATTGTAAGTTGAAGATTGATAGTGTGTTTTGATTATTCAGGTTTTGCGGGAAATACAGCATTAACATCAGACGCATCAACACGAGTTAATAAAATGCGATATTTTTTCCACGCTTTTAACTGTGCCTCTTCGTTTGCTTCTTGCATATCAAGATCAATGGTATCTTGAAGTAACGATATTTTTTCGTTAGCTTCGTTGATTAATGAGTTTTTTAAATTTTGATTATTTTTGATGATATGTTCATTTTTTGCATCTTCATCTAATACCCATTTTTTGCCGTCCCACTTACAAAATTCGAACGGTTCAAGCTCTGTATAACCATTTTTGATTTTACCGAGGTAATCGATTTTTTCCGCACTTTTCGTTTCAATGTTATATACGGTTTTCTCTCTGCGGTCCTCAACTAAAACCCATTTTCCGTTTTGTTCACATGGCCAATAGCCGTCCTTGAATTCAGGCGCTATGCGTAACGCATTATCTGGCGGTAATGTATCATCATTAGCTTCTAGCTCATGTGTGAATGGTCTTAGTTCATTTGTGTTATCGAAATAATAATTAATCATATTAAACTCCAAGATAAATAACTGGTGTCATACCAATATTAACAGGTCTATTTTCGTGAGCAGTCGGCACTACGCGTGATGCATCAAAATCAAAAAACGCCCATCTCATTCGACGTGAGCCTACTTGTAGCCAATCGTCATCGCAGTGATA
>NZ_FMWS01000038.1 GCF_900103255.1 Gilliamella bombi | reverse complement strand
GAATGGACATAAATTTATGCTTTCCTCTAATATAAGTACAGGTGAATGCTTAGGTTTTGACGGTGGGGCTTGGGAATTACCTTCTTTTGTTAGCGAAATAAAATAACAATTGAACAATAGAAAGCCTTCAGATCTTATGGCGGTTTAAATATTATAATTTTATATATTAACATTTACCGCAGATCTTTATACTATAAATATTTTACAAAGCAGCTAAAAATTGAAGGTTTTTAGCTTAAAAAAACTCTTTTATTCAAACCAGATCATTGATGCCATTCTACCAGTTCTATTTTCACGTCGATAAGAGAAGAATTCATCTTGTTCAGTATAAGTACAATAATCACCACCAAAAATTTGCGTTACTCCTACTGCTTGTAAACGTTGTTTGGCAATTAGATATAGGTCTGCTAGGTATTTTTGTTCAGTTGGGTTGATCAATTTAAACGCTTCTTGTGCTTTTGGATCGACTTTTTCAAATTGTTGTTTGACTTCAATACCTACCTCAAATTTTTTGACACTAATGGCTGGTCCCATCCAAGCAATGATGTTTGATGGCGAGCTTGAAAATTTTTTGATTGTTTCTTCTAATATACCATTACATAATCCTCGCCAACCAGCATGGACAGCTGCAACTTCGTCACCTTTTGTTGTACAAAAAAGGACAGGCATGCAATCTGCGGTTAACACCACACTAACTTGCTTAGGTTGATTGGTATATGATCCATCAGCTTCAAAAGTTTGATAAGAATCGATGTTACCTGTTGGAGGCTGTAAAGCAATTTGTGATATATCAAGCACTGTTGTGCTGTGAGTTTGCGTTAACCAATACGGTTCGCTTGGTATTTGTTCGGCTTGAATAATTCTTCGGCGGTTTTCAGCAATATGTTCTGAATTATCACCAGTTCGATTTCCCATATTTAAACTTGCAAATGGCGCTAAACTAACACCACCAGTTCGTGTTGAAGTAAAGGCATGAATTTTTTTTGGGGCTGTCCAATATGGGTAAATCGATTTAATCATATTTATCACCAATCTAGTTCATCTTTATGCTGTTCGGTATCTTCTTGTAAAGCTTGTATTAAATTTTGCATATCTTCAGGAATAGGAGCATGCCATTCCATTTGTTCACCTGTTATAGGATGATATAATCGCAACATGGTAGCGTGTAATGCTTGGCGATTAAAATCGCGTAAAGTTTGAATAAAAGATTCACTAGCCCCCTTAGGCGGCCTTGGTCTTCCACCGTAGAGTGGGTCACCAATTAGTGGGTGAGCAATATGTGCCATGTGCACTCGGATTTGGTGAGTTCGCCCTGTTTCTAAGCGCAATCGCAAACGTGTATGTAGGCGATATTTTTCCATCACTCTATAATGGGTAACCGCTGGTTTACCCGTTGGGAATACAGCCATATGTGTACGTTTGGTTGGATGACGGGTGATAGGCTGATCAACGCTTCCTCCTGCGGTAATAATCCCCATGACCACAGCTTCATATTCGCGTGTAATTTCGCGTAGTTGAAGTGATTCGACCAAATGTGTTTGTGCCATAATAGTTTTAGCTACAACCATTAGCCCTGTTGTATCTTTATCTAGACGATGCACAATACCTGCGCGGGGTACGCGTGCTATCTCAGGATAATAATGCAATAAGGCATTTAATACCGTACCATCAGGATTACCTGCTCCAGGATGCACAACTAAATCACGAGGTTTATTAATCACCAAAATGTCATCATCCTCGTAAACAATATCAAGCTTTATATCTTCCGGTTGATGATAAGTTTCTTGTTCAATTTCAGCATTAATAGTTATTATTTCGCCACCGAGCACTTTTTCTTTTGGTTTATTAACGATAACATCGTTGACAGTGACTTTATTATTAATAATCCAATCTTTTATTCTTGAGCGTGAATAATCAGGAAAAAGCTCGGATAATGCTTGATCTAAACGCATTCCTAGTTGACTTTGTTCGATTTTAGTTGATAATTTTAACTCATGCATGTGTAATTTATCTATTTTAAGCTGTTATGTTTTAGAGTATTATATACTAATCATCGCCTTTAATGTTTAATTATATTTGGATCAAAAACTGAATGAAATTGCGTTTACACTCTTTGCTAGCTATCGCTTTAAGTGGCATGCTAATTGGCTGTACTTCTTCCAAGCCCGATGTTGAAAATGTACCCGAGATTGAACTACATAACAAAGCGAAGTCAGAGCTTGAAAATGGTAATATTAAATCCAGTATTACTATATTAGAGTCCTTGGACAAAAATTATCCTTTTGGTCCTTATTCTCAACAAGTTCAACTTGATTTGATTTACGCTTACTATAAATCAGCTGACTTACCGTTAGCAATTGCGTCAATTGACCGTTTTTTGAAATTGAATCCAACGCATCCAAATATTGATTGGGTTATTTATATGCGTGGCATTTCAAATATGGCACAAGACGACAATATGATCCAAGGTTGGTTTAATGTTGATCGTTCAGATCGCGATCCCGATTATGCTTCAGCTGCATTTAAGGACTTTTCTTATCTACTGTCTAGTTTTCCAAACAGTCAATATGCAGCCGATGCGCAAAAACGCCTTGTATTTTTGAAAAATAGATTGGCTCGCTATCAGTTAAAAGTCGCACAATTCTATACAAAACGCGGTGCTTATGTAGCTGTGATTAATCGCGTGACTGAAATGTTAATTATGTTTCCAGATACCGATTCAACTAAAGAAGCATTGCTTTTAATGCGTAATGCTTATAATGAATTAGGCTTAGTTGATGAAACCCAAAAACTTGATCAACTGATTCAAGCAAATCTTAAAAACATGCCTAAAGAAGAACAACGATCATTCTTGTCACGTTTTACTAGCGTCTTTAATGGTGGTTAGGCTTTTTTAATTAAGATACCTACCTTTAATTGCTATTTAATCACACTTAAATAGCAATTAATTTAACTTTTTGTATCCCTTTCACCTTAACCTATTAAAGGTTTGTTATTTATTAAATATCAGTAATAAAATATGCTCAATAACTTAGAATTTATCATAACAAGAAATCAATGTCTTACTTCATATATCGTTTGTAAAACGAATCAATAACCAATACAATTAGCAGCATATTTTTATTAGTAATAATAGATAGGACATTAACTCGTCATGCAAGAACAATATCGCCCAGATGAAATAGAAGCCATTGTACAAAAACATTGGCAAGAAAATAAAACCTTTCACGTTACTGAAGATTCATCAAAAGAAAAATATTACTGCTTATCGATGCTACCTTACCCTTCTGGGCGTTTGCATCTTGGTCATGTTCGTAACTACACCATTGGTGATACCATTTCACGTTACCAACGTTTAAATGGTAAAAATGTACTACAGCCAATCGGTTGGGATGCGTTTGGTTTGCCTGCTGAAGGTGCTGCAGTTAAAAACAATACTGCACCTGCAAAATGGACCTATGAAAATATTGCTTATATGAAAAAGCAATTACAACTTTTAGGATTTGGTTATGATTGGGATCGTGAAATTACTACTTGCCGTCCTGAATATTATAAATGGGAACAATGGTTTTTTACTAAGTTATACGAAAAAGGCTTAGTTTATAAAAAAACATCGGCAGTTAACTGGTGCCCAAATGATCAGACCGTACTTGCTAATGAGCAAGTGGTTGAAGGTTGTTGTTGGCGTTGTAATACCCCTGTTGAGCGCAAAGAAATTCCACAATGGTTTATTAAAATTACCGAATATGCCGAAGAATTACTTAATGATTTGGATACGCTTGAAAGTTGGCCAGAACAAGTTAAAACCATGCAACGTAACTGGATTGGTCGTTCTGAAGGTGTTGAGTTTGATTTTGCTGTTGAAAATTATCCTGATAAGTTACGCGTCTATACAACTCGTCCTGATACATTAATGGGCGTTAGCTTTGTCTCTGTTGCCGCAGAGCACCCTCTTGCACAATTAGCAGCTCAAAACGATCCTAAAATTGCTGAATTTATTGCTGAATGCAAAAATACCAAAACAGCCGAAGCTGATATGGCAACCATGGAAAAGAAAGGTATTGCCACAGGCTTTTATGCTATTCATCCTTTAACAGGTAAAAAAGTCCCTGTTTGGATTGCTAATTTTGTGTTAATTGAATATGGTACAGGTGCAGTAATGGCTGTGCCTGGGCACGATGAACGTGATTATGAATTTGCTTCAAAATATAACTTACCAATTAATCCTGTTATTTTAACTCAAGACGGTAACGCACCAGATCTTTCTGAAAAAGCATATACTGAGCATGGCAAGTTATTTAATTCAGGCGAATTTGATGGTCTTGATTTTGATCAAGCATTTAATGCTGTTGCTGATAAGTTAATTGCATTAGGTATTGGTAAACGTAAAGTTAATTACCGTTTGCGTGATTGGGGTGTTTCGCGTCAACGTTATTGGGGTGCACCAATCCCAATGGTGACGCTGGAAGATGGTACAACCATACCAACACCAGAAGACCAATTACCAGTTATTTTACCTGAAAATGTTGAAATGAATGGTATTACCAGTCCAATTAAGGCAGATCCTAACTGGGCTAAGACAACCGTTAACGGTCAACCTGCACTACGTGAAACCGATACGTTTGATACCTTTATGGAATCTTCTTGGTATTATGCTCGTTACACTTGTCCAAACTACGACAAAGGTATGTTAGACGAAAAAGCAGCAAACTATTGGTTACCTGTTGACCAGTATGTTGGTGGTATTGAACATGCCATTATGCATTTACTTTATTTTAGATTTTTCCATAAATTAATGCGTGATTTTGGTTTAGTATCGTCAGATGAACCAGCAAAACGTCTACTTTGCCAAGGTATGGTATTAGCTGATGCATTTTATTATACCAGTCCAACAAATGAACGTATTTGGGTTTCGCCAACTGAAGTCACTATTGAACGTGATGATAAGGGTCGCATTGCTAAAGCTGTCGATAGTCATGGCAATGAGCTAGTTCATGCCGGTATGACCAAAATGTCAAAATCAAAAAATAATGGTATCGATCCGCAAGAAATGGTTGAAAAATATGGTGCTGATACCGTTCGATTGTTTATGATGTTTGCATCACCTGCTGATATGACACTAGAATGGCAAGAATCTGGCGTTGAAGGTGCAAACCGATTTATTAAACGTGTATGGCGTTTAGTTTATGAACATACCCAAAAAGGTGTAGCAGCAAAACTAGACGTTACAGCTCTAGATAATGAACAAAAATCATTGCGTCGTGAATTACATAAAACCATAGCGAAAGTGAGTGATGATATTGGCCGCCGCCAAACATTTAATACTGCTATTGCCGCTGTGATGGAATTTATGAATCGCTTACAAAAAGCACCGCAAGAAACTGGGCAAGATCGCGCTCTAATGAATGAAGCTTTAAATGCGATTGTTCGACTACTTTACCCTATGATGCCTCACGCTTGTTTTGTTATGTGGCAAGCTTTAGGTAACAACGAATCGATTGATAATACAATTTGGCCTGTTGCTGATCAATCGGCAATGGTTGAGGACGAAAAACTCATTGTTGTACAAATCAATGGCAAAGTCCGTGGTAAATTTGTTGTACCTGCCGATGCCGATCAAGATTTTGTTTTGTCACAAGCAAAACAAGAACCTAACATCCAAAAATATTTGAGTGATGTTGCTATCCGTAAAGTGATTTATGTACCAGGTAAATTATTAAATCTTGTTGTTGGTTAATATTGTTTGATAACTAAATTTAGGCGGTTATTAATATGAAAAAATATTTAGCATTAATTATGTTATTAACAATATCCTTAACAGGATGTGGATTTCACTTACAACATGAGACAGAAGTGCCAGAAAGTTTTAAAACGATGTCTTACATAAGTTATGACCCTTATGGCAGATTGTCTCGCAATATTAAAGAGTTATTACACGATAATGATGTGATAATAACGAATAATAATGCTTCAGGTCAGGTACCATTGTTAAAAATGGTAAGTGAAAATCTAAGTCGCAATACCATCTCGATTTATCAAGATGGTAAGGCAGCCGAATACCAATTAGTGTTAACGATTGAAGCACAAATTGTTATTGCTGGTCAACAGACTTATCCAATAAGCGTACGCGTGTTTAGAACGTTTTTTGATAATCCAGCTGAAGCTTTGGCTAAGACGGTTGAACAAGACTTAATTGAAAACGAAATGTTTAAACAAGCGGCTAAACAAGTCATCCGTAAATTAAAATCGATTCATGCAGTAAATTAACGTTGACATGATTAAAATTAGCGCCGATCAAATTAACCATAAAGTGGGGGCACCCTATTATTTAATTTTAGGTAGTGACCCCTATTTACAGCATTATGTGCAAACTGAGTTACGCAAATCCTTTTTACAAAAAGGATTTGACGAGCAACTTACTTTTGTAATTGATAATCAAACCGATTGGACAGCAATTTATGATAGCTGTCAGGCTATGAATCTATTTTCTGCAAATACTCTGATTTTTCTTAATTTTGGTGAGGGTTCATTAAACGCAGCTATCACTACCAAACTCAATACTCTAAGTGAGGTTTTAACCCCTGGTATTGCGCTGGTTATTACACTTAACAAAATTACGAAATCGCAAGAAAACGCTACTTGGTATAAAGCTTTATCGGATAAATTGGTGGTTGTCAATTGCACTACACCCGATACTTTACAGTTGCCACAATGGATTAAAAATCATTTTCAACAACAACAAATGACCATTGAACCAAAGGCAATTGAACTACTTTGCTATTATTATGAAGGTAATTTACTAGCATTAACACAAATTATTGCACAACTCAAGTTGTTGTATCCTAATCAGAACATTTCTTATGATGAAGTCGAAAATAATATAAATGATTCGGCAATATTTACACCATATCATTGGACTGATGCGATGATTGCCAATAAAACAAAACGAGCCATTCATATTTTACAACAGTTAAAAATAAATGAATTTGAGCCGTTAATTTTATTGCGGATTGTTCAACGTGAATTGATATTGATGATCAATTTAAAAAAAGGATTGCAACAAAAATCATTAAAACAAGTTTTCGATGAATATAAGGTTTGGCAAAATAAAAGAACGATATATACCAGTTATCTAAACCGTTTCGATATTAATGACCTATTTAATTTATTAGCCAAATTGACAGAGATCGAAATCAGTTTAAAGCATGATAACCAAGCACGAATATGGGACGCAATGTTTAATTTATCGATGCAATTTATGGGATTAGATAAATGTTAACTGCATTATTAGGAGGAACTTTTGATCCGATCCATTATGGACACCTTCGCCCTGCTATTTCGTTAGCAAATGAAGTCGGATTAAAGCAAATTGGTTTATTGCCTAATCATATCCCTCCTCATAAACCACAACCCGAAGCGAGTACTGAACAACGCTTGGCAATGTTAAAATTGGCTATCGAAGGTTTACCATTATTTGCGTTGAATGTAAGAGAAATCTTACCTGAAACTTCAACACGTCCTTCTTATACTATCGAAACGCTTCAAGCCTGGCGACAAGAAAATGGGAATAGTGAAGGATTGGCATTTATTATGGGACAAGATTCATTATTGAGTTTACCGACTTGGAGTAAATGGAAAACGCTGCTTGATTATTGCCATTTACTAATTTGCCGTAGACCAGGTTATGCCCAAAAAACTGATAACATTGAGTTACAACAATGGATTGATGTGCATAATACCACAAACGTTAAAGATCTACACAATTCACCACATGGTTATATCTTTTTTGCACATACGCCACTTGAAGATATTTCAGCTACTGAGATCAGGCAAAATATTAACAACCAAGCCAGTTGTGAAAATTTGTTACCACCCAAAGTGTGGCATTATATTCATCAGCAAGGCCTTTATACTGCAAAGAAATAGTAGAAAGGACTTTACATCTGACAGTTTTTTCGGCATTATTTCGCCGCTGTGTTTATTTATTTTAAACTCAGCTTTTTGTGTTTATACTTAACTTTACTTTGTCATCGAATAAAATACTTTCTAGGTGACATATAATGCAACGCTATACCTTTGCATTATATGCTTAGACGAGGAAAGTTAGTTGAGTATATTTAATTTGTACTTATTATTAAGAGGCCCCAATGGCAAAAGAAGATAACATTGAAATGCAAGGAACTATACTTGATACTCTTCCAAATACGATGTTTCGTGTTGAACTTGAAAATGGTCATGTCGTTACTGCACATATTTCTGGTAAGATGCGGAAGAACTATATTCGTATTTTAACTGGTGATAAAGTTACTGTTGAAATGACTCCTTACGATCTATCTAAAGCACGCATCATCTTCCGAAGTCGCTAATATCGTTATCAGAATAAACTGTTATCACTATATAACTGTTTATTTCTCTCTTCTTTAATAAAAAAACCGTCGACAAAAGTCGACGGAGAAGTAAGATGTTCAAACTAAGCTAGTGAGTTAATCATCTTTAGAAAAGTTCATTTGATCGTATTTAACCCATTTTGTCTTTTTAACTATCTTGTAGCCAAAGTAAATCATTAAAAATAATGGGATACCAATATAGGTCGCGATCACACCCTTCCAATCAATGGTATCTTGTAAGAAAGCTTCGTAATTTTGACCAAGCGTAATAATTAAGCATAATACAAAAGCAAAAATAGGGCCAAATGGGAAATAGCTTGATTTATATGGTAATTGATCAACATCATTACCTTGAATAAAGTAACCCTTTCTAAAACGATAATGGCTAATTGCAATGCCTAGCCAAGCAATAAAGCCTGTCATACCTGACATATTAAGTAACCATAAATAAACAGCCTGATCTTTATACATCGAGGTTAAGAAACAAAGCATGGCCACAAATGTTGTTGCTAACAACGCAGCACGAGGCACACCTGACGATGATAATTTTGCAAAGATTTTAGGCGCTTTACCTTCTTTAGCAAGAGCATAAAGCATACGAGTTGAAGCATAAAGTCCTGAGTTACCCGCAGATAATACTGAAGTCAGTATAACTGCATTCATTAATGCCGCAGCTGATAATAATCCTGCATGTTCAAATACTAAGGTAAATGGACTAACACTTATATCGGTTTCATCGTTACGTAGTAAATTAGGATCAGTATAAGGAATAATTAAACTGATGACTAAAATCGCAAAGATATAAAATAACAGTATTCGCCAAAAGACTTGTCGCATAGCTTTAGGAATATTTTTTTCTGGATCTTTTGATTCACCAGCTGCAATACCAATTAATTCGGTACCTTGAAATGAAAATCCAACTACCATTGCTACACCAATCATTGCTGAAAAACCACCGGCAAAAGGCGCTTCTTTGATGGTCCAATTTTGCCAACCAGCACCTTCGGCACCATGGAAAATACCAATAATCATTAATAAACCAACAATAATAAAAACAATAACGGTGACGACTTTAATTAATGAAAACCAAAATTCAGCTTCACCAAAGCCTTTAACTGAAATATAGTTTAAGCAAAAGATGATACTTAAAAACAATAAACTCCATAACCAGCTATAAGGACCGGCATCAAACCAATAAGAAATAACTAGCTGAGCGGCAACTAGGTCAACCGCAACCGTAATTGCCCAGTTATACCAATAGTTCCAACCAATGGCAAAACCAAACGCTTCATCTACATAACGTGAACCATAAGTTGCAAAGGTGCCTGAAACAGGTAAATATGCAGCAAGTTCCCCTAAGCTAGTCATTAAAAAGTACACCATTACACCTATAATGGCATACGAAAGCAAAGCACCACCGGGACCTGCATGAGCAACAGTTGCTCCTGAGGCAACAAATAGCCCTGTGCCAATTGAACCACCAATGGCGATCATGGCTAAGTGACGCGCCTTCAAATCTCGTTTTAATTTGTTTTTCATATCAATATTCTTCTTTGTTAAGGAGAGTAAATCTTATGGAGCATAAATTTTTATACTTCACATTATTTAACAGCCAAATAGGCAGCTAAAAATTTATATTAATCATTACAGATAAATAAAATGAGGAAGTGTATCAAAAAAAGATGATGGCGAGATAAATAATTCTAATAATAGAACCGTTTTGTTAAATATATACAATACTTAACCTTTAGTTAGCTGTTCTAATTGAGTTAAATAATTCAATGCTTGCGAACGGCTATTACAACACATTTCGATACAAGGTTTTAATCGACCACAGACTATTGGTCTTGATGGGTGCAAAAACAATTTACATTGATAATTGTTATCTAAATGAATACAAGCAATACCAGCTGGTTTACCTTTAGGCATACCGGGAATGGCTGATGAAATTGAAGGAGCAATACAACAGGCACCGCAGTTTTTTCGACATTGGAGTGAATCTATCATAGTATTTCCTTTATTTTAAGCTTATTCAATAAATTTTGATGGTGACAATAGCAAGTTAGCGGTAAAATAGCGAGCTAATTTTTTAACCTTTTTTATTAATCGTGAAGAATAAATATTATGGCTAAAGCAAATGAAATAAAACGTGGTGATGCAGTCACCTATAATGGTAAATTATTACTTGTTAAAGATATTGATGTTCAAAGTCCAACTGCACGGGGTGCCAGTACACTTTATAAAATGCGTTTTACCGATGTAAAAAATGGTGGAAAAGTTGAAGAACGTTTTAAAGGTGATGATATCCTCGAAACAATTGAACTATCCCGTCGACCTGTTAGTTTTTCGTATATTGATGGTGATGAATATGTATTTATGGATAATGAGGATTATACCCCTTATATCTTCAAAAAAGAGCAAATTGAAGATGAATTATTGTTTATCCCTGAAGGCGGTATGAATGGTATTCAAGTGCTAATGGCTGATGGTGAAGTTCTTGCCTTGGAATTGCCACAGACTGTTGAACTTGATATTGTTGAAACCTCGCCAAGTATTAAAGGTGCTTCAGCTAGTGCGCGAACTAAACCAGCTACTTTATCAACTGGGCTTGTAATTCAGGTTCCAGAATATATTGATAACCATGAAAGAGTTAAAATTCATATTGCTGAACGCCGTTACATGAGCCGTGCCGAATAACCAATAAAATCGTAATGAATATATATAATCAAAATAAACTACATAAACGATTGCGTCGCTTAACTGGCGAAGCAATCGCTGACTTTAATATGATCGAAGAAGGCGATCGTATTATGGTTTGCTTATCAGGCGGTAAAGATAGTTATACTTTGCTTGATATTCTTATCAACTTAAAAATCAGTGCACCAGTACATTTTGATCTAATAGCAGTTAACTTAGATCAAAAACAACCAGGATTTCCTGAACATGTATTGCCTGAATATTTAAATTCGTTAGGCATTGAATATAAAATCGTGCAAGAAAACACCTACGGTATTGTCAAGGATAAAATCCCTGAAGGTAAAACAACTTGCTCGCTTTGTTCACGGCTACGTCGTGGTATTTTATATCGCACAGCGACCGAACTTGGTGCAACAAAAATTGCCCTTGGCCATCATCGTGATGATATTTTAGAAACATTATTTTTAAATATGTTCTATGGTGGCAAACTCAAAGCAATGCCGCCAAAGCTAATGAATGATTCAGGTGAACATATCATTATCCGACCACTGGCTTATTGCAAAGAAAAAGACATCGCCAAATACGCTGAAATTAAACAATTTCCGATTATTCCTTGTAATCTATGTGGCTCACAACCCAACTTGCAAAGGCAGGTAATTAAAGAAATGCTCAATGAATGGGATAAAAAGTTCCCCGGACGCATTGAAACCATGTTCCGAGCAACACAAAACATCACCCTATCCCATCTGTGTGATACCAATTTGTTTGATTTTAAAGGAATTAAAAAAGGTGATCTTGCTGTTAATGGTGGCGATATTGCTTTTGACCGCGAAGATATGGCAACAACCATCGGCTTTGATGCTTCAGAACTTGAAAAACAAGATATGATTTTATGGAAGGAAGCAAAATAGTGGCTTAATATACATATACTTTAACTTTTTTCATCAATGCCATTAATGTGGCATTGATTTTTACATTTCCTAGAAATTTTAAATCAACAATAAAGTTAAACCAAACATTAAAATAAAAAGCCAATTTATTATGTTAACCATTTTAGCCAGCATTGGTTGACTATTTGTTTTTCTTGCACAAATTGCGAACTATTAACCGTGCTAGATTGTAATTGCAATGCTAATCTATGAATTTTGTTGCGCATATCGATATAGGCTTGTGTTAGCTGCTCTGCTTCTTGGCTATCCATTATTTGATAATTTGTCGCAAGTTCTAAAATCCGAACATTATCGCTCCACTTTGTCATTTTAGGATATTTATTAGCATAATTAAGCACAAGATATTGCGATATAAACTCAATATCTCCTATTCCTCCTTCATCAATTTTTAAGTTAAATAAATTGTTTTGAGTGCTACCTAGATGTACTCTCATTTTTTCACGCATTTCACGCACTTCTTTTTTTAATACAACTTCATCACGCTTTTTACAAAGTACATTATGACGAATTTGGTTAAAACGTTTTATTAATTCACCTTCTCCATATATAGCTCTTGCTCTGACTAATGCTTGATGCTCCCAAGTCCAAGCTTCATTCATTTGGTAATCTTCGAACGAATCTAAACTACAAGCAAGCAATCCTGCATCACCCTGAGGGCGAAGCCTTACATCAACTTCATATAAAATCCCAAAACTAGTACGAACATTAAATAGATGAATAATTCGCTGAACTAAACGCAAATAGAATTGACGACTATCTATCTGCTTATTGCCGTTAGTTATACTATTAACTGGACAATCATGTAAAAAAACCAAATCGAGATCCGAACCATAACCCAGTTCCCAACCGCCTAATTTACCATAGCCAATTACCACCAAGCCTTTATGATTATCAGCCAAATGCTCAGGCTTGCCATAGCGAGTAATCATTTGATTCCAAGCCATTTGTATGACAAAATCTAATAATGATTCAGCCACATAAGTTAGGTGATCACTGACCTTCATGGTAGTTAATACATGCTCAACATCGCAAGCAGCTATATGCAACAATTGCATCTGTTTAAATTGACGTAAAGCTTCAAGTTGTTGTTCTTCGTCATCAACTTCAATACGCAATAAATATTGATAAAGCTGGCTTTTATATTCATTTGGAGCAACAGTCTGATAAAGCGAATTGATATCAATAAGCTCATCTAATAATATAGGGTAATGAGCCAGCTGATCGCTAATCATTGGTGAAGCACTACATAAGCGAATCAATTGCTTCAAAGCAGTTGGATATTCAAGTAACAGTTCTAAATAAGTGGTGCGACTAACAATATTAACAAGTAACGGCAAAATCCTTGATAGCACCATTGTTGCTTGCTTTTCGCTACAGACAGCTTCTAACAAACGTGGCATTAACTGATCGAGGATTTCACGCCCCCGTACGCCAATGGTACGTTTACCTATATCATCACGAAATTGCACTAGCATTTGGTAGATCTGCGTAACTTCTGTTTCTGAATAGGTAGGTAATATTGCACTAACATCGCTTATTTGAAGATCAGGCACCCAAAGATCGTCAAATTGATCGTTATAAGGCTTAGTCGTTGAGGTAGATTCTGATTCGTTTTCGCCAATAAGTTCATTAAAAATTTGGCGGTTATGTTGCATTCGTACTAATAACGCTTGTTCAAAATCATGCCAATGATTAAAGCCCATGCTTGTCGCTAAACGAGCTTGATCCAGTGCATTATCTGGCAAGGTTTGGGTCTGTTCATCAGCAATAGCTTGTACAAGATTTTCACAACGGCGTAAAAATAGGTAATTTTCTCGTAACAACGATACTTCATTCGATGCAAGTAGCGATTCTTGTTCAATCACATCAAGCGCATTTAATAACGAACGAGTTTGCAACCCCACTACTCTTCCACCACGAATAAGCTGAAAAACTTGTACAATAAACTCTATTTCACGAATCCCACCAGCACCAAGCTTAATGTTATTTTTTAAACCACGACGACGCACTTCACGTTCAATCATGCTTTTCATATTACGCAATGATTGTAAAACACTAAAATCAATATAGCGACGATAAACAAATGGTTTTAACATTTGATAAAGCTCACTGACATAAGGAGATTGTTGATCCCCAAGCACTTTAGCTTTAACCATTGCATAACGTTCCCAATCGCGCCCTTGTTCTTGGTAGTAATCTTCCATAGCAGAAAAACTCAGCACCAAAGGTCCACCATCACCAAGTGGCCGCAAGCGCATATCAACGCGATAAACAAATCCATCTTCTGTAATTTGGTCTAACGCTTTGATCAAACGTTGTCCCAAACGTGTAAAGAATACAGCATTATCTAACTCTCTACGCCCTCCTTGTGTTTGTCCATGTTCAGGATAGGTAAAAATCAAATCAATATCGGAAGAAAAATTAAGTTCTCCACCACCTAATTTTCCCATACCTAAAATCAGCAGTGGCTGCGCCTGACCTTGAGCATTGTAAGGTGTCCCCCACTCTTTGCAACTAAGCTCATAAAACCAATTACGAGCTGTAACAATTATCACCTCAGCGAGTTCACTTAATTGTAATAAAATCTGCTCGTCATTACTGATATGAACTAGTTGAGACCATGCTAACCGGACTAAAATATAACGACGAAATTGCCTTAAAATCTTCATGAATTCAGTTTCATCTGAAACTGCTATTAATTTTTCATTTAACCAAGTTTGGTAATACTGTCTTTCGTCTGCCTGTGGGGGATTTTGGCTGATTTCTGTTAGCCAGTTAGGAAATCGATAAAATGCATCTACCAAAAAATTACTTCGCACTAAAATATCTAGATTAGCTTGTATTTCGTTTGATTGACATTGTTTAAGTTGAGAGGCAACTTTTTGCTTTTGTTGTTCAAGCAAAGAAGAAACTGGAAGGTTAAATTCTGACATAAGCAAGCTCTCTTAGAAATTTCTTCACAAAATAATATCAGCAAAATAAGAATATATTATAAGTAACTTTTGTAAGTTATATAGTATTTTATATACAAAATAAAAAAGTGTCGAAAATGATGAGATAATTTTTAATTGAGTATTGTTTTTAGGAATGATTCATAAAGAATATACAACTTCTTTAAACCCTTTATTTTATATTACTATAGGTGCAAAGTCTTTTTGGAGTAAAAAGACCTTTACTGGAGCTATATATAACCATATATCCTAATAAAAACCGTCATTATATTGTTGTATAGATAATAAAATATCATACCGAAAAAAGTAAAAATTTCAGGCAACAATTCTTACAATTAATATAAGGCAACCTTGTCTATTATAGAACAATGCCTATTATAATTAATGTAAAAATGTTACCAATAAACTAATTTGTACAAATTTTATTCTGACTTTGACTCAACAAAACTGGATAAATTAACTTCTTTCCCAAAAAATGCTTTTGCTGTTTTACTAACAACTACCGAACCTATTGCACATAGAATAAGAAGAAATAATATAATATCTGTTATAACAATAACCATTATTTCGCTGTCTGTTAATGAATCTGCAACCTCATCAAACCATTTCAGACAATATATATTGAAAAATAAAACAATTATTGCTGCCAACGATGTTAACACAAAAGCAATGACAGAACTTGAAATTAATGACTTCACCTGTAAATTATCATAAACAGTTTTAAATTGTTTTCGCAAAACAAAATAACCAATCGTATTTACAATCAATAAAAAAACTGAATAAAAAATAATAGTTCTAATATGGTATTCAAGGGGACCTATAGAATCCAGAGGATCTTTAGGAACAAAAAAGAAATTTAAGCAAAATAAGACAATAGATAGATAATAGAAATTAAATAATAGAATAAATAAAGATAAATGAGTTTTTTGACTATTGTCCGAGGATAATACAATCATATTTGGCTCTGTTACGAAAGCTGTTCGCAGTAGTTTTATCCCTAAATAAATCGCCATTATTATCCAAATATAACAAGCTAATCTAAATATGCCTATATAGAGGCTTTCTATATAAGTAAAATAATATGGCGCTATAGCATAATATAAAAATCCAAGAACCTGTCGCTCAAATATCACCTGATAACCATTGATACCTATTATTATAAAAAAAACAATCAAAAACACACAAAGCAGATTCTTTTTATTGACTCGATAGACCGAATTCTTGTGCAAGATTATGGCTGAAGTAATAAAAATTAAAACCAGATTTGCTAACTGATTAAAAGTATTAGGCAAAACTATATGAATAATTAATGATAAAAAAGAATCGTCCCAAATATATGGGTTAACCTTTGCATAGCTAAAAACCATATTCTCAACAAGAAGTTCTCGTCCAACTAAAAAAGTACTATCTAGCACCCCATAAAACAGCAAAAACAAGAACGGTAATTTAAAAAAAGAAAGCTTCATTATTTTACTCTTTATTTCATTGATTAATAGTCATATTTGCGATCAACATAAGCCTGAACTTTGTATTAATCTCACTAAAAGCAAATTCTTTTACAGAGTTAATAGTCAATAATGCCATTTGCCATTGTGTAAATTCAGGCTCAAAAGGAAGATTTTTATCTATTAGAATATAATTTATTTGGTTTAGCGTTTGTTTATATAACTCTAAATCATTAACTTCTAATGCATATTCTTCATTTTGTTGCCAAAATCTTAACAGGCTTGCTAGATCTTGATGGGCTTGAAAATCAAATTGACAAGTTTTAAGTGATGCATTTTTCAGTAAACAATAGCCCCTAGCAGCTTTACTTTGTGAAAAAAGATGTAAATGGAAACGGCTTAATTCAAGAGCAAAATTAAACAGGTCTTGTTTATTACCTTGTTTGAGTTCTAATTCGACTTCTTGAATGATTTTAACTTTTTTGTTTGACTTAATTTCCCCTTGGTCTAGTGCTACCTCAATTTCGCTACTCGCAAAAGAAATTAACCAAGTTTGCCTTTTGAAATCAGTACTGAACAATGGTAATAAATCTCGTTGTAACCGCTCAATATCGCAATTATAGGGTAATGCCATATGTGGTAATACAGCTAAATTGGGTTCTGAATTAGGTAAGTCAACATTAAATTCAGCACGCTCATGTAATCCAGACACAGACTTGCTATCTCGCTTTAAAGTGATTTCAAACTCTTTTTCGTGATCACTTTCGCATTCCCTTACTCGCAATCCACACTGATTATTACGTAGGTAATAATCGCTTGTGTCATAATAGGTACTAGTCAAATTGAGTTTTGTAGAACTGTTTTTTGCCGGTGATATCGTTAAAAATTCAACTTCGTCGCTATCAGCCCATTGATCTAGAAAATATCTTAAATTAGCAATATCACTAGTATTAATTTCAAACTTTAATTCGATTTCATTACTCATTCATCTACTATTTTTTCGCTATTTTTACCATAATCAACGATAAATCTACTTCATACATCATAGCGAATCACCGTTAATCAACAATATGACAAATTATTTTACAACACGAAATGGATTAGGTTTTGATTTAGATTGTTTAGGTTGTGAGGACAAAGATTCACTCTGTATACTATATTGTGGTTCATCTTCAAATCCCATACCCACGCCATTTTCACGAGCATAAATTGCCTCAATCGCAGCCATTGGTACCACAATATGTTGTGGCACACCAGAAAAGCGAGCATTAAATTCAATTTGTTCATTAGTAGCCAAATATTGACCAACGGATTGTGGAGCTATATTCAGTACAATTTGATTGTTTTGGATAAATTCCTGCGGCACTAACACTCCATATACAGAAGTATTAACCACAATGTAAGGTGTTAAATCATTATCCAAAATCCAGTCATAAAAAGCCCTAAATAGATAAGGGCGACGTGGCGTCATTTGTTCAAGTTCCATCAAGGCTACCTTGTCTAAAATTATCGAAAATAAAGATAAATTTAATTGTTTATGATCTTATCTTTTTTTCTGCTTCAGTTAATGAATTAATAAAAGCAGGACGTTCAAAAACTCTCGCCATATAAGCTAAATAACTCTTTTCAGCTACTTTTGGTAATTCAATACTAAGCAATGGCAAACGCCAAAGTAACGGCGCAAAGTAACAATCGCATAATGTAAAATCATCACTCATAAAATAATCTTTTTCTTTAAACATAACCGAAATCGAAACAAGATCATCAAGAAGATTTTTTCGTGCTGTTTTAGCGGCATCACTATTAGGATCAGCAATAATTGTTTCGTATGCACTATACCACTCTTTTTTAATACGGTACATTGTTAATCGTGAATTAGCGCGAACGATAGGATAAACAGGCATCAATGGTGGATGTGGAAAGCGTTCATCCAAATATTCTAACGCAATATGTGGTTCATATAACGTAAGGTCACGATCAATTAAAGTTGGAATTGAACTATATGGATTAAGATCCAATAATTCCTGTGGTAAATTATCTGCCGTTACAAACTCTATTTCCGCAGTTACCCCTTTTTCTGCCAAAACAAAACGAATCTGATGCCCGTAAATATCTGTTGTATCACAAAATAATGTCATTACAGAACGTTTATTAACAGCAACAACCATATCCACTCCAAATTTATAAAATTAAAATAAGTCTAGTTGCCGTCTATTCTAACAAATTGGATAACAAAATTGTTAAAAAAAATAAATTTTCTTTAATTCTTTTCTTCAAGCCCTAATTTTGACAAGCAGTTTCATAAAACATGTGCTTAAGTATAGGATTTATAAAATTAGTTAACCTAATAATATTAAATAATATTTATTTCCTAAATAATCTTAATTCTTAAAAATATTTAACCTACGTAGTTTAGCTTTTTAATTAACCAAATCAGCATAAAAAAAACCAGCATTTGCTGGGTTTTGAAACAAAATTGTAACGTTTTTGTAATATTGCTGGTCGGGTAAGGACACAACATTACTGTTGTGCCCTCCCCTAAGAACTGTACGAGCAAATTTCTCCGCATACAGCTCAAGCCTTTCAATTGACTTTAGTAAGCCAGTTTCACTACCTCCAATTTCAGTTGGTATGTCGACACTTTTTAGTACCAAAAAGATAAGGTCATCGATTCCTTTTGTATTCAATCGGCGACTGGTAATTTAATGTTGAATAATGTTCACTGGGTTTGAGCATGGCGTACACTTCGTAATGGTCAGCGTACTTTTCGGCTACTACCTCGACCTGATCGCCATCATTAAATTTATAAGAGCCGAGCCAGCCTTTTAACGTGATGGTGTCATTTAATTTGGCGCTAATATATTGTGCTTGCACATAATTACTACGGTCATTACCATTGGCATGCCCTAAGCCAGCTAATGCGGCAATGCTATTACCATTTAAAGTAGCAAGTAGTGCGCCCTTTCTAAGCTGGTTGTTGTGTTTTTGTTTTTGCTCGTCACTTAAATAAGCACCATCAGCAAGTGGTGCATAGCAAAATAGACCTTTAAATTCGGATAGAGTACCGGTTAATTTAACCAAATTTTGGGGCGGTAGTATTGGATCAGTAATGCTGATACCGGTTTTTTTTAATAGCTGCTCTTTGTCGTTATAGATGGGATCGTTACCATCATATTTTGCGTAAGGCATAATCGAATTCCTTATGAACTTATTTTCTTTTTTTATTTTTAACTCGTAAGGGTGGCTTGCCTTTTTTGCATAATACTTCAGGATCGTAATAAAAAAAGAACCAGCCAGCACCTGATTTAGGCGGTCTAATATATTGATCAGTCTTATTATTATACTTTTCTACAAATTTCCCTTGAGCAATTAATTTAGCAATATATTGCTTACTTATTTTGGCTAAATTAATATCTTTGACATCTTGCCAGCCCAACACGGTAAAAATGCGCTCAGCAAGTTTTACATGTGTAGCTGTTGAAGTTTTATTTACCATTAAGTTAGCTATTCCGAACATTACTCCTAATGTGCCAAAACCAATGGTCAGATTTTCCAACGAAAAATCGAAAAAAAAGTAGTTCATTAATAACACGCAAATAACATAAAAGATAAACATGGGTAAACGATATTGTTTAAATGCTTGTTTACGCCCCGCAAAACATAAAGGGATAAGCGAGATAATTTGTTCACTGGGTTTGAGCATGGCGTACACTTCGTAATGGTCAGCGTGCTTTTCGGCTACTACCTCGACCTGATCGCCATCATTAAATTTATAAAAACCGATCCAACCTTTTAACGTGATGGTGTCATTTAATTTGGCAGTAATATACTGTGCATCTACCTCATTACTACGATCATTACCATTGGCATGCCCCAAGCCGGCTAATGCGGTAATGCTATTACCATTTAAAGTGGCAAGCACTGCGCCCTTTCTAAGCTGATTGTTGTGTTTTTGCTTTTGCTCGTCACTTAAATAAGCGCCATCAGCAAGTGGTGCATAGCAAAACAGACCTTTAAATTCGGATAGGGTGCCAGTTAATTTCACCAAATTTTTGGGCGGTAAGATTGGATCAGTAATACTAATACCGGTTTTTTTTAATAGCTGCTCTTTATCTTTATAGATAGGGTCGTTACCATCATATTTTGCGTAAGGCATAATCGAATTCCTTATGAACTTATTTTCTTTTTTTATTTTTAACTCGTAAGGGTGTTTTGCCTTTTTTGCATAATACCTCTGGATCGTAATAATAAAAGTGCCATGCTTCCCCAGTTTTAGGTGGTCTTGTATAGAGATCTGTACTATTATTATATTTAGTTGAGTATTTTCCTTGCTTAATTAATTTAACAACATATTGCCTACTTATTATGGCTAAATTAATATTTTTGACATCTTGCCAGCCCAATAGTGTAAAAATACGCTCAGCCAGCGTAACATGTGTGGCAAGCGAATTTTTATAAACTATAAAAAAAGCTACCCCCAAGATTACCCCTAATGTACCGAAACCAATGGTCAGATTTTCCAATGAAAAATCTAGGAAAAAGTAGTTCATTAATAGCACACAAACAACATAAAAGATAAACATAGGCAAACGATATTGTTTGAAGGCTTGGTTACGCCCCGCAAAACATAAAGGGACAAGTGAGATAATTTGTTCACTAGGTTTAAGCATGGCGTACACTTCGTAATGGTCATTGTGCTTTTCGGCTACCACCTCGACCTGATCGCCATCATTAAATTTATAAAAACCGAGCCAACCTTTTAATGTGATGGTGTCATTTAATTTGGCAGTGATATATTGTGCTGCAAATAGATTACTGCGGTCATTACCATTAGCATGTCCCAAACCAGCTAGCGCAGCAATGCTATTACCATTTAAAGTAGCAAGTAGTGCGCCCTTTCTAAGCTGATTTTGCTGTTTTTGTTTTTGCTCGTCACTTAAATAAGCCCCATCCCCCAGCTGTGCATAGCAAAACAGACCTTTAAATTCGGATAGGGTGCCAGTTAGTTTAACTAGTTTTTTAGGGGGCAGGGTCGGTTCGGTAATGCTAATGCCGGTTTTTTTTAATAGCTGCTCTTTGTCTTTATAGATAGGGTCGTTACCATCATATTTTGCGTAAGGCATAATCGAATTCCTTATGAACTTATTTTCTTTTTTTATTTTTAACCCGTAAGGGAGACTTGCCTTTTTTGCACAATATTTCAGGATCGTAATAAAAAAAGAACCAGCCATCCCCTGATTTATGCGGTCTAATATATTGATCAGTCTTATTATTGTATTTTTTTGTATATTTACCTTGTGCAATTAATTTAGCAATATATTGCCTACTTATTTTTGTTAAATTGATATTAGTCACATTTTTCCAACCCAACAGCTTAAAAATTCGCTCAGCAAGTTTGATATGTGTCGCAATCGAATTTTTATTTACTTTCGAGCAAGCTATTCCCAATATTACCCCTAATGAGCCAAAACCAATAGTCAGATTTTCTAGACTAAAATCGAGAAAAAAGTAGTTCATAAGTAGAGTGCAAACAATATAAAATATAAAAAAAGTTATATGATAAATTTTTAAAACTTGCTTACGCCCTGCAAAGCATAAAGGGATCAGCGAGATAATTTGTTCACTGGGTTTGAGCATGGCGTACACTTCGTAATGGTCATTGTGCTTTTCGGCGACCACCTCGACCTGATCGCCATCATTAAATTTATAAAAACCGAGCCAACCTTTTAACGTGATGGTGCCGTTTAATTTGGCGGTGATATATTGTGCGGAGAACAGATTACTACGGTCATTACCATTAGCATGCCCTAAACCGGCTAATGCGGCAATGCTATTACCGTTTAAGGTGGCAAGTAGTGCGCCCTTTCTAAGCTGGTTGTTGTGTTTTTGTTTTTGCTCATCACTTAAATAAGCACCATCAGCAAGTGGCGCATAGCAAAACAGACCTTTAAATTCGGATAGGGTGCCAGTTAATTTCACCAAATTTTTGGGCGGTAAGATTGGATCAGTAATACTAATACCGGTTTTTTTTAATAGCTGCTCTTTATCTTTATAGATAGGGTCGTTACCATCATATTTTGCGTAAGGCATAATCGAATTCCTTATGAACTTATTTTCTTTTTTTATTTTTAACCCGTAAGGGTGGCTTGCCTTTTTTGCATAATACATCTGGGTCATAGTAAAAAAAATACCAGCCACCACCTGATTTAGGCGGTCTAATATGTGGATCTGTTTTATTATTATATTCTTTTGCATATTTTTCTTGGGCAATTAATTTAGCAACATATTGTCTACTTATTTTAACTAAATTAATATTTTTGACATCTTGCCAGCCCAACACAGTAAAAATGCGCTCAGCCAGCGTGATATGAGTCGCAATTGAATTTTTATATACATTGAAAATAGCTAGCCAGAAAATTACCCCTAATGAGCCAAAACCAATGGTTAGATTTTCCAATGAAAAATCAAGAAAAAAGTAGTTCATTAATAGCACACAAATAACATAAAAAATAAACATGGGGAAATGATTGTATTTTAAGGCCTGATTACGGCCGGCAAAACATAAAGGGACAAGTGAGATAATCTGTTCACTGGGTTTGAGCATGGCATACACTTCGTAATGGTCGTCGTGCTTTTCGGCGACCACTTCGACCTGATCGCCATCATTAAATTTATAAAAACCGATCCAACCCTTTAAAATGATAGTGCTATTTAATTTAGCAGTAATATATTGCGCATCCACATAATTACTACGGTCATTACCATTAGCATGCCCTAAGCCAGCCAGCGCAGCAATGCTATTACCATTTAAAGTGGCAAGTAGTGCACCTTTTCTAAGTTGATTGTTGTGTTTTTGTTTTTGCTCATCACTTAAATAAGCGCCATCAGCAAGTGGCGCATAGCAAAATAGACCTTTAAATTCGGATAGAGTACCGGTTAATTTAACCAAATTTTTGGGTGGTAGTATTGGATCAGTAATGCTGATACTGGTTTTTTTTAATAGCTGCTCTTTGTCTTTATAGATGGGATCTTTGCCATCATATTTTGCGTAAGGCATAATCGAATTCCTTATGAACTTATTTTCTTTTTTTTTCTTTTTTTATTTTTAACACGCAAAGGCGGTCTGCTTTTTTTGCATAATACCTCTGGATCGTAGTAAAAAAATCCCCAACCTTCGCCAGGTTTGGGTGGTCTAATATATTGATCGGTAATATCATATTTAGTTGAATATTTACCTTGTTCAATTAATCTAACTATATATTGTTTACTTATTTTTACTAAATTGATATTGGTGACATCTTGCCAACCCAACACGGTAAAAATTCGCTCGGCGAGGGTAACATTCGTTGCTATAAAGTTTCTATAAACCATAAAAAAAGCTGTCCCTAATATTACCCCTAATGTACTAAAACCAATGGTCAGATTTTCTAAACTAAAATCGAGAAAAAAATAGTTCATGAGCAAGGTGCAAACAACATAAATAATAAAAAAAGGTAAATGATAGCGTTTTAATGCTTGGTTACGCCCCGCAAAACATAAAGGGACAAGTGAGATAATTTGTTCACTAGGTTTAAGCATGGCGTACACTTCGTAATGGTCATTGTGCTTTTCGGCTACCACCTCGACCTGATCGCCATCATTAAATTTATAAAAACCGAGCCAACCTTTTAACGTGATGGTGCCGTTTAATTTGGCAGTGATATACTGAGCATCTAAATCATTACTACGGTCATTACCATTAGCATGCCCCAAGCCAGCCAGCGCAGCAATACTATTACCATTTAAAGTAGCAAGTAGTGCACCCTTTCTAAGTTGGTTGTTGTGTTTTTGTTTTTGCTCGTCACTTAAATAAGCACCATCACCAAGTGGTGCATAGCAAAATAGACCTTTAAATTCGGATAGGGTACCAGTTAATTTAACCAAATTTTTGGGCGGTAAGATTGGATCAGTAATACTAATACCGGTTTTTTTTAATAGCTGCTCTTTATCTTTATAGATAGGGTCGTTACCATCATATTTTGCGTAAGGCATAATCGAATTCCTTATGAAATTATTCTCTTTTTTTATTTTTAACCCGTAAGGGAGACCTGCCGTTTTTGCATAACACTTCTGGGTCGTAATAATAAAAAAACCAACCTTCACCAAATTTAGGTGGTCTAATATATGCATCTATTTTATTATTGCATTCTTTTGCATATTTCCCTTGGGCTATTAATTTAGCAATATACTGCTTACTTATTTTGGCTAAATTGATATTAGTAACATTTCGCCAACCCAACACGGTAAATATTCGTTCAGCAAGTGTCACATGTGTTGCTATAAAATTTTTATAGACCATCAGAGTAGCTATCCCGAATATTACGCCTAATGAACCAAAACCAATGGTCAGATTTTCTAAACTAAAATCGAAAAAAAAGTAGTTCATTAATAGCACGCAAATAACATAAAAGATAAATATGGGTAAATGATAGCGTTTTAATGCTTGGTTACGTCCCGCAAAACAAAATGGGATCAGCGAGATAATTTGTTCACTAGGTTTAAGCATGGCATACACTTCGTAATAGTCGTCGTGCTTTTCGGCGACCACCTCGACCTGATCACCATCATTAAATTTATAAAAACCGATCCAGCCTTTTAAGGTCATGGTGTCATTTAATTTTGTGGTAATATATTGTGCAGGAAAATAAGTATTTTGATCATTGCCATTAGCATGCCCTAAGCCAGCCAGCGCAGCAATACTATTACCATTTAAAGTAGCAAGTAGTGCACCCTTTCTAAGTTGGTTGTTATGTTTTTGTTTTTGCTCGTCACTTAGATAAGCTCGATTCCCTAGCTGAGCATAGCAAAATAGACCTTTAAATTCGGATAGGGTGCCGGTTAGTTTAACCAAATTTTTGGGCGGTAGGATTGGCTCGGTAATACTAATACCGGTTTTTTTTAATAGCTGCTCTTTGTCGTTATAGATAGGGTCTTTGCCATCATATTTTGCGTAAGGCATAATCGAATTCCTTATATAATTATTGAGGGATAGGCCAATTATAAATAATTTGCCAATCACTCGATGAGAATACTGGCATATTTTCTTTGATACGTTTTTGTTCTTGTTCGGCGTAATATTCGGCTAGCTGATCTTCATATTTTTTAAAGATCGCTTGCAGTGCCACAATTTCTTTTTCGGACGAGTTAAAGCGATAGGCAAAGTCATAATCTGCTATATTTTGCCCTTTGCCAAAACGGCAACGTCTTAACCATTTTTCGATATCATCGTCTTCAGCTAATTCGAAGTATAGTTGAAGTAAAAATATACCTAGACTAATCCATGGGTTTAAAGCGAGAGCTATTATTATCATGGAAATCTCTCCGACGGCGGTTACCATTATACTGACAAAGGCCGTTCTAGCCACTAACCCTGCAACTAATTGAATACCTCTATTCATTATTTTAATTAAACTGGTTTTACCCATTTGTAAAAATAAATCGGTGGTGGATACAATCAAGGTAAATAGAGATACATAATATAATGTTTTTTGAGTCTGATCTTTCTCTGAAGTGTCCTCGTTCCAATTTAAACCAATATCAATTAACCCCGCTATCACCCCAAAAAAGTTGCCTAAAAAGTTCATATTGGACAGTAATTTGGCATTAATTTGTCCTTTGTTGGCATATGCGGTAACTAACCGAAAGCTTGCTGCCATGGATGCCGATACCGCCATGGTTAATTGATAATCTGCTTGGTTTTGTTGGGCTTGGGTTTTTAATGAGTTATCGGTCACTATATAATAGATCTTCATGATATGTACCCCCAATATTGCCGCGGTAAAGCTTGCTCCCACCTTTTCATTGGTGATATGTTGCTTAATCAGGTTGGTGGCTTTTTGTGAGGCATTTGCCAGCTTTTCACCGACATTTTTGATATCAGAATACAAGGCACTTTTTAAGTTGTCTGCCCATTTGTTGTATGACGCCATTCTATTTTTTAGCGCAGTTTTAGATAGCCTTGTTGGCGATATGGCTATTAAAAAAGCTTCGGCAAATTCTGATGATAAATCACCGCCCATTTTTTGCATATATTTTAATAAAGCGATAAGTGCAGCACAGCTTCCCTCTTTAATTGGACGCAAATAGGCGGCTGTGATTTGGTTATCTATCGAATCACCATCAATTAATGAGTTTCGTTCGCTTTCAAATAAAGTAAAGAACTCTTTAACAAGATCTAATGCTTTATGTTCATCTTGTGGGTCAAAAAGTGAGTTACTAATGTTGGCAATGCTATTAGCGATGCCTATCATAGCATTGCTTTCAGCTGATTCGGCTTGATAAAATTCTAATACTGTTTCTAATTTATCTAAGAATTCGCCATAAGATTGCGGTTTTAATTGGGTTGTTTTATTTAATGATAATAAAAAGTTGACACATTTTTTTTGTTTTTCTTTATCTAATTTTCGATTAGCAAACACAGCCGACCAAATAATATTATGCCCCTCTAAGTTTTCGTCCTCAATTAATTGGGTAAATAATTGGGTAACTTTACTACTTTGGGCTTGCATGCCTAAGGTCATTAAAATATCGTTGGCAAACGCCAAATAATTATCATCATCTTGTGCAAAATCATCGGCCGACAATGAAATTGGATGCCTTTCTTTTTGCTTACTACAATCTATCCATAAAATTAAATCATTTAATAATCCTGCAATATAGTTTTCGGCCTCTTGCAAAAAAGCGGCATATTTTTCTTTATAGAGTTTATAACCGTCGTCTAAATGATTTTCATATTTGCGCCAACGCTTTTCGGCCGATTGTTCGGTTTTATTTTTTTCATGCCATACTGCTTTATACGCCTGAGCTTTAGCTTCAAATTCGATTCTCATTGCCGCTAATTTAATATCTAAGCGTTTAATGTCTACCATCTTTGCTTGTTTATTTAATTTAAATGCCCGTTCTAAAACTTGTGCGTGCCTTTTTTCACCCACTTCTTCAATCAGGTAATTTTCTTTTACAAATTGGACTAATATTGCGGCTCTATATTTTGTACTTTCTACCTTTTTTTCTATATCGGTTAAATTTGGATTAACATATGGGGAAATAAAATTATATTTTTTATATTCACTCACAATATTAATAACACGTTGGCCTTGGGCTTTTTGTTCTTCGCTCCATGGTACGATTCGGGTTGTATCGGTTCCTAAAATACCACTATCATAAGGTTTTACTTTTTCATTAAAATATTTTGCATCAGCAAGGTATTTTCTATTGGTGTTTTTTATATGTTTTTTAAAATCTTCTTCACTTTCCGCAAGATCGCTATTCTTTATTGCTTCTTCAAGCATTGCAATACCACTACAAGTGGCATTTTCACGCTGTCTTTCTATCATTATTTTTCTAAACGAGTTTAATGCACTGTTACTCCAATTACTTAACTCAGCAGCAATACCAATACTGTCGTTTAATACAACCATCATTGGTGAGCAATCTGTGCTGTTACGTTCGGCTGACATCATTTTTTTATGTAGATAGACTGAATACGGCTCTTTTGGGGTGATTTGGTCATAAACTGGCTTGGTTAATGATTGCCAAGGTGCTAATGTGCTTCGTTTTTTGAATAGCTGTTTATCATATATAAATGGTTGGCTAAGTATAGCACTTTGCGAAAGCGTACTTTTGTCTAATGGTTTATTATCATACAAATAAGGAAAGCAAAATAAGTAGTTGATGCTTTTAAATATTGGTAAGGATGTTGTGATTCTTTCTTTAAAATCATCAAGGTTTTGGATATCCAAGGTTGAGGCGATAGCTTCCTGATTAGCGGTAGTTATGCCAATTCCGTTAGTTTGCGAATTTATCCATTGCTTTGGTTTGATCAGTTGCATTCGCAAGTTACGTTTATCTTCATCATTAAGGTATTTTTTTAAAGTCTTAGCTCTCCATTTATGTTCACTAAAAGCAAGCCAGGCTTTTTCACATTTTTCGGGGTTTGAAAGTGTAATAAAAGCGATATTGCTTGATAAATGGGCGCTGTTGCTGCAGGTCGTTTGTATATCATTGACAGGTATAGAAGGGTTTTCTTTACTTATGATATCACCAAATCTTAATAGATCTTGCTCTTTACTAATATCTTGTTGCCAAAAACCGCCGTTTTCATCAATTTTATAAATGGAAATATCTAATATAATATTGTCTTCATACTGACATAACACATAAAGGTAGCCTGATCGCATGGTTCTTAGCACATATTTGCTATCTCCTTTTAAAATAGGCAGCATATCGTTTTTTGCCCATGAGGGTAAATCTGCATTGATATATTTAGGTGCAACAGCATAACGAACAGGATAAATTGGTAGGCCTTTAGATTGGCATTTTTCACATAAACCCATTATTTATTTCCTTTGTATTAATGATACATTCATCCGCTATAATATCCCATTGTTGTGGGGTTATAGTTTGTAATTGTTTTATTAGTGATTGGTGCCGATGTTGTCTTATTGCTTCGGCAATAATTGGATGTTCAATAAATTCAGGATGTATAACTAAACTATGATAAGCATATTCGGCTAGATCTCGTTTATCATGGTATCCTTTGAGGGTAGCATTTTGAAAAGATTGCATAATAATGCAATCAGCTTCACTTTCAGGTAAGCTATATTCAGGGTGAAAAAAATGATAACGAGCAAGTGTCTGATTACGGCTTTCAATCCAGTTTATTTGTTGCCATTGTTGCTTGATGATCCCCAAATTGCCAATAATATTTTTACGTTCATCTCTGTGATTTTTTTCAATAATTAAATGACCATCACTGTTAAGATATAACCATGAATGAATCGGATTAAGTAATATTTTTTTTTGCACAAAAATGAAAATATTTAATAGTGGTGGTAACACCGATGGGTCAAAATAACGCAATAATTGTTTACCGTCACTTGAGGGTTGAATGGCAACTTTTCCTAACTCTTGTGCTAATACTTCAGCATTAAATGAGGAATAAATCCAGCCATATACAGAACGTGGTCTTGCAAATAACACTGTTTTAGGATCGATGGCTAAATAAAATTCCTGAATACTTTGTTTTAATATGGTTCGATCTTTTTCATTTTTTAAATCAAGTTCAATCAGTCCTGGTGTGTGTTTGATTTGGTAGCTGATATATCGAAATAATGTTAATTTTTTTTCTGCAATCAAATCGGTTAAACTGGTCTTTTGGTCATGTGATTGATAGATAAGGTAAAAATTTGCATCATTTTTTAATGACAGCGCAATAATCTGTTGAAAAACAGTCTCAATATCTTGCTTTTGTATTGATTTATTCATTTTATCCATAACTTATCCAAGTTTTACATTTGCTTTTTGTAGTTTATCCGCTTCTTGTATCGCCGATTCACAACCAGCAGGTAATAAAGCATCTACATCCATATTCGCTGGCCCCATCTTCTGCATCACATTACATTTAAGATAGATATTATCCTGTGTACCCAGTTCAATGCCTTCACTGCTGATTTTGATATAAGAGCCACCGCAGATGAGCGTTATTTCTTTTGCTGCTGTTATCTGCGTTTTGCCATCGACACTATCCACTTTGATATCTTGTTTGGCAGCCATATTAAGGTTAGCATTTTGGGCTTGCACTTCAATATCGCCTTGGTTGGCAAAGAGTTTCATCCCTGATTTTTGGGCAAATAAACCCATCGCTTCAGCCGATGATAGGGTGATATTTTTTAAGGCGTTGATATCGGTTTGGTTTTCACTGGTTAAGGTCAGGCTGTTAGCTGTCGATAGTTGGATGTTTTCAGGGCTGGTTAGGGCGATGCCTTCTTGCGCATAGGCTAGTAAGCCACTTTGGGTTAGC
>NZ_FMWS01000027.1 GCF_900103255.1 Gilliamella bombi | reverse complement strand
TTTTTTGGCGAGGATCAATAATTAGCCGTAAAGACAAGCAAGCATTGTTGACGTTAGTTGAGCGCAAAACTGGACTCGTACTCATTGGACGCCTTAATCAACGCACCGCCTTTGAAACGAGAGATATGATAATAAAATTGCTAACGCCGTTTAAAAAGATGGTTAAAAGCATCACCATTTGATAATGGGATGGAATTTAATTATCATCATGCGATTGAGCATTATTTAAATACTACCGTATACTTTGCGGAGCCTTATAAAAGCTGGCAAAGAGGCACAAATGAAAACACCAATGGCTTAATACGTCAGTTTATACCAAAGTCAGCGGCCATTTCATTAGTTGACGACGAACAGATAAAGAAAATACAATATCTATTGAACACACGCCCAAGAAAACGGCATAAGTTTAAAAGCCCTGCCTCCTTTTATTCTGAGGAGTTAAGACAAATTGCACTTCATGGTGTAATCTAGGAGTAAACAAATAAAAACTTTAATAAAATTAATTCTAAATCTGAGGTGTTTTTAGTCAAAGCCCACGGGCAAGTAAAATTGCTCACGTGGGTTTATTTCAGTTACGTACAATCTTATTTATATAGATTTATAAAAACAGTTTGTGCAGTGCTTGCGGGGTTAGATGATACTTCTTTTACATAATAAAAGTGCGCACCATTAGCAACTGCATGTTTTTGTGCGGCGGCACTGATTTCTGCTGTATTGTTAAATACACCATGGAAGCTAATAGTACTAAATGGCATCATATGTTTAAATGCTTCGCTACTAATTTCGTAGGCATCTTGACCTGCTATTGCTGTTGTGACGATATAATCCCTAACGGGTGCGTCTTGTTTGTATAAAGCAACTTCGATATTTTCTGCTTGGTTTCTAATATCATCAGATGAAATTGAATCGATATAAAACGCATAGGCATTTTTTTCAGCGGCTAATTTACTTGCAGCTTCGGTAATTTCGGAAGTGTTATTGTAATTACCTTTAAATTTAACAACATCAAATGGTAAATAGTAAAGAGCTTTTGAACGTTCATAAGAAACCACGCCATTATAAATAGTTTCATTTTTCTGTACGGCTATTGGTGCGTTAGATTTGTAAATATTGGCATAAACAATCGCACGATCTGAAGAAGTTCCATTAGCTGGACTTTCCATTGCGGTAATATAGTAATATTTAGCACCTGCTTCATCGGCAGCGCGAGAAATATCTTTAGCAGCATTTTCGGCTTGTAAATAACTTCCAGTTACTGAAATTTCTTTTAATGGTACTAAATGACTACTTTCTTTAGCAGTTAATGGCTCAGCAGCATAAAGACTAGCAACAGGTAATGATAACAATACGGCTAATGCAATAGAGGATTTGGTAAAACGTTTCATAATATATTCCTTCATTTTTGAATTATTAAAATAGAAAATCGTTGTTTAACGCTTATTTTATTTGCAAATACATTTATTGATATTACTTCGAAAGTATTCGAACTGGCAGAGCTCCTGATGTGTTGTCCTTGTCTACTTGTAAAAAGCGTTAAGACATTAATAGTTGTTTTGGTAGGAAAAAATAGTAAAACAACTTGTTATTGTTATAAGACGTTCAGTAATAATCCTCAAGTTCTTTTAATCAAATAGAAGGGTGCCTAGCATTAATTGTTTAAAATGAAATGAATTGTCAAAAAAAGAGTTAATTTGAGCTAATTAAGAATGTTAATATTTTCTAAATTATATTTTTCCTACAGATTATTCTCTAATTCTTTCAATAAAGAATTTAAGGATTTGTGCAGTTAATCCCCAAATAACCCGATTGTGATACTGATAATAATAGACAGAATACTCAGCTCTTTTTTGCCATTTAGGTGATCGGTTTAAAATGATATCAAAAGGGAAATCATCAGAAGGTTTATGCCCGACAAACATTGTTGCACGCTGAGGGGGATTTTGAATAAACCACTCAATAGGAACGGTAAAAATCTGTTCGACTTCATCATGATTTAGTTTCAAATCATCAAGTGAATTGATTGTGCCAACAAATGGATAAATAGCCATACCTAATGTTGCAATTAACTTGGGTAATGCTCCTAAAATTATTATGTGCTTAAAGGGGATACCCAATTCTTCAACTGTTTCACGTTTAGCTGTGTATTCGGGATTGGTATCAGATAATTCCACACGCCCACCAGGAAAGCAAATATCTCCAGGTTGCCATTTTAATTTTCTAGATCTAATTTGAAATAAAAGATGCAATTGATGATCAATATCAATAATCGGCAATAATACTGCAGCTTTATTATCGATAAATTTTGTGTTTTCTTTTTTTTGCAACTGTTTAGCAATATTTTCAATTGTTATCATAATTATTCATTTTATTTAGGGTTTAAATTTTTGTTCTATTTACCTTACACAAATAACATGCTAGATTTAATAGTAGCGTTAAATTAATACGCGTGTTTTATCTAATTGAAGCCATGCAATATTATATCAATAACATAAAAAAAGAGCTTGAAGATCTTGCCAAATTGAAACGTGAGCGTGCTATCATTGGTATGTCTCCTGAATTTCAGCAGGTATTTTTATTACTTCCTGCGCTTTTTCATTATCACACACCTAAATTACCAGGATATATGGAAGGCGATATACCTTCAGGTATTGCTTGCTATCAATTGTCTGATGATGTAAGTAAACGGCTTAAAACTGAATTCGATTTTATTCCATCCACTAACGAAAATAAAATAATTAACATCCCAGCCATATCCGCTTTATATACAATGGGAAGTACCTGTTCTATTGGACAGTCAATTCAATCTGATCTTGATATCTGGATATGCATTGAAAACAATTTAACAGATCAACAAAAAGAAGCCTTACAACAAAAATGCCGTTTGATCGAAGACTGGGCAGCAAATTTGCAAGTCAAATTAACGTTATTTGTGGTAGATGCTGATCGTTTTATTAATAAACATCATGAATGCCTAATGGGCGAAAATTGCGGAACTGCACAGCATATTTTGTTACTTGAGGAGTTTTACCGTTCCGCAAATTTATTAGCTGGCAAATACTTGTTGTGGTTTGCAATACCTTATAATTTCACCGTAAATAACCTTACTTATCCTACTTATGAAAAGTGCGTTCAAGCGATGGTTGATCTTAATTTAATCGAGCGAGAGCAATGGATTGATTTTGGTCCACTAACTGGATTATCAGCTCAAGAGTATTTTGGCGCAAGTTTATGGCAACTTTATAAAAGTATTGATTCACCTTTTAAAGCGGTACTTAAAACCCTGTTATTAGAAGCGTACTCATGGATTTACCCACAAAATAAACCAGTTGCTTATCAAATGAGGGAGCTGATTCAAAAAGGCGAAATTCATAAAGGAATGTATCTTGATTCGTATTACATGCTGTTGGACAGAATCAGTAAATACCTCATTGAAATTAATGATTATGAACGACTTGAATTAATTCGTAATTGCTTTTATTTAAAAGTGAACGAAAAACTTTCTATCCCAATGCAATCGTCGTCATGGCGACGCTCTATTTTAAGTGACCTAGTTAAAAGTTGGGGATGGGATGAGCAACAAATTGCAAAATTAGATTCTTGTCAAACTTGGAAAATAGGGCAAGTCCGAGAAATACACGAAATCTTATTACACACCATGATGTCCGGCTATCGAAATTTACTCAATTTTGGTCGTCGTAATAATTTAGACTCATTAATTAGTCCTCAAGATCTGGCGATATTAACACGAAAGCTCTATGCTGCTTTTGAAGTATTACCGGGAAAGATTACAACTTTAAAGCTCAATATATCTGATAATTTACAAGAAGAAGCATTAACATTTATTCATGTTGCAGAAGATCGTATCAATCGAGCAGGATGGTACGTTTACAATCAAAAACCCATGTTACACTCAATTATTGGCCATCAATATCTTGAATATAGCAAATACTTAGTAAAACTAGTAGGTTGGTGTTATTTTAACGGCTTAATTGCTGATAGCACTCACTTTTATTATCATGATGGTGAAAACAGAAATAATTCGAAAATTAATAAATTGATCGTTGATCTAAAAAATTACTTTCCTATTGATGTGCCAGCAGCAACTGAAGAACAGCTATATGGACCATGCGAAATTCGTCATTTAGCTATTATTTTAAATTTAGAAGATGATCCGACCGCTAACATTGAATTAGACGATGAAGTGACCAATAGTGTACTTAATTATGGTAAAAATGAGCTAAGTTTAGTGGGATCAATTGATCTTCTTTATCGCAATTCGTGGAACGAAATTCGTGTTCTCCATTTCAGCGGTGCACTATCAGTGCTTCAGGCGATTAAGGAATTACTAAATCGAATGCATAAAGATGCTGATTTGCCTAATTTGCTAGAAATATTTTGTTATAGCGAGTACCAGAGTGATGAAATCAAACAACAAATGAAAAAGTTAATGGATGAATGTATCGATTTACGTTTAACTACCACTCAAAATAACTCAACGCAAGTAAAACCATTAAGGATCGGTGGAGCTTCATGGTATCTATTTTTTGAGCGATTAGGGGTATCATGTCATCAATTTGAAAATGCGATTGATTTTTATGGTGCAGTATCAAATAACAAAATACAAGGTAGGCCACTAAACATTTTAGACGAAACAAATGAACTACCAAAAGAAATTGATAGCGTCGCTTATGCAGGGATCATACAATTCTTTTTTGAAAATACTGATTCAGGTTTTGATCTTTACATTCTAAATGAACATAACCAAGTTGAAATATACCGTAATTGCAACGGTTCAATAGATAATATGGTTAAAGATATTAACGAATTTTATATCTTATCTGACGATCGCTTTTCATTTACTACCAGTAGCTCAGTTAATTTTAATCTACCTCAATTTTATCAAATTACTTATAATGAGCATGATGAAAGACAGATTATCCCGCTTAATTAAAAGATCGGCAAACGATCTAACTTGGATGTAATCATGTCAAAAAGTTTCAGGTAACTATGTGTTTTAGTATAAAAATAATAAAAGTTTACAATTAATAAGTAAAATAATTAAATTTCTATTAAAATAATGGGAACTTTTTTCTAATTTAAGAATCTAACTGTATGTCTGCACAACTTTGGGCCGATTGACAGTTATTAACAAAATAAGGAAAGGCCTTTAATGGGGGAGCAAGTAACAGACCAAGTATTAGTAGATCGCGTTCTTAATGGAGACAAAAACGCATTTAATTTACTTGTTGTTCGTTATCAAAACAAACTGGCTCATTTGGTTTCTCGTTATGTATTAGCGTCCGAAGTTCCTGATGTTGTGCAAGAGACTTTTATTAAGGCATATCGATCATTAAGTCTTTTTAAAGGTGAAAGTGTTTTTTACACATGGCTGTATCGAATTGCAGTCAATACAGCAAAGAACTACTTAACGTCTCAAGGACGACGGCCACCATCATCAGATATAGATGCTAGTGAAGCTGAAAGTTACGAAGGTGCAGATTCATTAAGAGATCTTGATAATCCTGAAAATTTAGCGCTTTCAGACGAAGTAAAAAAAACAGTATTTGCAACGATCGAAGCATTACCTGATGATTTAAAAACAGCAATTACATTGCGCGAAATCGAAGGGTTAAGCTACGAAGAAATTGCTCAAATCATGGATGTACCAGTTGGCACAGTGAGATCCCGTATTTTTAGAGCTCGTGATGCAATTGATGAAAAAATTAAACCATTACTCAGTTAATGGCTACAAACAAATGAATAAAGAGTAGTCATAAATTTAAGGTATTTACTATGCAAATAGAACAGAAAGAGCAACTTTCATTACTTATGGATGGTGAGTTTACAAACGACCATATTGTTGATGAAGTATTAAATGATGAAAGTTTGCAATCATGCTGGCATCGTTACCATATTATCAGAGATACAATGCGAGGTGAATTACACAGTAATTCATTAAATCATAGTAGTTCACTAAATTTAGATATCTCTAGCCAAATTGCACAAGCGATAGCAACTGAAGATTTATACAATCAACCAATTGATCAACCTAATATTGACACAACCTCGCTACCAAAAGCTGAAAACCTAATTTGGATTCACGTTAAGGACTTTATAGGCAAAGTAAGCCAAGTTGGGCTTGCAGCTTGTGTCACTCTTGGAATTATTGCAGGTGTACAATATAATCAAGGACAAACAGATAGTACCAGTGCAAGCCCTACACTAAATACAGTACCAGTTGGTGTAAGTGTGGCTCCTGTAGGTGGCATTCATCAACAAAACGATCAGCAATTACTTGAAAAACGACAATACGACAAAATTAGATTGCTTGTACAAGATTATGAATTGCAAAAAAGATTAAATGCACACTAATTTTAAATGAAATCATCAAATTATTTTATCAAATATTTTATAAAACAGAGCCGAAAAATAATATTCGCTCTGTTTTTTGCATTTTTTTCAGTATCGATTTATGCCAACGATACAGAGAATGCCTTTGCGTTATTAAACAAAATGAATCACGCTGTACAAACGCAAGATTACCGTATTTACTTCGTATCTCAAGATAAAAATCAATATGTAACCACATTCGAATATAGCCATATAGGTGCGCCTGTAAAAGAAGATATTAATGCTTACTTGCGCTATCTGGAAGGTCCTGATAAAGAGATCATCTTACATAAAGGCATAACCAGTTACTTTCAGCCTAATAGTTCATCATTTTCTATCACTAGCTCACGAATTATCGAAGCTTACCCCGATGTTGTTTATAATAATTTTAATGACCTTAAAGAGGTTTACGATTTTATTTTTTTAGGCAAAGCAAGAACAGCTAATCGAAGCGCAAAATTAGTTAAAATCATAGCTAAAGAACAGGACCGTTATAGCTATGTAATTTGGATTGATGATGAAACCAGTTTACCAATTAGGATCGATTTATTAGATCAAAATAGCGACATCATTAATCAGATAAAAGTAATCCAACTAGATAAAAATTTTGATAAGAAAGAACAGCTAGATTATATCGCCAGTCGAACTTACCCAATCTTATTATCGATTGAAAAACAAAATAATGCTTTTGACCAATGGCGACTAGCTTGGTTACCTAAAGGATTTAAAGAAGTGGCTGCTTATAATTTGAATTTTTATAGTTCTGACATCGCGACTAAATTGTTTTCGGATGGCGTATTTTCGTTTACGGTCAATATCTCATCTGAACAAGCTAAACAAGCTAATCAAATTATTCAACAAGGTGGAAGGACTATTTATTCAACCAACTTAGGTCACAAAAACATTATCATCATAGGTAATTTACCTCGTACTACTATTGAACGTATTGCACAAAATATTGTTCAGAAATAAGTGCAAACTACTTAATAACGCTATGCTTGGTAGCGATAAAAGTGTAAAATATTTCACTTTCTGACTATGTAATTATTAGCAATATTGGTCATAACCAAAAGGCATTTTAGATAGTTAACCGTTAATAACCAAGATACTAATTATAATTTATTAATATGAATAAAAATATCCGCAATTTTTCAATTATTGCTCATATTGACCATGGTAAATCAACGCTTTCAGACCGCATAATACAAATTTGTGGTGGGCTTTCAGATCGTGAAATGGAAGCTCAAGTACTTGATTCAATGGATCTTGAGCGTGAACGTGGCATCACGATCAAAGCACAAAGTGTAACCCTTGATTATCATGCTAAAAATGGCGAAACATATCAGCTCAATTTTATTGACACACCAGGTCATGTTGACTTTTCTTATGAAGTGTCGCGCTCGCTAGCTGCTTGTGAAGGGGCGTTATTAGTTGTAGATGCGGGACAAGGTGTTGAAGCTCAAACACTGGCAAACTGCTACACTGCGTTAGATATGGATCTTGAAGTTGTCCCTGTTCTAAACAAAATTGACTTACCTGCGGCTGAACCAGAGCGCGTTGCAGCCGAAATCGAAGATATTGTAGGTATTGATGCTAGCAATGCAGTGCGTTGCTCGGCAAAAACTGGCGTTGGTGTTATTGATGTACTTGAGCAATTGGTCAGCGATATTCCACCACCAGAAGGTGACTCGACAGCACCATTGCAAGCACTTATTATCGATTCATGGTTTGATAATTATTTAGGTGTAGTTTCATTAATTCGCATTAAAAATGGCGAATTAAACAAAGGTGATAAGATCAAAGTAATGAGTACCGGTATGACTTATAACGTTGATCGACTTGGCATTTTTACCCCTAAGCAAATTGACAAACAATGCCTGCATTGTGGTGAAGTGGGTTGGGTTGTTTGTGCGATCAAAGATATACTAGGCGCGCCAGTGGGCGACACCTTAACTTTAGCAAAAGCACCTGCGCAAAATCCATTACCTGGTTTCAAAAAGGTCAAACCACAAGTTTATGCTGGATTATTCCCAACCAGTTCTGACGATTACGAAGCTTTTCGTGATGCCCTTGGCAAATTAAGCCTAAATGATGCCTCGTTGTTTTATGAGCCAGAAAATTCTGGAGCTTTAGGATTTGGATTCCGTTGTGGTTTCCTTGGCTTATTACACATGGAAATCATTCAAGAACGACTAGAGCGTGAATATAACCTTGATTTGATAACCACTGCACCGACGGTTGTTTATGAAGTACTAACTACATCAAATGACATTATCTACGTTGATAGCCCTGCCAAGTTACCAGCAGTAAATAACATTCAAGAATTACGCGAACCAATAGCAGAATGTAACATATTAGTTCCGCAAACTTATTTAGGCAACGTCATCACACTTTGTGTTGAAAAACGTGGTGTGCAAACCAATATGGTTTATCATGGCAATCAAGTTGCTTTAACGTACGAAATCCCAATGACCGAAGTTGTATTAGACTTTTTTGACAAACTAAAATCGACTTCGCGTGGGTATGCATCATTAGATTACAGTTTTAAACGATTCCAAGCTGCCGACATGGTAAGGTTAGATGTATTAATTAATGGTGAACGTGTTGACGCATTAGCCTTAATTACCCACAAAGACAATGCACCATATCGTGGACGAGAATTAGTTGAAAAAATGAAAGATCTTATTCCTCGTCAACTATTTGATATTGCCATACAAGCGACTATCGGTAATCATGTCATAGCAAGATCAACGGTCAAACAACTACGCAAAAATGTATTAGCCAAATGTTATGGTGGCGATGTGAGTCGTAAAAAGAAACTTTTACAGAAGCAAAAAGAAGGTAAAAAGCGCATGAAACAAATAGGTAATGTCGAATTACCGCAAGAAGCTTTTTTAGCCATTTTGCATGTAGGAAAAGATTAACTAATTAAAAACAAATCAATAAAAAGATTTATTTAAAGAGGGAAAAAAATGGCTGGAACATTTGCCATCATATTAGCACTAGCAACACTCATTACTGGTATCTTTTGGTTTTTAGAAAAATTCAAATGGAAACCAGCAAGACAACGTAAAGTTGAAGAAATCCGTACCCAAAGCAATGGCGAAGTTGATGGAAAGATACTTGCTCAAGTGGGTAAACCCAAAGGTTGGGTTGAAAATTTGGCATCGTTTTTTCCGGTATTGTTTGTCGTGTTTGTTATTCGTTCATTCATCTATGAACCGTTTCAAATTCCATCAGGATCAATGATGCAAACATTACTAATTGGCGACTTTATTGCGGTTGAAAAATTTTCTTATGGTGTGCGTGATCCTATTACTAACACCGTCATTATTCCGACAGGACAACCAAAACGTGGTGATGTTGCCGTATTTAAACACCCAAATGTGCCTCAAATGGATCTTATAAAGCGGGTTGTCGGCTTGCCAGGTGACAAAATCGTCTATTTAGTAAAAGAAAAGCAAATCTTAATCTATCCTGCTTGCCAAGCAACAGATGCAAATTGCGAAGGGCAACAATCACAGCCGCTCAATTTGCATTACAGCGAACCAAGGCCAAGTAACTGGAAAGAGGTGCATGAACAGTTCAAATCAAACTTTTACACGCTAGAACAATATGCGGATAAAGGTATTGTTGATTCTCAGTCTATCATGACATTAAATATGAATATTCAACAAGAAACTCTTGGTGACACACCGCATGATATTCTAACCACTCAAGGTTCACAAGAAAATCCTAGCTATTTTTATCATCAGGATGGACAACCGATAGCCACTTGGGTTGTACCACAAGGTCATTACTTTATGATGGGTGACAACCGTGACAACAGCGGTGACAGTCGATACTTTGGCTTTGTACCCGAAGGTAATTTTGTGGGTAAAGCAACTGCGATTTGGATCAGCTTTGAAAAACAACCAAACGAATGGCCAACAGGAATCCGCTTTAGTCGTATTGGCGGTATACACTAATAGCTATAATTATGAAAAAATTTAGTCAAATTCAACAATCAATCGGCTATATGTTTCAAGATACATCCCTACTTGAATTAGCCCTTACTCATCGAAGTGCTAATAAATTGCATAACGAGCGTTTAGAGTTTTTAGGGGATTCTATTTTAAGTCTTGTCATAGCCGATGAACTTTATCACCGTTTTTCCAAACAAGATGAAGGCGATCTAAGCCAAATGCGCGCAACACTTGTTTGCGGGCAAACACTTGCCGAAATTGGTAAGGATTTTAAATTGGGCGATCACCTTATTTTAGGACAAGGTGAACTCAAAAGTGGTGGTTTTCGTCGCGAATCGATTATTTCTGATGCTGTAGAAGCCATAATTGGTGCCATTTATCTAGATAGCAACCTCGATACAGTTCGTTCACTAATCTTATCATGGTACCAAAGCCGCTTGACTCAAATTCAACCTGGTATTAAACAAAAAGATGCCAAAACAAGATTACAAGAATACTTACAAGGAATTCATCGTCCGCGCCCATGTTATTTAATTCTTGAAGTAACTGGCGATAACCACGAACAAGAATTCTTAATTCAATGCAAAATTGACAATGATAGCCATGAATATTTAGGTCGTGGCTTAAGTCGCCGAAAAGCAGAACAAGCTGCCGCACAAGAAGCACTCAACCAATTAGGTATAAAATGACAGAAACAACACAACATTGTGGATTTGTCGCCATTGTCGGGCGACCAAATGTAGGTAAATCAACGCTACTAAACCAATTGCTTGGTCAAAAAATTTCGATTACATCACGCAAAGCGCAAACGACCCGTCACCGAATTGTGGGTATTGACACGCAGGATAATGACCAAATTATCTATATCGATACTCCCGGACTTCATATTGAAGAAAAAAGAGCCATAAACCGCTTAATGAATCGTGCTGCAAGCAGCTCAATAGGGGATGTTGAACTCGTTATTTTTGTGGTTGAAGGCACACATTGGAATGACGACGACGAAATGGTCGCCAACAAACTCAAAGATTGCAAAAGCCCAGTTCTGTTAGTAATTAATAAAATTGACAACGTCACCGACAAAACACAATTATTACCGCATATTCAAGCGATAAGCCAAAAAATTAACTTCCTTGATGTTGTGCCAATTAGCGCTGAAAAAGGAGAAGGTGTAGATATTATAAAAGATATCGTCAAAAAACACTTACCAGAAGGTGAACACCATTTCCCTGAAGATTACATTACCGACCGCTCGCAACGCTTTATGGCATCAGAAATTATCCGTGAAAAACTTATGCGTTTTTTAGGTGATGAATTACCTTATTCAGTAACGGTTGAAATTGAACAATTTAAAGTTGACGAACGTAATGGAATGTACCGCATTAACGGATTAATCTTAGTTGAACGTGAAGGACAAAAGAAAATGGTCATCGGCAACAAAGGTGAAAAAATCAAAAAAATTGGTATTGAAGCGCGCAAAGACATGCAATCATTTTTCGACAACAAAGTCCATCTAGAGCTTTGGGTAAAAGTCAAAGCAGGCTGGGCTGATGATGAACGAGCGTTGCGTAGTTTGGGTTATAGTGATGATTAAAGATCTTACTTGATTTTAGTTATTCATCAGGCATAAATATGCCTGATTTTTTAATTTTATTTCCCTCTTTTCGATGTTGTAAACAAAAGACTTAAGAATATTTATTTATCGCATTGAAAACTGGTACTAATTAGTGTAGCCGATCCACGCCCTAGTAATTATATTATTTTATAGACGATAATATATTCGATGAATGTGCTATTTTACTATTACCATTTTAAATTTTCAGCCATCAAAATTAATTTATGAGGGGGGATGTGATATGCCATATAAAACACGTGAAGATTTACCTGATTCAGTACGCCATGTCTTGCCTGAACATGCGCAAGATATTTTTAAAGAAGCATTTAATAGTGCAATTAAGGAATATCAAGATCCGCATAAACGGCGTGATAACAGTGCACCAGAAACGATTGCTTTTAAAGTAGCTTGGGCTGCTGTCGAAAAGGTTTATCACAAAGGTGAAGATGGTAAATGGGTAGCTAAATAGATATTTAAATGGTTTAAGTTGAGCAACACAGCTTAATATTTTGAAAAATTTATTTTTTGTATATTTATTTAGGAGATATATATATGTATATTTGTACACTTACTTATGTGAAGCCCATTACCGAAGTAGAAAAATATTTGTCACAGCATATTGATTATCTTGAGGACTATTACCGAACGGGACATTTTATTGCATCAGGTCCAAAAGTCCCTCGTACAGGTGGTGTGATTATTTGTCGTGCTGAGAATAAAGAGCAAGCGCTAGCAATATTGCAAAAAGATCCGTTTTATATTCATCACATTGCTCAATATGAGATTATCGAGTTTGTGCCATCAAAATATACTGATGGGTTTGAAGAATTTATTTAAAAGTTAACTTCAAATATTTAAAATTTATCATTCATTTTGTGATATTTATCGCATTTCGGTAAATATCACAAAAAACTGCACATTTCATTAATCACCTTTCCTACCCAAATATACTTATATTTTTCCTGATCAATACGGAAAAAGTTGGTTAGTAATTCTATTTTTTTCCTTTTATACTAAATTTGAATTATCAATAAACACAGGTACTTAATTATGAAGAATAGAGGTTTACCAAAAGATTTTTTGTGGGGTGGTGCTGTTGCTGCTCATCAATTAGAAGGTGCTTGGCAAGTTGGTGGAAAAGGAATAAGTGTCGCTGATGTGATGACTGTTGGTTCACCAAAAAGTTATCGTAAAATTACTGAAGGTGTTATTGAAGGTGAATATTATCCTAATCATGAAGCTATCGATTTTTATCATCATTATAAAGATGATATTAAGTTATTTGCTGAAATGGGTTTTAAATGTTTTCGTACTTCTATTGCTTGGACTCGTATCTTTCCAAAAGGTGATGAACTTGCACCAAATGAAGATGGGTTAAAATTTTATGATGATCTTTTTGATGAATGCTTAAAATACAATATTGAGCCAGTTGTTACACTTTCTCATTTTGAATTACCTTATTACCTTGTTACTGAGTATGGTGGATTCCGTAATCGTAAATTAATTGATTTTTTTGTCCGTTTTGCTGAGGTATGTTTTGATCGCTATAAGAATAAAGTCAAATATTGGATGACTTTTAACGAAATCAATAATCAAGCTAACTTTAATGAAGATTTTGCACCGTTTACTAACTCAGGTATTTTCTATAAACAAAGCGACGATCGCGAGCAGATTATGTATCAAGCTGCACATTATGAATTAGTTGCTAGTGCTAAAGCGGTACAAATTGGTCATGCTATTAATCCTGATTTTGAAATAGGCTGTATGTTGGCGATGATCCCTATCTATCCAGAGACTTGTAAACCAGGTGATATTCTAATGGCACAAAAGGCGATGGAGCGTAAATATTTTTTTGGTGATGTTCATGTCCATGGTCAGTATCCAAACCATATTAAAAATTATTGGCAACGTAAAGATTTTAAACTTGATATCACCAATCAAGATCTTGAGATCTTGAAAAATGGAACAGTTGATTACATTGGCTTTAGCTATTACATGTCTAATGCAATTAGGAAAAAAGAAGATAATGAAAGCTATGAATATAACGAAAAAACCGATCTGATCGGCAATCAATATGTTAAAAAATCAGATTGGGGTTGGCAAATCGATCCTGAGGGACTTCGTTATACACTTAATTGGTTAACTGATATGTATCGTTTACCGCTTTTCATAGTTGAAAATGGTTTTGGCGCCTACGATAAAGTCGAAGCTGATGGTAGCGTGCACGATGCTTACCGTATTGATTATCTGCGTGAACATATTAAACAAATGAAACTTGCTGTTGAAGAAGATGGGGTTGATTTGATGGGATACACTCCTTGGGGATGTATTGATCTTGTTTCAGCAGGGACAGGTGAAATGGAAAAACGTTATGGATTTATCTATGTTGATAAAGATAACGAAGGTAACGGTTCACTAAAACGTAGTCGCAAATCCTCGTTCACATGGTTTAAAAAAGTCATTGAGTCTAATGGCGAAGTCTTATAAAGCATAACTATTTCTAGGGGAATTTATGAAAAAAGCATTAATCATTTGTGCGGCAGGTATGTCATCATCATTAATGGCTAAAAAAGTAACAGAATATTTTGCTAGCAAAGATAAAACAATTTTGGTTGATGCAGTCTCGGCAACCGAAGGCGGAAATATGATTCAAAATAGTGATTTTTCACTCTTTTTAATTAGCCCGCAAACTATGATGATGCTTGATAAATTTAAAAAATTAGGGGAAGAAGTCGGTAAGCCTGTTGTGAGTATTCCTTTTCAGGCTTATATACCCGTTCAATCAGGCATTGAACAATTGGCTAAGTTAGTAGAGGAGAATATAAACTAATTTAAATCAATATATATCGGCTTTAGCGATATGATTTGGCGTTGTGAATAGATTAATAAAATAGCAGCGCCTTACTATCTTACGTTGGTGTGTGGTGTACTTATGTAATAGTTAAAAGTATTCACTATATTATTAATAATATGGTTTTAGTTGACACAGGTATGGATGATAGTGATTAAAAATAAACAGCGTGACCTTATTAGTTTATTGGTTCGTTCTAAAAATCTATTCAAAAGCAGTGCATTACTAGCAAATGAGTTAGCATTATCAGATCGTACTGTTCGCACTTATCTTAATGATTTGAAATCGTTAATTGAAAGTCACGGTGGATCTATTATTAGTAAACAAGGTTATGGTTACAAATTACAAATTAAAGATAGAACAGCTTTCAATTTATTTTTAATTGAGCATCATTTATTAGATCGCAATGTAGAACAAGCAAATTGTCGAGAAGTATGTCAGAGAAAACACCATATTCTTAATTTATTATTATTAGAAAGCCAAAAAATCGATATAGAAGAATTAGCTGAACAATTATTTATTAGCTCTTCTCAACTAAATAAAGATATTTTAGAAATCAAACACCAACTCCAACCTTATGGGCTTACTATTAGAAAAAGTCAATCTCTGTTTTATGTTGAAGGTGAGGAAAAAGCAAAACGACATTTTATTTTGAGCTATTTTTTTCATGAAGAATCGATTAATTTTCTGCAGCATCTAACTTATTTAAACAAGTTCAATGATGTAATTGGCTTAGATACGTTAACCATTATTATTTTAGATGAGTGTCGTGAGGCAAAAATAAAATTATCTGATGTAATGATACAAAACATCGTCTTGCATTTATCATTAAGCATCAAACGGTTACAGTTAGGGCTTTCTATTCAAAATCTTGATATGCCACAATCTACTAAAAAGAAATTGGAATATCAAGTCGCTAAAAAAATCATCAATAGAGTAGAAAAAGTGATTGGTTTTTGTTTTCCTAAAGAAGAACAAATGTATTTAACATTGCATTTGATTAGTAAATCAAATTTTATTCAAAATGATTTTAACTCCGAGCTGTATTTATCTTTGACTAATTTATTATTTAGATTACAGCAAGAAACTGGATATTTATTTTTAAACGATGAGCAATTGAAAAACGGAATTATTCAGCATCTAAAACCGATGATTGTCCGCTTAGAACAGCATATAAAATTGAAAAACCCATTGCTTGATGAAATTAAAACAAACTCTCCAGAATTGTTTGAGTTAGTTAAAAAATACCTTAACCAGCTTCCTGAACTTAAAAAATTTACGATTCCTGATGATGAATGGGGTTATTTGACTTTGCACTTTTTAGCTTCGATAGAAAAGTTAAAAAATGAACAAAAGGCTAAAGTGTTAATTATTTGTGCAACTGGGCAGGGTAGTGCTCAACTACTAAAAAATCGCGTTGAATGCGAGTTTAATGAAAGAATCAAAATCGTTGCAACGCAAGGCTATTATGAAATTGAACCCAAAGTATTGGATAAGGTTGATTTTATTATCTCGTCAGTTGATCTATCATCAAAAGTATTTAAAGTCCCTGTTTTTCACGTCTCTGTATTTTTTACAGAAGATGATATACAAAAAATTCGTCGTCATTTATCGTCACCAATTATGCTTATCTCGGCACATACAGAGCCAATATCAACATTTGCATCATCAAATACTTTAGATCATCTTAGTAATGTTGAACAAATGGTAGATGAACTATCCGCTGATTATTTCTACCAATGCAGTGGTACCCAAAGTAAAGAACAAGTTTTAGATGGTTTGCTTGATCTTTTAGTACTAAATGAAGATAACAATTATAAGCAAAAGATGATAGCACAAATGGAAAATCGTATGCTATTAGGTGATATTTTCTTTAGCCCAACTATCGTAGTACCACATCCAGCAATGCCTGTGGGAAAATTGTCTAAAATTGGTATTGCAATTATTCCTGATGGATTATTTTGGGATCACAATTATCCAAAAATTCACTTTATCTTTATGATTTCACCATCTATTTATCAAAACCCGACTTTATCAATGATGACAAAAGCTATTGTCAAATTGATTGACGATTTAGAAATGCAAACAAAACTGTTAAAAACACAAAACTTTAACCAATTTAAACGACTTTTTATCCAACTTATTGAAAAAGAGGTATAGCAATGAATAAAGAAATGAGCTCAGAGGATATTCAACTTATTGCTTTTAATATTATTTTGTATAGTGGTAATGCTAAAACTAAAATCCACGAGGCTTTTAAGACGATGAGACAAGCTGATTTTATTGGCGCAAATCAGCTTCTTGAAGAAGCGAATAAAGAAATCTTACAAGCACACCATTCCCAAACAGAACTACTGCAAAATTATGCCAAAGGTACCAAAATCACAATGGAAATTATTATGGTACATGCACAAGATCACTTAATGACAACCATGAGCTTTCGAGAAATGGCAATTGAAATGTTACATCTATATGAAAAACATCATGAGTTAGAAATAAAACTAAAAAGCTAAATAAGGAGTGGCATAATGACAGAAGATCTAACAATGCATAAAAAAATCAGCCTAACTAATCTCTATTTTAATCGATTTTTAGTGATTCGCTATACCACTGCATTTTTTTTATTTTTGAATCTTTATTGGGCAACCTTTCTAATAGGTTCATTGTCAATAGTCGCTATTTTACCGCTTACTCTTTTTGTTTTGGGAATACTTACCACATGGGAACAAATTAAGCTTTATCGTAATCATTGCAACAAATTGCCTTATGCAAGATTATTTTATCGTACTTTAGCAATAGTCTTTACGGCACTCATTATTACTCTCTATACCCCTTTGTATCAAATTTTCTATCCATTTTTAAAACAGACGCAAGATACATTACATGTATTGGCGATATTACAGGTATTGAGTTTAATTATTACGTTTTTAATGCTTAAAAAGCTAAATAATATTCAACATAATCGGGATCAGCATTTTAAAAGAATCCAAGCTTACGAAAAATTTATTAATTAAAAGAGGACAATAAAATGAATACGGGATTTGTTATTTTGCAGAAATATCTGATGACGCCCATGGCTAAAATATCGCAATTTAAAATTGTTCGAGCAGTAATGGCTGCGGGGATGGCGTCTGTACCTTTTTCTATTGTAGGTTCAATGTTTTTAGTATTTAACACATTGCCAATGACATTTACGGGATTAGAAGTTTTTTTTGAAAATACTTTTTTTAGAGTGAGTGATCTTTGGATCGGCTACACTAAATCATACAACTTTTTTAAGGGGTAAGGTAAACTTATCACAACTAAAAAAGGAACAAATATGAATAAGATTAAACGCAAAAGACGAACATTCACAGATGATTTTAAACAGCAAATGGTCAGTCTTTATCAACATGGTAAATCACGTAGTGAAATCGTTGCCGAATATGATTTGACACCATC
>NZ_FMWS01000039.1 GCF_900103255.1 Gilliamella bombi | reverse complement strand
AGCATAAATTTATGTCCATTCCAAGTCCAGCTAGATTTTTCTAAACAATCTCCCTCACCTCTTAGCTTAGCTATACTGGATATTGTTCCATTTTTGTATGTATTGCCCTCATTATTTATAAATTTTATATTTTTATTACTTAGTTTAGCAGTGTTAGAAATTATCCAATAGGCGTTACCTGAGTTATATGCGCTAAACCAACACCTAGTTTCAAGTAAATCGTGGTTATTATCTAATTTAATTAACCGAAATCTTTTATCATATCCTTGTGTTTCATCATAATAAGGATCTTCTAAATCATAAGCATCACATTTAGCTTCATGTATATAGCGTTTTTTGAATTGAGGGAATATTTTAATTACTTCATTGGTATTAAGTTCTTGACTTTGTTCTGGAGCAATTACTTTACCTTTTTTTACAGTTGGTACAGGTATTGGTGCATAAACGTTTGATTCATTTTTATTACCATGTGCTATAACTGCGCCAGTTGTACCAACCCGTCCTTGTTTTTTGTCCATTGTTAACATGACATCATAAAATCCGCCATTGGTATAAAATGATTGACTTCTACTGTTACGGAATATAACTTTCTCATTTTTTGTAAATGCTTGAATAATTTTTGTAGCTTGGAATTGTGACAACTGATAAATATTATTTTGTATTTCTTTTAATTCGCCTAAATACTCTTGATTAATGAATGCAGCCAATGAATTATCTAATTGTTGAGTGTTTTTAATTTCAATACCTTCTTCATCTTCTTCTTTGTTATTTTTTGTTCTAACATAAATTTCAACTGGCTGATTGGCCCCCGCTTTTCGCTGGAATAAAATTGACGATTTTATCACTCCTGTATCAGATATATCACTATATTCTATAACACGACAAGTTAAAGTATTATCACAAACTATATCCCAAGCTATAACTGGAGTTGTAAACAAAGTTAGCAATAAACAATAGCAAAAACGCATGACAGTTAATTCCATATAAATAATTTATATGAGGTTATTATAGATTAAACAATTATTCAATTAAAATTAATAAAACTTCTTGATTTTATGAATATTTAATTAGTTCTCTTTAGTACTAATTTATCATTCTATATTGGCAAACTTGTGGCTTTGCACACTAAAAAGCCATTTATTATTCAGTCGATTTTGGTTGATTTTTCCTAACAACTCTATCGTTTCAAACATATTAAATGCACCATCTTTTTCACAAGGAGATAGATAATAGCGTTTGGCTTGAATATGAGTTTCGATATATTGGCAAAAAGGAATAAAATCGCAGTGATTTTCGGCTACTATGCGTACTTCATTTGCTATTGGTTGTACTATTTTTTGATAGCGTGACTGATAACAAAATTTAGGGCTTAGCGCAATATAATCAATAAGCGGATCGACTTTACCAAGACCGTTGCTTTCAATGGCGATGAAATAACCAGCTTTTTTGAGTGGCAAAAGCAATTCAGGTAACGCTTTAACCATTGTCGGTTCGCCACCTGTAATAATAATATTTTTGCTTTTATATTCGCTCACTTTAGTCATTAAAGCATCTAACGTGAATCGAGTAAATTTTCGAAAATTAGTGTCACACCAGGCACAATTTAAATTGCATCCTGCAAAACGAATAAAAACAGCAGGCATGCCAGTATTATAACCTTCGCCTTGTAAGGATTCGAAGATTTCAACAATACGAAATTCAATCATCATTAACTCCGATGATATTCACAATATGAAGTTGGCGTTTCCCATAGTTTGATCATCGAAACAGGCAAATATTGCGATAAGCAATCAAAAATAAATTTGCTCATTCCTTCTGCGGTGGTTCTACATGGAAAGGCAAAAATTTTACGATCCATTTCTTGTAGTAACGACGCGATACGGCACTCATTAGGGTTATGTTGATTGTAAAGATAGGCGTGATCTAACGGATCGACAATATGTTGTTTAACTATTAGCTTTAAATCGGCATAATCCATGACCATATCTTGGCTTGAGCCGTTATCAATAAGCTCTCCGCTAATTTCAACTAATAGGCGATAAGTGTGGCCGTGCAGATTATGACACTTTTTATTGTGCCCATCTAACATGTGACAAGCATCAAATTGAAACTCTTTGGCTATTTTGAACATTTTATATTCCTAGTTTTTTTTCGTGGGATGGATTACGAACCACGGTTAGCGAACCTAACAAAATAAAGGTAACAATATAAGGGATAAAAGTGAATTTGTCATCTTACCAGTATATCTTAAAACGAAATTTAGATGTAATTGCTTAAATTGCAAACAGCTTTATTTTTATGTCAATTAATTCTTACATACTTGATAATTTTGTTGTATAAATTTTGTAAAAAATATTTTAACTTTGCTCTTGAAATTTAGGTTGCAACACTCATTTAGATCACATGCAAATGGATTAAATGTGTTAAGCGTTTAATCCAAATTTATTGCTCAGGAGATAAACACTATGAGGTTAGATAAACTAACAAATAAGTTTCAACAAGCTTTAGCTGATGCGCAGTCAATGGCATTAGGTAAAGACAATCAATATATAGAGCCTGTGCATGTCCTATCAGCCATGCTTAATCAAGAAGGGAGTAGTGTAATGCCTTTATTGATTGCAGCAGGTGCAAATATTGTTAATTTACAACAAGAATTAGCTCAAGCTATTGACCGATTACCCCAAGTTCAAGGTGTGGGTGGAGATGTTATTCCATCGCAAGATTTTGTTCGAGTATTAAATCTTTGCGATAAATTATCCCAAAAGAACGGTGATAGCTATATTTCATCAGAACTCTTTATATTAGCCGCTTTAGAAGATAAGGGCAGTTTAGGCGATCTTCTTAAAAGATCAGGTGTTAATAAAGATAAATTTAGCCAAGCAGTTAATCAAGTAAGAGGTAGCGATAACGTGAACGATCCTAATGCAGAAGATCAACGCGGTGCACTTAAAAAATACACCATTGATTTAACTCAACGAGCAGAACAAGGTAAACTTGACCCTGTTATTGGTCGTGATGAAGAAATTCGTCGAACTATTCAGGTATTACAACGTCGTACTAAAAATAATCCAGTATTAATTGGGGAACCAGGTGTAGGAAAAACTGCTATTGTAGAAGGATTAGCACAACGCATTGTTAACCGTGAAGTCCCTGAAGGATTACGAAATAAACGCGTTTTATCATTAGACATGGGTGCATTAATTGCTGGTGCCAAATATCGAGGGGAATTTGAAGAACGCCTAAAAGCCGTGCTTAAAGACTTAGCAAAAGAAGAAGGTCGCATTATATTATTTATTGACGAAATCCATACCATGGTTGGCGCAGGAAAAAGCGATGGAGCAATGGATGCTGGTAATATGTTAAAACCCGCATTAGCTCGCGGTGAATTACACTGCGTGGGAGCAACAACGCTTGATGAATACCGTCAATATATTGAAAAAGATCCTGCGTTAGAGCGTCGTTTCCAAAAAGTATATGTTACCGAACCAACAGTTGAAGATACTATCGCTATTTTGCGTGGTTTAAAAGAACGTTATGAACTGCATCACCATGTGCAAATAACCGATCCGGCAATCGTAGCTGCGGCTACATTATCGCATCGTTATATTTCTGATCGCATGTTACCTGACAAAGCGATTGATTTAATTGACGAAGCCGCATCAAGTATTCGTATGCAAATGGATTCAAAACCAGAATCTTTAGATCGACTTGAAAGGCGCATAATTCAACTTAAACTTGAACAACAAGCGCTTAAAAAAGAATCTGATGATGCGAGTAAAAAGCGACTACAAATGTTAAATGATGAACTTTCTGAAAAAGAAAAGGAATATGCTTCACTTGAAGAAGAATGGAAGTCAGAAAAGGCAGCTGTTTCGGGGACTCAAAACATCAAAGCAGAACTAGAAAAGGCACGTACTGAAATAGAGCAAGCTCGTCGAGCTGGCGACTTGAACAAAATGTCAGAATTACAATATGGCAAAATTCCAGAGCTCGAAAAGAAACTTGCTTCAGCAACGCAGTTAGAAGGCAAAACCATGAAGTTATTGCGTAACAAAGTGACCGATAACGAAATTGCAGAAGTATTATCTAAAGCGACAGGTATTCCAGTCTCTAGAATGCTTGAGAGCGAAAAAGATAAACTATTGCACATGGAAGATGCCTTACATAAACGTGTAATTGGTCAAAATGAAGCAGTATTAGCGGTTGCAAATGCGATTCGACGTAGCCGAGCAGGGCTTTCAGATCCAAATAAACCGATTGGATCATTCCTATTCTTAGGACCAACGGGTGTCGGTAAAACCGAGCTTTGCAAATCATTGGCTAACTTTATGTTTGACAGCGAAGATGCTATGGTGCGTATAGATATGTCAGAGTTTATGGAAAAACACTCCGTTGCTCGCTTAATTGGTGCGCCTCCAGGTTATGTTGGGTATGAAGAAGGGGGGTATTTAACCGAAGCAGTTAGACGACGACCATACTCAGTAATTTTACTTGATGAAGTCGAAAAAGCACACCCAGATGTCTTTAATATCTTACTGCAAGTATTGGATGATGGGCGCTTAACAGATGGTCAAGGTCGCACAGTTGATTTTCGTAACACTGTCATAATTATGACATCAAACTTAGGTTCTGACCTAATTCAAGGTCAAGTTGAACTAAGTTATGACGAAATGAAATCTCTAGTGATGACGGTTGTAACCAAACACTTTAGACCAGAATTTATCAATCGTATTGACGAAACAGTGGTATTCCACCCATTAGGTCAAGAAAACATTAAAGCGATTGCCAAAATTCAGTTAGCACACGTTGAAAAACGTTTAGAAGAACGTGGTTACCAATTGGATATTTCGGATGCTGCACTTGAACAGTTAGCTAAGGTTGGCTTTGACCCAATTTATGGCGCAAGACCGTTAAAACGATCGATCCAACAAGAGATCGAAAACCCATTGGCACAACAAATACTGTCAGGTAAATTAGTCCCAGGTAAAACTATTCATCTAGATTTAGTTGGCGGCAACATTGAAGCCCAACAGTAATAAAACTTCAAAAGACAAACCGACCTCTATGGTCGGTTTTTTATACTTGATACAATTTAGTTTACCTATAATACTTAGAATTTAATCAGACAAACATTATTTTCGCAAAATGGATGTCTGATGAATAAAATAACAACAACACAAACCTGAACCCAACAAAACAACTCATTTTATACTTTAACATATAGTTACCTGAAACTTTTTGACAAAATTTTTTTAAAACCGTTTTCAAGGTTTTGCAACCAAAGCTTAATCAAACTAGCTTTTTGTTAGTTGTTAAAAGTAACAACTTTAACTATTTTGTCTAGCGTTTTTGCCATTAAGTAATTCTAATTTTATACACCACAATAATAACTTTTTTTTATTATAAAATTACCTTAGAACACGTTATATTATTGCCTTAAATAAAAAAGGAAAGATTAAACATGAAGAATTTATTAAAAAAATTAGTTATTTTTGGTTGTTTAAGCTTGCCAATGGCAAGTTATGCTGCCTTACCTGAATCGATTAAAGTTGGTTCGGATACGTCCTATGCGCCTTTTGATTTTATTGATGCTAATGGTGAAGTTACTGGATTCAACATTGAACTCACGAAAGCATTGTGTGAAAAGATCAATATTAAATGTACTTTTCAATCGACCGACTTCGATGCGTTGATCCCGTCGTTATTATCAAGAAAGATTGATATTATCTCGTCCTCGCTAATGATGACCGAAAAACGTAAAAAACAGATCGCTTTTTCTGACGAAATCTTTATGACTTATTCACGTTTGATTGTTAAAGAGGGTACTAATTTAATGCCTAATGCTGAGTCATTGAAAGGTAAGCGTGTTGGTGTTGAGCAAGGTACATCGCAAGAACATTTCGCCAACGAGATGTGGCGTCCGAACGGTGTAGTTATTGTGCCTTATCAAAATCAGTTACAAGTATTTTCTGATCTAGTGGCAGGTCGTTTAGATGCGGCATTGCAAGATGAAGTCACTGGCAGTTATGCCTTTTTAAAACAGCCACAAGGTAAAGGTTTTATTTTTGCTGGGGATGCTCTAACCGATGCGAACTACTTTGATGTTGGAGTAGGAATTGGTTTTCGTAAAAATGATAATGAGTTGCGCGAAGCCTTTAACCTAGCTTTAAAAGACCTCTTAGCTGATGGCACCTACCAAAAAATCAACAATAAGTATTTTGATTTTAATGTGTACGGTAATAAAAAATAAACCATGCAGGGGTATATTTCTTTAATTTGTCAAGGTGCATGGTTGACTATTATTTTAGCATTGACATCGCTACTACTGGCCATGATACTTGGTATTGTTTGTGCATTAGGTAAACTGAGTCATTCAAAAGTATGTAATGTGCTTTGTCAGGCTTATACATCGTTAATTCGAGGTGTACCCGATTTAGTGTTGATGATGCTAATCTTTTTTGGCTTGCAGTTTTTGGTTAATAATATAACTGATTATTTTAACGCTCCTTTTATTGAAGTTGATCCTTTAATCGCTGGTATTATTACGTTAGGCTTTATTTATGGGGCATATTTTACCGAAACTTTTAGAGGAGCTTATCTTGCTGTTTCTAGAAACACCTTAGCGGCAGCAACAGCGCTTGGTTTAAGTAAAGTGCAAGTATTTGGGTATGTAATGTTTCCTTTAATGATGCGCTTTGCCCTGCCAGGTATTGCTAATAATTGGTTAGTGGTGTTAAAAGCGACAGCATTAGTGTCGTTATTGGGGTTATCGGATTTAGTCAAAGCTACTAAAAATGCAGGTGAAGCTATGTACCAACCCTTATTATTTGCTTTGATTGCTGGGGCGTTTTATCTGTTTTTTACATCAATATCTAATATCATTTTATGGTGGCTTGAACGGCATTATTCTATTGGCATTACTAAAACTAAATTATAAGAACTCATGTTAGAAATTATTCAACAATATTGGCAATCACTATTATGGACCGATGGTTATAATATCACTGGTCTTGCGATGACGCTATGGATTTTTATTTTATCGGTTTTAATGGGGGGAATTTTGTCGCTAGCGTTAGCGGTAGGGCGAAACGCACAAAATAAACTGATTAAACTACCTATTTGGCTATTTACTTATATTTTTCGAGGTACGCCTTTATATGTGCAGTTATTGATTATTTACACTGGTATATATACCTTAAGTGTGGTTAAAAATAATGCTTGGTTAGGCGATTTTTTTCAAAGTGGTTTAAATTGTACGGTGTTAGCTTTTACCCTAAATACCTGCGCCTATACTACTGAAGTTTTTGCTGGAGCTATGCGGAATGTGCCAAATGGCGAAATTCAAGCTGCAACAGCACTTGGTTTTAATCGTTTTCAAATTTATCGTTATATCATTTTTCCAAGAGCATTTCGTATTGCATTGCCAACTTATAGTAACGAGGTTATTTTTATGTTGCATTCAACTGCACTGGCTTTTACTGTTACTGTGCCTGATGTGATGAAGATTGCGCGCGATATTTATGCCGAAACCTATCAACCTTTTCATGCTTTTGGTATTGCAGCAGTGATTTATCTTTGTGTGAGCTTTACATTGATTTTTAGTTTCAAAAAGTTAGAGCAACGTTATTTGGCTTTTCAGCAGGCTAATATACAAATCAGTTAATAAATTGATTTAGACTATTGGATAATTTTCTCAATTCGTTTATAAGGTTATTGATCTATCAAAATAAAAATCCGACAATTGTAATGACATTTGCCGGATTTTGGTTGTTTGTCGATTTGACAACATGTTAATTTATAGGATAAAAATCGTTTGTAGAGTCGGCATCATCATCATGGTGACTTGAGCCAGGTAATGCTCTAGCTCGTTCAATAGGAACATAACTGCCGCTAGGTGTTTCTACTTGGCATTCGCCTAAAAAGATAGAATATTTTGTGTTAGCTCGCATACTTTCGCCTCTAAAATAACAGTGAGTTGCATTATATAAATCAACGCGACAAAGTAATGCAATACCTAACCAAGTAATTAATACAGCTAAAGCAACCCATTTTAGATGTTTCCAAATAAAAAGCCAAAAACCGATCCCTCTAAAACGGCAGTACCCAAAAACGAGTAATAAAACTGCAATAAACCCTAAAAATTCGTATAACCAAAATAGCCACATAGTAATCTCCCACACGTTAGTTAAGTGCTATTTTATACTAACTTTGGCTATACTTCTATATACTTGCGTCTATGAGTTTGCTTACATCCAAGATCCGTTACGAATAATACCAACCGCTAATCCTTCAATAGCAAAATTTTGCTGTTCTAAATCAACTTTGATTGGCGAAAACTCGGCATTTTCGGCAAGAAGATGTACATGCTTGCCTTTACGCGACAAGCGTTTAACTGTAACTTCATCATCAATACGAGCTACAACAACTTGTCCATTTTTAACGTCTTGGGTTTTATGTACAGCCAACAAGTCACCGTCAAATATACCAATATCTTTCATTGACATACCTTGCACTCTTAATAAAAAGTCTGCGCGAGGTTTAAATAGTGAAGGATCAACTTGGTAATGGCTTTCAATATGCTCTTGCGCTAATATTGGCGAACCAGCCGCGACTTGTCCAATAAGGGGCAAACCATCCTGTTCGTTTGGCTCAATAGGTGTTTCAAGTAAAAGGCGAATTCCGCGTGATGAGCCGGCGATCATTTCAATTGCGCCTTTTTTAGCTAAGGCTTTCAGATGTTCTTCGGCGGCGTTGGCAGATCGAAACCCCAATTTCTGGGCAATTTCAGCACGTGTAGGTGGCATACCAGTATTTTGAATGTTATCTTTTATTAAATCATAAATCTGTTGTTGGCGCTCAGTTAATGGTCTCATTACATATTCCTGTTTTTATATACAGATACATGTAATTATATACAGCTAATAATATAAAACAACTGTTTTATTTAATTTATTTTTCAATTGGTGGTAAATTTTGGGGGGGATTGTTGTTATTATTCGCTAATTTTGTGAATTATTCTGGAAATGCAATAGTTAATTAACAACTGAATCTTTCTCCTTATTAGTATTATTTAATCAACTTATATATATGTTATAATAAAGCAATTTTTTGTTGGATTGGAATTTGCTTTATGCCTTATGTTGTTGCGCTCAGTGGTGGTATTGCCAGTGGTAAAAGCACTATTGCTGATTTGTTTGCCAAATTAGGCGTGCCTATTATTGATGCAGATATTATTGCGAGGCAAGTTGTGCAACCTGGTAGTTATGCGTTTAACCAAATTGTTAAGCATTTCAGCCAAGAAATTTTACTCGCTAATGGAGAACTTGATCGTAGTCAACTCCGCGAAATTATTTTTAATAATGAGCATGAACGGCTCTGGCTTAATAATTTGTTGCACCCCATCATTCAACAAGAAACTCAAACACAAATTGCTATGCAAAGTAAAATCTATCTAATTTGGGTTGTGCCGTTATTGATTGAAAACAATTTGCATACTTGGGCTGATCGTGTGCTGATAATTGATACCTCATTTTCACTACAATTGGAACGATTAGTAAAAAGGGATAATATTAGTGAATCATTAGCTAAAAAGATGATACAGTCACAAGTATCTTTAAAGAAACGTTTATCTTATGCTGATGATATTATAGTTAATGACGGTAATTTGTTGTCGCTAACAACACAAGTTAATCTACTGCATCAACAATATTTAAATAGCTTTAAAAGTAAGATTTAGAATAGATGAATAATATTATTTTTGAACATCCATTAAATGAAAAAATGCGTACTTGGCTTAGAGTTGAATTTTTATTAAATCAATTAAATGTACATTGTCATTTTAATGACAATAGTGCTTTGATTTTTTTTCATGCATTGTCTGAGTTGTTAGAGATTATTGAGCGTAATGATATTAAAGGTGATTTGGTTAAAGAGCTTGAATCGCAAAAACAAAAGTTAATTTTGTGGTTAAATGTCGAAGGCGTGGATCATGATTTACTCAATGACCTGATTCAGCAATTTGATGATTTTATTGTCCAATTTAATACAATTGGACGTTTAGGACAACCATTAAAAGATGATCGATTTATTACAGCCATTCGTCAACGTTTAATGATTCCGGGGGGATGTTGTAGTTTTGACTTGCCTTCGTTTCATTTATGGCTCAGAATTTCACAAGAAAGGCGTTATAATCAAATAAAAAATTGGTTACAACACTTATCAATACTTGATAAATCTCTAACATGTTATATGCAATTAATTCGACGGTTAGGGGAATTTAGACCGTTTGTTTATACCAATAATTTTTTTCAAGAAACAAATGGTGATGTTAATTTGATTCGTATTCGAATTTCTTTAGATAAAAATGTATATCCTCAAGTATCTGGTCATTTGTCGCGTTATAGTATTCGCTTTTTAGCACTTGAGAATTACGATAACGTCAATACTGATGAAATTGAATTTGAATTAGCCTGTTGTTGATTGAATACTGTTATTAAAAAAGAGTTGAAATGAATAAAAATACTACATTTGTTAAGTGCCCAACTTGTCAAAAAGAAGTTGAATGGAGTCAAACTAGTCTTTATCGTCCATTTTGCAGTAAGCGTTGCCAGCTTATCGATTTAGGTGATTGGGCAACTGAAGAGCATCGTATTGCTGATAAAGATATTACCGAACAAGATCTTTGGAGTGAAGAAGATCTTAACGATTTTGTAGGTAGGCATTAATGAAGATCCTTGGTATTGAAACTTCATGTGATGAAACTGGTATAGCCATTTATGATGATGTCAATGGTTTAATTGCAAATCAGCTTTATTCACAAATTAAATTACATGCTGATTATGGAGGTGTGGTGCCAGAGCTGGCATCGCGCGATCATATTCGTAAAACCGTGCCATTAATTCAAGCAGCTTTAAAACAAGCTAATTTAACCGCACACGATATTGATGGGGTTGCCTATACTGCTGGTCCGGGATTGATTGGAGCGTTGATGGTAGGCGCATCGATTGGACGATCGCTTGCTTATGCTTGGAACGTACCAGCTGTTGCAGTTCATCACATGGAAGGCCATTTACTTGCGCCGATGCTTGAAGATAATCCACCTGAATTTCCCTTTGTTGCATTATTAGTTTCGGGGGGACATACACAGCTTATTAGTGTGACTGGTATTGGTAAATATGAACTTATTGGAGAGTCAATTGATGATGCTGCAGGAGAAGCTTTTGATAAAACAGCCAAATTGCTTGGTTTAGATTATCCCGGTGGCGCAAAATTATCAAAATTGGCTGAACAGAGTAGTGGAGCGCGATTCCATTTTCCTAGGCCAATGACTGATCGTCCTGGGCTTGATTTTAGTTTTTCAGGCCTTAAAACAGCCGCAGCTAATATGATTCATCAGCATAGTGATAATCATATTATTGATCCACAAACTAAAGCAGATATTGCTAGAGCATTTGAGGATGCTTTGGTTGATACATTGGTGATTAAAGTAAGACGAGCACTTGAACAAACAGGATTTAAAAATTTAGTAGTTGCTGGTGGGGTAAGTGCTAACAAAACACTGCGTACTAAATTGACTGAGTTGATGCATCAACGAAAAGGAAAAGTTTTTTATCCAAGGCTCGAATTTTGTACCGATAATGGTGCCATGATTGCTTATGCTGGTATGATTCATTTAAAAGAGAGGCAGTATTCAGATTTAGTTATTAGTGTTAAACCAAGATGGCCTCTTAGCGATCTTAATGTTGGTTAACTGATTATTTTGATTTGACAACATGTAAATTAAAATTACATGAAAAATAAAAATGCGGGAATTTGTTCTCGCATTTTTAAGCTATATAGTTAAATAAACGATATTAATTAATAGGATCTGTATCAGAACATTCTTCTTGTTTTTCTGAATTGGTCTTTTCATTAGCTAATTTTTGAATATTTTGATTAATATTAAATAGTACACAAATTAATTCAAAACCAATGCGAGTTGAAATAAAGCCCACAACTAAGGTAACAATGCCAGTGAAAAAAGCAACTAAACCCATAGTAAAGCTATAAGTAAATGCAGCAAAACTACCTAATATCATAGAGAACGCACTAATTCCAATAAGTAATAATGCGATCCAATACACGATTGTGATAAAAGAAGGTGTTAACATTTTATCAAAGAAGAATAAGTCTTTAATGGTAAAGCCTTTAAAGTCTATTTTTTTGTTCATTTTATTTCCTTTTTAGTTGGATTGATTTTATTACTTCTATTTTTTTATATTTGCGTATAAAGTGATAATTTTTGAAAAGCGCAACAATTATAACATAAAATTATTTTGAGATTAACTTATGAAAACTTATATCCCCGGTAAAGATGCTGCTCTTGAAGATTCGATCAACTATTTTCAGCAGCAATTAGCAAAATATGATTTAGAAGTAAAAGAAACTTCTTGGCTAAATCCGGTACCTAATGTGTGGTCAGTGCATATTCAAAATACTAAATGTCCACTGTGCTTTGCTAATGGTAAAGGCGCAAGCAAAAAGGCGGCATTAGCATCGGCTTTAGGAGAGTATTTTGAACGGTTATCAACCAATTACTTTTTTTCAGATTTTTACTTAGGAGAGCAAATAGCGAATGCCGATTTTGTGCATTATCCAAGTGAAAAATGGTTCACTATTCCTGAAGATAATTCCCTACCTAAAGGAGTATTATCCAAAGAACTACTTAAGTTTTATGATCCTAATCAAGAATTGAGTGCAACAGATTTAATTGATTTACAATCAAGTAATGGTGATCGAGGTATCTGCGCTTTACCATTTGAACAGCAGTCTGACAAAAAAACTATTTATGTGCCAGTTAATTTAATTGCTAATTTATATGCCTCTAATGGAATGTCAGCCGGTAATACTCGTAATGAGGCTCGAGTACAAGGGTTATCTGAAATTTTTGAGCGTTATACTAAAAATAAGATTATAGCCGAAGGCATTAGCTTACCAATTATCCCAACTGAAGTGATTAACCGTTACCCCACCGTTTTAGCTGCAATTGATGCGCTTGAAAGCGAAGGCTTTCCGCTTTACTGTTTTGATGCCTCATTGGGTGGAGAGTTTCCGGTTATTTGTGTAGTGTTATTTAATCCACAAAATGGAACGTGTTACGCCTCATTTGGTGCGCATCCAAATTTTGGCGTTGCGCTTGAAAGAACAGTAACAGAATTACTACAAGGACGCAGTTTAAAAGATCTTGATGTGTTTTCACCTCCAAGTTTTGATAATGATGATATTGCCGACCTTAGCAATTTAGAAACGCATTTTATTGATTCGAGCGGTTTGATTTCATGGGATCTATTTAATGAGCAAGCAGATTACGAATTTGTCGATTGGGACTTTTCCGGTTCAACTGAGCAAGAATTTGCTAATTTGATGGCTATTTTTACCCGCCATAATACTGAAGTGTTAATTATGGACTACGAACACCTTGGTGTATATGCTTGCCGAATTCTGGCCGTTGGTATGTCTGAAATTTATCCTCCTGAAGATCTTATAATTGCCAATAGCAATATGGCTATAGGATTACGAGAGCTTATTTTGTCATTACCTTACCAAAAACGTACAGCTAAACAGTACCTAGCAATTATTGAACAGCTTGATGATGAAGGGCTTGATGATTATGCTCGAATTCGCGAACTGCTAGGCATAGCAACAGGTAACGATAATGCTTGGTTAACTCTTCGCGTTGGCGAGTTAAAAGCAATGCTGGCATTGGCAGGCAAAGACTTAATACAAGCACAACAGTGGATTGATTGGACGATTGAAATGAACGAGTCTATATTCACGCCATCGCGCAATCATGCTTATCGTTGTTTACAGACATTAGTTAATTTTATTTTAGAACGAGACAAAAAACAGTTTAATAACTATCAAGCCGCATTTAATAAAATGTATAGTAAAACCTGTGTTGATGATATGTGGCAATACGCTAATGGTGACAAAACATTTTTTTGTTTAGCTAATTATACGAAAATCGAGAAACAGACCAATAACAATCTAGAACAGTTTGATATGCACCAAAAATTATTAGCTGTATATAATAAATTGCATCAGACAATGTTATAAATTATTAACTTAAATTTTATTTAAATTCCACCGGTGAACACGGTGGAATGAATAACTTTATTTAACCTTGCCTTGCAAATTCTCCTGCTTGCCTTACTAACTCATCGCTCGGGGTTACACCGGTATATAACACAAACTGTTCAAGCGCTTGTAAAACAGCAACATCAGCACCTGAAATAATGATTTTATTTATCTTTTGGGCATATTTTATCATGGGAGTATCAACGGGAAGGGCAACTACATCAAACACAATATCGGCATTTTTTATCATAGTTGTGGGAAATGCAAGCGCCTCAGACTCAATACCACCAAGCATACCAATTGGGGTAACATTGATAATCAATTTGGCTTGATGTGGCAATATTTCTTGCTCATCCTTTACCCATTTATAGCCATATCGTTTGGCTAATGCTTCGCCTTTTTGTTGGTTACGTGCGGCAATAATACCATTTTTAAATCCCGCATCATAAAAAGCTCCGATCACCGCATTAGCCATGCCTCCGCTGCCTTTTAATACAAATGGTGTTGTATTATCAATCTTATTTTCTACAATGAGTTTAGCAACGGCAATATAATCAGTGTTATAAGCTTTTAAATGATGGTTGGTGTTAACAATGGTATTTATCGATTGAATAGATTTTACCGAGTCATCTAATTCATCAATAAACTCAATGCAAGCTTCTTTATAAGGCATTGAAATGGCGCAACCTCTAATACCTAAGGCCTTAATGCCATAAATCGCATCTTTCAAATTATTGGTAGTAAAGGCTTTATATAAGTAATTAAGATGGAGTTTTTCGTACAAATAGTTATGAAAGCGAGTACCAAAATTGCTTGGTCTTGCTGAAAGGGACATGCAAACAGTTGTGTCTTTATTGATAATTCTTGCCATTACAACAAATCCTTGTGATCATATTAGATGATTTTATTTTACCACTTTCTTAATTAACGTGTATGTAATTATGGTTGCAAACAATAACGGTCCTAAAATACAGCAAGAAAAAGCAACAGTAAGAGCAATGATCTATTTATATTGCTTTAAACAACATCATAGCCAACATCATCAGTTATGTGAGGAATGCAACGACCTGTTGCAATATGCTATGCAACGCTTAACAATGTGCCGTTTTGGTGAAGAAAAAACGACATGTGAACGTTGCCCTAAACATTGTTATCGTAAAGATTATAAATTAAAAATTAAACAGGTAATGCGGTTTTCTGGTCCAAGAATGTTAATTTATTATCCTACAATGGCATTAAGGCATCTTTATAAAAACTTGGTGAGTAGGTAAGTTATTACCATTATTAACGTTTACTATGACAAAACAAATATTAACTCGTCATAAAGTTAAAATTATGGTTTAGTATATTCTATTGATTAAAAATACTAATTTCCGTAATAGCCTAAAATTTCCACCGATTTGTATACTGTAAAAAATTTGTTATTATTAGAAACAGAATTTAAAATAATGGTTCGATAAGAGTCTGGATCAAAGAAATGTCTATTGCAGTTGTTGAAGTTAATCGTCAAGCAGTTATTCATAATGTTGAGTATCTCAAAAAAATGGCTCCAAATAGTCAACTAGTTGCGATTATAAAAGCCAATGCTTATTCACACGGTAGTGAGGAGATTGCTCAATTATTACATGATAAAGTGAATTATTTTGGTGTATCGCGCCTTACCGAAGCTATGCAATTGCGAAACAATGGTATTAACACACCGATTCTGGCTTTGGAAGGTTTCTTCCCGCATGATGATTTGGATTATTTTATTGATTTTAACATTCAACCAGCTATTCATAGCAAATGGCAAATTGACATATTGCAAACATCCCTCCGTAAAGATCAAATTACCACATGGTTTAAGCTTGACACAGGGATGCATCGGTTAGGTTTTTGTCCTGATGAAGCAAAGGACGAATTTTATCGTTTGGCTAGTTGTTCAGTAGTTCGTACACCAATTAACATTATGAGCCATTTCAGTTCGGCTGATGATCTCACTTCAAAACAAACGTTAAAGCAAATAGAACTATTTGATCAGTTTATTGATTCCATTGATGATAAATCACTTATTGGCAAGTGCTCAATTGCTGCATCGGGCGGTATATTAGCCTGGCCAAAAGCTCAGCGAGATGTTGTGCGTCAAGGTATTGCTTTATATGGCGTTTCACCTTTTGATGAATCTATTGCTGAGCTACAACCTGCAATGACGTTTAAATCTGAATTAATTGCGGTACGAAAACACAAAAAAGGTGAATCAGTTGGTTATGGTCAAATTTGGTGTAGCCAGCAAGATACTAAACTAGGTGTGGTTGCAATGGGGTATGGTGATGGTTATCCACGAAATATTCCAGAAAATACTCCTGTTTTGATTAATGGTCGAAAAGTACCAATCGTTGGTCGAGTATCAATGGATATGATTGTAGTTGATTTAGGTATAAATTGTCTTGAAAAACCAGGTGATGAAGTCATATTTTGGGGAGCAGGACTTCCTGTTGAGGAAATCGCAAAGCATACTGGAATTAGTGCTTACGAATTAATAACGCGCTTAACTTCACGCGCAAAAATTCATTATATAGATAAATTAAATTATGATTAAAAAAATATTTTTATACACTTTACTTTCTTTTATATTAATTATTGGCGGCTCGATCAGTATTGGTTATTACTTTTTACAGCAGTTTTCTAAACAACAAATGCAAGTAACCAACGAAAACCAGATGTTTGTTTTGAAAAAAGGCACATCCATGCACCAATTGGTTGCACAAGTTAAAGAAAGTAAATTAATGCATAGTGCTTATTTATTGCCTTATTTGTGTAAATTGAATCCTTCATTGAGATCAATTAAAGCAGGAACTTATCAATTACACCCACATATGACCGTTGAAGAGTTTTTGCAATTATTAGTGTCGGGTAAAGAAAGCAATTTTTCAATTCAATTTGTGGAAGGTAAACGAGCTAAAGATTGGTTAAATATTATTCAAAGTACGCCATACATTGAACAAACATTAGTTGGAAAAACAGATGAAGAAATTGCTAAGTTATTAGGCATTGAAGGATCAATTGAAGGTTGGTTATCGCCTGATACTTACCTTTATACCGCAGACACTTTAGATATTAATATCCTAAAACGTGCGCATATGACGATGAAAAGTAATTTGCAAAAAATTTGGGATAATCGGGATAGTAATCTTCCTTATCAATCCCCTTATGAATTACTGATTATTGCATCAATTATTGAGAAGGAAACAGGTATTAGTTCAGAGCGTGCTAATGTGGCATCGGTATTTGTTAATCGTTTAAGAGCTAAAATGAAGTTACAAACAGATCCAACTATTATTTATGGTTTAGGCGATAACTATAAAGGTACTATTAGGCGCGTTGATTTGACCGATACTGAAAATCCTTATAATACTTATGTTATTGAAGGATTACCACCAACTCCAATTGCAATGCCAAGCATTGCCTCGCTCGAAGCTGCAGCACACCCAGCTAAAACCAATTATCTGTTTTTTGTGGCGAATGGAACAGGTGGACATACATTCTCAAGTACTTACAGTAACCATCAGCAAGCAGTTAATGAGTATCGTCGAATGAATAGTAGTGGGAATTAAATAAAAATTCAATAAAATCAATGCTCTGTCTGAGCATTTTTTCATGTTTGTTAACTTTAATTATTACCGCATATTAATGCGGTAATTTTTCATAATTAAGTTGCGACAAATCATCAAGTTGCTTAATTAGGTAAAGTAGATGATTAACATCTTGTTCTTGCTCTTTTAGTGCTTCTTCAAAATAAGGGTGTAAGGCAAATTTGGGCAAATTTGTTTTGGCGTCAATCATTGCTTGTATACGTGGAATAAAAATCCATTGTAACCATTCGTGTGCTTGCATGGTATCGATAGCAAAAGGTTCTTGGCTTAAAAATGCATTGGGATTTGGCGGTATAGTTTGCCATAAATCGATTTTTTGTAATTCCTCAATAATTTGGTCAAGTTGATTTAGTAGCTTTTGCCCTTGCGATTTTTGTGTTAATAAATTCTGATAATGTAGCCAATCAAAATAGGGGCCAGGATCTGTTTTTCGATTTGGAGCAATATCGCTATGCCCAGCAATATCTTTGATGGCATAAGTTTGTTGTAATAATAACGTAACGTTTACTAATTGCTGATATTGTTGTTCGGTAAAATTATCGCTATCACATCCTTCCATTTCGATGCCGATCGAAAAATCATTACAATTTTCTTGCCCTTCAAATGCTGATTTTCCTGCATGCCAGGCACGTTTATCAAATGGAACAAATTGAATAATTTCACCATCACGTCGAATAAATAGATGGCTTGATACTTCAAGTTGATGAATCGAAGCAAAGTACGGGTGCTGGTTGGGATCGAGCCGACCAGTAAATAATTGCTCAACATAAGGACCTCCATATTCATTGGGCGGTAAGCTTATATTATGAATAACAAGTAGTGATATCGGTTTATTAATAGGGCGTTCATTATAAAAAGGCGAAACAACTTGCTTTATACCTTGTAACCAGCCATTAACAATTTTTAGGGACATAGTGACTCCACTTATTTGATAAACCGATGTATGGATTTGTCTATTTTGCGATTTGCTTCGCAAAAATTGAACATACAACGTAATAATTAACTACATTAAGGATTTTACTTTCTAATCTTACTTTTTCATTATTATTCCATTTTTTTGTTTTGCTATAAAGGCTCTTAGATTAAATAATTGACTAAAAAATAGAGGTGTTTATGTCTAATCAATCGGGCTTTACGTTATTTGAACTTATGATTGCCATTATTGTTATCGCTATCTTAGCCGCTATCGGTGTTCCTGCTTATCAGGGATATGTAAAAAAAGCCGCAATGACTGATATGTTGCAAACAATGACATCGTATAAAACCGCTGTAGAAATTTGTGCTGTAGAGCAAGGTAGCTTAACCAATTGTAGTAATGGTAATAATGGCGTACCAGCTAGTCGGACATCAAATTATGTTACTTCTATTACGGTTAATAACGGAGTTATTACTTTGGTTGGAACTAGCGCCTTAACAGGGTTAACTACTACACTAACACCAACAATCAATGCTACAAATGGCAATTTAGATTGGAGCCGAGTTTGTACTACATCGCCAAGTGATACCAGTTTAACCAGTGCTTGTGAAGATATTTTTAAATTCTAATGTTTGTATTTAATAATTGACGAATAAGGAACCACCTTTATGCAAGAAGAACAGTTAATTGAAAGTATCGATAAATTGTTACTTGAAGCATTAGATAAGCGTGCTTCGGATATTCATTTTGAGCCTTACCAACATAGCTATCGTATTCGTATGCGCATTGATGGTGTTTTGCACGATATGTTATCACCCCCACTTGCATTAGCGAAACAGATAACAGCAAGATTAAAAATCATGTCTCAACTAAATATAGCTGAACATCGATTACCGCAAGATGGCCAACTCATTATTGATCGTTATACCATGCGTATTTCCACTTTGCCTGTAATGAATGGCGAAAAAATTGTTTTAAGAGTAATGGATAATCATGAATCTGAATTAACCATTAATGATTTAGGGTTAACGGATGCAGATCTGTTAACATTTAAACAAATTTTAGACTACCCACAAGGATTGATTTTAGTTACAGGTCCAACAGGAAGCGGTAAAACGGTGACGTTATATAGTGGATTAAAGCGGTTAAATAAAACCGAACGTAACATCTGTAGTGTCGAAGATCCCATTGAAATTCCTCTAGAGGGTATTAATCAAACTGCGATTAATCTCAAGGCTGGCTTAACATTTGCTATTGTATTGCGTGCTTTACTACGGCAAGATCCTGATGTAATGATGATTGGCGAAATTCGCGATCATGAAACCGCCGAAATTGCAATTCAAGCTGCGCAAACAGGGCATCTAGTATTATCTACATTGCACACTAATTCAAGTGTCGAGGCAATAACACGATTAAAGCAAATGGGGATAGAAAATTATCTATTGTCATCAAGTTTAAAATTAATTATTGCTCAGCGGTTAGTTCGAAAATTGTGCTCACACTGCAAAGTTGTGGCGAGTGATTTAGTTAAGCTAGGCAATGAATACGAACCGCATTATTTAGCTTCAGGATGCCCAAATTGTATTGGCGGTTATAAAGGACGAATTGGGTTATACGAGTTTTTAGTTATCACGCCCGATATTCAACAACAAATATTAGCCAATCAAACTATTTTACCTTCAAATATGACTTCGCTAAAAATAGCAGGACAAAAATTAGTGAGGCAGGGCGTGACAACATTAGCTGAATTAAATCGAGTCTTGGGTGATACAGCGTGAAACGGCTCTATTATTGGTATGATGTTGATTTTAATCAACACAAAATTATTGCCGAATCATCACAGGCAGCTAAAAGACTGTTATTATTGCAAGGTAAAATTGCCATTAAGATTAAAGCTGGTAAAATTATTACTGTACATAGTTTTAATCGTACAGATCTACTGATGATTACCAAACAATTAGCGACTATGTTAAAAGCAGGTTTGTCTATTATTGATACATTACAATTGCTAGCTCAAGAGCAAACCAAACCGCATTGGCAATATTTGTTACTTGATATCAAACAACAAGTCGCTAAAGGCGAATTTTTATCTCAAGTATTGCAGCAACATCAATCGGTGTTTTCCTCTTTGTATTGTGAGATTATAGCAACAGGTGAACTAACTGGGCAGCTCGATGAAAGTTTTGAACAATTATCGTTATTGCTTGAAAAATCAATTAAACTGCAAAAAAGCCTAAAAAAGGCAATTCGTTATCCGTTGTTTTTATTATTGATTGCAATGATGGCAAGTTTGGTAATGTTATTATTCGTTTTACCAAAATTTTCCGATATTTATCAAAATTTCGATGCTGAACTACCAGCTTTTACACAAGGAGTTATTGATTTTTCGAGTTATTTGCAACAAAGCTGGTTAATTTGGTGTATCGTCTTTTTTATTAGTTATTTCTGTTATCAACGCTATTTAAAAGTGCGTTATCGACGTAAAATCGAAATGATAGTAATAAAATTTCCCTTTATTGGAAAAATTATTCAAACCACTTGCTTAACTCAGATTTTTCAAACAATTGGAATCACTCAAAAAGCTGGCATACCATTATTAGCTGGTTTAACTGCGGCGGCTAATACTACTTGCTATTGTCTTTATCGTGATAGTATTTCTCAAATTATTGTAGGCATTGAGCAAGGGCTTCCATTTAGCCATGTATTGCATGGGCAACGATACTTTCCTAATTTATGTTCACAGTTAATTCATGTGGGGGAGGAATCAGGCACACTAGATTTAATGCTCGATAAATTAGCAATTTATTATCAAGAACAAAATCAAACCTTAACCGATAATTTATCACAAGCATTTGAGCCATTATTAATGCTAGTTTTGTCTTTAATTATTGGCAGTTTAATTATGGCTATGTATTTACCGATATTCCAAATGGGCGATGTAATTCACTAATGTTAGTATTTATTATTATCTATTTAGGTTTTTGTATCGGTAGCTTTGTTTATGTTGCTTATTATCGTTATTTGCCAACACTGACACCATACCAATATTTATGTCGAATTAGTTTTCATCGATCTGCTTGCCCACATTGTCATAGTAAGCTTAAAGCTTGGCAATTGATACCGATTATTTCTTGGTTAATATTAAAACGACGTTGTTATTACTGCAATACCAATATTTCATGCCAATATCTTATTGTTGAATTATTTGTCGCTGTTTTATTTACTTTTATCTATATTGATAAAAGCATCAATTATCAAAGCGGTATTTTAATGATTCTTGGTTGTTATTTTTTACTTTTAGCTTTAATCGATTTTAAATACTATTTATTGCCAGATTTGTTTACCCAACCATTAATGTGGACAGGTGTAATGCTTGCCTATTTTGATTTGGCAAACATCGTTTTAACCGATGCTTTGCTAGGTATCTTTTGGGGATATCTATTATTAAAAATACCTGCTACTTTATTTTATTTGGTATTTAAAAAACAGGGATTAGGGGGAGGTGATATCAAATTGCTTGCCGCTCTTGGTGCTTGGTTGCCTTATACATCATTACCAATGTTATTATTTTTTGCTTCCCTATTGGGGATTATATATTCTCTTTTTTTGCGATATGTGATCAATGAACCAAAATCAAAAGTTATTCCATTTGGTCCTTTCTTATTAATTTCTGGTTATGTGATTTATTATTTCTGTTAAAAAGTTTCAGGAAAATAGGTGTTTTAATCAATTTATTGTTAATCAATAAGTGTTAAAAGTGCATAAATGTATTATTTTTTCATTAAATGCAATATATAACTAAAATTGATATCCATAGTAAAAATAGTTATTTTTATAAAAGTGAAAATCGCGTTATAGTGTTAGCTAGGTTTGTTGAACCGCAGGTTATTCACCTACTAAGGAATTACTTATGATATCTAATAGTATTAATCAATTAAAAACCGAAATGATAACATGGCGCCATCATATTCACGCCCATCCAGAAACAGCCTTTGAAGAGGTTAAAACCACGCAATTTATTATCGAAAAGTTACAATCCTTTGGTATTACCGAGTTATATACTGATTTTGCTCCAACAGGAGTTGTTGGTATTATTAAAGGTAATCGTGATGGACGATGGATTGCTCTGCGAGCTGATATAGATGCATTAGATATTATTGAAGAAAATAATATTAATTATTGCTCAACCATTTCTGGCAAAATGCATGGGTGTGGTCATGATGGGCATACTGCAATGTTACTAGGAACGGCTAAATATCTTAGTGAACACCGTGATTTTGCTGGTACTGTTGTTCTTATTTTTCAACCAGCTGAAGAAAACGAAGGCGGAGCCAGAGTCATGGTTGAAAATGGTTTATTTGAACAATTTCCGATTGAAGCAGTATATGGCATGCATAATCAACCTAATATGGAGTTAAATCACTTTTATATTAATCATGGCCCAATGATGGCATCGTATGATGTATTTGAGATCAAAATAACAGGTGTTGGTGCTCATGCCGCTGCGCCTCATCTAGGAAAAGATACAATTTTGACAGCTACGCAAATCGTAAATGGATTACAAAGTATTGTGAGTCGTAATGCTGATCCTTTAAGTTCATTGGTAGTTAGCGTAACGCAAATTCATAGTGGCGATACTTGGAATGTGTTACCACAGGAAGCGGTTATTCGCGGTACTGTTAGAACATTTAGTGCACAAGTACAAGATATGGCTGAAAATCGTATTAAACAAATAGCAACAGGTATTGCCACAACATTTGGAGCCAAGGCGGAAGTAGATTATCAACGCCGTTACCCAGCTACCATCAATTACGCTAAACAAGCTGATATTGCTATTGCAGCTGCTAAACAAGTTGTGGGACAAGATAACTTAATTATTGATCCTCTCCCTTCAATGGGTTCAGAAGATTTTGCTTTTATGCTACAAAAAATCCCTGGTGTTTATGTATGGTTGGGCGCTGGTAAAGGGGCTAATTTGCATAATCCAGCTTTTAACTTTAATGATGAAGTGTTAACAACTGGTGTAAGCTATTTTGTTGAAATAGTTAATCAAGAACTTACTAACTAAGTTAAAACGATATTCCAACGACAGCTGGAATAAACGTTGCGTTATTCCAGCTTATTAGTCGAAAACAATTAAAATGTCATTCGGCTATTGTCATTTCCATATACTCTAAATGGCGTATTTAAATCAATTCCATTATTAAGTACCACTTGGACACAAACACCGTCTTTTTCGTCTAGTTTTGCCGCAGCTAACACAAGTCCCCCTTCTCGCCAACCACCGGCAAGTTTATACTCAAGCGTACTGCCTATTTTAGGTAGAACATCACTCGTACCCTTTATTACATACATACCACGAGTATTTGCTCCACGGAACTGCGCTCTAGCTACCATTTCCTGACCACAGTAACAACCTTTTTCAAAGCTGATTGCGTCATAAGATTGCAAATTACAGGCTTGTGGTAATAATATTGCCATATTGTCATTATCAATGATAGGGTAACCAGCTTGCAGATCAAGTTTTAGCCAGTCGCTACATGGATGTAAATCTTCAGAAATAGGCTCCGGCGTTACCATAATAACACGCATTTGCGGTAAAGGTAGTTTGATATAGGTGATATTATTTTCAGTAAAACAGTTTTTATCGCTTAATTTTTCTGTGATTCCAGGGGGGATCGCATCTCCAACCAAGCCGACCATATTTAGATCTTCGACTGGTTCGATAGTTACTTTAGAAAAAACAGCGTATTTTGTTAGTTCGGCAATCTGTTTTTTAACAACACTTTTACGCTCAATATAGTAAATATCATTACCTCGTTGAAATAACAATAAAGTACTCCACATTCTGCCTTTACTGTCGCAATGAGCAGCATAAAGCGTAGATTTTTCTGAAAGTCGGTTAATATCGTTAGTTATTTGACCTTGCAAGAAAGCTCGGTTATCCTCACCTGTAACTTTAACTAATTGCCAGTCAGCAAGAGAGGTTGGTTTAGAAGAAATATTGCTCATATTTGTACCTTTGGGTGAAGAAGAATCCTAGTACCGTTATGGCTAGAAATACTCATCTCCTGAGTTTATATAAAAAATAAAAAAATAACAATAAAATCAATTAGCAATATTTAAATAAAATAGATAGATTACGGATATTATTCATAATATTTTAAAAAATAATTTTATTTGTGGATAATTTTTTCAGTAAAACACTTAGTTAATTGACTTTAATTGATTTTGTTTATAAGTTGATGCAAAATAAACCACTAAATGACTAATCAGTTACATTGGAGACAACAACCATGGCAAAACTGTCAGGCGCAGAGATGGTTATTCAATCTTTGATTGACCAAGGAGTAAAACAGATATTTGGCTATCCCGGTGGTAGTGTTCTTGATATTTATGATGCCATTCACACGTTAGGTGGTATTGAACATATATTAGTTCGCCATGAACAAGCTGCGGTACATATGGCCGATGGTTATGCTAGAGCAACAGGGAATGTTGGCGTTGTTTTAGTTACATCAGGCCCTGGGGCAACAAACACTATTACTGGTATTGCAACAGCTTACATGGATTCGGTTCCACTGGTTATATTGTCTGGACAAGTTGCCAGTAACCTAATTGGTAATGATGCATTTCAAGAATGTGACATGATCGGAATTTCGCGTCCGATTGTTAAACACAGTTTTTTAGTCAAAGATAGTAAAGATATTCCAGAAACCATCAAAAAAGCATTTTATATTGCTTCGACAGGTAGGCCTGGTCCAGTCGTTATCGATCTACCAAAAGATATTGTTAATCCAGCTAACAAATATAATTATCATTATCCAAAATCAGTTTTAATGCGATCTTACAATCCAACGATTCAAGGTCATAAAAAACAGATCAAAAAAGCATTAACCACGTTGTTATCGGCTAAAAAACCGGTGTTATTTATTGGTGGTGGGGTTATTGCCGCCGATGCTAGTGGCGAAATTAAAACACTTGCAGAAAAATTAAACTTACCTGTCGCTTCAACGTTAATGGGTATTAGTGCTTTTCCGGGAACCGATAAACATTATCTTGGTATGATAGGCATGCACGGTATTTATGAAGCTAATATGGCCATGCATAATGCCGATGTAATTTTTGCAATCGGTGCACGTTTTGATGATCGAACAACCAATAATGTTGAAAAATATTGTCCAAAAGCCAAAATTATTCATGTTGATATCGATCCGACTTCTATTTCAAAAACTATATCTGCTTCAATTCCTGTAGTTGGTGATGCAAAAGTTGTTCTTGAAACGTTGCTGTCTATGTTAGATGAGTTAAATACAGAACGTGATCTTGACGCATTAATTGATTGGTGGAAACAGATAGAACACTGGCGATCACGTCACTGCTTAGCTTATAACCATGAAGGGCAAAGCATTAAACCACAAGAAGCGATACAAGTGTTATATAAATTAACCAAAGGTGATGCATTTGTGACGACCGATGTCGGTCAACATCAAATGTTTACTGCGCTTTATTACCCATTTGATAAACCTCGTCACTTTATCACATCTGGTGGGCTAGGCACGATGGGATTTGGTTTGCCAGCAGCGCTGGGAGTCAAATTGGCATATCCTAAAAAAACCGTTGTATGTGTAACAGGCGATGGTAGTATCCAAATGAATATTCAAGAATTATCAACCGCATTGCAATATGGCTTACCAGTACTGGTTTTAAATTTGAACAACCGCTTCTTAGGCATGGTTAAACAGTGGCAAGATATGATTTATTCTGGACGCCATTCAAGTTCTTATATGGAATCTCTACCTGATTTTGCTAAAATTGCAGAAGCCTATGGTCATGTTGGTATGGTAATAACAAAGCGTGAGGAACTAGAATCTAAACTGAAACAAGCACTGGCAATCAAAAACCGTTTAGTTTTTGTTGATGTTATGACTGATGCGACTGAACATGTATATCCAATGCAAGTTCGAGGTGGTGCAATGAACGAAATGTGGCTTAGTAAAACGGAGAGAACCTAATGCGTTATATATTATCAATCTTAACCGAAAACGAACCTGGCGCATTATCACGAATTATCGGCTTGTTTTCGCAACGTGGTTTTAATATCGAAACTATCACCACTGCGCAGACTGAAGATCCAACCATGCACCGCATGACAATTCAGACCTCGGGTGATGAGTATGTGATTGAACAGATCCAAAAGCAATTGCATAAACTTGTTAATGTTTACCGTGTTCATGATTTAACCGAAGGCCCGCATGTAGAGCGTGAAATCATGCTAGTAAAAGTAGAAGCAAAAGGTTCACAAGCACGTGATGAAGTTAAACGTTGTGCCGATATTTTTAGAGGATCGATCGTAGATGTTACTGCAACACATTATATTGTACAACTATCGGGTACTAGTGAAAAACTAGATTCATTTTTATCCTCAATTCGTGAAACATGCAATATTATCGAAACCGTCCGTTCAGGAATTATTGGCTTATCACGTAGTGAAAAAACAGTTAAATAGCCATATTTATAGTTAACATATTTATTAAGGCACATTGTGTGCCTTAATTTTGTTAACAATACTAAGACTGTTGATTTCTCAATCAAAAGGCATAAAGATGTTGTCATATTTTAATCTCGCCAAAAATTAACAATAGCAACTAGTTATGCCTAGAACAATGCTACTAGATACTTACTTGAAAAGGTGCCAAAATTAGAAGATCAGTAGTCTTTAGATTAAAGTAATAATTGTTAGTAATAACCATTACTGTATGAAGCAATAATAGAAACAATAATTATCATATATATAATGAAAAATAGTATTGAAGCGATAAATGTTATTAAAGCATATTTCCAATAGCCATATAGGTTTTCAATAGCATCAATAATATCATTTTCTTTTTGAACACTTGCAGCTAAGCTAAATGCGCTTCCTGACTTAAAAAGTTTTACCCCAGCAATGATTTGTGGAATACCAATAATAGCAGTGATTATACCTAGACAGGTAAGAGCGCCTACAATTATAAAAATAACGCCAAAAATTTGTTGCATTGTTGCAATAAAACGCATATGTTTTTTTAATAATTCAGTAGTTTGAAAAGAAATTACATTTGCTTGATTTGTATCCATTTTTATTCCTTATATTGTTGCTCTATTTAAAAACGACAAATAGAATAACATTTTATAAATTAATGTCGAGGTGATTTTTGCATAACATTTTAAGTTTAAATCGTTTTTCTATTTCCCCAATGTTAGATTGGACAGATAAACATTGCCGTTATTTTCATCGAATTTTAACAAAAAAAGCATTGCTATATACCGAAATGGTGACTACAGGCGCAATTTTATTTGGGAAAGGTGATTATTTAGCTTTCAACAATGAAGAGCATCCACTTAGCTTGCAACTAGGCGGTAGCGATCCTAACGCATTAGCGCAATGTGCAAAATTAGCGCAAGAACGTGGTTATGACGAAATCAACTTAAATGTGGGATGTCCATCGGATCGCGTACAAAATGGTATGTTTGGTGCTTGTTTAATGGGAAATCCAAATTTGGTTGCCGATTGTATCGCTCAGATGCAAGATCAAGTTGATATTCCCGTCACGGTAAAAACAAGAATTGGTATTGATGATTGCGATAGCTATACTTTTTTGTGTCAATTTATTGAAAAGGTAATGCCTTACACCAAAACATTTATTGTACATGCGCGCAAAGCATGGTTATCAGGGTTAAGCCCAAAGGAAAATCGTGAAGTTCCGCCACTTGACTATGAACGTGTTTATAAATTGAAACAAGATTATCCTAATTTAACTATAGCCATCAATGGTGGCATAAAAACAATTGATGAAATAAAATGCCATTTACAGCATGTTGATGGTGTGATGGTTGGGCGAGAGGCATATCAAAATCCACTGTTACTTACTGAAATTGATACGCAAATTTTTGGCACAAATACCCCCATCATTGATCCCCTATCTGCTATTCAAGCACTTTACCCTTATATCGAACAACAGCTAATGCAAGGTGCGCAACTTAACCATATTATGCGGCATACTTTAGGTATATTTAATGGACGTAAAGGAGCAAGGCAATGGCGGCGCTATCTTAGCGAAAATGCGCATAAAAAAGGGGCAGGGGTCGAGGTTGTTGAACAGGCTTTAACATTCATCAAATAATATTTAACAAAATAGCAATTTTATTTGCTCAATAATGACGCTAATTGCGCGCTGCTAGTATATCGTTATATACTAGCTCACATTTTTCCTAATGGTTTTATTCTGTGCGTTTAAATTCAAGTCAACAAAAAGCCGTTGAATATGTTTCAGGACCGTGTCTTGTTTTAGCTGGGGCAGGTTCTGGCAAAACTCGGGTTATCATTAACAAAATTTCCTATTTAATTCGTGTTAAAGAATATTTACCACGCCATATTGTTGCAGTTACCTTTACGAATAAAGCCGCACGCGAAATGAAAGAACGTATAGCCCAAGCACTTAGTAAACAAGAAGCAAGAGGGCTTAAAATATCAACATTTCATACGCTAGGATTGGATATTATTCGCCGAGAGTATACTCATCTGGGAATTAAATCTAATTTCTCATTATTTGATGATCATGATCAAACAGCGCTACTCAAGGAACTAACTCATCAATGGTTAGAAGATGATAAGGATCTGATTAATCAATTACGCTCAACAATCTCAAATTGGAAAAATGATCTTGTTGATTCAACTATTGCGATGGCAAGAGCGCAGACGAATAAAGAGAAACTATTTGCTCACTGTTATCAATTGTATGAAAAACAATTAAAAGCTTGCAGTATATTAGATTTTGATGATCTTATATTATTGCCCACACTCTTATTAAAAACCAACGAAGAAGTTCGCGAAAAATGGCAAAACAAAGTTCGTTATTTGTTGGTTGATGAATATCAAGACACAAACACAAGTCAGTACGAATTTATCAAATTACTAGTTGGTAACCGAGCTAAATTTACTGTTGTTGGTGATGATGATCAGTCTATTTACTCTTGGCGTGGTGCACGACCACAAAATTTAGTATTACTTAAACAAGATTTTCCTAATTTAGAAGTGATCAAATTAGAACAAAATTACCGATCATCGGGTCGAATTTTAAAAGTGGCGAATATCTTAATCGAAAATAATCCACATATCTTTGAAAAAAAACTTTTCTCAGAACTGGGTTATGGTGAAACATTAAAAGTTATTTCAGCCGATAGCGAAGAGCATGAAGCCGAAAAAGTTATTAATCACCTTATTGGCCATCGTTTTGCGCATAACAGTCAATATGGTCAATACGCTATCTTATATCGTGGCAATCATCAGGCACGACTAATTGAAAAGATACTCATGCAATATCGGATACCGTATCGAATCTCTGGCGGTACATCATTTTTTGCTCGAATTGAAATTAAAGATTTAATGGCATATTTGCGATTATTAACTAATCCAGATGATGATAATGCGTTTATTCGTATTATCAACACACCAAAACGAGAAATTGGTCCAGCAACTATTCAAAAACTTGGCGAATGGGCTAATCATCGAGGTGTTAGTTTATATCAAGCAAGCCATGATATGGGGTTGACCCAATTGCTTTCAGGTAAACGTATGGAGTCATTACAAGAATTCATACATTGGTTTGATGCCCTTATTCAAAAATCTCATACTGAACCCATGGAAGCAATTTATGAACTTCTACACGGGATTCATTATGAGAGCTGGATTTATGAAACCTCATCATCCCCAACATCTGGGCAAATGCGTATGCGGAATGTAGAACAATTGGTCAGTTGGTTAAATGATATGTTGCAAGGTGATGATATTGATGAAGCAATGACACTTGAACAAGCTGTCGCGAGATTTACTTTGCGTGATATGTTAGAACGTAACGAGTCCGAAGAAGAACTCGACCAAGTACAACTTATGACACTACATGCATCTAAAGGATTAGAGTTTCCTTATGTCTACTTGATTGGCATGTCCGAAGGTTTATTACCTCATCAAACTAGCATTGATGAAGATAACATTGAAGAAGAGCGCCGTTTAGCTTATGTTGGTATTACTCGGGCGCAACGAGAACTGACTTTCTCTTTTAGCCGGCAACGTAAACAATTTGGCGAGACACTTCAAGTTGAACCGAGTCGATTTTTATTAGAACTGCCACAAGACGACTTAGAGTGGCAAGATCAGTGTAACGAATTATCACCTGAAAAAAAAATGCAACAAGGGCAAAGTAGGCTAGCCATGCTAAAAGCGCAAATTGCCAAGGCTAAGTAACCAAATTTTGACAATTATAAAATAAGGAATAACAAATGATGAAGTTAATAATAAGTGTCATATTAATTTTAACTAGTTGCTTTGCGAATGCTACAGGTTTAAATTATCACTCAGAACGCACGAGGCTCTATCAATTAACCAAAAAATTTGAAGCGCAAAAAACATTACCTAGGTTATATACAAAAGAAGGCAAAGAAATTCTTAGCCAATTTACTGATCCCAAACTTCTTGAGAATTTTTCAAAAGATAAAATAGATGAGAAATTAGATATAACCAATTATATCAACCATATAGTTGAGACTTATTTAATCTTTTCATCAAATAAATCAAACGAAATAACCAGCCAAGATCTAACGAATAACCTAAAACGATTCCAACAAGAAATTATTTTATTAAGCACTTTTAATATAAAATATTTTGCGGCAATATCTCCCCATATTAATCAGTTTTATAAAGAACTTCCCGATAATGAAAGAGGTGGAGTCATACAGTATAGTGTGAAAATGATGCAATCAGAAATGTTAAAATATTACTACGGTGGATTTAAGTGGATTGCTTTACTAGATTGTTTAACTGAACAATCTAAATTGGATATTATCGACACATTTGAACAATCAGCTGAAAATTACGCTAAATTTATCCCAGAATCGAAAAAGACCGCAATCATTGAAAAGGCCGAACAATTAATAACTCAACAGCCTATATTTAAATCACAGTTATCACATATTATCAACGTGATGAAAACAAACGAATGTGAAGAAATATGTCAAATAATCTACGAAAATAAGTGACTTATGTATATACTCTTTATCAATCTAATTAAATTTATCATAGTAGAAGTTAGTTATAACTAATTTGGTTATTTGTATTAATTTTCATCAATATTTTTAAGGATAATTTGGTATGATTTTAGGTAATATTAATCATTTAGGGTTAGTTCCTTATTTACCCGAAAAAATTAAACAATCAATTGAATATATTAAAGATAATGTCAATAATAACACGCCTGTGGGGCGTTACGATATTGATGGTGATAATATGTTTTTTATGGTGTCAGATAGTACATCGCGACATATTCATGACGTTAATCCGGAATATCATGAAAAATATATTGACGTTCAGATTGTTTTAGTTGGGCAAGAGGGTATGGCAGTAAGTACGTTACCGCCATATACAAAAGTGTTAGATAATAAATTAGTAGAAAATGATATTGCCTTTATCGAAACACCAAAAGAAGAGACCTTGTTGATATTACACCCAAATGATTTTATCGTGTTTTTACCTAATGAAGTGCATAAACCGCTTTGTGCAATTGATAATAATATCGAAACAGTTCGCAAAGTTGTGGTAAAAATCGCGTTAGATTATTTATAAAAAGGTTAAAGATGATAAGTATATTATGACTACAAAAATAGCTGTTATTGGCGAATGTATGATTGAATTGTCGATGAATCAGGATTCGACTACGCGTGGTTTTGGTGGTGATACGCTTAATACATCGGTTTATTTGTCTCGTTTACTAAAAGATAATGATTTTTCAATACATTATGTAACCGGGCTTGGTACCGATCCCTTCAGTCAAGAAATGTTAGATTGTTGGCAAACAGAAAACATTCAAATAGATTTAGTTCAAAGAATGTCTGATAAAATGCCGGGGCTTTATTCTATTGTTACTGATGAACATGGTGAACGGTCTTTTTATTATTGGCGTAATGATGCTGCTGCTAAATTTTGGTTGAAAACAACTGAAACAGATAGAATAATTCAGCAAATTGAACATTATGATTATGTATATTTGAGCGGTATTAGTATTGCTATTTTAGATGCTGAAAGTATCCTTAAGTTATTAGATCTTTTAAAACGTGTTAAAGCTAATGGTGGTAAAGTTATTTTTGATAATAATTTTCGTCCATGTTTATGGAGTAGCCTTGATTTGGCTCGTAGTGTTTATGCTGATATTCTTAGCTTTACAGATATTGCATTTTTAACATTAGATGACGAAGATTTATTATGGGGTAAGCTACCTTATGAGCAAATTATTGAGCGTACAAAACAATTTGGTGTAACTGAAATTGTTATTAAACGTGGCAGTGATAACTGTATTATTGATTCTGCTGATGGTCGTTTTGAAGTTCCTGCTAATAAAATTACTAAAGATAAAGTGATTGATACTACGGCCGCTGGTGATTCATTTAGTGCTGGATATCTTGGGGCTCGTTTAAGTGGAAGGAACCCTTCTCAGTCAGCATTACAGGGGCATTTGGTGGCTGGCACGGTTATACAATATCGCGGCGCAATTATTCCTGTTGATGCGACTCCAAAATTGATATACTAAGTTAAATCAACAAATGACGGTCATTAATGACCGTTTTTTTCTGCTGTAGAAATAAAAATTTTAGTTTATTTTTTGTCAAAAAGTTTCAGGTAACACTGTGTTTTAGTATAAAATTAGTCAAGTAGTATATTCAGCTATATAGTTGTATATTTAATCAAATGTTACTGGTATAATATACAGTTAATTTTCTATCCATTTTGTTTAAAAACACAAAAAAGAAGAGATCTATGTCAATCAAAGATATCGATATTCGTGGTGCGAGAACGCACAATCTAAAAAACATTAATGTAACCATTCCAAGAGATAAATTAGTTGTTATTACAGGTCTTTCTGGATCAGGTAAATCTTCGTTAGCATTTGATACTTTATATGCCGAAGGGCAACGACGCTATGTTGAATCGTTGTCGGCGTATGCTCGTCAGTTTTTATCATTGATGGAAAAACCTGATGTAGATCATATTGAAGGATTATCACCTGCAATTTCGATCGAGCAAAAATCAACTTCGCATAACCCTCGTTCGACAGTAGGAACTATCACTGAAATTTATGATTACTTACGTTTGCTTTTTGCTCGAATTGGAGAACCTCGTTGTCCAAATCATCATTTACCGTTAGCTGCACAAACGATATCACAGATGGTCGATAGCATCATGGCGTTACCAACTGATAATCGTTATATGCTACTTGCCCCTGTGGTTACTGAGCGTAAAGGGGAGTTTGTTAAACTGTTCGAGCAACTTGCTGCTAGTGGTTATATTCGGGTACGAGTGGATGGTGATGTATATGATCTTTCTGATCCGCCAATTCTTGAATTGCAAAAAAAACATACCATTGAAGTTGTTGTTGATCGTTTTCGTATTCGTGACGACTTAAAACTTCGTTTAGCAGAGTCGATTGAAACGGTTCTTTCGATCACTAATGGTATTGCTAAAGTGGCCAATTTGGATGATCCACAAGCTGAAGAATATTTGTTTTCGGCTAATTTTGCTTGTCCTATTTGTGGTTACAGTATTTCTGAATTAGAGCCGAGATTATTCTCGTTCAATAATCCCGCTGGTGCGTGCCCTGAGTGTGATGGTTTGGGGGTGCAACAATATTTTGATCAAAAACGTATTGTTCAGATGCCAGAAGTTTCATTAGCTGCTGGTGCGATTAAAGGTTGGGACCGTCGCAATTTTTACTATTTCCAGATGCTAAAATCATTAGCGGATCATTATAAGTTTGACATTGATAAACCGTATGAAAAATTACCTGAAAAGATAAAAGACATTTTATTAAATGGTTCAGGTAATACCGAAATTCAGTTTGTTTATTCAAACGATCGTGGTGATGTGGTTAAGCGTAAACATCCATTTGAAGGGATTATTAATAATTTAGCTCGTCGGTATAAAGAAACTGAATCACAAACTATCCGTGAAGAGCTAGCAAAATATATTAGCCATCGACCTTGTCCTTGTTGTGGTGGTTCTAGGTTATGTACGGCAGCAAGAAATGTGTTTATTAATGATACAAATTTACCAACAATTAGTGAGTTAAGTACGCAACAAGCCAAGGATTTTTTTGATAAATTGACATTGACTGGGCAACGAGCTCAAATTGCAGAAAAAATTTTGAAAGAGATCAACGATCGTTTACAATTTTTGATTAACGTTGGACTTAACTATTTAACGCTTTCAAGATCCGCTGAAACATTATCAGGTGGTGAAGCACAACGTATTCGATTAGCAAGCCAAATTGGTGCAGGTCTTGTTGGCGTGATGTATGTGCTAGATGAACCTTCTATTGGATTGCATCAGCGAGATAATACTCGTCTGATTGACACTTTAACGCATTTACGTGACTTAGGTAATACTGTTATAGTCGTTGAACATGATGAAGAAGCTATTATGGCTGCTGATTATGTAATTGATATTGGTCCTGGGGCAGGGGTTCATGGTGGTGAAGTTGTTGCTCAGGGAACACCCAAACAAATAATGGCATGTAAAACATCTTTAACAGGAAAATATTTATCCGGTAAAGAAAAAATTGAAATACCAACTATTCGCACCAAAGTCGATAAGAAAAAAATATTATCACTTATTGGTGCAACCGGCAATAATCTTAAAGATGTGACATTAAATATTCCAGTTGGCTTATTTACATGTATCACTGGTGTATCGGGCTCGGGAAAATCAACCTTAATTAATGATACCTTATATCCCCTTGCCCAAAACGAACTCAATGGTGCAGAAAAAACTGAAATAGCACCCTATAAATCAATCAAAGGACTTAACCATTTTGATAAAGTAATTGCGATTGACCAAAGCCCAATTGGACGTACGCCACGTTCTAATCCAGCAACTTATACTGGATTTTTTACTTCTATTCGTGAACTTTATGCTGGTGTACCAGAATCTCGAGCTCGAGGCTATAATCCAGGTCGCTTTAGTTTTAATGTTAAGGGTGGACGCTGTGAAGCTTGTCAAGGTGATGGTTTAATCAAAGTTGAAATGCACTTTTTGCCTGATATTTATGTTCCTTGTGATCAGTGTCATGGTGCTCGCTATAACCGTGAGACCCTAGAGATCAAATATAAAGGAAAGTCTATTAACGAAATTTTAAATATGACAGTTGAAGAAGGTCGCGAGTTTTTCGATGCCGTGCCAATGATAGCACGCAAACTGCAAACATTGATTGATGTTGGGCTTTCTTATATTACCATTGGACAGTCAGCAACAACATTATCGGGTGGTGAAGCGCAACGAGTAAAACTTGCAAAAGAATTATCTAAGCGAGATACTGGTCGTACTTTGTATATCTTAGATGAACCAACAACTGGGCTACATTTTGCTGATGTGAAACAATTATTAACGCAATTACATTCTTTGCGAGATAAAGGCAATACTATCGTTGTTATCGAGCATAATTTGGATGTAGTTAAAACAGCAGACTGGATTGTGGACTTAGGACCAGAAGGTGGTAATGGTGGCGGGGAAATTATTGCCGAAGGGACGCCAGAAGAGGTTGCGAAATCTAAACATTCCTTCACTGGAAAATATTTAAAACCGTTGTTGGAAAAACAAAAAGTAGTCTAGGATTATTATTAATTAGCATATAAAGAACGGGCGAGGAGCAACGCCCAGTCTTTTTATATACTTTAATTAATATTATAGTTAAATAAGTACTGAAAATAGACAGAAACTGGATTTGCGACGAGTTTGGTAAGATTCTTAAGTGCAATTATCAGCATGGTGTGGTTGATGAAAGGGGTTGTATTTTGACATTGCTAATTGTATTGATGATCATAGTCGCCTATATTTTGGGCTCGCTTTCTGGTGCAATGATTATTAGTCGCATCATGCATTTACCTAATCCTTCAGAACATGGATCTCACAATCCTGGAGCAACCAATATTTTACGACTCAATGGCAAATTACCAGCCATTTTTGTTTTAATCTTTGATATGTTAAAAGGTACAATTCCTGTTTATATTTCATATCGGCTTGGTATTACACCTTTCTTTTTAGGTATTATTGGTATTTTTGCTTGTTTAGGACATATTTTCCCCTGTTTTTTTCATTTTCGTGGAGGAAAAGGAGTTGCAACTGCGTTAGGTATGATGGCTCCAATTGGGTTTGATTTTACAGGTTGCTTTATTTTAACTTGGTTACTTACTTTACTAATTACAGGATATTCTTCGGTGGCTGCAGTTGTTGGTTTTCTTATGGCGCCATTTTATGTTTGGTTATTCAAACCTGAGCTTACTTTACCAGTTGCAATGCTTTCTTGTTTGATTATTGTTCGACATAATAATAACATTATGCGCCTTTTTAAAGGTGAAGAACCAAAAAGTTATCATCGTAGCAAGAACAAAAGATAGTCTAAAAATTTATACATAATAATGTTATATATTTGAATATGTGCTTTTATAACATAGATTGTACGTTATGTAACATCCTACCTACTTATTTTCTGCAATCTTTTTGATTTTATCGTTAGTTAATTAAACAATAGAATAATTCTTGTTTGATAGATTTTTTAAAAAAGGTATTATTATCTTAAAACTCAAATATGTGGAAACCAAATAATTCATGCAAATAAGCCCATTATTAGAATCACTTATGGAAGCATTGCGTTGTTTACCTGGCGTTGGTCCAAAATCGGCGCAACGAATGGCCTTTCATTTATTACAACGAAATCGACAAGGTGGCATTAAATTAGCTCATGAGCTACATGAAGCAATGATAAATATCGGCCATTGCAAGGAATGCCGAACTTTTACCGAACAAGAAACCTGTACTATTTGTGCAAATGCTCGTCGTCAAAGTAGTGAACAGCTTTGTGTGGTTGAAACTCCAGCAGATATAGTAGCCATTGAACAAACTGGGCAGTATAGTGGTCGCTATTTTGTATTATTAGGGCATTTATCACCTTTAGATGGTATTGGGCCTAGTGATATAGGTCTTGATTTATTGAAAAAAAAACTATCTTCAGAGTCGATTAGCGAAGTTATTTTAGCCACTAATCCCACCGTCGAAGGTGATGCAACAGCTAATTATATTGCGCAAATGTGTGCAGAGTTTAATGTAACAGCAACAAGAATAGCTCATGGTGTTCCAGTTGGTGGTGAACTCGAAATGGTAGATGGTACCACCTTATCGCATTCGTTTGTTGGTCGTCAAAAAATAGAATTATAATTTTATTGAACTTTTAGTACTTAGTCAGTCTTTATAGCTAAGATCAGAAATGAGAAGAGGTATTATATGAAGTATAAAGCCGTAGCCTTTGATATGGATGGTACGTTGTTAGCCGGCAATCGTTTAATTTTACCAGAAACAATAGCGGCCATTGAAAAAATTACAGCTAAAGGTGTGAAAGTTATTTTAGTTTCAGGGCGGCATCATTCTGTAATTTATCCTTATTACTATCAGCTCAAATTATCAACCCCGGCAATTTGTTGTAATGGATCTTATCTCTATGATTTTGAGAAACAAAACGCTTTTGCCGCTAAACCAATGACGAAAGATCAGGCTCGAATGCTACTAAATCTTGTCAATCAATATGGTATTCATACATTAATTTATACTGATAAAATGATGACTTATGAATTGTTAGATGATCATCTAGAAAGCTTTTTTAAGTGGGTTAAATCATTGCCTGAGTTTTTACAACCTGAAATTAAAAAAGTAGATGATTTTGAAAAAGTTATTGAGCAATCTGACGCTATTTTTAAATTTGCAACAAGTAGTCATAATATACCTGCTTTACAACAATTTTCAAATGCAGTTGATTCCTTAGGAGTGTTTTCGTGTGAATGGTCTTGGACAAATCGAGCAGATGTAGCAGTTAAAGGAAATACTAAAGGGAATGGGTTAACTCACTGGGCAGAGCACGAAAATATTGATTTAAGCGAAATAGTCGCTTTTGGTGACAGTTATAATGACATAAGTATGTTATCTATTGCTGGATTAGGGATTGCGATGGGTAATGCTGATGATGAAGTGAAAGCCAAAGCGAATTATGCCATTGGTGATAATAACGGCCCTAGTATAGCTAAAGAGCTTGAAGAACTCTTTTTATAATTGATATTTTAATAAATATTCTATGTTTGAAATTCTTTATCAAGATGATGACTTAATTGCCATTAACAAACCATCTGGTTGGCTTGTGCATCGCAGTTGGTTAGATAAAACTGAAACAGTTGTTGTGATGCAAACATTGCGTGATCAAATCGGTCAACATGTCTTCCCTATACATAGGCTAGATAGACCAACCTCTGGTGTTTTGTTGTTTGCCCTTTCTAGTGATGTAGCAAGAATTATGTCAGAAGAATTTGCAAAAAAACAAATTGAAAAAACGTATCATGCAATAGTGCGAGGTTATCTTGAGGGGGAAGCGGTGATTGATTACCCGTTAGTTGAAGAATTAGATAAAATTGCAGATAAATTTACTAATAAGAATAAACCAGCACAAGATGCCGTCACATTTTACAAATCTATCAGCAAAATTGAAGTTCCGATTAAGGTTGGCAAATTTGAAACAGCAAGGTATAGTTTTGTTGAATTAAAACCACAAACCGGTCGTAAACATCAACTACGTCGCCATATGAAACATATTTTCCATCCGATATTGGGGGATAGCAAACATGGTGATTTACATCAAAATCGTGCATTTGCAACTTATTTTAATATCAAACGATTGATGTTACATGCAAGCAAACTTGAAATCAAACATCCAATCCAACATAAACCAATGATTATTGAAGCTAAATTAGATCAAAGTTGGCAAGATATCCTTTTAAATTTTAAATAGTGTTATTATTCCATATTACTTTGCAATTATTTGATTATATAGTATTATTTTGTCGCTTTCTGTGATTCTTTCTGTGGATTCAATTTAGGAGCATAATTTTAACATATTAATATTAAACATAAATAATATTAGGAACGGAAATAAAAATGAAATTAGTAATAAAGTTTTTAAGCATTTTCTTATTAGCACTTATGGTAACAGCATGCTCGAATGATGATTCTCCTGAACAAGTAGCAGAAAAATTTATCTCAGCGATCTACAAAGGTGATTCAGATACTGTTATAAATCTCATCAATTTTCCTAAAGATGATGATAACAAAGGTATGGATATGCGAATGTTCGTTAAAAGCAAAATGCAAGAAGCACTACAGCGAGGTAAACAATTTGCTGATGAACATGGAGGACTTGATAAAGTCGAATCTGAACTCGTAAAATATACTAATGATGAAAAAAATATGGCAATAGTTAGCACTACTGTTATCTTTAAAGATGCTACTAAAAAAGAGGAAAAAAACATATCGGTGATTAAAGCTGATGGTAAATGGCTAATTAATCTTAAATAGCTATATTATTGTCAATATAGATTATGTTTTTAGAAGAATCTAAAAAGGGTAAATAGTGATTACCCTTTTTTATTAAGAAACGATTTTTGATGAGATCTTGCTATTATCTTTGTATGATGTTAATTATGATGCTAGTAAATTTTGCTCTAGCTAATGATACTGTTCATTTTTCAAATCCAACCACCGAAACACCACATTCAGTAAAAGTTGGCGATTGGATTTTTAGAAAAGGTATACAAACCGATAGTCTTATAGTCAATCAATTAGGTGGTAGTAATTTTTCACATATTGGTATGATTATATCAATCAATCCAGAAATTAGAATTATTCATGCTACGACCAGCGATGATGAGTACCATCCTAACCAAGTTATTGTATCAACTTTAGCAGAGTTTATAACGCCAGAACTAGCCGAAACATATGCTATAGCAAGACCTAATTTTATATCTAATGAGCAACAACAACAAATTGTTAATGATCTTTTAACAAAGCAAGGTGAAGCTTTCATATTAGCCCCCCGTGAAGAGCCACATCTTTATTGTACAACGTTACTTTTTGATTCCATCATCAAATTTCAACCTGATTTTAATGTTAATTGGCAATCAATTAATTTTCCATTTCTAAGTGGTGTTTATTTATTTCCAAATGCATTCGCTAATTATCCAGATATTACCTGGATCTATAAATATCCCGAAACATCAGAATAATATTGTACAATTTGTTCTAGCATAAAATTAAATTTAAACACATATTTTGTGCGATCTTTTTGGGGAATATGCTGTTTACTCTTACTGTGGTTAGTTAAAAATAAAGTGACTGCTGTAATTATAATCTATTTAATCTTGACGATTAGTCAAGCCAGTGATAATATTTGCAGCCTATTCAGATAGACCATCAAGGCGCGTTGGCAGAGTGGCCATGCTGCGGATTGCAAATCCGTCTACCTCGGTTCGACTCCGGGACGCGCCTCCATAAAAATCAACGACTTACCTAACAACTTCTGAAGTGAATAATAACAAGTGGCGGTAAAATGGCGGTGAAATTTTTTTATAATCGTATATAATCCATTCCTACATATTCAAAATAAATTGTTGACATAGATATGCTCTTTCGATAGATTAGCTTTGTGCTAGCAAAATCTAGTGCCAAGATTGACCTCTTGAGACTCACAAAGGGCATAACCGCTCTGCGCGGTATTTTTATGTGCGCTTAGTCATACCTATTCTACGGTGGGCCGAGCAAGGGCTTCGAAAGAAGCGCCGTTTTCTTTGTGGGCGGTAAGGTCAACCTTGTTCAGTTCACCACCAATAATTGACCTTGTTGGAGGTGTTTACTTAATTTATTACACAAAGGTAAATACTATGAAAAACTTTAATCAAATTACACCAGTCGACACATCAGAAAACGTTATCGTTCATTTAAACCAATTCGCAAAAATCGAACAAGCCGAAACAATCGCTCGCGCTTGTATAAACACACATTCAACCCCCTCCGATTTTATGGTTATGGTTTGCTGTATTGCGGATTTGCTGCATTCTGTGATTGAAAAATCTGAATAAAATTAGGTGGGCTAAGTGAGGGAGCCGAAAGGCTCGCCGTGTTCCTTGTAGAGCGGTCTGCTAACCTTGCTTAGTTCACCTCCAAATTTTAGCGGGTTTGGACGTGATTAATTATAATTAATCAACAAGGAAATAAGCATGAAAAAGAATGTTCCCCAACAAAAGTTTAACTCTATTGAAACATCAGAAATAAGTATTGATGGTTATTGCAAATTAGAGCAAGCCGAATTAATTACCCGCCTAACTCTTGATTCAAATTTAAATAAAAATGACACGCTATGCGCTATAACTTGTGTTCATGATTTATTGCGTGAAACAATTAATCACGTTCAATAAAAGATATTTATGACTGAGCAATTTATAATTGTTCAGTCAATTGGCATTATCAATGATGATATAAAATTCTTTACTTCGTGAATTGTTTCAAATACACCGATTAGATCAAGAGAATCTTTTTTTAAAAAGACCCACCACTCATTTACCATAAGTGCCACGATATAACCCGATTCACAATTTTCTATATCAAACGATTCATCTATTAATATTGATATTTTCATATTATCCATTGTAATAAAATTTCAGTTGTAATAATTTATAACAAATTGATATTAAATGAATATTATATTTTATTAATTTTGGGATCTGGATTCCAAATAAATGGCGGTGGATATTTATTTTCAAATATAAAATCTAGCTAGCCATTTCCTTATGTTAACGTTTTTATTTGTTTCTAATCTTTATATAGTTCTACATAAAACATTCAAAGAATCAGGATGTTGATTAATTGATTATAAAATTTTTGCTTGATAATAATTCCTGCAATAAATATACTGTATGTAATTACAGTATAAAAAGGGAGCAGGCGATGGATGAAATAACAAAAAATGATATTAAACTGGAACAAGCTGAATTTGTTAATCGATTAATGATTGATGCTGAGCTGTCAGAATATGATATAAAAATTGGTTTGTGTTTATTGCATGAATTATTATTGAAGGTTAAGAATAGAAATGATTCGGAAATTAAAGAAAACTAATAAAAGCGGGCGCCCCCGCTTTTATTTATGCTGCTTGATGATTTTTGGTTGTAAGCGGTATTTTTACATTGGGATCAGGCATTGCACTTGGGACTATTGTTGCCGATATAGACTGCAAAACAACAAATGAATGACAACAATAAATATTTGTGCATTGTCTGTATTGTTTGCGAGTTATAGGGCTTATTTCTTCGCTAGTGCGGATTATTGTTTTTGAACGGCAATGGGGACACTTCATTACTTTCACCTCTTTAGCTATTGACTAAATTATAATTAATTTTATCATAATTCTATTTTAATTCAAAATGTTATAGTTATTTTTCTTGTTCTTCTTTAGGTTTTTCGTCATCTTCTAATTTAATTTCGAGTTCAACATATGTGGTATAACCGCTGTTTGTGTCTAAGCTGTGCGTGCAACGGGTTATTGTCCATAGTGTTGAGTCAATTTCCTTTTTAAATCCTTCGACTGAGGCGGGCATTTCGGGGTAAATGTCAGGGCGTCCTTCGGCAAGGGTGATGCTAAATTGTGATGCACCACGTTGTAATTTGTACCATTCATTACGAGCCGCTCGGTAAGCATTTTGTTTTGATGCGTATGTGTGCCGTAATATTTTTACATTTCCATCGGCGCCGACTAGCACGCCATTTTCATCTTTGTTTGTTTGGTTGTTTTTGTTTTTTGTTTTTCGAGTCGCTTTGGTTTGCTGTTTTTTCTGTTGGCGGTAGTCAATCCAATAAGCTTTTACACCCGTGTAAGCATTTCTATCGGCAATAGCAAAGCGGTGCTGGTCGCCAAGTTTGCGGGTGATTGTTGTTGTCGGGATGTCTTGACCATTTACCGTTTTTGCCAATCCTTTTTTGAAAATAATCAGCATGCCATTTTTTAATGTTACAGCGGCATTAAAATCGTTGTATAGGCGTGTTAAAAATGAAGCATCAGATTCGTTGGTTTGGTCTATATGGGCAATGTGTTCATGCTCTATACTTTTATCTATCCTGTATAGCAGATTGTGCCGTTTTGCAATTTCTTCGGTTATTGCCCCAAGCGTTGTATCGGAGTAGCTTTTTTCGCGTTTTTCGTTTAGTGAGTCACGCAAATTGGCGCTTTTGCCACGAATTGATAGTACATCTGGCGTTCCAGAGTGCTCACATTCGTCAATAGTGAAGATGTTTTGTAAAATGACGTTATCATTAACCCAGCCTAGTGATACGCTAATTTGAACTCCTCGCTTTGGTAGTTCAAGTTTGCCGTCGCTATCGTCTAATTCAATAGATATGGTGTCAGCATCTAACCCTCGATTATCAGTAATCTGCATCGAGATAAGACGTTTATCAAAGTTAGATGTAATATCTTTATCATCAATTGTAATTGTGTAGGTTGGTTGTTTCATATCATTCCTATAATATCCGCGAAAGGTAACCAGTCTGGCGGATCAACTTTTGTTAGTGATATAGTGAATTCAATCTTGCGTGGCGCACCATCTTTAAAAAATTCCGTTTTGGTTTTTTTTAAGTTGGTCATAACGAAGAAGCCAAGTGGTATGCCGGTACCTTCGATTAATGGCCATGAGTAACCAAGGTCGGCCATTCTTTCTAAAACTACTAAACTTAATCTACCCCCTGTTAATTCTGGATACAATACGCCAGATAAGGTTATCGTTTCGTTATCACGACCAATAAATTGTAATGCTGAGCGCTGATTTACACGAGAATTTGCTGGAAAACGCCAATCTTTGTTTTCTTCGGCTGTTTGGTAGGGTATTGTTTTTAAGCTGAAAACAAATAAGCCATAACACATCATCATATTAATCGATATCCCTTAAACTTGATCGGTAGCGAGCTGATTGATTGCGTTCACGTCGTTCTATCTCTTTAGCCACACAACGTGCCAATTGTTGTTCATTCATGCCAGGTGCGGCATTTATTGTTATGTAATATTGCGATATACCTGAGGTACCACTAATAGGGCGGCGATTATCTATGGCAACACCACTTGAAAGTTGTGATCCTGTGGTTATTATGTTGTTTGCAAGTTGGCCAACGCTTCGTATTGCGTCATTTTGATTTCTTTCAATACCGTTAACATACCCATCAACCGTGTGTCCGCCAAATTTTGCAAACAAACGAGAAGGGGAGTGAATGTCTAATGTATTTTTAAATCGGTTGCTGATACTTTTTCCAAGTTGGCTCATTGAGCGGAATGCATCGCTTTGGTTATGTTCGATACCGTGTATATAGCCGTCGATAGTATAACCGCCAAACTTAGCAAAAACTCTGGATGGTGAGTGAATATCTAAAGTGCTTTTAAACCAGTTGCCAATATTATTACCGAGATTGGACACTGTTTTTTTTGTTTCATCCCATTTGTTGTTTATTCCTTGAATTAGTCCGTTAGAAATATCAGATCCAATTCTTGAAAATTTATTAAATAGGCCATTTTCGCCTGTGAATATTTCTTCAACTTTTTTTGCTAAATCCCGAATTTTTTTCGGCATTGACAGTAATTCTCTAATTGTATTTACAATTATTTCATGTAGCTTTTTAAACGGCCAAATTAATAATTTAATTGCAGTTCCTATGGTGTTGCCAAAAGATTTACCCGCTTCTTTTGTTTTTTGAAACTCTTCTTTTGTTAATTCTACGGGTTTAAATAGATCACAAAACCAATTTATTAAGCCGCTTATTTTTTCTCCAAGCCATTTAAATCCATCTCCGATTGTTGTAACAAACGGTTCAAGATATGAAAATTCTTCAACTACGGGTGATAATGATTCTTTCAATCCCTCCCAAAATCCAATAAAGAAAGCTTTAATTGGTTCCCAGTACTTACGAATCACTAAGGCCGCAATAACAATAACAGCAATTATTGCCGTAATTGCTAATCCGATTGGGGTTAATAAAAAAGCGCGACCAACAGAAGTGAATATGAATCCTAAACCCTTAAAAGCGGCTCCCAAGGTTTTTATCGGTGAGCCAGCAATTGCAAGTAAAGTACGTCCAAAGGCTTTAAACCCACCACCGGCTATATTTGTTTTAGTTAATAAACCACCCAGAGACAATCCCAATCGTGATAATATAAATCGGGTCATCAACATTGGACCAAATACACTCATTAGCATTATTGCAAATGCGCCAAATGCAGTAGTAATTGTTGCTAGCCCCGCACCAATAACAACCAATGCTTTACTTACCGCTGGATGTTTTTTGAGAAACTCACCAAATCCATGTAATAAATTAGTTAGGCCTTGAACAGCTTTACGTAGCCAGTCATTATTTTTTTCGAATAGTTCAACGCTGATGTTTTCAAATGCAGCATGTAGCATTGTCATATCACCGGCTAAATTGTCGAGTTTGGTTTTTGCAACTCTGGCGGCCTCTCCATCATATTCCCCTTGCTCACCACGCATTTTTTTCAAAAAGCCTGTTGATGCTTGGGTTAGCAAAACTTCAAATCCAGTTAAACCAATTTGCCCTGCAATTTGTTTATTTATTTGGGCTCGTTGTACATTGCCCATATGTTTGGTTGCTTCAGATATTTCTGACATGATATCAATAACATCACGCATATTGCCGTTTTTATCTGCAACTTTAACGCCCAGTTTTGCTACTGCATTTGATGTACCAAGCCGTACTAAAATTTGACGTAATGTTGTACCTGCTTGACTTCCTTGAATACCTGCATTACCCATTACAGCTGTTAGTGTTGAAATAGTTTCTAAGCTTTGGCCAAAGCTAGCGCCAACACCCGCACTATATTTTAGAGATTCACCTAGCATAGGGATATCAACATTATTGCGAGTAAACATGGCTGTTAGAACATCAGCAACGTGATCCATTTTTTCTGCAGGTAATCCCATAGCCATTTGAATGTTTGATGCAATATCAGCTGTAGTGCCGAGATCAACATCACCAGCGGCGGATAGATTCAGCATGCCAGGCATTGCTTTTAATATTTGATCTGGGTTATATCCCGTTCTTCCTAAGAAATATTGTCCTTGAGCAACTTCGCTATCGGTAAATTTAGAGACTAATGGCAATTCTCGTGCTTGTTTTCGTAGTGCTATCATACGAGGATCGTTTTTGTCATCAATTCTTGTTACTGCTTGGGTTGCACTCATGCTAGCATCAAATTCGTAGCCAACATGTAGCAGGTTTTTCATGCCTCTTGCTACTGTTCTCCCAGTTGATAGGGCACCATAGCCAACACCGCCGAGTACAGCAACTCTTTGCATGCCGGTGTCGTATTTTGATCGAACTTGGTTTATTTTTTGTTGATGTTGGTTTAGTTGTTTTAGTCGTTCGGACTGCTGGCTAATGCTTTGATTGGCGCTAGTTATTTGGTTTTTTAATGTAACTTGATGTTGTGCTAAATTTTTAGTATTAATACCTGATTGTTGTAATTCTGCACGTAATGGCGTTAATTTATCTTTTAATTTTTTGGTTTCTGCTGTTGCTTTATTAAATTCGCGTTGCAGTTCCTTTGTTGGTGTAGATGTGTTTTTTAGTTCGAATGCCAATGACTTAGCTTTATTTTTTGCATCTTCAAACTGTTTTTTTAACTGAATAAAACCATCAACATTTTTTTGAATGTTGCTAAGTTGGTTTAATTGATTTCGTGTGTCTTTTAATTGCTGAGCTAATCCTTTAGCACCACTTATAACGTTGCGAAGCGGTCGGCTTATGTTGTCGACACCTTTCAAATTAACGTTTAATTGTAAATTATTCATCAGTTGAACCGCTTCTTAGGCGGGCTTGTTCCCGCCATTCCATTAGTTCGGATAATGTAAACTCATACATAGCTGATGGTTGCCAATGAAATATTGAAGCAATATCCGCTATAGCATCTTCTACTCGGTTTGGGATCCCGTTGTTGCATTGTTCGATTTCTCTGACAAAAAACCAGCAATTACTTTTGTTATTTCGGAAAGGTCAATTAAATCTAAATTGAAAACTTCATGTTCAGCAATTGCTGGAGTTGCAATGCGTGGTAGTACCTTTGCTAGTGAATCAATATCTAGCTCGATAAAATCGACCAATTTTACTCCACGAAGATCACCCGTTAACGGTTTGCGTATTGTTAATTCAGTAATAGTTGTTTTACCTGATTGTAAGCCTGATTTTAATTTAACTTGTTGTGTGTTTTGCATAACTTTTACCCTCATAATAATTTTATTGATAATTGTGATAGCCCTTGCGGGCTATGTTTGTTGATTTATTAAATTCCGATGGCGTGGCGTGCTTGTTTTAAACGATCTTTTCCGCCAATTTTATCTATCATATTGATATAATCGATTTCTGCGGTTTCTTCGTTGTCAATAACTTCCTTATAGTAGGTGCAGTGTGTTGTAATCTTAGTCGAGTTACTTTCGCCTTGTTTGAGTTCGCCGCGATCTTGTTCTTTGTGCCGCCCAGTCATAATAATTTCGACTTTAGTGAAATCCTCACTATCATCTTTTTGGTAAGCACCCGCAAAGCGTAATTTAACACCATTTAATAACCCTCCATGTTGTTTTAGGACTTCGTATGCTAAGCCGCCGATTGACCACTCCACAACTAAGGCGTCATCGTCATAACCAAGATCGATAGGAGCAGAACCTGGCATACCACCGCCGCGGAAATTTTCAAGCTTGCGAGTTAATTTCGGTGGCGTAAATGATTCGACCTGACCGATATAAGATGTACCGTTAACATAAACGTTAAAGTATTTGAGTTTTTTAGGTAAAGCCATTTAGTTGATCTCCGCTTAATTAGATGCTACCGAATCAGCCAGATCGACCAAATACTTGTCAGTAATGCGCTGGCGTAACATAAGGTTTTCTAATGGTGGTACTGGGGTGTAGTCGTAATCAATATAGAGTTTACCCACTTTTAGAATGTCTGGTGTGTTCGCTTCTGGATCAAACCATGCTTTGCCATCAACAATGTAACCGTTCGATTTTAATTCACGGAATTTATTGTTGATGGATTCGACTAAGTCTTTAATTAATGATGCATGCATTGGCGCATCGACTAAGGCAAATTGTGCTTCGGCGATTGTGTCGGCCAATACTTGTGCTGTTCGTGTATAGTTTTCAAATGCAAATAGGTTATCAGCGGAACATGTGCGAGATCCCCAAAAGCGGTAACCTTGGTTACAAATTAATGTGGTTACTTCATGTTCGTTTAGGTAATTTGAATCAGAGCTTTCTTCTTGTAAATCCCAAAAGACATCATGAGAAATACCCGTTACACCATTAACGGTGACATTTGATAATGTTTTATGCCAGCCGACCTGTTGGTCGATTTTGGCACGCAAACCAATGGCCCTAGCAGTTGCGGCCAATGTGACATTTTGTTTTTGTGTTGTATCAAAACCAACAAAATCAGGCCAAATCACCATGGCTTCACGGGCGCCAAGTTGATCACGATAAAGTACTGCATCTTCTTTGGTTTTTGCTCCGTAAGCTGATAAATAACAAAATGCACGTAATTTTTGTGCTAGCGATATTAGTGCGGTTGCAACTGGTAATGAGTCGTAACCCGGTACAGCCAAAATACGTGGCTTAACTTTAAGTTGGGTTTGTGCTGAAAGCAGGGCTTTCATGCCAGTATATTTGCCGTCGTTTGTTGTTGTACCAATGATATTTGCTGTTGTGTCGGCATCTGTTGCACCTGTTTCAACACGCACAGCAACCATAACGGGGGAACACTGATCCGCAATGGCTTCAAGCGTTGGTTTTAGTGTGCCTTGTGAACCCGCTTTGCCAATTACAGAATTAACGTTGGTAATTAAAATCGGTGTATTAAGTGGAAAGTGGTTAGCGTCCGCATCATCGCTGGTACACACAATGCCAATGACAGCCGTTGATACTGTTCTGATTGCTCGTGCACCTTCATTAATTTCGATAACTCGGACGCCGTGATGGTAATCGTTGGCCATAAGATCTCCGTAGCAGTTTACATATGTAAGGTTATAAAATAAATGTACGGAGATAGTTGCACATTAAAAAAAATGATGTTAGTTGTTCAGGTTGTAGATTTTGTTTTTACAAGTTGAACAACTAACATCGATATTTTAAGTAACGTTTGGTTTTTCAGGCCAATTTATATCAGACTGGTTAATATCAACACGCATTAACAAGATCCGGTATTTTTTCCATTGCTTAAGTTGTTCTTCTTCGTTTGCTTCTTGCATATCAAGATCAATGGTATCTTGAAGCACTGCTATTTTTCCGTTTGCTTCATTGATTAATTTTTGTTTTTTTGATTCATTTATTGCAATTACTTCTTTTGTTGTTAATACTCGTTTGACCGCAATTGGATAACCAGACTCATCGGGTTGTATAACTAAACCAGCATATTGTTTTTGTAGTAATTCAGAATGATATTTATCATCAATTATTATAGAATTTTTTAGGGGTTCACTAATATTAGAATCATAAAAACCGTTTGTTTTTGCATTATAAAATATCATTGTTTTATCTCCCGACTGCTATTATTTGTAATAAAGAATCAACATAAATATCCCCAACCTTACCAAATAATCTAACTGATTCTTGTGTATTGGGTGATGCACTAACGGTATGACATCCATCGGCTCCGTCACTAGCTATTGCAAAATAAAAGTTGTTTGGGAATGCAATTGGCAAAGATGCAATTGTACCGTTAATACCGTCCACACCCAAGAACATGGCTTTAAAACATTGAATAATAAGTCCGTCTGCACGCCGTAGAACAATTACAGAATCATTAATCTCATATTTGTAATCTGCTAAGCAGATCAATTCCGAACCTTTTAAAAGAGGACGTTGTTCGAATTCAGTTTGTTTACTCACACCAAAAATATATTCATGCCCATTCATCTTTTTTAAAGCTGGTAATGCATTAATATCGACAGCATTTAAAACGATGTCTTGCTTTAATTCCTTGTTATTAATTTTGCGTGTGATTGGTACTCGCTTTTTTATACCTTTGTCAACATATTCACGGGTTGCCAACACAACAGATGGATCGATTTTTATTGCCACAGAATCAACATTATCAACAACAATAATCATTCTGATAATTTGTGTTCTGCCACTACCTTCGGCAAGTTTTGGCTTATAGGTTGAAGGACAATTACCCACAGCTATTAAATTGCCTTTATCATCATAGAGCCCCACTTCGTGAATAAACCAACCTCCCTCTGTTTCGGGTATAACTTGTTCAGCAATGATTTGATTGGGATTATTTTTATCAACAGAAAGTACATTAATTGCCGCACGACGTACTTCGTTAACAAGTGCGGTTTGAGTGGCGGTGGGTTTAGGTATTGAACCATTACCATCACCAACTGCAATACTGGTTAATTTTAGTGGGACTCCTAAAGCGGTTGCATTGGCTAAAAGTTCCGCCCCTAGTTTTGTTAATATTGTATAGTATGTTTGACTCATGGTTTTATTCTCATTGTGTCGATAAAATGTATAGCCACGCTTAAGTGGCGCTTAGATGAAGTAGAAATCGTATCTGTAATATAGGGATAAACATTAAGTGTATTAATACAATGAATTGTTGCACCTAAATGGCGTTTTGTTGTTGTATGGATGGTTTGGGTAATATACGGGTAGATATTTAATGTGTTTCCATCATAACAACTGGCTCCTATTGTTGTGCTACCGCTTGTTACCAGTTGCAGTGATAAACCTGATAAATGCCGTGAGACAGGTTTAACATCATCAATGATACGGCTTAACTCTTGGTAAGATTCATCGGTAATACCCTTATCTGATATACCAATTTCAATTGCAAATGTGCCAGGTGTTTTGTTGTTTTGCCACCATTCGATAACATTTATCAAATAACCAAATGGTTCAACTGCACGGCGAATGGCTTCCTTGGTACCTTTTAGTTTGTGAATTTCGAATGCTTCAGCAATAACTTTGCGTTTTGTTCGTTCTGGCCAGTTTTCGTCCCAACGATCAACGCTATATTGCCAAGCTAAATAAGGTAATAGTTCAAATGGGCAAGTTTTTGGATCCCAAAGTGAACGTAAATGAATAGGTGGATCACAAATCATAGCTTGTGATAGATTTTTTTCAAGTTGAGTGGCAGATGGTGGTAATAGCGTCCTATTCGTCATAACCGGCAACCTCAATTTGATAATTTGTGCAATAACTGGCTTGTTCTCGATTGATTAATATATCTTGTGCAGGTTGTAGTAATTCGACACGTTGAACACCAGCAACATGTAATGCTGAAATAATTGCACTGCGATTAATTCTGCGTCCAATGCGGTGTTTTTCGGTTATATAATCTTGCAAATTTTTGATAGCCGATTTTTTGATTGGTTCCGACTCGGGACCTGGATATAAATAAAGCTTGGCTTTTATTTCATACTCAATCAGGGTGACTGATTTAACCGTGACACGATCGGCAATAGGGCGACGATTGTCTTGATTGACAGCATCGGCAACAATACGAATAAGATCGCTACTGGCTATACCATTATTTTCGCGAGATAGAATGGCGAGAGTTACGCAAGCAGGTGCGGGGCTTTCGGCGGCGGCATCTAATACTCGACCGTCAGCACTGCGAGCATAAAACTCATAAGCGGCACGAGGACCTGCGACAGATAAACCTTCAAATGCGGCTTGAATTCGCATTCTAAAATCGCTATCTGATTCTTTTATTTCGGGGATTGATGGCGTGACTGTATTATCTTCGTGCTGAATGATTAAGCGATAAACATGAAAGTTAGCCCCTAGATTATCTAAGTCATTGCCTTTAGCGTGGGCAATCATTAATGCGTGCGATGCTTCGTTTATACGCTGGCGTATAATTAACTCATAGTACGTGCTTTCTTGTAGTAGTTTAACGATTGGCTCACTTTCATATTGCAATGTTTTTGCTACTTCATTTTGTTGATCTGCTGGATATAGCGATATAAACTTTTCTTTACGTTGAGCAAATAAAGCTTCAAAGTCTAGTGACTCGATAATATCTGGTGCTGGTAGTTTTGATAAATCAGTTAACGTGGCCATGTTGCGATCTCTATGTCACTGGTAAAAGTTTGGTTGGGTTTGTCTGTGCGTGAGCCTGTTAATTGCATTATCAGTTTTTCTTTATCGGCAAAAACGTCTACAGCATCTAGTTTTATACGTGGTTCCCACTGATTTAATGCCATGACTGTCGCTGAAATGACACGCAATCTGGTTGCTTCGGTGTTTGGGTTGTCTAAAAGCAAAAATAAAAATGAACCATAATCACGGCGTTCAACTCGTGAGCCTATCGGTGTTGTTAAAATATCTTTAACTGATTGATTAATGTGATCCATATCAGTAATAGTTCTACCGTTCTGGCAATTCATTCCGATATAACTCATTTTTGAGGTCCCCCAGTTAGATCGCCACCAGCTTTGACTCCATTATGTTTATGCGTATCAAGTACAACCCCGTTTGATGACAATTTGCCTTGCTGATGAATTACGTTTCCGGTTAATACACCCGTATTACCGCTAGCGCTGCCACCTGTTGCGCTAAATGATTTAAATGTCACATGATCACTACATTCAACAAGTGGTGTATCAAGGTGGATTTTGGTACCCGCTTTAGCGGTGATTTGTTCACTTGCTTCAATAACTGCAGTTTTTATGCCTTTTATGGTTAAACTGCTGTTTTTCGGTTCATATTCAAATGTTGCACCGTCTGGAAATGTTACTAAATAAGCATCTTCTGAAGTTGATGGCGCAGGGTTATCATTACAATAAAGGCTTGGTAATACGCAACCAAGTTCAAGATTACCATTAGGGCTTAAAATAAATACTTGTTCACCAATAGAAGGGCGCCACCACGATCGGCTTTTACCTGCACGGTGAGTAAACCATGGTAACCAGGCAGTAACCAATTTGCCAGAACGCACTTTTACCCGATCGCCTTTGGTTTGACAAACAACGCCTTGGCGGATCAGGTTTTCAATTTTTCGTAATATATCGACTAGGTCGGCAGGGTGATAATTTTGCATAGCGCTATCATTATTATTTATAGGTAAACAATAAAGCTTATCGACTTGTAAAATCGATTTTTACAACTTACTGGCTAAGTGGGCGATAGTAATTTGCTCAATTGTGTTATAGTCGTGTTGATTGAATCCGAGCAACTTTCTGGACGGATATTTAATTGTCCAATCATCTTTTTTATTTACTCGTGCACGTAATCCGTAATGATGAATGTGGGTTATACGAGATACCGAATTAATAAATTTTACGGTAGCGCAGTTGCTGTTTGCTGATATGCGTAGATATTTAGTTGTTCGTAGCTTGGTAAACATTTTACGGCGAATCTTTCCCGTTTTTTTTCGGAATGCTTGAGGTCTTTTAGGTTCGAAAGATGTGCCATCTGGTTGCCTTTGTGCTGTAATGCGTTTGCGGTTGCTTTCTCGTAATTTTTGGGCAATTTCACGAGCCAACTTGGTGCGATTACTGTTATTTAGCTGAGTGAGTATGCCGTTTGCATACTCATGTAATTTATTTAACTCGTCGGCCATATTTCATTGACCCAATCAGGACGCATATCAATGGGAGGTTCGTCGGTAACGTGTTTGTATTCAAGCCCATTCGAACCTTTTTTAACAATGACTCGCTCAGTTAATTTAAGTTCAATACTGATATCGGCTGTATTATTGTTTAATTGCTCAATCTCAAATTTAATGGCGCCTTTTCTTAATTCAGGGTTTGCCATAAATTCTTGCTGATTGATATACATCCAGCTAATTATCGGCACAATCAGATAGTCAATTGGCTGTTCATAATCAGTAATGATCAGGTTTACTTTATACTCATATTCAAAACTAAGACTTTTGGCGGCCGTAGCTGTTATGTCACCATCATCAACAAATATATGTAATTTATCGGGATTGGTTTTGATAAACAAATTGTTGTCTTCAAGTACTTTTCGAAGCTGGTTAATTTTTTTCATTCTGATCCTGTTGGCATTGATAAATCATTTCAACTTGAACCGCACATTGATGCCATGCTGTTAAGATGGTTTGATTATCGTCAATTAATGAACGATTTTGCCTTAAATTATTCATGGGAAGATAACAAGGCGTTACGGCTGGACAGCCAGTTTTGATAATCTTCACTTCTTTTGATTTCTGGCCGTGTGTACAACCGTTTAATAACATCAGGCAAATCAGTATCAGACCACATGCGTAATTGTTTATTTTCATTGATAAGTTGCTCCAACTGTTGTTGATATTGACGATTTAACGTATCAACTGCTTGCAGTTGATTTTTTTGTTCTATCAGTTTTTGTTCATTTGCTTGATACTGATCGCTAAGTTCAAGTAATTCATTGTTTTTATAATCAATGATTTCGATTAACGCTTGCTTATCATTCTTTAGTTGTAGATTACTAGCTTGTAATTGTTTGTTTTTAGTGCTTAATAGTTGATCTCGTAAATAGCCAAACGACAAACAAAGTAGCAATAGTAACCACGGTAACAATTTACTTTTTAATAGATTTTGCATAGTTTTCGTATGCCTCTTTAAGTTTTGAGTCATAGCTATTTTTTTTATAAGCCGGACCGTTGTAGAGTTTTGCAAACGTTGAAAAATTTTTGTCTTTCATTGCTTGTAATAGCTTGCAATTCGATTTATGAGCAACAAAACGGTAAAACGCATCTAATTGCATTTCTTCGCTTTCTGTCATCTGTTGTTCAAATTGCTGAGCTGATTCATAGCCAAGTAGTTGCCAGTGGAACCCCATAATCTGAAATAAGCCCCAACTTGCACTTTCAATTGCCGAATCAATATCAATTTGTTTGGCCAGCGTTAGCCGATAGTTTTCACGAGCACCACCTAAATAACCACCAGCAATTGAGTTGACTAAATCTGGATAAGTATTTGTTAATTTTTCTGCATCAAAGCCATGCTTTTTAAGCTGACGGTAAAAGATATGCCTTTCAAATAGAATTACGGGCAAGCCGTTTTTAATACCTGATGAGCGAGCTTCAACTTTGGTTACTGCTTGTACCATAGCCAGCTCAACTTCTAGCTTATTAGCCACGTTTTGCAATTGTTCAGTTGTTATCATTATTTATTTAACCTCTTATGATGCTGATGTTGATTTGGAGAACGGCAAAGCGTGCCAATGTTGCCTTTGCTTTTTAAAAAGCAGATCAGCAGTGCTATATTCATAACTACCTGAGCGCAGTAAGCACGGCTTAATAAACCGAAAGATGAGAATAAAAATACTGATGCACTTGATGTAATCATTAGCCATGCTAGCCAGCTATATTTGGCTTTGTATTGGCAATTTTCACGATCAAAGGTAAATAATCGAATAGCAATTAATAAACAAAGAAAAGCGTTAAGGGTTATCATGGTTTTCCCCCTTTAAATTTATCCAATAAATCAGATGGATCATCAAACTTTTTAATTAACCAAAGAAGTAGTTTGACACTTACCGCTGATGCCACTAACGCACCAAGACCAAGCGGTACCTTGGTTTGAATGTTGGATGGAAAAAGTGGTATTAGTAAATATAATGTTATTTCGGCCAACAATATTCCAAGCACAAACGATATAAAAAATAGAATGGTGCGACGAAGAACCGAGATATGCTCTTCACTAATTACCAGTAAGATTGATCCACACAGTGCGCCTAAAATAATGCCATTTTCAATATTGGGATAAATCATTGATATTGAAAATGCACTAATCACTGCGGTGAAGGTTGTTGTAGTTGGTTCTGTCATTCGGTTAATCCCATAAATTTAAGCGTTTTTTTTCTGGCTCTGGCACCACTTCAGGCACATTTACGGCGGTACCCATGGGGAGTGTTGCTGGCAGTTCACAAAGTGTTGGGTTTTGTTGGTAAATAATTTCAACAATCCCTTTAGTTTTGCCAAAAACTCGATACGCCAATGCGTCAACGGTTTCATTTTGCATTGCATAAACAATCATTAAATTAATTCCATGGTCGATCGTGATTTACCTAAAATGTCACGAATGGCATAACGTGCATTGCGGTATAAGTTGCCCACACTTTCGATGTTAGGTTCAATGTCGCCTTTGGCTTTTGCTGTTGCATCAAAATTAATGTACTGTTCATTCAATAAGGCGTTTGCCCATGAATAAACCGCATGCTTGTATAAAATCAAATATTTTGATTCACCATTAATTTGCTCATCATTTAGATCGTTAATCGATGTAATACCTGCCGCTTGCTTTGTTAGCCGCCAGTCATATAAGTCGTCATTCACTGCAATAATTGCACTGGCAATTGCTGTTTTTAATCGCTCTGTTGTGACGGTACCGTCTAGCCGTTGAGTTTTTCGAACATCACTGATATTAATTGCTGGAAAAAACGAAATATTACTGATTTCGAGATTGTCAGCTTCGTTAGCGCTTGCGATAGCCGTAAAGTCGTTCATAATTTACCTTTGTTGATCGGCGGTGGACAAAAGCGCTAATGTGTAAAATACATTTATTGCTTTTGTGCCGCCGAGGTGTGAGGGTTCACCCAGTTAAGAATCCGCCTTATTTAAGGCCTTTTCTAATTCTTTAATAGCTGTTTTTACGCCTGAACTTTCGTCAAGTTCAAGTGCTCGTTTTAAATAGCCTAAAGCTTGCTCTGGCTGTGTTTCTTTTAACACATAGCCAATAGCTTTATTTAATTTTGCTCTGACCTGATCAAACATATCTTTATCAGCCACTAATTCGGCAAATTTAAGCAAAACATCAGCGTTAACTGTTTGCTTATTGCTAATTTGTGCTAGCGTTGTATTAGCTAATTCTTCGGTAATTAGTGTGGCGGTTTGGCGTTGGTACTCATCGGGTGTAACCCAATTGTGTTTTAATGCATGCTCAGCAAGCGGGTAGGCAAGCTCAAATTGTTTGGTGTCAATCATCCATACCATTAAACGCATAAAAACATCATCTTGCTGAGCATTATCAGACTCAAGCACGCCGTTAATCCAATCCATGTATTCGGGAATAAGTTGCTTTTTAAGCTCAATTTTTGCTTCCGTTGATTGAAATTTTTTTAAACGAATACGATCGTTATTTAGCTTGGCTAGCATCATTTCGTAAGCGTTGATTGCTCGCAGGTTGTCTGTATTACGCTCCTTTTGAGCGTAATGTTTTTGTAAAAACTTTTGTGCTGGTGATATCATCTATCTTTCCCTTATCTGACTTCAATATTTTCAATTAAACAGCCGGCATCATAACGTTCTACAACAAAGGCTTCATTGGCAGATTGGAAGTCTTCAATGCGATCACGTTTAGGATTGTCAATAATTTGACGGCGGGCTGTTTCATTTTGAATATAGATAGCTAAATTGCTAAAAGGTGTAATTAGCATTGCTCCTTTAGGGAAGTAGGGCACTCGGTATGCTGGTAATTCACCAATTGATTTTTTAGCAAGTAAGATTTGACCTGCTACTTTTTCGGTGTTCTTATCTGCTTCGTTAGCAATAGGGAAGTATTTATCATGAAGTAATCCACGACCACAAATAACAACTAGATCGGTGTCTTCTGAATAAACTGGATCGATTAAGTTTTCAACGGCATCATAGACTAATGCGTCAAGGTTTTTATAGTCACCACCGTTGCTGGCAATAATAATTTTACCTGGTGTTACTGTACCTTCGTTCATTACTCTTTCAGGTGCATCTTCTCGGTAATGTTGTAACCAGCCTTTATTTACATCTTGTAGTAAAGGGTACGTAGTTTTATTGGAAGTTGACGCACGATGGGTGCCATTAAAACCAATCATAATCCGATCTAATGCTTTTTGTTTAATTAGGGCATCACGCAAAAGGGTTTGAAAGTTCTTTTTGTGGCGCCATGCATCCAATTTTGCATAACGAATTGATGTATCGTAATTGGTTTGTTCACAACGGTAACGGAATTGGTTTAGATCTGAGATATCTACAGCTTCACGTTCTTGTGCTGTGGTATCGGTTGTACTGGCTGTTGTGCCTGTTACACCAACGCCAACTTTTTCACCTTCTTGGGCATCAACAAATTCAAAGTTAATTTTACTTAAAAATTCAGATGATTGTTGGGTGCGTTTTTCTAATGTTTGGTTTACCTCTGGATTGACAGCAAAACTTTCACTGGCATCATCAATGCCATTAAGCTGTGCAATGCGGTGTTTAAATCCATTAAATAACTTTCGGGTTTCATTTCTCATTATGGGTTTCCTAATTCGGTTAATCTAATTTGTTTGTTATTGTTGGTTTTAATCGTCTGCTTTTAGCAGTCGGTTTCAGTGTCCATGGATCCGCCCGCCGAAATTGGACGCTCTGGCGATTCAGGAAGTTCACTCAATAGCTCGACAAGCTCAGTATTTTGTTTTTTTACTTTGGTAAGTTCGTTGGTTAACTCAACAATTTTGGCGTCAAGATTAGTAAAGCGTTCAGTTGTCGCCGTTGCGAACTGCTCAATAATCTCACCAAGTTGTACAAACTTAGTAGAGTCTTTTTCTGATTTACTTTTAAATAAACCTGTTAGACGATCCAACATGGCACTAAAAGCGGTATCACTTTGGGGATCCACCTCTTCAAAGTCGATCACTGTTTCTTCGGCAACGGTGAAAAGGTTATTTGGTGATTGTTTACGGCTAGCTAACGGGTTAACGCTTGCTTTTGCACTGAACTCTAAAAATTCGGTACCAAGGCTTGCAGGGTCGTCAGTGACAGCAAGACCAACAAGGTAAGCTTTGCCTGTGTCAGCAAATTCGGCATTAACTTCGATAGAGGTATAAACTTTTTGCTTAGCTTTATTAAGCTCAATGAGTTCATCGGTTGGTTCAATTTGTGCAAGTAATGCTAGCTTTCCAGCTAATGGACCGGTTTTGATTTCTTCGGCTCGTAATGCTAATACATCGCCATAGCGTTTAAATTGGCTATCAGGTGAATAACCTTTGATATGTTCCAAATTGATACGTGCACCATAAACATCACGATTATAATTTTCTGCCATTTGCTCGATCCATTCTTTTTGGATCTTACGTCCGTCGGTGGTGGCACCTTCGACCGCAACACGAAACCATTTTGATTTAATTTTTTTTGACTTTTTAACTTCTGTGCCCATTGTTGTAATCCTTAGCTGATTGTTTTGCCTTATGTTGAATTGACAAACAAAAGAGAGCAATTGGGGCAACTTGTAAATTAGAGTTTTACAACCTGAACAAACATAAAAAAACAAAAATCATAGGTAAATTGGCATTACTAAAGGAGAACACATGGTAAACGTCAATTTATTAGATCATTTAATTAGCGATAATACCGATCCAAGAAAAGCGGCCAGATCGCTGTATTGGGCAGGGTATCGTATTAGCCGTATTTCTGAATTGCTGAATGAAAATATTAATACTATCCATAGCTGGAAACGGCGTGATAGGTGGGATGAATCAACCGTATTGGATAGGGTTAACGGCGTGCTTGAAGCGCAATTAATCCATCTTGTTATCAAGCCAAATAAAGAAGGCAAAGATTTTAAAGAGATTGATTTACTTAGCCGTCAGCTAGAACGTACGGCTAGAATTGAAAAATATCAAAATGGCGGTAATGAAGTTGATTTAAACCCTAATATTGCCAACCGTAATGCCAAGCCGAAGCAAAAGCCTAAAACTAATCTTTTAACTGATGAGCAGATCGAAAAAATTAACGAACTATTTAATGATGGCTTATATGAGCATCAAAAAGTTTGGTACCGAGCTGGGTTACAAAATCGCATTAGAAACATAAATAAATCACGCCAAATTGGGGCAACTATGTTTTTTGCGCAGGAAGGGGCGGTTGATGCTGTGAATACTGGGCGTAATCAGATATTTTTATCCGCATCAAAATCACAAGCATTTCAATTTCGGCAATATATTATTGATTTTTTCCACGGTATCGATATGGATCTGAAAGGGGAAGTTATACATTTTCCTCATAATGACGCTCGCCTTTACTTTTTAGGTACCAACTCGAAAACAGCACAAAGTTATCACGGTAATTTATATCTGGATGAATATTTTTGGATTAATAAATTTTTAGAACTGCGTAAAGTTGCTTCGGGTATGTCGAGCCAAAAACGTTGGCGACAAACCTACTTTTCAACGCCTTCTAGTATTAATCACGAAGCGTATAAATTCTGGACTGGCGAGCTATTCAATAAGGGACGTAGAAAAGAGCAACGTATTAATGTTGATATTTCTCATCAAGCTTTAAAAAATGGCAAATTATGTGCTGATGGACAATGGCGGCAGATTGTTACTATAGAAGATGCCGAGCAATTGGGATTTGATTTATTTGATATTAATCAACTAAAACTAGAATATAGCCCCGATGAGTTCGCTAATTTATTTTTATGTAATTTTATTGATGATTCATCATCAGTGTTTCCGCTATCCAGTTTACAGCCGTGTATGGTCGATTCTTGGGATATTTGGGATGATTATAAGCCATTTGCAATGCGCCCACTTGGTGAACGGCCAGTATGGATCGGCTATGACCCGTCACATACGGGTGATAGTGCTGGGTGCGTTGTTGTTTCACCGCCATTGGTTGAGGGTGGAAAATTCCGAGTCATTGAAAAGCATCAATGGACAGGTATGGACTTTGCCACACAAGCCGAAGCCATTCGAAAAATGACCGAACGCTATAACGTTACCTACATTGGTATTGATGCTACTGGGTTAGGCGAGGGGGTTTATCAACTAGTTAAGCAATTTTATCCTGCTGTAGTGGCGTTCAAATATTCAATTGAAATTAAACAAAGGCTAATTTTAAAAATGCAAGATGTGATCAGACGTCAGCGTTTAGAGTTTGATGCAGGTTGGACAGACTTAGCCCAATCATTTATGGCAATTCGAAAAACATTAACGGCCAGCCAGCGTTATGTAACGTATGTGGCTGATCGTAATGAAGATGTATCACATGCCGATATTGCATGGGCAACCATGCACGCAATTTATAACGAGCCGCTAGAAAGCATTGGCGGAGCAAACAGCAACAGCGGATTTATGGGAGTTTTTTAGTCATGACAGAATTAATACAACAAGATGAAAAAATAGAATTTTTTACGTTCGGCGATCGTGAGCCTTTAGCTGATGCCAAAGACTTATTAAATTATTTACAATGCACATCGTGCGGCAATTGGTATGAACCGCCAGTTAATTTCGATACGCTGGCCAATACCTTTAGTTCATCGTCATATCATAGCAGCCCGATATACGTTAAACGAAATATCTTAACCAGTACTTTTATTCCACATAAATACTTATCACGTCAGGCATTCGAACGCATTGCTAATGATTTTTTAATATTGGGTAACTGCTATCTCGAAAAACGAACAAACATGCTAAAGCAAACCGAGGTGCTAAAACCAACACTGGCGAAATACACACGGCGAGGTGTTGAAGAAAACGAATATTGGTATATTGATAAGTATTGGGAAGAGCATAAATTTAAAAAAGGTTCGGTGTGGCATATGTTAGCACCTGATATAAATCAAGAAATTTACGGATTACCCGAATATTTAGCCGCCATTAATTCGGTTTGGCTTGATAACTCGGCTACCGTATTCCGTCAACGTTATTATAAAAATGGTTCGCATGCAGGGTTTATTTTATATTTGTCTAATCCATCACATAACGAAAAAGATATTGAAGAATTAAAGAAAGCATTACAAAGCAGTCGAGGACCAGGAAACTTCCGTAATTTGCTAATGTATTCACCAAATGGTAAGCCAGATGGATTAAAACTGATACCTGTTGGAGAAGTGGCCGCTAAAGATAATTTTGCAGACATTAAGTCAGTAAGCCAAGATGATATCTTAACTGCACACCGAGTGCCGCCATCATTAATGGGCATAACACCAAAAAACACAGGTGGATTTGGTGATCCAGAAAAAGCCTCTAAAGTATTTGCCCGCAATGAAATTAAACCGTTGCAAGATAGATTTTTACAGCTTAATGATTGGATTGGGGAGGAGGTTATAAAATTTAACCCTTATATCCTTGAATAACAATCACAAAACCAAAGCCCGAATGGGCTTTTTTATTACCTTCCATTCAAATTCTCTCTATAACGCTCATGCTGACACTTTTTTATTTGTTGTGTGGTGATTAGTCCTTTATTCATTTTATCTCTCAGTGTGCTTGATGTTTAATATAATTAGTCACTTTGATGATGATTGAAAAGGTTATAGATAAAATTGCGCCGTTGAAACCCCACGCCACCCCCACGTTAAAAGTGTGGGAAATTGTGCAAAGTTGCAAACATCACAAAAGAAGCCCTAGTATAAGGGCTTTGGCTATCCGAGATCCTTTTTATAACTTGCGATTTCGTGCAGTATGGGCGTGCAGTAAAATTTAATTCTTTTATAAAAATATAGTATAAAATAAATAATTAATTAATTTAAGGAGGATCTGCTGTATGACAAATAATTTAGTAACGGGAAGAGATAAAGTTATCGACAATATATTAACTCTTTATAAGTATTTAAATAGTAGTGTTTCGGAAGATGTTGAAGAATCAAAAAAAATTTTAAATCATGGAATGTGGTTTGTTGTTGAAAAAATTGAAGATGATTTATTTTTTGGTCCCAGTAAATTTGTTGGCTATGAAGATAATACTCTTAAAATGAATAATGAAAATAGTAGATTTAGAAGCGGAAGTGATACTAATAGAAGACTTTTGAATTTTTATGACCAAATTGATCCTAAAAAAACAGATTGCAGTTGTTTAAAAAAGAAATTTGAAAATTTTCTTGATCAGTTTGAATTAAAATTATCTGATAGATTTACTGGTTTTTTTGTTCCTGAAGATCTTAGCAATTTACTAAATTCAAAACCATCTTTTTCAGAAGAAGAGCAAGAACAGCAGGTTGAAATACTAAATGAGGAAACTTTATATGCAAAATCTAAATTAAAAAATAAGAAAGTAGAAAAACGACATTCTGTTTCCTTTTTTCGATTTGTTAGAAACCCTTACATTTCAGAACTAATCAAGCGAGAAGCAGAAGGTAAATGTGATCTCTGTAATAATTTGGGTCCTTTTATTGTAAAGGATAATATTCCTTTTTTAGAATGTCATCATATAGATTGGTTATCTAAAGGTGGTGATGATTCCATTGAAAATACAGCTGCATTATGTCCTAATTGCCACCGTAAAATGCATCATGTAAAAGATAAAGAGGATATAAATAAACTAAAAAAAATTGCTAACGAAAGAGCAGAAAACCTTAAAGATAAATATAAGTAAATTAGTTCTTGTTGAAATTATTATCAATTAACTGTTTTTTTAATGGCTCCAATAAATCACGGAGCCAAAATAAGGCAATATCCTTATCTTTTTCTGTTAGATGTTCGGATTCTGTTACAACACGGATAAGTAATTCAGCTCTCTCTACTTTTTTTGCTTTTTCTAATTCGTCCATTTCTAATACCTCACTGTTTTTATATACAGTATATTTATACAGTAATTTTTTAGCAAGAAAAAAGTAAAAAAATGTGATCAATGTCTAGTTGCATGATTTTATTACATAAAACAATATAAAGCTAAAAATAAAACTCAACAAAATCATTTTTAACGGGCTTTCTAGGTCGACTTGGCGAATTGCTAACGATGAGATGTACACCGTTTAAAGTGTTATCTAATTTTAAATATTGATTGTGGCTGATTTTTATACTTTCACGTAAATAAAGCCGGTTCACAGTGAAATTATCGTCAGGCAGACCGATTATTTTTAACTGTTTTCTAATTTCTTCACGCTGATCGTCTAGCGATGATTTTTTAACCTGCGTACAGTTATTGACAGAACTCCAAGGCGTGCGTGCCGCACGTTTTTTAAGGTCAAGGTCCTTGCTTGTTTTTTCTTTCTTAACTATTTTCCATTTAATAAGCCTTGTGCAAATAAAGGACGTTAGTCCCGATAATGGTGAAAATACGCCTTTTATTTTTTTAATTACTTCCTCATATTGATTCAATTCTTCTTCGTAAGATAGCCTAACTTTTAAATCTTTGCGCAAAACCATTGGACCACCTTGGTGATTAGTATATGCGGCCCAATCACCAATATCAGCGGACGCTAAAACAGGATCGATAATTTTATCTTCCACTTTTTGGCTTTTTAATCTTCGTAGTTCCCGCCAAACGGTGACAGGTGCGCCGCCTAATTGTTGGAATTGGCGTATTTTCCAACGGCTTGCCCATGCAGTAACAGCTTTAGATGTTTCTTTTAAGTTTTCGCCAGTTTCATCATCTACTTCATTATCCAACGCATAACCATCAATATTTTTAGAAATATATTTAGCAATGTAGCCAGTTGCTGAGCCTTTTTCTTTATCGATCATGGTAAATTCAAAGCGGTTTTTTGCGGCCCCTTTTTCTTGTCCGTCTTCATCCATGGCATAGATCCACATTACTTTAAAAGCTGTTTGCAAATCTTCGGGACGCATAAAAACTAAAATATGCCAATGAGGTGTGCCGTCGTGATGAGGTTCTGCGACGCGGAAGCCAAAAAACTTAATATCTTCACGATTGAGCTTTGCTCGAATCCTTGACCATACTTTACACAAATAGGCTTGGGTTTCACGTGGATTATTACCTTGCCAGTTTTCGACAAATCCACCTTTTGAGTAGGCGCTATGGTATTTTGAAGGAGCTGTTAATGTAATAAATGCACCGGTATACCCCATTTCATCAGCCAAATCTTCAAAGCCCCTCATGCGGGTCATTAGCTCAGCACGACGAATAGCTGGATTGGAAATCGATTTATATACCTGCAAATCAAGTGCTATTTGTTCGCCAGTTTCTTGATTTTCAATTGCCATTTGTTCTAAATATTTTTTATTGCGTCGCTTTTGTTCTTTCCATTCTGATTGGCAAGATTGACTTGCATATGGGGTAGATTTCTTTTGTACTTGCCCAACGGCAATAGCCAAATGTTCATGTTGGAAATCTCGACGAGTTTTTAGCTTGTTATACCACCAATCCTCATTAGTTAATTTTGCCAACGCTCTGACAATATTTTCATTGGTTAACTTTCCATTTTTATAATCGGCAAAGTAGGGCGGTACGATATTGATGCCGTCAAGTTCATTTAAAACAGATTTATAAAGTTGATGCTCAAGCCCAAGCTGATTAACCTCATTGGCAGATAAACAAAATTCATGATCCGCTAATAAGTGTTGTATAAGTTTATCTATATAACGGGCTATTTCGACACTAAGTTCAGCAATTCGCTCTCTGCCAAATGTAGGTAAGTTCTCAAACTCAGCAGAAAAGTTAATAGATAGTGCGCTTGGTTTAATAAATTCATATTGTTTATTAACCAAATCAAGCCTTGATTTAATATTACCGCCAAGTGTTTTACGCAAAAATGTATTGGCGGATTTTCGGCTTTTTGTTTGAAATAGTTTGATGTATTCATTTGCAAAATAGCTACTTAAAAAGTCTGGCAAACCAGAAAAATAATTAGCTCTAAAGTTATGATCTTCGGTATCTACTTGCCATAATTTTATTTCACTATAAGAAAGCCCTTGTGGCATTTTAGGTGATAATGCATGTGGATTAACTGGCGTTCTGATAACTTCTTTGTTTGGTAAAAACTTGCCGACTGTATCGTAAAAATCACGCATACCAGAAAGCAGGGCATATTTAACCCTGTGATTTAATGTTGGTAGGTTTTGCGTGATTGTGGTCATTTTACTTGCTACGTTGTTTATTACGCATCTTTTTAGCTGTTCGGCGAGCCTTTGCTATACCAGTTGGCTTGTGTGCGGTTTTATTTTTGCCTTTGCCTTTTTTTAATTTCGACGGCTGCATAACGATCACTGAACGTTTCAAAGAGTTAGCAGCACGTAATAAATATTTACATATATAATTGAACACAGTTACACCCCCCAATTTTGATGATGATTGTTAAAGCATGTCCGGCGTTAACACGCCAATGATCTCTTTTGCAGGCTTTCGGTTGCCGTTTGCCGCCACTGACCGCGGTGCGTCTATTGAGTGAAGTTTAAAACGGTGGAATATGTCACGCGTGGCGCTATTGTCGCAGTTTGAAATAATTGCGGTTGCTCCCCGTAAAACTGCATCATACAAACAGTCAGCCAAAAGCTCGGTGTCTGAGTAGCAAAAACCTGACGGTGTATACCCAACAAAGCTATCTTTATGTTTAGTTAAATATGGCGGATCGCAATAGATAACCGATCCGGCACCTGCTAGCCCAATCGTTTGCGTGAAATCACAGCAGAGTAAAGAGACATCGGAATAAAGTAATTTATTACTAAAATTAATCATTTCCGCACCCGGAAAATAAATATTTTTATGTTTTCCTTTCGGGACATTAAATTCCCCCTTTTTGTTATAACGGCACATCCCATTAAATCCGTGTCGATTTAGATAGATAAACTGAGCCGCTAACTTTACCGTTTCCCTGAATTTTGGGTGATTGAATTGACTTCGAATATCGTAAAAATCATTTTCTGTATCAAATAATTCTTTAGTTGTGTTATATAGCATTGCTAAATCATCTTTTAGCCACGAATATGTATTGATTAAATCGTGATTAATATCAGCCAAGATATAGCTTTTAGCTGATACATTAATAAAAACATTGCCAGCACCAACAAACGGTTCAATGAATTGACAATCTTTGGGGAAATGGGGTAATAACTTATCTATAATTCGGCCTTTACCTCCCGGCCATTTCAGGAAAGATTTTTCAATATTCATTTATTTGTCCTTAATCCAAATGCATTCGGTTCTTATGATTGCTCCACGCTGTGACGCCGCTCTTGATTGTGCTTCTTTTTTTGTCCAGCCATTTAATATGTCGTTATATAACTCATTGTCATAGCCAGAAATGACAACTTTTCCAGATAATCCAATAATTTTGTTTAATAAAATTTCATGATCTGAAAAAGACATTTCATATTGATAGCCCTTGGTTGTTGTCCTAGTTTCGTGCAAATATGGCGGATCACAATAAAATAGAGTTGATGGAGTATCGTGTTTATCTAATAGTTCAATTGCTGGAATGTTTTCAATAATTACACCCTGTAACCGTTGAACAATTGATGATAAATTATTGGGTATATTTGCCCACACCGTGGCGTCTGTAGTTTTTCCTTTTTTAGTGCTACCGCTAAAACCAGAGTTTTTTTGATGAATTCCATTTGATGAAAACGACATAAACGAGCGAATTACTAACTGCGAAGCTTGAATTATTTCATCTGAGCAGTGGCAATAACATGCATTTAAATATTCATTGCGGTGAAACGGTGTTAACGAAATCAGTTTAATTAATTTGTCTGCAGATTGTTGATTGCGGAGCACTTTAAATAAGTTGAAAACAGAACTATCAATATCGTTATAAACTTCTCGTGATATCTTTTCTTTTTGTAATAAAACACTACCAGCACCGCCGAATGGCTCTACATAAATTTCATGTATTGGAAAATTCGATAAAATCCAAGGAGCTAGTCGAAACTTGCCACCAAAATATCGTAATAATGGATGTTTTATTTTTATTGCTTTTTCTACACACATTTTTTGAGCCTTAAAGATTTGGGGCTGATTGCCCCGATTGATTATTGATTTAATTCAAATTCAATAACATTTGTACTATTTTCAACGTTTGAATCGTATGAACCATCAACCTCGCAAATAATTACTGCATCGTGACATGTGATAGCAAAAGTTGCTCCGGCAGTTAATTCCCGTGATTGTTCTTTAGAAACGCTAATTGCTCGCACTCCGTAAGCCGCAACTAGCTCGAATGTATGCTCGTCTACAATGATGCTTTTGTGAGCATTATTTTTAAATTTATCAAACATCTGTTTTCTCCTTTATTGATAATTTATTGCCCGTGCTTACCTTTTGCTTCTGAAATTTGCTGACAATAAACACACAAACTACAACCTGGCACAGCTTCACGCCGTGCCTCTGGTATTGGCTCGCCACATTCACAGCAATAAAGTGATGATTTGCCGGTGTAAACTTTTCTTTTTGCAATCAAGTTATCAAGCTCTAATTGAGCAATGTCATTGGCTCGGTCGATAACATCACGCATCAGTTCTGGTTCTCATAATGTTGATTGCGTATTGCTTCGGCTTCTTGCTCTAACAGCTCTGCCGATTCGGTCGGTGTTAAGTAGTTTGTGCGGATATGTGTAGCTAGTCGTTCCAGCTTTGCCGTAAATACGTCACAAAGTCCGCTTTTTGTTTCTTCTTTTGCCTGATTTAAGGCTTGCAATAATGCATCGCCCGATAATGCTGTCATTTTCATTTATGCCACCTTTTTAGTTTCTTTTTTAAAATCTTCTTCTTCACATAATGCGAATGCATCAATAATTGCTTGCAATCGACGTAAACCTTTCTTTAAGTCGTCGACTTCTTTATCTGTCAGATTGTCATATTGCATTTGCCAAGCATGAGTAAATTGACTATCTGAGTTATAAATTTCCGTTGTACGCAATTCGATGCCCGACGCACTAAGTAACAACCGTTTTTGACCTGGTTTTAAATTGTTAAAAGCCGAACGGGCAAGGCTGCGTTTGCCGCTTAAAATGTGATTGAACTCACGGATTAAACTGCGTGGCTCAATGGTTTGAGTGCTTTGTGCTACATTCATCTTCATCACCTATTAACGGTTGATGCAACTTAATTACCTGCCCGTTTGATTTTTCAACCCAGCCCTTTGGGTTGTGGGCATTGATCTGAATATCGATCGGGGTTGGTTGCTGAGCGGTCTGTTTTAAATAGGATGAGTGAGCCATTATTCAGCCCCCTCAATGTTGACTACTAGATTACCTTTGTAGCTGGCTGCACCCTCTAACGTTAAGGCGACCATGTTAATTAATGGGGTTTCACGGCTAGCCGTTCCTGCGTTGCTTATTTTCTTGCGGATAGGAAGCTCACCACGTTGGATTTTGCCCTTAACAGTTGCCAACGGCATTTTTGCCAAATCGGCGAATTGCTGAGCCGTGACAAATGGGGCAGGTATAGCTATTGCAATTTGAATCGTCATAAGGCATTATTCCTTAATTAATGTTTATTGGTGTTTATTAGTGTTTATTAATAACCGAATCGGTATTTTTTTATTATGATAACCTTTTAGGTTTATGTCAATACCTAAACGGTTTTATTTTTCTTTTTGGTATTTTGGGAGTTAACATGATTCAGTTTGACAGTGCTAAAAACATAATAGATAGAATGGTTAGCGCTTATAGATTAAAGACAATGAAAGCATTGTGTGAGTATTTTGGGGTTGGCATTAGCGTTCTCTCAAATAGAGTAGTACGGAATACAACTCCGGCAGAATATATAATACAGTGCGCACTAGATACGGGAGCTAATCTATTATGGCTTTGCACTGGCGAGGGAGAGCCAAACATCGACGGTATGAAAACAGAAAAAAAATCAATTGAACTATCGAGCGAAGCATTAGAAAAACTAGAACGAATTGCAGCACTAAAAAGCAGCGGTGCTATTACTGATGATGAGTATCAGTTATTAAAGAGTAGTATTTTTAATAAATAATAAAAAAGGGGGAATAGTGAAGAAAATAAATGATTAAGTTTGATAATAGTAAAAACGTAATAAAAAGAATCCTCTCAGCTTATAAATTAAAAACAGTTAAATCATTAGCTGACAAATGGAACATGACGGCCAGCGTTATAGGTAGCAGAGTTCAAAGAAATACGTTTCCCTCTGATTTTGTAATTAAATGCATATTAGATACTGGCGCAGATCTGAAATGGCTTTGTACGGGCGAGGGTGAGCCAAACATCGATGGTATCAAAACGGAAAAAAAATCGATTGAATTATCAAGCGAAGCTTTAGAAAAATTAGAACGAATTGCGGCACTAAAAAGCAGCGGTGCTATTACTGATGATGAGTATCAGTTATTGAAGAGTAGTATTTTTAAGAGGTCTCATTAAACTTTATTTGTGTTTACATGATAATTAAGTATCTTTTCCCCGAACCGGATTTTTTATGGGTGCTTTATTAATACCGAAAATGTATGTAAAAAAATAATTAATAGATTAGTTTTTGCTTATGGCGTAAAAACAGTAAAGTCTTTAAGTGAAAGGTTAGATACTACAGTGAGCGTTATAGGCAATAGGGTTGCAAGAAATACTATCCCTTATGATCTAATAGTTAAATGTTCCATAGATACAGGCGCTAACCTGCAGTGGATTTTAACAGGCGAGGGAGAGCCAAACATCGACGGTATCAAAACAGAAAAAAAATCAATTGAACTATCAAGCGAAGCATTAGAAAAACTAGAACGAATTGCAGCACTAAAAAGCAGCGGTGCTATTACTGATGATGAGTATCAGTTATTAAAGGCGAGTATTTTTAATAAATAATAAAAAAGAGGAAGGAAATAAAATGATTGATTATAAAACAGCAACAAAAGCCGAATTATTAGCCGAATTTGAACGATTAAAAAAAATATCTCATGATGACGGTTTTTTTACTAAAAAAGAATTTTTACACTTTCCGCAAATCGCAATGCCAAACGAGACGCCGATCGGTATATCATCGGGAAGCATGGACGGTAAAACATGGTTGATTATTTTAACTAATCAACGAGTAATATTTTTAGATAAAGGCATGTTTTTTGGATTGAAACAAGTTGCATTAGATTTAAGTCACATTTCATCAGTTGGCGGAGAAACTAAATTACTATTTGGTGAAATCACGATCGCCGCCGACGGACATACGTACAAGGTCGAAAACGTCTCAAAAAAAGGTGTGGTACCGTTTACCAATATGGTTAAGCAAGCAATAGAAGCACTAAAACAAAGCAAAGAGCAAAGCGCAAACAACCACGCCCAACAACCAGCAACCAATAATGACCTACTCGAACAATTAGAACGCCTAGCATCATTAAAAGAAAAGGGCATTATCACAGAAGAAGAATTCCAAGCGCAAAAGGCTAAAATTCTGGGATGAGTATCAGCTATTGAAAGGGAGTATTTTTAATATTTTTAGAAGGTAAAAAAGAATGTCTAATTTATTTAAAGCATACGCTCCATTAAGTAAAGATAAAATTAACGAAATATGGAAAAGTGATAATACTATTTTCATTCTTGATACAAATATATTGTTAAATTTGTATTCTTACAGAAAAGAAACTCAAAATGACTTTTATAAATTACTCGAAAAATTAAAAGGCAAAATTTGGATCCCATATCATGTCATGCTTGAGTATCATAAGAATAGATTGAGAACCATTGCAAATATAGAACAGTTTAACAATGTTATTATTAAATCTTATGAAAAGAAATTATCTGAACCTCCAAAAATCAAATTTGAAAAAAAGTTGCTAGATGAAATTCAAATTAAAATTGAGAGTTTTCTTTCCGAAATAGAACAACTTCTCGATAATGGAGTTTCTTTGAATAAAACAGATACTATTTATGAAAAAATTATGGGATTGATAACTATTGGCAAACCTGATAGTAAGGAAGAGATAGAGAAAATAATAAAAGATGGTGAATATAGATTCAAAGATAAACGTCCTCCTGGTTATTCTGATGATACAAAAGATGAATACTATTATCATATAGATGTTTGCATACCAAATAAATATGGAGATTTAATTATTTGGGAGCAAATAAAGAAACATGTTAAAAAATATACCTCAATTAATAATGTTATTTTTATAACAGATGATAATAAAGAAGATTGGGTTAAAAAATATGATAATGGTACAGGAAAAAAAATAATTCATGCTCGTTATGAATTAATTGAAGAGTTGTTAACTGAGGCAGATCATGTAGAACATTTTATCATTAACGATTCAGTTAGTTTTATTAATAATAGCCCATTATTTGATTTGAAATTTAAAGATAATACTGTAATGGATGTCAAAAATATTGCTGATAACAGCTTGCAGGATGATCCAGAACTGTTTGAAGATGAAAATTTAATCAATCAAAAATGTACTGCAAATTCAGTTTACAACAGGTCAAAATTTAATTCTTTAATGTTAAACTTATACTCTCCTAATAAAAAATATTATGGAGAGTTATTTAGTCAAATGTTAAAACCGAAAGTATACAAATCCCAAAAGAGTGAAAAAATCACGCAAGAGATTCTTAAATCTCTTTTAAATAGAAAGTTATAAATTTCACATTATGAAACAAATATGACGGTACGCAAGCAATCTAACGGCAAATGGCTGTTTGAAAAATACTTAGAGGGCGGCAGACGCATCCGCAAAACGTTCGCAACCAAAGGCGAGGCGTTAGCGTATGAAAGCTATATCGAAGAACAAGCAGCTACCAAGCCTTGGATTGCTGAAAAGCAAGATCGGCGGCGGTTGTCTGATTTGGTTAATACTTGGTATTTATCGCACGGCAAAACGTTAGAAGACGGTGAGCGAGAAAAGCGGATACTTGATTTTATTTGTGAAAGCCTGGGCGATCCGCTTGCCGATAACTTTACTGCCAAGGACTTTACTAATTACCGACAAAAACGGTTAAGCGGTGAAATTTATAGGGTTAAGTCTAAGCAGGTGGTATCAAAAAGAACGTTAAACCTTGAATTGGTCTATTTTCGATCTGTATTCAATGAATTAAAAAGACTTGGTGAGTGGAATAAGCCCAATCCTTTAGACAATATTAAGCAGTTCAAAACAACCGAGCAAGAAATGGCATACTTCACAGCCGATCAAATCGATGCCGTGCTTGCCGAATCTGCATTAAGCACCGATAAAGAATTGCTGTTAAAAGTTAAAATTGGGTTATCAACCGGGGCGCGGTGGTCTGAAATATGCGATCTGACTGCATCACAAATAAAAGACGGTCGGATTACATTTATTAAAACAAAAGGACGGCGTAATCGTTCAGTACCGATCACACAAGAGCTATTAAACGAATTACCCAAAACAAAGGGCAAGCTATTTAAATGCACTATTAGTGATAAATACTTTCGTAAAATGATTGAGAAGTGCGGCATTGAATTGCCCGACGGTCAATTAACGCATGTACTGCGCCACACTTTTGCCAGCCATTTTATGATGAACGGCGGTAATATCTTGGTGCTACAAAAAATATTAGGGCATACCGATATTAAAGTAACAATGCGTTACGCTCACTTTGCACCTGACCACTTGGAAGAAGCAGCTATATTAAACCCACTAATTAAACGCTAAAAAATGGCGGTAAAATGGCGGTTGAGTTAACTTATATTGCTGTTTATTAGTGTTTATTACATTTTTAACTAATTGATTATTAAGTAAGTTGTTGTTTTTTATTATCTAATGCAAGGATTGCAAATCCGTCTACCTCGGTTCGACTCCGGGACGCGCCTCCATTTTTAATCAATAAAATCAATAAGATAAAATCTTATTATTTTAAAATCATCAATACTTAGAATTAACTTAGGATATACAGTTAGAATAAATCTTCTTTTTT
>NZ_FMWS01000083.1 GCF_900103255.1 Gilliamella bombi | reverse complement strand
CGTCATTCAGCCAATGGCTGGGTATCACTTGAACAATATGAACAACAATATTACCAAAACGAAAAAATGATAGAGGTGGGCACTGTCTAATATTTTGGCGAGGATCACCAACTGGGTAAAGCGTCCTATCTGGAGCATAATATCTGAAAGTATTGTAATATAAACTAGTTACTTGTCTAAATTCTATCCTTGATAATATGAATTATATTGTATCGGCTCATATACTATTTTCTGTATCATTATACTTCAAAACTAATAGCGGATTTTCTACAATAAGGTAGCAAAGAAATAAAAACTATGAATATTTAGATATGCGATCTTTTCTACATTTGTTAATTACTCTAATAATGAAAAAGCATGATGAAATTCTTCATTTTTTATCAAATCCTGTATCGTTTTATTTATTATTTTGTCATTTAAACTTTCAACAATAATCATATCTGATGCCCAAAAATATAAGCCATTACAACACTCTTTTGTTTCTTTATACTTATTTAAAATAGAAATTATATTTTCGATAGTGAAAAATGTTGCAGTATACCGCTTTCCATTGTCTAAAAAAACTTCAACATCAACATTATCATTTACCAGATTAAGATCTTGATCATATTTTAAAATTTTAATATTCAAAATACTTAAGCTCCTATACCAAATACTTTTAAAACTTCATTGATAACTGTTTGCTGGTTAGCCTTGTTAGATTTACCTAAACCTAATATTTCAATTATACTATCATTTATTTCTCTAAAATAAACATATGCCCCATATCGATCTCTAGCTTCAGAAATTCGTTGGTTCCAATACCTAGATTTTTATTATTTAAAAAGCTGTTCTATTAAATGATCGATACTTGATTAATGCGATTTTCCTGTAATCTCGACTTCTTTAACAAGATTATTACTTTCTTATTCGCGAATAAATTTTAAACAACTCAAACCCCACGATTCAAGCCACACACAATTCAACTAGATATGGCTGAGTAAATCTACCTATACCCAGATCATAATACCCTGAAAGTATTGTAATGTAAGCTGGTTTCCACTATCTAAATATCGTCCCTGATATCTGATTTTGTACAATTGATTCGTGTTCGATTTCCTGAATCCGTTTTATCCCAAAGTTGAAAGCTGCATTCCCTTTGCGGTCTATTTGATGTTTTTGATGCACCGAGCTAATAAAAATTTATTTCATCTTTATTTTTAATTCCATCTTTCATCTATATAGGGAGTTATACTTTCTATAATTAAAAACTTTGATTTACAGTAAAGTGGTAATTTGTTATGTTGAACTGTTATTTCAGAATAATCAGTAAAAGAATTGATGGTTGGTGAACAGAAAAAACCAATTTTTGAACCAGACATATTTAACTGAACTATCTCATTAAAAGTAATAATTAAATTTAATGCATTAAATTCAACTTTATCCCATTTTTTAGGGTAAATTTTGGGGATTTTCTTGCAATTTAAATGACATTTAAACTCTGAATAGCTGTCAAATGAAACACTATTCAATTCAATAGATTGAAAATTAAATTCGTTATTAAACATAAATTGAATTTTTTCTCTGCCTAATGCGTTTTCAAACCACATATCAATTCCTTTAGAGAAATTATGATGACCAGGAGTTCCAGAAACATAACCAGTATCCTGATTATTTGAAGGTCTAACATTATATTTGATTCAGTACCATGACTCTGTTCTGTTTTAGAGTACCCAAAACTACACTCTTGAATGAAGGTGGATTTTCTTTTTTTATCAATACATTCACTTTATTGCTGACCATTTCCAGCAATCATAATATTGCTATCTCGTAAAGATGACCGTGTAATGGTAATTGATTGGTATACCAACACCACGCTTACCTATCTAAATGCATCTCTTCGACTTTTACCATCATACGATGTTTTCTTATTTTTTAACCAAATAGATCAAACCAAATCAACCCATTAGGCACATAATGATACAGATTAACCTACCCCAACAGCTGAATCGAGATTATCAGGATAAAGCGTCCGCAGTTGAATATGTATTTATTTTATTTTTTCATTAAGAATATTAATAAACAAATTATATATATTCTGGCAAAAATTTGAATTTTCAATTGCTTCAGGTAACACGAGTACATAATAAAATACATTATCAAAATGCAAATTTATATCATAAGGTTCAAAATCAGAATCATTATCAAATTCAAATAGTGTAGCGATTCCATTCAACGTTGTATTTTTTGCCTCAACTCCAAAACAACCTTCACCATTAATATCCAAATTATAGCCATTCTCAAGGTGATAATCTTGCATTTCATCATTTTTATAGAAAAATAGAAATTCTTCATCTCGAAAACTATCTTGTTTATATTTATAATTAATAGACGCTATTTTTTTGATCAATGAAGAAAATACATCATCTATCAACTTATTAGTGTAAAAGCCATACATAACACCTGTCCATTCAGTCATATATTTATCTCCTAAACTGTTTGCATCCGGAAATGCAGTATTTAATATCATCTCGAAGCTTATTTGTAAATACCCCAAACTCAGTACACAACTCGCGTAGAAAATTAAACTGCTTGTTTTAGTGTTTTAT
>NZ_FMWS01000044.1 GCF_900103255.1 Gilliamella bombi | reverse complement strand
GATACTAAATTTTTTGACCATAATATTTGTCTCCTATGATTTTTGTTTATATCATAGAGGCAACTTTTGTCCACTTTTTTGGCGAGGATCAAGTTTGGCATGAAGATATTGGCGCTCAAGCTGCAGTTGGCTTGGTTTATTTTTATGCCTCAGTAATTATTGTTGCAGTTAGCGTATGTTTAATCATCTTTGACGATAATGCATTACAAAAATGGTTAGATCGTTGCTGTTTTAGTAAAGATCCCAAACGTGATCAATTTGATGACTTAACCGAGGAGCTAAGTGAGTTTTATCAAGCAGTTCAGGGGACATTTTAATGTATATTGGTGAATATTTATTTTGGTTAAGTAGTGCTATTAAAACCGCAACTCGTAAAAAATTGAAAATGGGCTATTTTAGTGGTGATATGAAGTTAAGAGAAGTCGCCAAAGATTATACTAAAGAGTCGGTCAGTAACAATCCACGCCCGATAGGGCCTTATTATGCCTATAACGATCGCTATTTAGAGATACGGGGGGGGATGTTTGAAAATTTTCGGGGGATTATTACTTGGATTAGTTTTGCTATATTTTTTATTCCTTATTCTAGTGGAGATTTGGGATTAAATATTTTACTCAAATTATATCATCATGAGCGTGGTAATGTTGCCTCGGGTATATTTGCAATAATATTTTTTTTAATTATATTTTTAGTTTCCACTTACTTATGCATCCGCTACTTCCGTTATGTCTGTCGCTTGGAGTTATTCACGCTTCGCCATATTCGGGTACGGTTTAATCGGGTAACACGGCAAGTGTATGTACAACGCCCTAAATATTGTGGCGGTACTGCGGTATTTAAATGGGAACATATTATGCCCGCTAATTTTGGCGAGACTGGCTCGGATATGGGCGGTACCAACTTAGTTAATGTGTTCTCCTTTCACCCTTATAAAACTGGCTTTCCAGTTGCACAGTCCGTAGGCGTAGGCAAAAACACTTATGATCCTCAAGATTATAAAGACGAGTGGGAATTTATCCGCCGTTATATGGAAGACGGTCCTAAAAACCTGCCTAAACCACGCCTAAGTACCCATTTACCCATGCCCTTTCATGGTGTTGAGGGGCATATTCGCCCCATGATCCATCTGGCAAAAAATAACCCCAGTGTGATCATAATTTTAATGTTAATCCCCGTCTTTTTAATCTTATTGCCATTTTATACTATGGGTTACTTTATGTCGGAATGCCTATGCTGGCAACCTCGTTGGCCAAAAGTGATCAGGCAAGCGGGTAAACCGGGTAAACCTCTACCAAAAGAAACCACCCTATCAGATTACCCACCCGAGATACAAAAGGCGATTTTAGATAGTAGCCAAGAGTGGGGCGTGATTGATGACGAAACAGGCGAACTTATTGACTATGGTCAATTTAAAAGACCCAAGAAAAAAGCCAGCCGAAAAAGAAAAACAAAAATAGCAAAACAAGCTGAAAAGCCTATAAAAGAGAACTCAGGGGATTAATTGGTAAGATAAAAGCACTACTCATCCTGTACTTTGGAATCAAAGTTTATCATAAAAAATCATTGCCGACGTAAGTCGGCAAAAAAATGAGGAAAATTTAAGATACGGTCCAAAACCCAGTTATATTAACTTTATCCTGCTGCAAAACAGCACGAATAGGCATTTGATTAACATCATTATCTTTTTCGGCTTGTTCTAATACACGCAATTTGCTTTCACCAACTAAATGTAGGTAGATATTTTTGCTATTTAAAATAGCTGGCAATGTTAATGTAATACGATCTAGTGGTGCTGTTAATGGTGTCATACCAACAACTTTCCGTCCAGATTTCATATCTAAACCACTAGCCAAATTAGCAGCGCCTGGGAATAATGAGGCAGTATGCCCATCTTCTCCCATACCTAAAATCACTACATCAAATGGCATCGGAACTTTATCTAAAAGTTTATCTGTAACTTCTGCACCATCAAATGGATTATTACAACTGTTTTTTAAACCAACAAAATTAGCCAATTTAGCATTATTTTGTAATAGATAAGTGTTCACTAACTTTTCATTACTAGCATCATCAGTATCATCAACCCATCTATCATCCACCAACGTAATAAAAACTCGGCTCCATTCTATATTTTGTTGACTTAGTGAAACAAATAATGGAATAGGTGTTTTCCCCCCCGAAACAGCAATAGAAGCATGTCCTTTTTGTACAATGGCCTGTTTTAATTCATTGACGATATGTGAGGTTAAATCTTCGATCAATAATTGACTATTTTGATATTTATTTAACGTAAACATAGTTATTTTTCCTTTATTCAAATTCGTGCCATGAATGCCCATCTTTAGTGATTAAGGCAACGGATGCGACTGGTCCCCAAGTTCCGGCTTGGTAGGTTTTTGGGGCATCATTTTCTGATTCCCATGCACTAATAATTGAATCAACCCATTTCCATGCAGCTTCAACTTCATTACGATGAACAAATAATGCTTGACGCCCACGCATAACTTCAAGTAATAAACGCTCATAGGCATCAGCACTTTGTTGGTGAAAAGTTTCGCTGAAACTTAAATCAAGTTTAGTGGTTTGTAAATTATGATTACTATCCAACCCTGGTACTTTATTTAGGATTTCAATATCCATACCTTCATCAGGTTGTAAACGAATCGTCAATTTATTTTGTGGTAATTCTGGATAAAATTCACTAAATAAATTAAGCGGTAATGGTTTGAAATAAACTACAACTTCAGAACATTTACTTGGTAAGCGCTTACCAGTACGTAAATAAAAAGGAACACCTGCCCAGCGCCAGTTATCAATATCAACTCGAATTGCAACAAATGTTTCAGTATTACTTTTTTGATTTGCGCCATCTTCTTCTAAATATCCCGGCACATTAACACCATTAACAAAACCTGCTGTATATTGCCCTCTAACTACTTTTTCACGAATATTGGATTTGTTAATTGGTCTAAGCGCATTAAGTACAGCTATCTTTTCATTGCGCAAACTATCATCTTCAAGATTAGCAGGTGGGGACATGGCAATCATGGTTAATATTTGTAATAAATGGTTTTGTACCATATCACGCATTTGACCGGCTTTATCAAAATATCCCCAACGGCCTTCAATACCTACTTGTTCAGCTACCGTAATTTCAACATGATCAATTGAATTACGATCCCAAAATGACGCAAACACTGTATTAGCAAATCGTAAGGCTAATAGGTTTAATACTGATTCTTTACCTAAGTAATGATCAATACGATAAACTTGCGACTCACTAAAGAATTTAGCCACCGAATCATTGATTTCACGAGATGACTTGAGATCTGTTCCAAGTGGTTTTTCCATCACAATGCGGTTTTGCGATTGATTTAATCCTGCAGCAGCTAAACCTTGACAAATAGTCCCAAAAGCACCCGGGTGCATTGCAAAATAGAAAATAGCTGGATGATTCAAATCAAGTTTATTTTTCAATCCTTCAAAACCAGCACTATCATTAACATCTAGCTTATGAAAGTCCAATCGTTGGCTAAATCGTTGCCAAATATTATCGTCTAACGGTTCTGGCATAAACGAGATTAGTGCTTCTTTTGCTACCTCACAATAAGCGGCATGATCCCAATCAGCGCGCCCTACGCCTAAAATCTTTGTTTGTTCAGGTAGTTTTCCGTACTTTTCTAATTGATATAAAGACGGTAATAATTTACGTCTTGTCAAATCCCCTTTAGCACCAAAAATAACTAAATCGCAAGCTGGGATATCAGACATGGTTTTCTCCTACGATGGTATAATGTAATTATTCTATTATGTTGAATGGTTGGTGTACACCCGATTAATAGGATAAATCATAGTAATAGGCATTATCCTTTGTTTACTCTAAAACAAAAAGGCCACCTCTGGGTGACCTTTTGCTTGAAACAAGTTATTGGGTAATTTCCCAATAAGCAAATTATGCTCGTACAAAATCCATATGAACTAATTTTGGTTTAAATGCATGACGTTGTACTGCTTGCACTTTTACTTTAACTGCTTTTCCGTCAACTTCAATAGTTAACACTTCAGAATAAAATTCTGGTTTTTCTTGCATATTAAAAACTTGGTTGTGATCAAGCACAACAGAGACTGCAGGTTCAGTTCCACCATAAATAATGGCTGGGAATTTACCAGCGTGACGCAGGCGGCGGCTCGCACCCTTACCATGCTCTTTTCTAACTTCAGCTTTGAATGTAAACATATTAATTTCTCTTAATTATTTAAAATAGAAACCAATTACAGGCGACCCAGTAATTGGCTATCAAACTAGTACTTTAAAAAGCGTTGGAGATTATAAAGTGTTATCCCTCTAAACGCAATCAATTAATCATATTACAAATCAGTAAAATATTGATTACGTATATGGAATATTATATGCACACTTAGATCAATTCTATTTTAAAACCATAAGTTGATTTTTTATTCGGTAATAACTTTAATGGTTTTGTGATACAACCTGCTTCGACACAAACCATAGATTTATACTCATCATCACCAAAATCTCCCATTGATTTAGCTTTATTTATCCATGGATTCCAAGTAACAACATCACTTACATTAGTATTGGTTAATTGAATTGTTCGAGTGCCATCAGTAACAGTGATTTGATTACTTGCATTGGTATAAATACGATCGACCTCTTGATTAAATGTCAATTGGCCTACAGTCGCTGGTTTGTTTTCAGCAGCAAGTCGTTCTTGATAAGCTTCACCTAAACCTTTGACTACAACACTATCAATATTATCAACTCCAAAATAAGTATGTAGAGCACTAGTTACATCAAAGTCTGCTGAGCAGCTTAAAGAAACTTCACAAGTTTTACCTAGATGAAGATTTAATGATACCGAGAAAGGTTTGCTACAATAAGATTCTGTCTGCGGATTATTAGTGAGCGATAAAACAAGGGTAACGCCTTGCTCGTCCTCTTTACATGAATCTAATGTCCATTCGACAATGCGTGCAAAACCATGAGAAGGATTGCCTAACTGACCAAACCAAGGCCAACAAACAGGCACTCCACCTCGAATAGCTACACCTTTTTTAAAATTTGTTTTGTTACTCAGCCAAACAACTGGTGTTTGTTCAGTAGATGGTTGCCAAAATAATAAGTGTGCACCTTGTAATGCAACAGCAGCACAACAAGTGCTATGATTAATAACTAAAATTGGCAGTTCACCATAAATTGATTGTTTAATTGATGAGCTTAAGGATACACCTGATAAGCTACTCTCTAAAATCTCTTTATATATACTCATATTTACTCCTAAATAATAAATTTAACAACTTATTGATAATTGTATACTTCTTAAGTTAATAATAAAAACATAATAGATGCAAAAGCATTTTTTAAAGAATTGGAGTAAAATAAAGCACTATAAATAGTGAAACAACACTCTAATTGTTTTTGTCAAAAAGTTTCAGGTAACACTACGTTTATGTATAAAATCCCATTAAGTTTATATATTCATATGCCATGGTGCGTACAAAAATGTCCCTATTGCGATTTTAATTCACATACCATAAAAAAAACGCCAAATTATGAATCTTATGTAGAGCATTTGCTTAAAGACCTACAAAACGATACTATTTTCTGTTCAAACCGCTCAATTCATTCAATCTTTATTGGTGGAGGTACACCTAGTCTATTTTCAGCCGAGTTGATTGATAAATTATTATCAAATATAAATAAGATCATCCCTATACATAAGGATGCTGAAATCACCATTGAAGCTAACCCAAATTCTGTTGATATAGAAAGATTTAATGGCTATCAGCAAGCGGGTATAAACCGAATATCAATTGGCGTGCAAAGTTTTCAAACCGATAAACTTGTTAAATTAGGACGGGTACACGATCCCAAAGAAGCAATCACAGCTGGAAAACTTGCCAAAACATTAGATTTAAGAAGTTTTAATTTAGATTTAATGCATGGTTTGCCAAATCAAAGTATTGATGATGCTCTATATGACCTAAAACAAGCCATTGCTATTGCACCACCGCATTTATCTTGGTATCAATTAACGATTGAGCCAAATACGCTATTTGGTTCAAAACCACCAGTTTTACCTGATGATGATAAACTTTGGGAAATTTATCAACAAGGTCATCAATTATTAACTGAAAATGGTTACCAACAATATGAAACTTCTGCTTATGCTAAAGAAGGATTACAATGCCAACATAATTTAAATTATTGGCGATTTGGAGACTATTTAGGCATTGGATGTGGCGCTCATGGTAAATTAACGCAACCTGATGGAAAAATTATTCGCACCATAAAAACTCGTCACCCAAAAGGGTATTTAGAGGGACGTTATTTAGATAAATATTATACAGTTCCAAAAGAGGAATTGCCTTTTGAATTTTTTATGAATCGATTTAGACTTTTTGAACCAACACCTAAACATGAATTTGAACAACGGACTTATTTACCTTTACACTCAATTGAAAAACAAATAGCGATTGCCATTGAAAAGAACTATTTAATTGAGGATAAACAAAACTGGCTGATAACTGATCATGGCAAGTTATTCTTGAATTCGTTATTAGAGATGTTTTTATAGATAACATTTTGAAATACCTATATTTATCTAAAAAAACTTATCCTTTACGTTTATTTAACATGATAGATACGAACTATTTAATCAATTATTCACATATCTTTACAGACTTTCTTCAAAAAAAAGTACATACTATGTCTCGACAATGCATTATTTCATTGTTTTCCTATTCCTTATGTTTTCCCAATAACTTTTGTTATTGGGTTTTTTTTGCCTATAATTCCGATAATCACATTAATTTTAATAACTATTCAATTGAAGTATGAAAAAGGAAATGTTTTAGTTCAGCTAATGTAGAAGTTCCTTCCATCGGACCCTTTTTAGATACGGCTAAAGCACCACTAGCATTAGCATATTGCAAAGCTTGTTCAACAGAGTAACCTGCTAACATTAAACTGACAAATGTTGCTCCGAAACAATCTCCCGCACCAGTTGGATCTATCGAGTTGACCTTGTATCCATCAACATGAAGTTTTTGTAAATGACCTTGTTCATCAAGTCCATAATATTTAGCTCCTTTAGCCCCCCCTTTTACCACAATATGTTTAATACCTTTTTTAAGCAACTTAAACATGGTTTGTTGTTCATTTTCATTATTGTTAATAAAATAGCTAACTTCGCTTTCACTAGGTAAAAATATATCGGTATACTCCATAATATAATCGAAAGATTGTTCCATTTCTGGTATATCAAACATTTCTTTGCGTAGATTAGGATCAAATGAAATTGTACCACCTTTACTTTTGATGATATCCAATGCTTTTCTCATAGCATCAATCACACGAAATGAATAAAGCGATGACCCCATTACATGCAAATGAGTACAATCTCTTAATAAGTTTTCATTAATATGGTTAAACGAAAGTAAACCACATGCACTATTTGGAATGTTAAAAATAAAATCTCTTTCATTAGAACCTTTATAAGTAACAAACGCACTACCTGTATTGGCCTTATTATGTGGAGTAATACCATCAATAATGACACCATCACTTTTAAGGCGATGGATGCACATTTTTCCAAAAATATCTTTTCCTACACAACTAAAAAAAACAACAGGAAAACCTAATTTTGCAACTTGATCTGCAAATATTGCAGGGGCGCCACTAACAAAAGGGCCGATAAACTCCCCAGCTTGATCGAAACGCTGATTTTGTTCTTTTGCTAAAAACTCAACTAGCAGTTCGCCTATCGTGCAGATTTTAAAACGCATATTATGTCTCCAATTTGTTTTGATAAGTTACACAATATTTATTTGAAATAAGCTGCTCAAAATTAGCATCTAATAATTGTTGATGATACTCGGTTACAGCAGATCTTGATAACATCACCATATCAATATCAACTAAAGTTCCAATACTATTATCATTATTATGAATAATACGTTGCGGTAATATGCCAATTGTATGTGCTGCTTTTTTCATTATTTGTTGATAAATTCTAACCTGTTCTAAACTTTCAATAATCAATTGATTATCAGTATTGATTGAACTTAATTCGATAACAAAATGCGATATAGAAAATTGGTTCAAAATAAAATTGATCATTTTGTTATCTAACAAAAGATTCCCTTCCAGTATGGCTCCACCAACAAGCACTACTTCAGCATCGGTAAACTCTTTCGCTAATTGTGCATTGCTAATGTCATTCATAATAAGTATTAATGATTTTTTGCAATGTAAAAACGGAATCAACTTTCTTATCAAATTTCCATGGCTTAAAAACAATATATCGCCATCACTAATATAACTTAAACAGGTTTTAACTAATTCAATATCACAACTATTACTTTGTATATAACTTGGTGTATTAACACTTAGCTGATTAAACACACCTTCAGGGGTAACATAAATTGCACCACCAAAAGAACGCTTTAAATATCCTTGCTGCTCTAAATAAGTTAAATCTTGACGAATAGTCACATTTGAGACCTGAAGCAATTCAGATAATTCATCAACTTTAACTTCACCTTGCTTACGAACAATTTCTGCAATTTGTAATCGTCGTTTTAATAAACCTGAAGATGCTCTAGCCAATTTTATTTCCTACGCCATAGATAAAAATTAAGGATAGTGATAATAGAATTAATCATATATTAGGTCAACATCAAACTATGATTAGAATTTTATCTTATAAATCATACCATTAATAATTAGCATTTTTTATCCCACAGCGTTTTACATATACATGTTAACTATCAAAACGAAAATTTATCAATCTTTTTTATTTCGTTTTAAAAGTAATGTTAATTTTTGTGATCTAACTCACGCGATTATTACTAGCTTAACTTTCGTTTTGAAATCATAATTAATGGAAATAATTTTCAAAACAAAAGTTACTAACATAATACAAAGTGAATTAGATTATTAAGGAGAAGTTATATGACTATTATTTCAAGTAATAACATGCTAAAAAAGGCTCAAACAGAACATTATGCTGTGCCTGCCTTTAATATCCATAACTTAGAAACTATGCAGGTCGTTGTTGAAACAGCAACGGAATTACAATCGCCCGTTATTTTGGCTGGTACACCTGGTACATACAGTTATGCAGAAACAGAAAATATACTTGCTATAGCAAATGCTTTATCAAAAAAGCATAACATTCCATTAGCTGTCCATTTAGATCATCACGAAGAATATAACGATATCACCAGTAAAATTAATGCTGGAGTAAGATCGGTCATGATTGATGGATCCCATTTTCCATATGAAGAAAATATCGCCATTGTCAAACAAGTAGTTGAATATGCTCACCGTTACGATGTTAGTGTTGAAGCTGAATTAGGTCGCCTTGGTGGCGTTGAAGATGATTTAATCGTTAATGATAAAGATGCTTTATATACTAATCCAAAACAAGCTTTAGATTTTATTGAAAAAACAGGAATTGACTCCCTCGCAATCGCCATTGGTACAGCACATGGTCTTTATAAATCAGAGCCAAAACTGGATTTTGATCGTTTATCAGAAATTCGCTCAATGGTTGATATTCCTCTCGTACTACATGGCGCTTCGGGTGTTCCAGAGAAAGACGTGCGTGAGTGTATTAAGCGTGGAATTTGTAAAGTAAATGTTGCGACAGAATTAAAAATTGCATTTTCAGATGCATTAAAACAATACTTTATTGAACATCCCGATGCCAATGATCCCCGCCATTATATGAAACCTGCAAAAGCAGCAATGAAAGACATTGTCAAAAAAATTATTACAACATGTGGATGTGCAGGCAAATTATAGAGGCCAAGATAATGATCTATACATTAACACTTAACACTGCAATCGATATGAATATTCATTGTCAAGGGCTTAACCCTAATGCAGTTAATAGAACCTCTCATACTGAATATAGCCCGAATGGCAAAGGAGTCAATGTTTCAATCGTATTGCATAAATTTGATAGCCCCACTTGTGCATTAGGATTCTTTGGCGGATTTTCTGGTAAATATATTATTGATGAACTAACGAAAATACAGGTCAAGACAAAACCCTGTTTTATTGATGATATCACGCGTATTAATGTTTTTATCAATGATAATGAAAACGAATATAAATTAGTCAGTAAAGGTCCGTTTATACCTAATGATAAAAAAACAGAAATGCTAACTATTATTGAATCACTGGTTAACAATAGTTATTTAGTCATCAGTGGTAGCTTGCCAAATAATATTGAATCTGAATATTACGAGGCTATTTTAAATTTATGCAACAAAAAAAATATTCAAGTTATCCTTGATATTAGTCACCCAAAATTAAGTGATTTACTCTCCTATAAACCACTATTAATTAAACCTAATGATGATGAAGTAAAAGAGATTTTTGGCTTTGAAACGAAAACAAAACCACAAGTCATTGCTGCATTAGAAAATATTCATGCGCAAGGAGCGAGAAATATTTTATTAACCATGGGCGCTAAAGGGCTTTACTTTTCTAATGGGACAAATATTTGGTTTTGCAATGCTGTAAAAATCAAATTAATTAGCTCGGCTTGTGCCGGTGATGCGTCACTAGCAGCTTTTCTTAGTGAATGGCTACCTGAACAACAACATATTGAAAAAGCCATAAAAAAGGCATCAGCAACAGGCGCTAACGTTGCAGAATCAGACGGATTAGGTTTACTAAATAAAATCAATATTTATATGGATCAACTTGAAGTTACCCTAATCAAGTAAAGGAGATTGTTATGAAAAAAATATTAGCCGTTACAGGCTGCCCAACCGGTATCGCGCATACTTATATGGCTGAAGAGGCCTTAAAATCAGCGGCCCAAAAGGCTGGAGTCGAAATAAAAGTGGAAACCAATGGTGCAGGTGGTATTGATAACGCCATTACTGATGCTGATATTGTCAATGCAATTGGCGTTGTTATTGCAGCAGATAAAGATGTCAATCCAGATCGCTTTAATGGTTTACCCGTGCTTGAAGTACCGGTTAAAGACGGTATCCATAAGGCTGCAGCACTAATCGAAAAAATTATGTCAGGTACAGTTCCTGTTCGTAAAGGCGCCCAAAATAGCACTAATAACACAGTTTCATCAAACCAAGTAGAAGTAAAAGAATCGATTGGACGCCAAATCTATAAACACTTAATGAGTGGTGTGTCAAACATGCTACCATTTGTTGTCGCTGGTGGAGTCCTAATTGCTTTATCATTTTTATGGGGAATCTATTCAGCCGACCCTAATAATGCCCAATATAATGAATTTGCTGCATTGTTAATGAAAATAGGTGGGCAAGCATTTGGCATAATGGTACCAATCTTTACTGGATTTATTGCCTATTCAATAGGTGGAAAACCTGGTATGGTGGCTGGTTTTGTTGGTGGCTTAATTGCCAACATTACTGGTGCAGGATTCTTAGGCGGAATTATAGCTGGCTTTGCAGCAGGCTATTTAATGCTTTATGTCAAAAAAATGTTAGATGGATTACCTCGTTCATTTGAAGGACTTAAATCGATTTTTATTATGCCATTAATTGGTGTATTTGTTATCGGTGCAGGTATGTTTTTACTTGGTGGTCCAATTGCAAGTATTAATAATGGAATGAAATCTTTCCTTGAATCATTACAATCTGCAAATCCTGTTTTACTCGGTATTGTTATTGGAGCAATGTGTTCGTTTGACTTTGGTGGTCCTGTTAATAAAGCAGCGTATGTTACTGGCACTATGTTGTTAGGTGAAGGAAATTTCTATTTCATGGCTGGTGTGTCTGCTGCTTGTATAGTACCACCCTTTGTTATTGCATTCTCTACCACTATTTTCCGCAGCAAAGCTTTCACAGAAGAAGAACGTGCTGCTGGACTTGTTAACTATGTTTTAGGTTCGACACACATTACAGAAGGTGCAATCCCATTTGCGGCTAAGGATCCTTTGCGAGTAATTCCAATTATGATGTTATCTTCTGCAATTGCATCAGTATTGACATTCATATGTCAAATTCAAGTTCCAGCGCCACATGGAGGATTTTTAGTTCTGCCATTGGTTAATAAACCATTTTTATGGGTAGGCTGTATCTTCGTAGGAGCACTAGTTGGCGCTATTTTATTAGGTTTAGTACGTATTCATCAAAATCGACAATTAGTTGCCAAAAAATCAGTTTAATCAATCAAGAAATATACCGATTTATTTCGGTATATTCATTTTAGTAAGGAATAGAAATGAGCACATTAAATTTGACAGTACATGATATTTCAATCGTAACTGGATCCTATTCTAAAAAAGAAGCAATTAAACATGTATCAGAAAAGATGATCCAAGCTAAGTTAGTCAAAGATGACTATACCCAAGCAATGTTTGATCGTGATAACCAAATTTCAACTTTTTTAGGTAACGGGATCGCCATTCCACACGGCACAACAGAAAAACGTGATAGCGTTATCCAAACTGGAATCAAAATCATATATTATCCTGAAGGAATTAATTGGGACGAAGATAATAATATAGCTTATGTTGTCATTGGTATTGCTGCAAAAACCAATGAACATTTAGATATTTTACGTCAACTAACCCGAGCTGTGATTGCTGAAGATACGCTAACACGAATTCACGCAGTTAAAACTTCGGAGGATTTATTAGCAATTCTTCAAGGTAATTAAAAGATCTTGAGTTTGTAATAAAAAGAAAAGGCATAAAAATGTTGTTATGATATAATCTCGATAAAATCTATTAATAACAAAGCATTATGCCTATAAAATGTTAATAGGCGCCTACTTAAAAAAGCTACAAAAATACATTATTTTAAAAGCATATTTAATATAACGTAATGGGAATAATATTGCCTTTTCAGAAACAGAACGACAGCGGTTGATGGAGCTTAAATTCGTGGATGCCAAAATTATTGAAAGACTTGAAGATATGCACTTCGATTCTTTCGATAAATTGCGTAATGCTAGTTTAGATGAAATTCTTAACAAAAGTACGTTATTATCAGGTTCAACTTGTTGGAAAAACAGTCATCAAGCAAAAACGGTAATAAATCATATTTTGAGTTTAGCCAACAATACGTAATATTTCTTTTATGAGTGGTAAGTACATCCAACTTTTCAATTGAACAATGATAATCGTTTTTTTGATTTCTTATCTATTTTCAAGATATTTATACTGAAACGTATAGTTACCTGAAACTTTTTCACAAAAAGATAGCTGTCAATATATCCCAATTTATGTAAGGCATAGTTAATCATATTGAAAAATATAAAATGTATAATTGATTCAATATAGCTTGTTTAATCTAAAAATAACGGTATGCTTTTCGCTAACATTATCATTTTATATAAACTTTATTAGGGCGTGTTGATCTTTCGTGATTATTTTTTAGACGGCATGATGTGA
>NZ_FMWS01000099.1:1549-2782 GCF_900103255.1 Gilliamella bombi | reverse complement strand
TTAATATCTTCATCTTCAACGGTTTCTGCATTGCTTTGCTCTTCATCATAAGTTAAAGCATTTAAAAAATTTTCTAATGAATCAGATAAATAAATGCTATTTTTTTTAAAATTTTGTTCTGTATTTAGCGTATCGTCCCATTCTAGTCTGAGATATTGATATATCGCACCAGTATTAATATTTATACACAAAAAACCATTGCTGTAATCAAGAGCAAAAGGCAATAATTCTTTAGGTAAGTTTTCGTTATCCCAAAATTTCGAAGCTGTTCCTTCTATCAAAAAATCCGGATCATTTCTAAAATCTTTGTTATATTTTATTGGAATAAATATTGAGATTTGGAGTTTATATGGAGGGACAGTTGTTTTCCAAATATCTTTATATACCATTCCGCCATTGCAATTAAGATATAGCTCTTTTAAAGAGTTTGGAATCGTAATACCTAGCTTATTCTCACAAGCATGTAAGTCATCAATAGATATTTTTTTCTCACATTTATAAAAATTATCTTTATTAAGCATATTCTTTTCCTAAATATATTTCATATTTAATTAACAGCCTTTGTTTGTTGATCTCGGTTTTCTACCTGTTAATTACCATTTTCTCTGTGATTTTTTAGCTGTTTCAGATAAAATATGACGTGTTTATTTTCGATATATATAGTTAAATAAAACTAAGATTCATATAAATAATATAAATCTTCTGTTAAATATAGAATTTCTTTTTTATTATTGGTCGAAATTGGTGAAATCAAAAATTCTCGCATATCGCTAATATTTATTGATTTTTGAATAAAATTTAACAGTTCACTTTTTGAAACTTTAAACATTTCTCCTTTTATTATTATTTTTTTCCCCTTGTAAGAAATTAATTTATGTGCAATATAATATTTTTCCTTTGTAAAATAAGGGATTAAATTATCAAAGCAGGTTGTATATAATAGTAAATTTCCTGTATGTATAATATTTAACATACTCAGAAAAATATCATTCTTCTCAAAGTCCGAAATAATTTCTTTATTGATTAGGTGTTTAAATAAATAATTATTTTTCATTATTTAATTTTCGCAAAAAAATGGACAAAAATCGCCTTTATGATATAAACAAAAATCATAGAAGACAAATATCACGGTCAAAAAATTTAGCATCGAATTCAAATAACAATCAGCGGATTATGACGATAGAAAAAAACAAAAGAACTGAAATCGCATAAACCGCCATTTAGTGTGTAATA
>NZ_FMWS01000099.1:0-1467 GCF_900103255.1 Gilliamella bombi | reverse complement strand
CGTCATTCAGCCAATGGCTGGATATTGCCGCAGCAATATGAACAATAATTTTACCAAAAAACAAAATGATATAGGTGTGTACTGTCTAATTTTTTGCAAAGATCAATTATTACTTAGATAAAAGATATATCTAAGAAAAATGTTCAGCATAGAATAAATCGAAATACTAACTGGTGGCAGAGATTAACGCAAAGTGAACTTGGTGAGTTCAAAAATATATTTGATGATTATGTGAAGTTTTAGGGAGAAAAAATGTATTTATTAGAACATATAAATCCTTCAGGAACCGTGAATCAATTCCATATTGATATCTCTGAAGATGGGTTAATGATTTATGAGTCATGTATTAACTATGTCTTAGATAATTGTAGTGATAAAGATATTTACATATTTACTGGTTGCGAGAATAAGGAAGCTTTAAAAGAAATACAAAAAAATATTATAACTATTTTATATTATTATGCCGCAAAGGATTTGTTGCTACCTCGATATATTGATCCCCAGAACAGGTATGTAGATACAAATGAATTATCATGGATAGGAATAGATATAAACAGATTAAATAAATAGATTAGTATTTATATATGAAATTGTGGACATACCACTATGCATCTAATGGATTGACTTGGGTGGATTGTAAGGACTGTCATTAGTTACAGCTAGACGAAGGATGGGATCAGTAGAATATCAAAAAATGGTAGATAGCGATAAAGTATTACGAAGTATAACAGGAACAACTCATGTGGCTTATCATGCAGATGTTAATGCTTTTGGTAAACAAGCAAAAATGGAGTTTTATATGTTGGATTTGATATTTTTAAAAAATTTATAACTCCTTCAAATGAAAGATGGGCAAAAAAGTAGGATTAAATTGTTTAGAAGGCTTAGCGTAAAGTAAAGGATTTCTTGTGCCTGAAATGCCTAAAGCAAGTAACATTCGTGTTAAGATAGAAAAAATTAATGTAAAAATACAATCAAAATGTTAAATAAATTTAAATTTTGGATATCTAAAAATACTAACTACTCTTCTGATTATCATCAAAATGATTTATCAGAAAGTATCGTTATCGATTTTGAAAATGATATTTATATTGCCCGATTTACTGTTTGGGATGATTTAAGTTGTATGTCCGAAATAGTAGATTTAAATACTGATCAATTTAAAATTAATAAAAGGAATGAATTTACTTCATTTGATGAATTGCTATCTATATTTAGAATTTTTTCAGATTATTTAAATATAAAAAATTAAAATATATTTCTACACATTTATATTATTAAAGATTTTATTGGATTGATCCTCGCCAAAAAAGTGGACAAAAGTTGCCTCTATGATATAAACAAAAATCATAGGAGACAAATATCATGGTCAAAAAATTTAGTATCGAATTCAAACAACAATCAGTGGATTATGCGTTATCTAATGCACACCTTTCTATCAGCGAACTTGCCAACCATCTAGGTGTG
>NZ_FMWS01000102.1 GCF_900103255.1 Gilliamella bombi | reverse complement strand
CCATAATGTCTTTATCTCAGTTTCTGATGACTGTATTTCAATTTGTAACCAAGCTACCTTCACATCTTGACTCATTATATTGATTTTGCTCTTTGCATACGGTTTTCCCACTGTTGTATCTGCTGCAGTTTCTTTTTCCAGTAGTTTGGTTTGTTTCGCTATGCCAACAAATGTTTTGTCTTCTTCTGCGGTTTTACTCGCTTCCGCTTGCGTTTGAGTAATATAACTTGGTAAATCTTCACAGGTGAAACATTCAACATGTAAATGAGGGCAAAATTCTTTATCGTTTGGACTTTCACCTAATGGCAAGGTTATACGATTTTGTATTCTGTCATCTTTTTCATATTCAAATTCTCTTTTACTTTTATCGTAGTACATTTTCTACTTTTGGGTTGTACTATTTTAGGGGATAGTTACAAAATAATATGACACCGATTGAGTATAAAACACTAAAACAAGCAGCATGATTTTCTACGTCAGTTTTGTACTAACTATGGGGTATTTACAGTAAAGCCGACGAATGAACCCATTTAACAATTAACTTCTGGGTTCTAGTTAAATATCGAATTTGATAAAAATCGTCTCGGTACTGTAATAGTTCTACCTTGTCATCTTCAATTAAATACATTTTAGTTTTTGATTTTTCCAAAGCATCATCATATAAATAAGCCTGGTTAACAGCTATCTTTTTAATTATTGGTTTTCTATCAAAAAGATTATGCTCATTTGTCACCAATAAATAATTTAAATTTTTATTATAAATTTTACGCTGCACCATATCACAATCAATACATTGATCTTCTAATATTATTTGATAATATTTCTCCTTTTCTTTATAAAGTTTTTCATACCACTTCCCTCCATCAAGAAAACGATTAATTAATTGATCATTGGTTTTCTTATAATCGCATAACTGAGAACCATCGCTTAAAATTTGTTTCTCTTTAGTTTGAATAATATGATTTTTTATTTCATAAAGCGAATAACACTTATTAGGTGTAGAATTATATTTTAATGTCATCAATAAATAATTTTGACCAAAAAATTTGTCAATTGATAAGATTGACTCATCAATTTCATCATTCAACTCTATGGGTACTTTAATTTGTTGACAATCAGAACTATTATCAAAACAATGATAAATTGATTGTTTTATTTTATTAAATTCTATACTTCCATATGAGTGTGTCGTTAGAAAATAAAAAAATAATATTGATATTTTTACTAATTGCATATTATTGAATAATATTTAATTATTTAATTTACATTAATCATCTAATTCTTCTAGCTCCTGATTCTGTAATAACTTGTTATTTTTATATATACTTAATTGATTATCTCGAATAATGTAATAATAATCATTGTTTTGAAATTGATACCCTAATAAGCGATGAGATGAATAATGATTTATAGTTTCCCCTTTTAAAAATATATATAGCTGATCCTTCTTTCTCGTTCCTTCATAATAAACATTTTTACAGTCTAATTCCCCCTCTTCGCAACAATAGGATATTTTAATATTATATTTTAAAGAGTTATATTTAGTTGTATACAGACAAGAATGATTAAAATCATTAGCTAAACAAACAAAAGATAGTAATGGCATTATAATGAAAATTATTTTCATATTTCTTTATATTCTCCATCCAAATGACTATATGTAGTATATTTATTATTTTTAAATAAATAATATTCCGAACGTCTTCGATTATTAACGCCTTGATTAAATTTTCCTTGGGAGTTACTCCAAGATAACCATGCTTCCTCTAATGAATTATAAGTATAAGATCCTTTTGGATTATTTATCATTTTTACTACAGTTGAACTCTTAAATCCTCCAATGCCAATATTAAAAGAAAAAGCAACTAAAGCATCAAATTCATATTGATGAAGTGTTATTTTTATATTTTCGGAAACAACCTTAATATAACCTTTTAAATTTAAATCATTAGAAAGCAATTTTTCTGCTGTAGCTTCATTTATACCATTTTTATATAGTTCAAACTCTTCAGAAGATTTAATCAAATGCCCAATACCAATAGTAGCTCCTTTAGTATAATTTGTAATAGTTTTACCTGTTTGATCATCATACGGCTTCAATCTTAATCCTTCCCATTTTTTTAGAAATGCAATTCCTTTTTTGCTAAATTTGATTTCTTTATAAGCGGCTAGCTGCATAATAGTAACAGGATGAATAAACCACGCCTTACCATCAGCGCTAAGTGTGGCTGATGGGGAGGTTTCTGCTTCGGTGGTTGGGGTATTGGTTGTCTCGCCATTTTTTGGGGGAGTGTCGTTTTGTTGGTTTAACTTCGATAAGCCTTTAGCCACATCATCCCACCATAACATTTTCTTGATTTTTTCTTTGGTTTTTTCCCAAGCTGTTACTTGCTTTTCTAATGCTTCCATTTTG
>NZ_FMWS01000105.1:605-836 GCF_900103255.1 Gilliamella bombi | reverse complement strand
TTGGCAAGGTGATTAATGGCATTAATGGAAAGATACAGGCAAAAAGCTCGTCACCGCAACCGTACACCTTAACCACAAGTGAGAAAAAGTATGTAATGCAGAAGTACCCAGAATTAACCGAGGCAGATATTCCCGATAAAGTTGAGTTAATTGCTGGCGGAAAGGGACAAAATACGACGTCGCCGAGTGCAGATTCTGAACCTGCGCATGATGATGATTTTTTCACTATTC
>NZ_FMWS01000105.1:0-571 GCF_900103255.1 Gilliamella bombi | reverse complement strand
ATCATTAGATAACAGCCTTTCCCCTCAGGAAAAAAAACGCAATACGTTATGTTACCCTCGTACCGTGTCCCTAAGTTCATTAGAGCGGGATGGCTTGATAGCGATAGAGGATGAAAACACAAAATGGGTCCAAGTGACGGCACTTGATGAGCAAATGCTACCAATACAAGGTTGGGTGAATATAAAACACAATGCACAAGCGCATATCAAACGGCGTAGTCCATGGCACTGGCCTGGGTTTGAAACGATAGAAGAAAAAGCAACAACAAGTGAATTAACAAAGAAACTTAGTACAAACCGAAGTACAAGGCTAGATATTGAAGATTGTACAGAAGCGATGTTAACGGTACTACGAATCTTAGCGCAATCTGGCTATAATCATTATTTATGGAAATTTCTACCGGATAAGGGAAAAAATAAAGTCAAAGAGTTTTTGCAATTATTAGAAATAAATAATAAGTATCCATTTACCAAAGAACAGTTCAAAGCGGTGTTACGAACAAGCTGGACAGCGGAGCTGATAGGGCATTTACTGGTAAAATATGAAAGTGAATGGTATGCCGATGAAGCG
>NZ_FMWS01000107.1 GCF_900103255.1 Gilliamella bombi | reverse complement strand
GCCTTACCTCCGTGATTTTGCTTTAAAAATGGTGGATGAAGCATTTAAATACATCCAAACAAACTGGAAAATAGAAAAAGCACAACGCATTAAACCATCACTCTGGTGGAAACAAGTGGCACAAGCACAAGCCCAAAATCAAACAACTAGCACAGAACAAAGCGATGCCAATACCCCTAAACTGTCCAATCTATCAACTGACGGCAAGGCGTGGTTTATTCATCCGGTAGCAATGATGGATTATTTTAATGTTGAAAAAAATAAAGGCGTTTGTCCTATAACACCTGACTATAGAAGTCATTTTGTTTTACATTGTACTGATGGAAATATGTCAGAACAGACTATCAAGGCAATAAATAATGTTAACAATCCAGATAAAAAAATAAGGAGTAAAGCTCATAAATATATTATGAGAAATGGGGATGTAATTGAAATATGGCCTTTTACCGAAAAAAATGTATGGGCTACAAAAGCTGAATCTAGAAATAATTTAAAAGGAAGAATGTTCCATGTCGAAATCAATTATAAAAGTCCGGATGTACCTACAGATAACCAATATCAAGCTCTTGCTGATTTATATATTGAAGCTTCTGATATTGAAGGATGTTGGCCAATTATCGTACCTCATATAGAAGTTGATAGAGGCATTCCAAATGGTCATGATGATCCTACAGATTTTGATTATAATAAATTTTATTCTATCTTAAGAAGTAGAAATGTACCGATAGATGATATTCCTCATTTCGAACATGAACGGTACTGGGGATATAGCAAATCAAAAATTCCATTTGCAAATGATAAATATTCATGGCCTCCAATTTTATCTGGAAATCCGCATAAAAAATAAGGTTATTATATGAAAAAATTAATTTTATTATTTTTGCTATTACCTAACTTGTTATTAGCTCAAGAGGTATATACTAATTCATCCTATCAAGAATTTTTATCTTTAGGAAGCATGGAAAATGGTAAGCAGAATTTCTTAAATCTTAAAAATGGAATGATAGATTGGATAAATTTATCAGAGTTACAGAAAATGGAACAAACAGATATGTTATCGCCACATACTTTTTGGGATAAAGTTAACAAAAACTCTATAGGTTTTTATGCTAATGGTTATGAACCATTTTGGAATGCTAAAATAAGTAAGAATAAATTGCAATTCATATCTCTAAAAGAAAAAAATATAAATATTGCCATAGATATAAAAAATTCTTCTTTAACAAGAAATTTTTTGGTTATTTTTCATTCTAAAGATGGTGTATATGGCTTAATTCGTAGTCTTCCCAAAGGAACTTTTTGTGAAGCAAATCTTGATGAGATAACTTCAATATATGAAATTTTTATTGATTATAAAGGTGAAATATTTGAAGGTTGTGCATATTTAGATAAATTATAAATTGTTTTTAATAGTAAAAAGCCACGGCAGTTTTGATTTTAACTTAATTATAAATGTACAGGATTAAAAATGATTAGATTTAAATTTTTCTCTATATGCATTTTATTGATTCCGTTATTTTCTTTTGCTGAAGATAAAAATAAAGGTCTCAATAATATTCTTTATGAATTTAAAGGATATTCAAAAAAAACATTGTCCTATCATTCTTTAAAAGACTTTTTTACTGATAATAATCAAGTTTATGATAAAAAGAACCCACTAAACGCACTTTTTGACCCTGATACGCCTTTATTAAGTATGGTTGAGCATAGTGGATCGGCTACACTAATTCATACAACTTTTTTAAGGGGTAAGGTAAACTTATCACAACTAAAAAAGGAACAAATATGAATAAGATTAAACGCAAAAGACGAACATTCACAGATGATTTTAAACACCAAATGGTCAGTCTTTATCAACATGGTAAATCACGTAGTGAAATCGTTGCCGAATATGATTTGACACCATCAGC
>NZ_FMWS01000109.1 GCF_900103255.1 Gilliamella bombi | reverse complement strand
GAAAATCAAATATTGGATCATGAAGGAAAACTGGTAGCAATAAGTAATAAGGTGCCTGATGATATATTCGATCCGCTTAAAGAACAATTAGCTGAGAGTTATCCTTATAATAATTTATTAATGGATATTGAAAAAACAGACGTAGTTTTAACAGAGAAGTTTTTTCTTCATACTGTAGATAAAAATACAACACAATGGGATAACGAGGCGATAAACCGCGCCAAGTATTTACGAATTACTCCTAATCAACCGTATTACGCAAAGGTAACTTATCCCCTTTTTTGGCCTAATCGTTATAAAAATTTTCCCCACCAAAAACCTTTAACATTAATTGAAGCGGAACATCAACAACCTAATGCCAAATACAGTGATTTAATCAAATTTGAAGTGGGCAATAATTATCAGTATAAAACTTTGATTAAAGAAAAGTGGCAACAAACTCCAATCACTTTACCATTAGAACAGTTTAAACCACTAGAAAACGACATCTACTTTTTTGTTATGGACAATAACGGAAAATTAATTCCATTAGAAAACGTTGAACAAGCGGTAGAACAACCAAACTATATACGTGTTGAAAAAGAGATGGGTAAGATAATTTCGATAGTTAAAAAAACACGAATTTATAAAGTATTAAATGAGTTTGAATATCAAGATAATAGTTTGAAAAACAGTAAATTTAATTTACTGGAAAGCACGCTGTTACCAAACTTAATCATTGAGACAAAATGGGAAAATTATTTGCCAAAATACCAAGTGATTAAAGATAATCAAGGAATAACGGTAAGAACAATTACAGTTATCAATCCAACAGATTTTCATGCTATTTTTGAGGAATTTAACTCAAATGGAATAAAAACCAATCGTATTGAAATAAATAAGAATAATGATCCTGACATAATAAACCAATATTTAGACGAAAAAGGACAACTGATTAAAACAACGGATGATTATCCCGAAAAAGATTCAGTCTACGATAAAATTTATAAAGAACCTTTCTATCCTATTTTTATAGATCAGCTGGAATATCAACTTTTTAAGCTTTATCAAAGAGAGTTAGAAAATGATTAATCCCAATCATGTCTACGGTAAATAATACAGTAACAAATTAGTGTAATTAATTTAAGTTATGTTTTTTTGGATAATTAGTACTGAAGTATAAAGGCATTACCATATATAGCTTTAGGCAATACCGATGCACAAGGTAAAGCGCAAATTGTAACATCAGGATATGAAGAAGATAACGTTATTTTTAAATATAAATAATTAATTAATGGAGAAAATATTTATGAGTGATTGGGGCGACTTAGGTACTGCTATTATGGGGAATACTGTTCCTTATGATCCTAACAATCCTTGTACTTCGTATAAATATGTAAAAGCAGGTTATAGAGAACTTGATTGGATTCGAATATGTAGAATTCCATTAGCTTTTTTTGGGAAAAATGGTGCTTTTCCTGGTCATTATTGGATTGAAATTATCCATGATAATGAAGATATTATTGATAAACATATAAAGGTAGCTAGAGAAGAATATAAGACCGAAGCAGAAATAATTAGTTTAGGAAATGTTAAGTCTGCTAATGGTTTTAGAGAAAGTTATGGATGGTATCCTGTTGATTTTCCTGTGACAATAACTCCTAATGAAGACCCTAAGACAACCGCTAATGTTCCTATCAAATTGATTGAATTTAAAGAAGCTGGGACTTTAAATGGTGATTCAACGGTAAGGCGAAAAAAAGACGAATCTGAATTTCTTATTCATATAACACCACGAGAAGCTGGAAGGAAAACAATGAATAATAACTTATCTATTTATGCTTTTGATCCTCATCAATGTTCACGATTTCATAAAGGTGAAATAAAAATGATGTCACACCCTTATTTACTCCCCAATGATAACAGAACGAAAGAAGATATTATTAAAGAAATTAGAGAATTTGCAAACTCATTTTACGATGAATATTCAAAAGAATGGAGTTGGTATAATGATGGCTATAATGAAGTCAATTGTCACACCTTTCTATTTTTATTATTAGGTCATGTTGGTTTAGCTGATCCAATTATTGCTGAAGATAAAGATGAACATTTTCGTAAATATTTTGAAAATATCAAAAAAAGGAAAAAAGAAAAACCTATTTATTTTCAAGTATTAACCAAGTTAGAGGATATTTCGAAAAAAATCAAAGAAAATTATGAGTATAAAGTTACTTGTTAAGTATGAAAAATAAAGGCGTTACTGATGAGAAAAAAATTTCTAAAATTAATTTACCTTTTTATTTTATTACCAAATGTATTTTATTCGACTTTAGGACTAACAATGCAAAAAGAAAATTTATCCGATGATATCATCATTAACCAATTAAAAGCACAAGGAATTAAGCCCCATATCACTTATATTCACTCTGACTATAATTATAGTAAATATAAAAATTTTCCAACACAACCATTTATCACTTTGGCTGAAGCAGAAAAAATAAACCCCAACTCTCCTGATAATATAATTCAAATTATTGAATTGGATGATAATTATCAATATAAAAGTATTCTCGAAAAAGACAGAGATTTGATTGATATTTTATTTCCCATTGCCATGTTTGATGATTATCCAGATGGTGAACACTTTTTTACCTTGGACGAAAAGTATCAACTTCATCACTTAAACTCGGCTGAAGAAGCATTAGCACAAGACTGTTATCTCAAGGTAATCATCCAACAAGGTAAAGTAATAAAAATGCAAAAACGTCCTTTAACGTATATTAATAAAAATATCTTTACATATTGGCCAAATGGTAATATACAAACAGATATTAGTGAAAAACTCGATTTAAATAATAAGCCACTTGTTCGCTACGAAATTGAAAATGATCAAACTGGCAAGCGAATAAAAATGTTAAAACATAACCTAGTGACAAATTATAAAGCGGTTATGACTTATTTATATACAAACGATGTTTATTCAATCATGGATATTTTTAATGAAAAAGGGGTTAAGGTTAACCATACCATTATTTATGATCAAAAAGGTAATGTTGAAAGCCAATATTTAGATGAATCAGGGAATATTGTAAAAACCACAAATTCTAAACCAGAAATTTTCTATGATCAGGATTTACCTCAACCCGCTATTTATCAATCTATTCCTATGGATTTTAAAAGGGCACATCATTTCCATATAAGTAATTTCATTCAACAAATGGCATTTAATAAAGATACCACATTAGCAGATCAAGAAGCCATCACTCGAGCCAAATTTTTAGGTATAAAACCGAACAGTAGTTATTACCACCCAACTCCATTTCCAAAATGGGCGGAAGAACGTTATAAAAATTACCCACATCAATTTGCAATGAGCTTATCTGAAGCTGAATTTCAGTATCCTAAAGAAGAGTATGTAGATTTAGTTAAAGTAACAGTAGGTGATAATTATCAATATCAAACAATTTCAATGGAAAAATGGCAACAAGTTCCGTTATCACTGCCTTTAGAACAATTCAAATCGTTAGAAAATGGTTCCTATTTTTTTAGCTTAGATGATAAAGGTCAATTAATCCCATTAGATGGCATTGAACAAGCTATTTCATTGCCTAGATACGTTCGAGTAGAAAAAGTAATGGGGAAAATTGATTCAATACTACAAAAAACGAGGATACAAAAGACGTTACAGCAGTATGAATATAAAGATAACAATCAAATGATTAAACAAATATTGAAAGTATTAGAAAGCCCTGTTATGCCATCAATAACCATAGAAACGATCTATGATGATATTGGTTTATATACAGTGTCGCAAACAATCAAAGATAATGAAAATAGAAAAATCGCAGTTTTTAGTAAAGTTCAGAAAGATAGGATTTATGGCGTAATAGAACGTTTTACCCCTGATGGTGTAAAAACCAATCATATTATTCGCTATTACGGTTATTATAGTGATGGTGTTGAAAATCAATATCTGGATGAAGAAGGCAATATCAAATTTACAACAAGCCATATTAAAAATAAAAATAATCCTCAACTTTACGATATGTTACCAGTTTATTCTGATGAATTTATTGGGCTAATGTTCAACAAATTTTTAGATAATAAATGAGTATCAATAAAAGATTAACAGCCATTTATTTTTGCAAAATGTGAGGTATTATTTTTGACATTATTTAGAACAAAGGTAAACAAATAATAAAGCTCAGAAATATATGTAATATATTTATAAGGAGTAAAAATGGGTTTTGAGACTTGGACACCACCCTCTGGCTGGGTTGATGTAGTTGGAAGAACGGTTGCTTATTCGCAAGATAATCTACACTGGAATGGCAACACATTTTCAAACAAAAAAATTAAGGGGTAAGTGTTTTTTAAATTCAACGGGAGGCAAGTAGCCTAACAAAGAATGTAATCGTTTATGATTATACCAATAGGCATAAG
>NZ_FMWS01000110.1 GCF_900103255.1 Gilliamella bombi | reverse complement strand
CAATCCGCTAACCTTTTTGCACCCTAATAAAAAACGCATAAAAGAATACGACTGGGCCCATTTACAAGGGGTGGTGGTACATAACTTTTCACGCTCTTCACTCAACACCACCATATTAATGGTGTGCAAGCCTCATACCCATAAAACAATTGACCATATATTATTAGACCCATTACGTGCTGGCATAGGCAGTTATTTGGTTTGGGGTTGGGTCAATAACTTTATGTGTGCTAACAAATTAGCGGGTCTAAACGACGGCAAATACAAATGGGAACAAGAAACCCAATTTAAAGAAAAAATTATTAAAGGACAAGGCTGGCCCGAATGGATGGTTGAAGCGTTTAATGCCACATCGCAACAAGAGTTAGCTGAAATTAAACAACGGCATCATGTAAAACAATAAGGTTCAATGGCTCAGGGCGGGGACGGATCAAAAAGCCTATTTTGATAAATATGATCGTAATATCGACGTACTGACTAGGCGCCCAATACCCGATTATAGCAAAATTGACAAGCCAGACGAATTTATTTTAACCACATCGACTAATCATCTTACTGATAAAA
>NZ_FMWS01000113.1 GCF_900103255.1 Gilliamella bombi | reverse complement strand
TGAACAACAATATTACCAAAAAGAAAAAATGATAGAGGCGGGCACTGTCTAATATTTTGGCAAGGATCAAGCGGTATCGTTCGGTTTTGTTGAGCTGTTCGATGAGTACTTCAGTCAGACAGTGGTCAGCGTCGTAGTGCTGGGTTGCGCTGATGGTCTGTTTACTGGCAGTTCTGCTGTGTTCGTCGGCGGTAGTGGTGCCCTCTGAAATGCAGGAGCTGGTTACAGCGAATCAGGTTGTGGTTGCTGTAGTCTTTGATGCAGTCGGTGTGATCGCAGCGGTAATTGGTCTGTTCTTATTTGCTGTGTTTTTGATTCAAGCCAAGATTGAACTCTGTTATTACTAGCTACAGAATAAACAGCAATTAAAATAAATTCGGGAAGATTTTAAATATCACTCCTGACTTTCATAATTATTTGTAATAGCATAATTCACATTGACCAATCACATCAAAAATATGATCATAAGTGCTTAAAACATAATGCTCATCTTTCTCTTTATCGAATATTTTATCAAAACATGATATCATCATTGGCTGATAGCTTGATTCATCAATCATTGTAATATTTAAGCTCTTTATATTTTTAAATTGAAAACAAATTAAAGCCTCTCCTTCTAATCCTCTGCTTGGTTGGCAAAATGACAAACCCAAAGAAGCTATTATCTTTAACTCCAGAGGAAACATATCTAATATGACGTCTTTTAATATTAAAGCGTCTCTTCCATATATTTCTCCATATATTGTCTCAATAGCCTGATTATTTACTGTTAGCATCTTACTTTTATCCCTTTCCCACCAGTTTTTGTTGAAAATCTATTATTTAGATTAATTGACTTCAAATCAGATTTAGTAGCCCAAACATAAGGCATACTTTTTATACCAGCTTCTTTAGCTGCGTATAGTCGTCGATTATCTAAAGTAAATACGGTGTTTATTTGCACCTTGCGAGATTAACCTTTCTTGAATGTTAGTAGGTAAGTCTCACTTTCCTGATTGGCTTTACTTGGTTGATATATGAAGAACCATTTTTCAATCTATAGATTAGTTCATTCATACTCCTTTTATCAGAAAAATTAGGACTGATATCACCTTGTGAAAATAAAACAGTTTTAGGGCTAACAGGTGATAGCCCCCATATCCACCCAAGTCAATCCATTAGGCCATACTGAAACAGATTAAGGCCACCCAGCAGCCTAATCGGATCTGGTTGGGTAAATCTACCTATATCCGGATCATAATACCTGAAAGTATTGTAATGTAAGCCAGTTTCTCTGTCTAGATATTGTCCTTGATATCTGAGGTTTTGCTTTACTGATTCATGTTCGATTTCGTGAATCCGTTTCCCCCATAACTGAAAGCTGCATTCCCACAGTATTTCGTCGTTTGCATCGGTTAGTTCTTCCGGTACTTTCTAGTATTAATGAATAGCCTTTTATTTTGTTAAATATTTATTGACTAAACATTTTTCTTAATAAATTATGATAATAACACCCCTGAATACCAATTCAAGACGTATAAAGATTTAGATCTAATATTGTTTAGATATTACTTATCTGTATTTTCATCTTTTCTAATACTTTCTCTAAATTTGTTAAGTCCAACACTTGAAAAATCATCAATATACATTAATGTAGGTATGCCGGTTTTATTATTTACTTCTCTTAGCCATTCACAAAAATTATCAAATATAATATCATCATTTTCATCTTGGAATAAAAATCCACTACCTATCGTATGTGAGTCAGATAAATTCATTAAAGCATCAATAAATTCATCTTTATTTTTAATGAACCAACTCATAGGTAGTTTAGTCATAATATCCATTAGCTTTAGTTCATCATCATAATCTAAAAAGGATGGTTTATTTTTCAAAAAATTGTATAGTATATTCTCGTTCATAAATTAATATCCTGAGCCATCTAATAAAATCTGAGCCCCATTATTGTCACTACGAAAAGGTTCCCATATTACATCAGTTCTATGATTCTGCTTATTTAAGGTATTGGTAATACAAGCCATTAGACCATTTGCTAAGTTAGATGTTAGCCATTTGGCTTCCGCGGAAAAATCCGTGCCATGTCCATATATTTGATATCCATCACCCTTATACTTAAAGCTCTTGAGAAACGATTAGGCTCAGCCCTTCAATTGTTTGCTATTTCTCTTTATTTGGCACATATATCGATATTTTATTAGATTTCCCCTCCTTTATAAACATAAATAGGTTGCATTGTTCCTCTTTCGCCATTTTCTCCAAGACAAAAGGTAAAGTCTTTATTAACAAAATAGATAGCAGGAAATAAACCATCATTTCTATTTTCAAGATATGATAAAAAGTTTTTCAAAGAAGATAAAAATAAGTACATATTTTTTCCTTTTCCATCGACTAATACATAACCCTGTATATTTTTATCTATATCAAGATTAGTAATATCAATCGCCCCTTTTGGCGCTATATAGTGATTCCATAAAGGACCATGAGTCTTTATATCTTTTTTAACAAAAGGTTTTCTGAAAGTATGAATAATAACTTTTCTAATTTCTATTGCTTTATCGTTCTCAATGTTTGTACCAAAAAAATTGGTATATGTCGAAAATAATAGGTCCATAAATTAATTCCATATATCATAAAATACATGTCCGTCTGCCCCTTATTTAGTCTGCCAGTCATACCATTTTATATGTTGAAGATCATTATCGAATGGAACTGTAGATTCTGGAATTCTATGATATTCATAGCCTCAGTTTACAGTTTTAGGGTGTAGTTTATTATGTGAAAAACCTTCACCAAAAATATCTTCAATTAGCTCTCGAGTATTGCGCTCATTTGGAACACGTATATTGTGAATGTTATTGCCATCATTATCAGTTACATATACTCTAGTCATTCTTAATTTTCTACTGCTTTTTGCTATGCTTTTATTCCTGGCTTTGCATTGCAGACGGATTTTGCGACCGTTTTTAAACTGGTATTTAGCACCAGAGAGGGTATAATACTTTTCGATGCTGTCAGATAGTTATGTTAAAATAATTATGCCATTTGAACAAAAAAAAGACCCGCATTATTAAAATCATCAATTTTCTTTTTTAAAAATAAATACCCAATAGCATCAGATAAAAATAATGCTCCACCATCATGAACTGGAATATCTGATGAATATAATTGACCAATAAAATCATATTGTTGCATTAATTTTTCACAAGCAACAATTCCCTTGGGTATTTTATTTGACAAAAAAGAAAATGTTGGATAATCACTATTCTTTAATTGTGTTTTTTTTAATTCAAGATATTGAGGAGCAAGGCTATTACTATTTTCGCATAGCTTTGATATGCCTGTTAACGTTACTCTTGTAAATCCTGATTTTAAGTGATCGAGTTCTGCATCATCACCAAAATAAACAATATCGTCTAAGAAATATCTATTTTCATTATAAGTTGAAAATACGGAAATATATTTATCTTTAGGAAGATTAATTCCACTAATAGAATCAGATAATTTATCATTATCAATTGTGAATAATAATGTTAAATTTTCACCTAATGGATTTTGGGGCCACTTGCCATCAATAAATGCACCTCCTCCAAATTTGATACCACTATTTTCATTTGATGAAGGTATAAGTTCATATACTTGTTGCATGATATCTCCATTAACAACATTTGCTAATTTTTTATAAAATCTATCTGTTTTTTTTCAGGAATACCAGCTCTTTTCAGAAAATAAATTTGTAAATACCTCTAGACTTAGTACACAACTTACGTAGAAAATTAAGCTGCTTGTTTTGGTGTTTTATACCCAATCGATGTTATGTTATTTAATGCCTCATGCGGTCTTTCAGTGTTATAATGTAATCCAGACCTTATCTAAATACTATCTCTGATATCTAATAAAATCTTGCTATATTGATTCATACTCAATTTCCTGAATCCCCCTGCCCCATAACTGAAAACTGCATTTCCTCAGTATTTCGCCGTTCGCATCGGGCAGTTCTTCTGGACAGTCGTTCTATGCGGACTTTGCTCAGGTGGTGTTCAGCGTCATAGTGGTAGTACTATTAGCCAACCTAATTTAATTTCAGTTTTTCTTTTTAACTTAAAAATATTTTTTCAATATATTCGCTTACTTTTGAATTAATATTACTTATATACTTCATGTCTTCATAAGAGCCAAATTTTAAAGCACCTTCTAAGTTATCATGCAGGACTAAAAGATTATATGCTAATTCCTTTGAAATAAAATCTTTTTCTTTATAATTAGTTACCATTTCATCTAGTGAAGAATAGAGATCATTCATTGTTTTTTCATCTAACTTATTTAATAATCTAATTTTTCCAACTACGTCGATAATCTTTTCATTAACATCAGAATTTATAATGTTCATAAAATACCTAATTAGTTACATGTCCTGCAACCATATATTATTCGAGTTTAGTTAAAAAAGTCCAAAAGTTATGTTTTCATCTTGTCTAATAACTCTATAGACTTTGCCGTTTTTTATACAACCAAACTTTCTTTGCTAATCGATTAATTCACGTTAGAGAATTAGGCGCATACAGAAACAGATTAAATCTACCCAATAACCCAATCAGGTCTAGCTGAGTAAATTTACCTATATCTGGGTTTCAAATAATAAAATTAAACAGACTTTTTTAGTGATAATCCAAAATCGATAAATCCCTCAGAACTTATAACAAGACACCATTTATTTAAAGAATCAAAAAAATAATGATGTTGAGGGATGCTTTCTACAGCAAAAGCTAGAAAACTATCAAATTGATTAAATTTTAAATGTACTGCAAAATTTAAAGATGAATCATTTATATAGTAAATATCTCCGCTTTCTCTAATTTTAGCGGATATATCATTATCTATAATAAAATTTTTTATTGTAAATAACCAATTAGAATAGCTTCCAAAAAGTTGATTACTTTTGTGTTTAAGAGTTTTTGACCAATCAATTTTGGTTCCTTTCCACTCAAACGAATTAGATAATTGGTATGCAATATTTTCCCAGTTATCGATCAACTCTGCTGGTTCTGATAATTGAGAAAGTTTAATTTTTATTTCATCATCAAAAGTCATGAAACTCTCCATGGCTTAGAAGGAAGTTTAAATCTAAGCTACTACACTGTCGCTGACTGCTATTTAGTTTTACTATAAACTACTGTGATGCATTTCCCTACGTCTATTTATTTTTATAATAATTATAATAAATATGCTGTTCCACTGTTAGTTTATGTGCCAATTGACTCGTTTTATCTCATTTGTAATCCGCCCTTTGCACCAACTTGTATAGCTATAAAACAAAATACTACTAATAGATAATAATTATTTATATTTACTAAATTTTTCTACCCAGCCTTTTTTTGTGAATAGTTCACCTGATAAACCATCACTGATATCAACAATATTTTTTTCATTTTTGCCTTCTTGAGATATTAATAATCTTATACTTTCTTCATTTTGTTCTAGCATATCTAATGTATTGTAAATAACACTATCAATAGCAGTCAGTACTACTTTTTTTAAAATTTCAATCTGATGTTTATCAAATATTTTTAATTCATTATTTAATTTAACCATATTTGCAGATTTAATTTTACCTTGAACCATTCCTTCAAATTCAAAAATTGACTGATCTCTAACACGACTAATGAGCTTTTGACCAAAAATATCAAGTAATTCTTTATCTAGCATATTAAGACTCTCCGGTTTAATTCCCATGGATTTCCCCATAACTGAAAGCTGCATTCCCACAATATTTCACGGTTTGCATCAGGTTGCGCCGATGGTCTGTTTGATATCGGATGATGATACTTATCTGGTGCAGGTGGCCATCGCCATAAAAACGAGGCTAAGGCCAAATATATCCCTGTTATTTGAATAATTTATATTATTGCAGAAATTTAATAAATTAGAGATCTAAAAAATTGTCATATTCAGAATAATAATTTAATGCTTTTATAAATTCATTTGTAGTAGCTGAAGGTTTCTGATCTATAACTGAATCGACTACATCAGCAAATTGTTGACCTGAGTAAAGATAGTTTAGTTTCTTTTTTAACACAAGAGGCGGATAAATTTCTTTTCCATTATCATCTACATCTGGATAGTCATCAATGTAATAACTTTTATTACTTAGCAATTCTTCATCAGATTCACTATAGAGACAAAAATCATCACCTCTTTCAATATTGTCTTTCACATAAGAGATAATATCCTTTATTGGATAAAGATTACCTTTAACAAGCATAATATTCATACTCCGTAATAGAAATTATTTAACAAAGTTTCTTACTGATAAAATCATTTAAAATTCATTTTGATTATTCTTCTACATATCACGGCCACTTTTATAAATAACATCCGTTGTTGAAATTTTTAATGTTTCATTAAAGACCTAACTAAAGAAATTTGCTTATATCAAAATAAGAGTTCCCATGAAATCATTGTGTAAGTCAGCTTCTATTTTTAAATATCAACTTTAAAATTGATACTTGTGGTGCCTTTTGATTATCAAATGATTTAATTAAAGAAGAATAGTTTGAAGTTATTTCTTTGGTTAAAACGGCAAAGTTCCTTTTATACTCCCAAAATGCTCAACATTGACATCCAATGATTTAAAATAATTAAAAGCATCGATTATATTTGAGAATTCTTTAATTTCTTCTGTACCATAATCCTCAATAATTTCCATCTTTTTCTATGATATAGAAAAGATACGTATTATATAATCCATTTTTCTTTTTCAGTGCGTATTGGAATAAATAGCATTCACCATCTATTTCCTTTACTTCATCAAATCCTCTAACCTTGCCTTTTTCTATGACAGAAATTAAATGTTCAATTGAAAAGTTATTCATCTATATCGATACTCACCATTGTTCCATTTGAACGTTTAATGCTTATATGGAGCAAAGAGCTATGCCCTGTTCCTTTAGTGTCGTCATAACCATATTACACGACAGATATTAGAATCAATAGAATAATTTTTTTGTAACAAATTTTACCACTTTTTTTGGATTTTACACTAATTTGCAGTTCCTTGAGGGCCTCCTTGTAAAAATTTAATGTTTTTAGGTTTTACAAAAAATTAAATACCTTTAAATATTATTAAAAGGGTTGGAATGGCAACACATTTTCAAACAAAAAAATTAAGGGGTAAGTGTTTTTTAAATTCAACGGGAGGCAAGTAGCCTAACGAAGAATGTAATCGTTTATGATTATACCAATAAGCATAAGCCGAAAAAGCGCGTTGTAACTCAGCCGTTGAGTTGAAACGTTGGCCTTTTACAAATTCCGTTTTAATTGTTTTAAATGTCGCTTCCG
>NZ_FMWS01000114.1 GCF_900103255.1 Gilliamella bombi | reverse complement strand
TTTTTGTTTGAAAATGTGTTGTCATTCCATTCTAAACCTTGTTCTGTTTTGAATTTGAACCATTTCTCAGCCATAGCGTAAAAGGTGTTATTACAAGCTTCTTGCTTACGTTGTTCTTGTTCCGCTTTGTAATGCTGTGGATCTACCCCTTGCTTTATTAATTCTCGCGCTTCATCTCGTTGTTTTCGCGCTTGTTGTAGCGATGTTTCTGGGTATTTACCGAAAGATAATAATGTCTCTTTATGTGATATTGGCTTTTATATTTAAATCGCCATAATTTAACCCCTGTCGGTTTAACTAACAAAAAAAGACCTCCACCATCAAAATACTTTTTATCCTTACTAGTGGCTTTTAATGCTTTTATTTGTGTGTCAGTTAAGGGAGTAGTTTTTACAGCCATTTTTCACCTTTGGGGGTACGCAATAATAGGGTATTTAATTATACCCCCAAATATACCCCCATTATTTTTGGTTGTAAATGTACCTTACTGATACTTAATGGGCAATAAAATAGTCTTTAAGGCTTGTTATTACTGGGTTTGGTGTGCTTTGTTGGGTTTAAAAGAATGTTACTGATTATTGATTTGGTGCGTGGGCGGGACTTGAAATGATCTTATTAAAGCCTTTTCAATAAAGGGTTTTGCTTTTTCTTTATTGAAGAAATAGTCCCAAGCATAGTCCCAAAATAAAAAGTGCCCCCCAATATTAGGTATTTTAATCTTGCCAAATTGAAAGGTTAAAAATTGGTTTTAGAATTTT
>NZ_FMWS01000116.1:290-542 GCF_900103255.1 Gilliamella bombi | reverse complement strand
ATTAATAGCTATTATCAAATAACAAAAGCGCTTTTATTAAAAAGCCAAATTCAATGTAATAAAAAACTATCCTATAAAAGATTGATTTTATTTAAAAATTAAAATAAAAACTTCAATAAAATCAATAGTCTACCTGAGCGATTTTAAAGTAAAAAACACACTTATAGCACCACAATGCTAATATGCTTGCCTTATCAGAGCGCCAAAATATACCGATAACAAAGTAAAGCTAGCACATTAAACTGGGCTGTT
>NZ_FMWS01000116.1:0-251 GCF_900103255.1 Gilliamella bombi | reverse complement strand
GTCCTAAAGCTAATACCCTATTTTAATTATAAAATTCACCTATCTCTAAAGCCAATCGTTTTCATCTTTACATTTCTTTACAAAAAAGTCCGCCAAAAAACTAGCCAACCATTTTTTTAATGGTTATACTTTTATCGTTGTAGGAAAACAAGCTTATTAAATAAGCGAATAATTATAAAAATCTAAATAAAACAAAACATTACTTGACACGAGGAACGTAATGCATTATCATTTTAGGCACAAGGCACAAG
>NZ_FMWS01000117.1:191-1872 GCF_900103255.1 Gilliamella bombi | reverse complement strand
CAAGCACAGGCGCAAGCTCAAGCTCAAGCTCAAAATCAAACAACTAGCACAGAACAAAGCGATGCCAATACCCCTAAACTGACCAATCTATCAACTGACGGCAAGGCATGGTTTATTCATCCTGTGGCGATGGTGGATTATTTTTCAGGAAACACTGTCCTTTTCAAAAAGGGGGATAAAGATGAAATTATTCGGGAAATTAATATCAGACTTGCTGGATTTGGTGGCAATGTGCCAACAGATGAATTTACCGAAAGAACCGAAAATATGATCAAACAGTTTCAACGTGATTATATGCAAGTCGAGGAAACGGGCGTTGTGGATATGAATGTGATAAAGGCTATAGATGAGTTTTCTGTTAAATATGATTTACCAAGCAATGAATGGGTAAAAAAACCTCCTACTGATGACGAACAAATGTTTTGTCCCTGTGGATTGTGTGATGGATTTGGTAAAAGTAGACATAAAGATATGTACTACGGTGTAAAATTAGAAGCAACTCATAGGTATGAGTATCCTGGTATACACAGATCATTATTATGGGCATTAAAAGCCGTAATATTTTACTTACAAAAAGAAAATTCAGTTTATAGTTTTAGAAAAATTTCATCAGGATATAGGTGTTATGATCGAAATCTTCAAACAAATAGACGAACTACAAACCATAAAGGAAAAGCTTTAGATATACATTTTAATAAAAATGGTGTCAGGACAAGATCATGCGACGATATGAATAAGTTGAGGAAAGATATTTTTAATAAATATTTAGGAGCAAAATGGGATTGGCTAGCCGGTCAAGAAAATATGTTTAATTTAGAATCAGCTAGAAAAGGAGCAACGAGTTGGGTACATTATGATGTAAGACAGTTTGATCAAATTTATTTAAAAGATGAATATTTTTGTAAAGATTCTGAAACGTTAAATGGTAAGCCATTGGCTCATTATTGCAAAAATAGCTAATAAATAATTTTAGGATATATTATGATAAATAACTATATAATTTATTTAGTATTCTGTGTAATTCCTTTTTTTGCATATGCACAAGAACCCCCTATTCAACAAAATAATAAAAATCCCTGTTTTGAAAAAAGCACAGATACTTTACCATTAAATAAAGCACATAAAAATAAACAATATAATTTAACCAGTAATGAAAATTGTAAGATTAAAGATTTGGCATCATGGAATTGTGAAATAGATTTTCGTTATATACCTCTACCATCAAAAAATGACATTAATATGATTTTGGTACCACAGGATTGTGGTGATTTTCCTTACAGACTTTATTTATTGACAATAAAAGATAATCAAATACGATCAGATTTATACGTTGAAGGTGAATGGTACGAACCAGGAAATAATGAAAATCTAATTGAAAAAACATATTTTACTATCTCAAAGGATTTTATCATTACCGTTACAACAGAATATGATAATAATTTAACAATTAAGCATTATTATTTAAATCAAGATGGATACCTTAAAGAAAAAACCAACAATAATTAAATACATTTTATTTTTATCATTCCTGAATTTTATTACGTCATCAGTCATAGTTGATGAAAAAATCTTCGGATAATTGGCGAATTATTTATGGTTTGTGCTAAATGTTACGTTATCGAGTGCAGATTCTGAGCCTGTAAATGATGAGGGTTTTTATACTATTCGCTTTATGATTGAA
>NZ_FMWS01000117.1:0-144 GCF_900103255.1 Gilliamella bombi | reverse complement strand
AGATAACAGCCTTTCTCCTCAAGAAAAGAAACGTAATACGGTATGTTTCCCTCATACCGTGTCTCTAATTTCACTAGAGAATGATGGCTTGATAGCGATAGAAGATGAAAAAACAAAATGGGCCCAAGTGACGGCACTTGATGA
>NZ_FMWS01000118.1 GCF_900103255.1 Gilliamella bombi | reverse complement strand
ACCACACATTCTAGACGATAGTTTCTAACCATTCCGCCACTAGCAAGAGGAACTGATACTGAGGTCATACACCCTTGAATATCTGCCCAATTAAACTCTTTAACCGTTATCTCTTTAGCTCTAAAGGGTGAACGAATAAGAATTATCCATGCTCCAAAATATAAGATAAAATGTTCATAAACATAAACTTTACCTGTTTTTCGATTAAAACGAATAGGACAATCTTCGGGGGAAAACAGTGTATTTAGTAAGAATTGAAAAAGAAAATAAGCGACAAATAATAATAATAAACTAACTGATATTGTTAGGATTCTACCATCAATTTCTGTAATAATAACGAAAACTCCCATATATAAAGCGAATAATGATAGTAAAACAAAAATTGAGGAAAAAAATATTGTAATCCAACGAGCAAAATACCCCCCCCCTAAACGCCGAGAAAATTCACAATAATCATCATTAGCATAACGTAATTTTTTATTATTACTTAAATGTAATTGTGTTGTATATATTCCTTTATGCAAATCCTCGCGCCATGCGGAAACTTGCGGTTGATATTTGGATGGCATTATTACGTTCTCCTTTTTAATTGATAATATGTTCAATGCGTAGTGGCGATTTGGCGTCTTTACCTTGCCAATAGTGCAAAATGCCAATCACTTTTTTCGCTTTTACCCTTAATTCAGCCACTTTTTGGTCTATTACCACGGTACTTTGGAGATTATTTATTCCTTAATTTT
>NZ_FMWS01000119.1 GCF_900103255.1 Gilliamella bombi | reverse complement strand
CGGAAGCGACATTTAAAACAATTAAAACGGAATTTGTAAAAGGCCAACGTTTCAACTCAACGGCTGAGTTACAACGCGCTTTTTCGGCTTATGCTTATTGGTATAATCATAAACGATTACATTCTTCGTTAGGCTACTTGCCTCCCGTTGAATTTAAAAAACACTTACCCCTTAATTTTTTTGTTTGAAAATGTGTTGCCATTCCAATCATCTAGTTTTTTATTCGCTTCATCGACGCTTTGCACATCAATCTTAAGCTTTAGCGATGTGATTTCTTCTGCCATAATTTTCTCCAGACATAAAAAAAGCCCGCAATAGCGAGCTTTAGGTTTTCAATGAATTAGTATTATTATGTTAAATCTTCAATATAAATTATTTCTTTTTCTCTTTTTTTATTTTTATGGAGGGAAACAAGCCTCTAATTAAACTCAAGAACGCTGCAAATATATTTAATGTTGTCGCACTTGTAGTTGCAATTAAAACCTGATCTGAAAAAATCTCAAACCCTCCGTTTTCATGCCTAGTTAAGAATTTAACAACCCCATAAACAAAAAGTAATATAGCCCATCCCCACAGTGATTTTTTTACTACTTTAAATGCCTTGAATAAATATTTGTCTCGTAATTCTCTATTAGCTTTTATATCTTCAATTTCTTCATGCAGTTTATTCCGTACTACCGATTGATCTCTACCTTGGTCTTCCTTGGGCTGAGGGGCAAAATCACTTGTAAACTTATCCTTAAGTTCATTCATTTTTTCCTTTGTCGGTTTAGGGACTACTATCTCAATAGAATGCATATTTTTCATCTAAATCCCTAGATAAAACAAGCTAACATATCTTCTTTGGTGATAACTGTCCCTTGCTCACCTTTAGACCATGAAGAATTGTCTAGATGCGTTATAGCAGATAATTCAATAGCATCTAAATAACCAAATTTATCTAAAATTAAATCTAAAAAACCCCATGCTCTAGAATCATCATTTGCCATCATATAAACAACAGCCTCATTATTTTTAGATAATTGTCTTATATAGCTATCAATATGCATGCTTCCATAGTTTTTTAACTCATAATAAATAGATGGAATAACAAGACCGAATTTCCAACGAGAAAAGTTATCATTAATCAAAAGTTCTTCAAAATTCTTTAAATACCAGAATTGTGTAAAATACATTAATTTTTGTAATTTCATAGGGCTCAAATCACGAATCCCTCTTTCGTTGGCTAATTTAATAATAGAATTAGCGACTGAAACAGCTGAATAAGCCATACATCCCTCCCTATGAACAATGTCTTTTAGATAAAGTATATCGCAAAACAGCTAATATAATTAACCATGTTGATAGAAAACCCGCCACAATATACACCATATATAATTCATATAACGAATTATGTACATTTTCATTAATATTAAAAATTACAAGATAAGAAACAGTAAGACTAATAATTAAAGCAACTAATAATGACATAAAAACAGCGATGCCCTTAATTGTTATTTTATCACACCAGAGGAATCGTTGTTTTCCTTCTTGACTACACATTCACAATCACCTGTTTATTTGCACAGAGCAACTACACCGAAGAACACTAACATTCATTAAAAGTTTCACATAAAAAACTGATAACAAATGAGAGCTCAACCTTAAGTTGACTATAAATATCATAAGGTATGATGGAGAATAAAACTTATAACAAATTTAAAGAAGTCATATAACTTTTTACGAAATTGGCATACATTAAAATTTTATCTAAAATTGTGTTAAGTTCATTTTTATTATTAAAATATATCACAACACCTCCCACCAATAAC
>NZ_FMWS01000121.1 GCF_900103255.1 Gilliamella bombi | reverse complement strand
GCGGCTTCAAAACACCAGTAGCCATGGAATGTGCAACAGTCCTGTGAATCACCTTGCTGTAATAAATGAATATCAATGTAAACATTGCCTGCTTTACGTAGCCCATCGTACCAACGGCGCAAATATTCATCTAAAAACTTTAAGGTATCTTTAGATTTTTCAGCATGAATAGCTTTATAAAGGGGATTACGAAAGCTTAGTTCTCGTGGTGTTTTTTCTTCAGTAATTGGATAGTTTGGAATTTTCATTGCAATTAGACTGTCTAACGCTTTCTCTCGATTTTCTTGATCAAAATCGACAGCTTTAACGATAGTTTCAAACCAATCCTGCCGTTCAAATAGAATACAAAGCCCTAATAAATTAGAAAGTTTTTCTGTTTCAAAATATTCTGTTAAAATTGTGATTTCTGTTTTATCATCAGGGTGAGCGTGATTATACCGTTCAACGTGATCAATTGTATTTTCAGTATATTTTATTATTTTATCTATGATCGACAATAAATCAGGAATCGGTTTACCCACCGTATAGTCAAGACATAATTGTTGATAATAAAGATCTATCATTGGCTCCATAAAAGGATCTTTAATAATTCGTACCGTTTTGTCAAATTCGTTTATTTCCCAGTTTAATCTCTCTTGTATGTATGGATAAAAAGCCTCATCTAATAGTTTCTGACGGCGTTGTTGTTCAAATTCTGTCATATTTGTTTATCTCCTGTATTTGCTCTTTATTTGGATTTATTCCTATTGACTTTCTTTTTTATACTTCGATGCTTTGCTTGAATAATATTTTCAACCGTAGGTTCGCCATATCTATGTATTACAATACCATTGTGACTAGCGTGATTAAAATTAGTTGTCGTATCATCTAGTAGAGCTTCAATATGTGATAGACCAGGATCAACTAACAATGATACAACAATGATATGACGAGTACATATCTTATGATATTCATCTTGTAACTATCCCCTAAAATAGTACAGCAAAAAAGTAGAAAATTCTCTATGATAAAAGTAAAAGGAAATTTAATTATGAAAAAATGACTGAACATCAAATCGTGGCTATTTTAAAAGAAGCTGAA
>NZ_FMWS01000122.1 GCF_900103255.1 Gilliamella bombi | reverse complement strand
AAGGCATTCTCGACTAAATGACGATAGCGATAAAGGCACCTATCCATACTGCTTTTATCTATATCCTTACCATAATTACGTTTAGCAATCACCGTTCGTCCGCCTTTTTGACGAACAAAGCACCGAAAAGGCTCGCTGTCATAACCTTTATCGGCTATCACTGTATTGACTTCATCGAGCCTTTCAACTAGGTTTTCTGCATAAGTGATATCATGTCGTTGTCCTTCAGAAAGCTCAAAACAAATAGGCAAACCACCACTATCAACCGCAAGATGAATTTTAGTTGAATTACCACCACAGCTATGACCTATTTGCTCACAATGCTCCGTTGCAGCGCCTGTACTATGTTGATGAGCCCTGATAATCGAGCCATCTAGGAACACCCATTCAAAATCCGCTAGTTGTGATAAATGTTTGAAAATATCAACTAATATGCCTTTTTTAGACCACAAATTAAATCGTCTATAGACGGTGCTCCATTCACCAAACTCTTCTGGCAAATCTCGCCAAGGAATACCGGTTCTCATTCGGAAAAGGCTCACTTCAAACGTCATCCGATGCTCGGATTTATTATAAACTCGGCCGGTATTTTTCATTATTTGTAGTAGCTTTTCCCACCGTTTATCTGTTAGCATTGTTCTTGGCATGATGAATCGAGTTATGGTTGTTTTTGGCAGAATTATTATAACTCACATCATGCCGTCTAAAAAATAATCACGAAAGATCAACAC
>NZ_FMWS01000123.1 GCF_900103255.1 Gilliamella bombi | reverse complement strand
CGGAAGCGACATTTAAAACAATTAAAACGGAATTTGTAAAAGGCCAACGTTTCAACTCAACGGCTGAGTTACAACGCGCTTTTTCGGCTTATGCTTATTGGTATAATCATAAACGATTACATTCTTCGTTAGGCTACTTGCCTCCCGTTGAATTTAAAAAACACTTACCCCTTAATTTTTTTGTTTGAAAATGTGTTGCCATTCCAGCGATATGCTTAAAGAATGGGATGAAGTGAAAGAAGGTAACGGTGAAACCGAACTAAAAGGGCAAATGCTTAAAGATCTGGTGTCACTGGTACTAACCGGTATCGATCTAAGTAGCCAATATAAAAATATCAAACTCAATATGCAAATGGCTGAAGCGATTAAAGCAGGTAAAGATGTAACAAAAATAGAAGCTAAGCTTAGGTTCAATTCCATAATTTCTAAAACCGTTGCCGGAGCAACAGCGGCAATCACGGTATTAGAAGCGATTGGCGAGTTAAAAAGCTCGTTTGATATGATGAATATGGAGGATAACTTATATTTTCAAATGAGGGTCGGTGGTTCTATTGCATTAGGTTTTGGTGCTGTTATAGTAGCATTAGCAGGTTCATGGATAACTGTGATTGTGGGGGCTATTTTAATGATTGGTGGTTCAATTGCGATTATGTTTAGTAAAAAGTACGATAACTATACTGCTATTCAGCACTGGTTAAACCGTTGTTGCTTTGGTAAGCAAGAAGAATTGGATTATTTAGGCTATCAAGCCTATCACGAAGATGAATACAGCACTCACGCGGGTTTTGGCTTAGCGCTCAACGACTATGCGATTATAGTCTATAATATTCAAACCTTTATTCGTTTAAAACCGCTATATCATGCACCATCATCAACACCAATGCCCGATGCCCCAAATCAATTTCAACGGCATATCTATTTTTATTTGGATATTCCCGATTTTGCCAAATACAATCAAAATGAAACTGCAATCGCCATGATTCGCTTATTTATTAATGATTACCCAAATCTAAAAAGCGAGCCAGACCCACTACCCGAAAAATATATCGATCTAAAATACCGTATCACCTCGCAACAAATAGCGTTATTAGCCATCAGCAAAAACTATGGTGACCTAAATCTTATTTGGACGGATAAAAAAGCCTATTTCGAAAAGTACGATCGTAATATCGATATACTGACTAGGCTCCCAATACCCGATTATAGCAAAATTGACGAGCCAGACGAATTTACTTTAACCACATCGGCTAATCATCTTACTGATAAAACAATAACCAATAGCGACAAGCCTGTTCAAAATGGGCTCAGATCGGAAGAGCACACGTCTGAACTCCAGTCACCTATATACATCTCGTAT
>NZ_FMWS01000127.1 GCF_900103255.1 Gilliamella bombi | reverse complement strand
ACGATTTAATCGTACCTATCGCACGGAAATATTGGATTTATATTTATTTAATAATCTAGAACAAGCAAGAAAGGTAACCTAGGAATGGCTAACCATTTATAATACTGAAAGACCTCATGAAGCATTAAATAATATGNNAGCAGCATGATTTTCTACGTCTGTTTTGTACTAACTATGGGGTATTTACACAACATAGCCATTCCACTTAGCCAAATTACCTACGTATTTAACCTTTACCATAAAGCTCATCAATCAACTGATTATATTCTAAATAATAATCTCTAAACCTTTCCTTATCATACAAACGTTTATAAAGATATGTTCTTCTATGAATTGCATATAAAGTATCTTTTCCACTATATCTATCCATCTCCCAATCTTTAATGTCTATTTCCCATTGTTTAAGTGTAAATAATTGAATTTTTTCATAATCAGACAAAATATTTAATTTTTTTATTAATACAGTTTCTCTCAACCGTGCAATTGTCATATAACGATAAATATATTCATTACTCAGTTTATTCTTATCCAGATTAGTCTTAAATTTTTCATTTCTTAAAATCCTAAATGCATGCCGAGCGAGACAATAACGATGAGGATTTTTCCAGTCAACAGGCCTGCCTAACTGCTTCAAATGGTTATCAGCTCTGATAACACATTCTTTCTTATCCGGTTTTTCAATATAAAAGTCAAAAAAAGAATAAGCCTCAAGAGTATCTAATCTATAAACAACAATAGCGACTTTAATGCCATTATCAACATCATCTACATCCATAGTATATGCTTCAAAATATTCATTTTTTCCTACACGCACAGGTACTAATTGCCAATATTTGTGATTTAAATATCTATTACACATGCATCACTCCATTAATTTACAAAGAAAATCAATTAAAAATAACACAACCCATTATAATAAATAGCCATATCGATAACCCTACCCCTATAACATAAAATCATCCTGCTTAACTGGATTAATATCTGTTACATATAATCTTAGCCAAATTTCCCCCAGCTAAAAAACCTACTAGTCAAACTATAAACACACAATTAAACCTAACCAATATAAAACTATGTCATAACATTATATAATGGCATATTTTTGTCCAGCCTTTAAACCTAAACTTATTTACATAAAAATCTTAATTAATCAAGTTCTTTAGGTTTAAGATGCGGGTGTCTGATATATATATTTTTTAAAACATCCCAATATATAATACTCATCAATTGAGCAACAACCTTACGATAAGCAATAAATTCGTTTTCAGAACAACACTCTTGTACCTGCAATAATGATTCATCTAACTCACGCGTTGTTTTTAAAAGCAAATCACTAATATTTTGAGCAACTACTTGATTTTCTATCATATAAGTACCCCTTAGCAGTCATTGTCTTTTCAATGCCTTCTTCCGCAAATCCAAAACTTAAATCCATTATTTCCACTGAATAAAGCTGCTTCCAAACGCCTTTCACAGCCCATCTCCTTAACTATAAAGCATCATTGCTCTTCAAACTCTTCACAATGCTCCTCAACTCTATCAATAAAACCATAATATAAAACAAGTTTCCCCCCAGTCCAACGGCAATACCATTTGTGATCCTCGCCAAAAAAGTG
>NZ_FMWS01000128.1 GCF_900103255.1 Gilliamella bombi | reverse complement strand
ATGATCCAATATTTGATTTTCGATTTTATGTTGAGAATTAGTGTTATCAAAATAAATCACATGATTGGTTTTATTACCCTGGCTATCAAAATATTCATCAACTCTTGATATGCCATCTTTGTTTATGTAGGTATAGCGTATATTTTGTTGTGTTAACAGATTCTTTTTATTACCCGCTATAATTTTTTCATTTTCATCATAAAATGTTTCATCATAATAAATTATTTGATGTTCATTATTATAATACTCCAATTTATCATACTTTAAATTTTGATTAGGCCAATATTCATAATTAAAATGGATAATCATATATATAGGTCGTTTTTGAATACTGATCATCTTTCCATCTAATTTTTCAACACGTATATAACCGGGCTCTTTAAACACCTCTTCAAAGTTTTCTTTTTTTTGCAATTGGTTGTCTTTATTTAAAATATAAAAATGGATACCGTCTTCAAGTGTTTCAAAAGGCTCTGTTGGATAGAGTATTTCTATAATATTTCTTCTTATCTTTGTAACTTCACGATATTGCTTATTTTCATTAAGTATTATTTGAGAAATTTCCTGTAATGCAATATCATCGTCAGGGTCTGTTTCTAA
>NZ_FMWS01000129.1 GCF_900103255.1 Gilliamella bombi | reverse complement strand
TTAGAAACAGACCCTGACGATAATTCATTATCGGATATTTATCAAATAACAATTAATGAAAATAATCAATATAGTAAAGTGATTAACATATGTAGAAATATTATAGAAATACTCTATCCAACAGAGCCTTTTGAGACACTTGAAGATGGTATCCATTTTTATATTTTAGATAAGGACAACCAATTGCAAAAAAAAGAAAATTTTGAAGCAGTGTTTAAAGAGCCCGGCTATATACGTATTGAAAAATTAGATGGAAAGGTGATCAGTATTCAAAAACGACCTACATATACGATTATCCATTTTAATTATGAATATTGGCCTAATCAAAATTTAAAGTATAATAAATTGGAGTATTATAATAATGAACATCAAATAATTTATTATGATGAAACTTTTTATGATGAAAATGAAAAAGCTATAGCGGGTAATAGCAAGAATCTGTTAACGCAACAAAATATACGCTATACCTACATAAACAAAGATGGCATATCAAGAGTTGATGAATATTTTGATAGCCAGGGTAATAAAACCAATCATGTGATTTATTATGATAATACTAATGCTGAAGATAAAATAGAAAATCAAATATTGGATCAT
>NZ_FMWS01000130.1 GCF_900103255.1 Gilliamella bombi | reverse complement strand
CGCAGCGGCTTCAAAACACCAATAACCATAGAATGAACAACAATCTCGAGTGTCACCTTGTTGCCATAGGTGAGTATCTATATACTCATAACCAGCCTTACGTAGCCCATCGTACCAACGGCGTAAATATTCATCTAAAAATTTTAAGGTATCTTTAGTTTTTTCAGCATGAATGGCTTTATAAAGAGGGGTACGGAAACTTAGTAATCTTGGGGTTTTCTCTTCAGTGATTGGATAATTAGGGATTTTCATTGCAATTAAGCTATCAATTGCTTTTTCTCTATTTTCTTGATCAAGATCGACGGCTTTAACGATAATTTCAAACCAATCCTGCCGTTCAAATAGAATACAAAGTCCTAATAAATTAGATAGCTCCTCAGTTTCAAAGTATTCCCTTAGCATAGTAATATTTAGACCACTTTCAGGATGACTAACATTATAACGTTCAACAAAATTGACTGCATTTTGGGTATAGTTAATTATTTCTTGCATCCATGGTAATAATTCGACAATAGGTTTGCCTATCGTGTAATCTAAACAAAATTGTTGATATAGTAAACCTATCATAAATTCGACAAAAGGAGCTTTTGTACTTTTTATTTCTACATCAGTTTCGTCAATCATCCTATTCAAACTTTCTTGAAAATAATGGTAAAAATCTTCATCTAATAATTTTTGGCGGCGTTGTTGTTCAAATTCTGTCATTTTAATCTCCTTATATTTTTATTTAGACTTATTTTTTATGCATCACACATTTCTTCTTTTTTGTTAAATAAAATGGAGTAAGGCGATTGCTTTATTGTCCTATAACTAGTGGTAATAGCGATACTTTCCGCCTTTTTATAGCTTATATAATAGCTATTTATGATTATTGCGAGCATATTCAACCATATCTTTTGGGTAATAAATAAAACGGTGTAGGCTGCTATCATCAATATCTTTTAAATACGCTACCGCAGCTGCTTCAAAGCACCAGTAGCCAACAAATGAACAAGTATCTCTAGAGTCTCCTTGTTGCAATAAATGACTATCTATATAGACATTTCCCGCTTTTCGAAGTCCATCGTACCAACGGCGTAAATATTCATCTAAAAATTTTAAGGTATCTTTAGGTTTTTCAGCATGAATGGCTTTATAAAGCGGATTGCGAAAACTCAATTCTCGTGGTATCTTTTCTTCAGTAACTGGATAGTTCAAAATTTTCATGCCTATGAGACTATCTAACGCCTTTTCTCGATTTTCCTGATCAAGATCGACTGCTTTAACAATAATTTCAAACCAATCCTGCCGTTCAAATAAAATACATAATCCTAATAAATTGGACAGTATTTCAGATTCAAAATATTCCGTTAGAATAGAAATATTCATTTTGTCATTTGGATTCGCTAAATTGTGTCTCTCTACAAAACTGATTGCTTTTATTGTATATTCAATAATAATTTCTAGACGTAGAAATAATTTCGAGATTGGTTTACCTATAGTGTAATCTAAACAAAATTGTTCATATTGAGTATTAACCATCGATTCAACAAAAGGGTCTTTAATTTGCTTTATTTGTATCTCAAATTGATTTATTAACCAATCTAGATTATTTTGTATATACGGATAAAAATCTTCATCTAATAATTGTTGACGGCGTCTTTGTTCAAATTCTATCATTTTAATCTCCTTATATTTTTATTTAGACTTATTTTTTTATGCATCACACATTTCTTCTTTTTTGTTAAATAAAACGGAGTAAGGCGATTGCTTACTAGTGGTAATAGCGATAATTTCTGCCTTTTTATAGCTTATATGATAGCTATTTATGATTATTGCGAGCATATTCAACCATATCTTTTGGGTAATAAATAAAACGGTGTAGGCTGCTATCATCAATATCTTTTAAATACGCTACTGCGGCGGCTTCAAAACACCAGTAGCCATGAAAAGAACAACAATCTCTGGAGTCGCCTTGTTGTAATAAGTGAATATCAATATAAACATTGCCTGCTTTACGTAGCCCATCGTACCAACGACGCAAGTATTCATCTAAGAATTTTAAGGTATCTTTAGGGGGCTCGGCATGAATCGCTTTATAAAGCGGGTTGCGAAAGCTCAGTTCTCGTGGCGTTTTTTCTTCGGTAATGGGATAGTTTGGAATTTTCATAGCAATGAGACTATCTAACGCTTTTTCTCGATTTTCTTGGTCAAAATCCACAGCTTTAACAATGGTTTCAAACCAATCTTGGCGTTTAAATAAAATAGCTAAACCTAATAAATTTGATAACGTTTCCGTTTCAAAATATTCCGTCAGGATAGTAATATCCATTCTATCATTAGGATTGGCAATATTATATTTATCTACATAATCGATAGAACTTTGCATATATTTTAAAATACACTCCATTCTGGATGATAATCCAATGATTTTTTTACCTACGGTATAATCTAAACAGAGTTGTTGATATTGTAGTCCTATCATAAATTCAGCATAACCATCTTTTTCCTTTTTCATATCGTTATCAACCATACCAATTAGCTTTGTAAGTCTTTCTTGA
>NZ_FMWS01000131.1 GCF_900103255.1 Gilliamella bombi | reverse complement strand
ACTTAATAAGTATATTTAATAATAATCAATAGAATAATCAATACAGAAATAAATATTATCACATTGAATTAATAACAGTAATAATGTTATCTTACTCAGTTAGTTTCAATGTATTGATTCATTGATAAATAATGTTTTAAAGAGAACATAACTTAATATGATACTGGCAATTGATGTTTATTACATTGACAACCGCGCCAAATCGGTCGGTATTTTATTTAATCATTGGACTGATTCAACCTCAGCACTTGAACAGGTAATCACAGATTATCAAGATAACGTTGCGCCCTATCAATCAGGTCAGTTTTATCAACGGGAATTACCTTGCATTATGTCACTGCTTGATAAAATTGATTTAAGTAAACTTACCTGCATTGTGATTGATGGTTATGTACATTTGGATGAAGGTAAGATAGGGCTAGGCGGGCATTTGTATCATGCATTAAACAAAACCATTCCTATTATTGGTGTTGCTAAAAAGCCGTTTTCAGGCAATAGCGAGTATTTGATCGAAGTTCTTCGTGGTCAAAGCAAGCACCCGTTATATGTTACCTCGATAGGCATACCGCTAATAAATGCAGCCAATAGCGTGCAATCAATGGCAGGCAAACACCGAATGCCTGATGTGCTGAGCTATTTAGATCAACAAACAAAATTGTTTAAACACGAACAATAACGGATTAGATTGAATTACAGTAATGCGGACATTCGCTGCCCCAATAAGTCGGCGAATAGTTAAGTAAAATTAGGTATAGGAAAACACCAACTTGTTTCCCCCCCTTCATGATTAAAACAATCTGCTAAAACCCATAAAGCGTTTTTCCTAAAATCGCTTTATGAATTTTAACTGTGTTATAAAAATTAATAAAAAATAAAGATAACCCTCATTTTTGTTAAAAACTTTCAGGAAAGCACCGTGTTTATGTAAAAAAACAAAAAAAATCATACTTAAATAAAAAAGAGTGAAGTCATTGTTATTGCTTTTTTAACCACGACTTTACTATAAAAA
>NZ_FMWS01000132.1 GCF_900103255.1 Gilliamella bombi | reverse complement strand
TCAGGTTTAACCTGTGTCAGTGTGTGATGGATTGGCTTGAAACCATCAGTGGGATTGAATAGTGGTAATGATAAACGGAAAAGGAATAGAGGCTTCTCATCAAGTTAAATATGAGGTATTTATGGCTTTGGATTTTATGGCATCAAAAAATGAAAAGAAAATAGATGAAAGCACACCAGTATTTTCATTTAGGAAATTTGATTATGATAAATTACTCAATAATGCGAAACCATTAAGTCAGTATCCAATAATAAAAAAAATTGATGATTATTATGCTGATACTACCATTTTATATGGTGAAATTCAGCCTTTGATAAAGGAATTAAAAAGTCTTATTAAAACAAAAAAATTACATCTTGAAACAATTATTCATTTCATTGATTTTCTGGAAAAATCATTCAATGATGGTTTAAATATATATGTATACTGTGACTAGGTGTTTTTATTAATACCTCAAAGTAGAAATTATGTCATATATTCATGGAAACTAAAATGGAAACCATATTCAATATTAAATATAAAAATCCTATAGGCGATATTGATAATGATATAGATGATGAACTAACTCATTTTCAATATGCATTGGAAGAATTGAGAAGATATGTTGATTGTGAGTTTTTTATTAAACTGAAAGGCACTTACAAAGTAAATATTGATCTTTATCCTGATATAACAGTATGTTATGAAGAAATAGTTAAGTCAATCAAACGAGTAAAAAATAATTGGACAGGCAAAGATGATATTTGGTTTTGTGAGCAAGGTTCAGATTTTTACTTCTATTATGACATTAATGATAAAGGTGTAGAACTTGAATATAAGAAGGGACCAGATGTAGGTATATATAATGGAAAAATTCCTGATATGAAACTTTCTATCAGTAAAATAGAGTATGTACAGGTTTGGGAAACATTATTTGAAAAATTATCTATGCTTATTGAAGAAAAACTTAATAAAAAAATTAATTTACCTGGATCGGCTACACTAAATCATACA